>NZ_QJRI01000181.1 GCF_003254565.1 Flavobacterium nitrogenifigens
GTCATCAAAAGTCCAGTTAATCGTGTAAGTCCCCTGAGCATTGTATGCCAATGGATCTGTCGTTGTCCCAGTCACTGTTCCTGCACAATTGTCTGTCGTTGTCGGCGCTGCTGCTGTCGCGGAGCATTCTCCCGTAATATCTGCTAATGTTGGTTTTACAGGTTTCTCCGTGTCTTTAACGATTACCTTTTGAGTAGCTGTTTCTACATTTCCGTTGCCGTCATTAAAAGTCCAGTTAATCGTATAAGTTCCCTGAGCATTGTATGCCAATGGGTCTGTCGTTGTCCCAGTCACCGTTCCTGCACAATTGTCTATGGCTGTCGGCGCTGCTGCTGTTGCAGAACATTCCCCTGTAATATCAGCCAATACGGGCTTGACAGGTTTCTCCGTGTCTTTAATGATCACTTTTTGGACTGCTGTTTCTACATTTCCGTTACCGTCATTAAAAGTCCAGTTTATGGTGTAGGTTCCCTGAGCATTATAAGTCAAAGGATCTGCTGTTGTTCCCGTCACTGTTCCTGCGCAATTGTCTGTCGTTGTCGGAGCTGCTGCTGTTGCAGAACATTCTCCTGTAATATCAGCCAATACAGGCTTAACAGGTTTTTCGGTATCACTAAATTTTACTGTAGAAGTAGCAGAAGTTGATTCACATCCAGAAGAATTCCTAACTTTTACTTTATAATCTCCATTGGAATTTACAACTAACTTAGAAGAAGTTTGACCAGAGATTGCAGCATTATCTTTATACCATACATAAGTTGGCGAATTTGCATTTGAATTCGCTGTTAAAGTCGTAGTTAAACATGCCGTTAAATTTCCAGATATAGTTGCTGTAGGTGAAGCATTTGTCGTTACTATGTAAGTAGTTGTTACTGGTCCATTACATCCTGCAGCACTTGCTGTGACTGTAGTTATTCCCGACCATCCAGCTGCATAAGTTACTGCTCCAGTAGCTGAATTTATAGTATTTCCGCCTGCGCTACTTGCAGAATCTAGGCTATATGTAATACCTGTTGAATTTGTTGCTGTTGTAGTTTTTGTTATTGTTTCAACTCCTTGGCAACGAGAAGACGTTGCTGGCGAAAATGGTGCAATAGACACATTCGGTGTTATGCTTACAATTCCTTGAATTGTTGCTTCTATACAAGGCGCAGTATGACCAACCGTTGTAATTGTATAAGTACCTGCTGCTGTTGGGTTTCCAGAAATTGTTACTGTTTTTGCATTAGCATCAACCGCAGCAGATAACCCTGCAGGCAAGTTAGATACTGTAGCATTTGTAGCACTTCCTCCAAAAGTATATACTGCACTAGGAACTGATGCTCCAGAACAAACTGTTGGATTTTGAGTACCACTTGTAAATACAATAGTAGAAGCATTATTTACAACAGCTGCAACAGCAATTCTAGACGTTGATGTACAACCTAACGATGTTACTGCTCCAACATAGTAAGTTGTAGTAGCTGTTAAAATTGGAGTATTAAAAGTGGTTCCTGTTTCTAATACTTTCGAACTTGTAGGATCAGCATACCAATTAATAGTCACTCCATTTGATGCAGTTGCGGTTAATTTTACTGATCCAGAACCACATATCGAACCTTCTGTTGTAGAATTTATTGTTGGAACTGAATTTATTGTTGCTTTAACTTCTGTTCTTGTTGGTGTTACACAACCATTATCTGTTGCCTCAACATAATAGGAAGTTGTTGTAGATAAACTTGGTGTCGTAAAACTCTCTCCTGTTCCTAATGATGAGCCTCCTGTAGAAGCTGCATACCAGTTAATCGTTCCTGCTGATGCTGTTGCCCCCAAAGTTACTTCTCCTGCACCACACCTTGAGTTAGGAGCAATTCCTGTAATTGTTGGTTTTGCATTAATAACAAAATTAACTGCCGCTCTACAATTCGCATTACCTGAACAAGCCGCATAATACGTTTTTGTTGTTGCTGTAGCAGTACTTGTCAATCCAGATCCTGTGACTCCTACTGGATTAAAAGAAGTACCTGTATAAATTGATGAACCACCTGTGGATGTTGTATACCATTCTATTTCTCCTATAGTATAGCTTACTGTTATCTGCATATAATCAACATATGCGGTAACTGTATTATTGCCGGACTTACTAATATTTGCAGCTAAAGCAATTCCAAAACCAGCATTATTAATCTCATCTGGCGTCCAAGTGGCTGTCCATAAATCAGCCCCACCACCATAAGTAACAACCGCTGTACTACTATTTGACCAAGTAACTGCGCTTTTTTTATTTTCTCCTACAATTGCATTTGCTTTAATTAAACTAACAACATTATCGGAAACATTGTTATTGTTATTATTACCAGTATTATTTAAACTTGCATAACGTCCAATTGTCACTGCAATTCCTTTTATTTTAGCATTTGCGGGAATAGAAAACTTAAAATCTCTTACGTGAAGGTATTTTGTGGTTCGATTATTATTACTGCTTGCAGATGCTACACCTGAACCATTTGAATTAGCTCCTGTAGGATTCAACCAATCAACTGACCCTATTCCGTCAACATTACTAGCTATACCAAACAGCGGTCCAATACTACTAGAAACCGCACAAGCTGAAGAAGCTGTCAATGATCCTGTTTCACCTTGACAAATAGTTACCCCTGTTGTTGTTGGGGCACCATCAACAGCATTAATAACAATACCAGTATTTGCAGCAGAAGTACATCCTTGTTCGTTTGTAGTTGTTACAGAATAAGTTCCTGGTACCAATCCAGAAAAAATACCAGTTGTACTATTTACCGAAGCAGATATAGGATTCGTTCCTGTTAAAGTATAACTTATTCCTGAATCATTTGCGGGTGTATTTACCGTTATAGTTCCAGTTGGAGATGCACAAGTTGTTTGTGTTACACTCACAGTTGGAGCTGCTGGTAAAGCTAAAATTGAAATATTATCAACAGCAGTACCTGTTCCGCTAAAATTTACACCTGGAACATTTGATTGGCCTGTACCTTCGTACGTTTTATTTGCACTACCATAAGCATTTGTAAATGCCGTTATTCTTCTAGTGGAATTGGCTATTGTACGTGTTGGGTCAAGATATAATGCTTGTGCATTTGCACTATAAGTTCCTGCAGCTATTGAAGTTGCTACTTTTCCAACTAAAGTTATGGTCACAACACCAATTTGTGCAATGTTAAATCCTCCAAAAACAGGATTATTAGCCGTAGCCGAATTCGATAGAGTTCCTGCTGGTCCCGAAGCTCCAGTAGAATAAACTGCCGTAGCTGAATCAAATTCGATACCTGGTGGAAAACTAAAATCCAACATTACACCAGCAGCATTTCCTGCTCCCGTATTTTTTATTTCGATTTCATAAGAAACTTTTTCATCAATAGCATTGCAAACCGCAGTAGTAGATAATGTTTTTACTTTTGTTTCAAGGACTGGAAAACAATTTGCATTAACCTGTAAATTTGGTGGCACGTCTGCAACTGTAAAAGTTGATACATAACCATCTTTTCCTTCAACAGCTCCATGATTAATTCCTTTTCCTGCATTAGATTTACCTGCAGCCCCACCAAGTACACTAGTTGTAATCGCAACTGTGCTTGAAACATTATGGCAGATAATTCCACCACCTCCACCTCCACCTGGTCCGTGTTCATTGTTATCGTCATTTTCAGTATTTCCTCCGGCACCACCGTTCGCTTCTATTTTTATATTTGCTGTACTATTATTAGAAACATTCAACAAAACTGTTCCTCCAGCTCCTCCTCCTCCTGCACCATCTGGTGAACTAGCATAAGTTCCTGGTGCTCCTTTTCCTCCATTAGCATAAATAGTACCGCTTCCTAAAACATTTCCAGCATTAATAAGGATAATTGCCCCTCCAACACCTCCTTTTACACCAGAAGACGCATTATTTGCATCTCCTGCGCCACCGCCACCGCCCATAATAAGTCTTGGGAATTTTGTAGTCGTAACATAAGATTTTGACCCTGGTCTTCCTGCTCCTGTAAGATAATTAGAAAAAAGATCTCCTCCTCCTCCTTGCCATCCAGCACCACCAAGACCACCAAAACCACCATTACCTCCTCCACCTCCACCGGTGTTGTGGTCATTACCTCCTCCTCCAGCATTGGCAGGAGCACCTCTTCCAGCAGAACCTCCAGGCATTCCTTCGACTGTACTTGCTACCTGATTAAAGCCATCCCACATATATTTAGGCGTACCAGCTATTCCTTCCCCTTTTCCAGAAACATTACTTTTTGAAGAGTCATCAACATAAGTTTTAGAATCGTTAGCATTCGAATCTGCTTTTGGACTATATCCTCCTCGAAACCCTCTTGCACTACCATCAATACTAAAACCATTAAAATTAAAAGTTCCAGAAACATTAAAAGCAATAATACCACCAGCAACTCCATTAAACGGTGGTGTAGTAATATTGGCTGTAAGGGTTAAATTAGAGTATTGAGGTACTCTCACTACTTGAAATGTTCTCTTTCCTCGTGTTGTCGTAGCATTTGCATTATAAAAACTATTCAAGACACCGTTATTAGCTCCAGTACCTTTGAATGTCAAATTTCCCCCCGATAAGGGTACACTATTCGTCGCAATTACATACTCAAAAACTCCAGTATTACCAAGAGACGTAAATCCTGTACCTCCTTGATTATCTGGGCCACTACTTGTTGTTCCAGAACCATAACTAATTGTATTTGTATAATTTATCGTTGCATCCTGCATTTGAATAATTAAAATCAAGTCTCCAGCTGAAATCGGAGTGGCTCCAAAATTATTCGAATATTGATCTGTTGCAGGCACTCCAGCTAACAAAATAGATTGAGCTCCCGCATTTAAAGTAATATTTCCTGAAATTGGATAGTACGTATTTACAGAGCTTGACACAGCAACAGGTCCATCAACTCCAGGGGTTCCGCATACTTGTGCGAATGAAGTTATTGGTAATACGGCAAATAAGATAAAAAGAATTAGTCTAGAAAATCCAGACTTACAAAAAGTAGAGTTACGCATAGACGACTTGTGTTTGTGGAACAGAAATTTTGGATACTAAAAAACGGAAGATCGTTTTTAGTATATGTGTGGGATACGTGAAAAAAAATAAATTGGATTTTGAAAAACTTGAAAAAGTTTTCCTGAGACTTACACAAAAAAAGGACATTATGTAGACCATGACATTGTATTAAAAAGACTAAAAAAGTCTCTCTGGTTTTAAAATAAGTAGATTTGGAAAGTGCGAAAGTATATCGCGAAACCAAATCGAACCTTATTATTCCGACAAAGTGCACATAAAGTCGTCAAACAACAGTTTTTAACAATTGTTCATCGGCTGAAAATCAAAATTTTGTAAACATTTGATAATGAAAGGACTGAATTTTCTTAAATAATTACGATAATTTAAAATTCTTACAGAATTTATTGACAAATAAGTAATAAAACGTAAGAAATAAAAAAGGCTAAGAAAAGTGCGCACGCAAGAAAACGCCTTGATAATCAGTAATATAAATAAAATAAAATATTTTAAATACTATTGTAAAAATTTAATATTACGCTTTAAACCATCAAATTTGGTTCTTTTGATAGGGGAATTTTTAAAGACTGTTCGGAAAGTTTCCTCTGTAATCTCTAACCAGTCTTTTTTAGTAAAAGAAAGCAAATCTGGATTCGGATTAAACAAAGGTTCTGAATGTGGTTTCGAAAATCGGTTCCATGGACAAACATCTTGGCAGGTATCACAGCCAAACATCCATTCATCAAATTTTCCTTTCATTTCTTCGGGAAGATTTTCTTTTAATTCGATGGTATAGTACGAAATGCATTTACTTCCATCTACAATATAGGGAGCAACAATTGCCTGCGTGGGACAGGCATCGATACAAGCGGTACAACTGCCACAATGATCTGTTACAGCATGATCATATTCTAATTCTAAATCAATAATAAGTTCGGCTATGAAGTAAAATGAGCCAACTTTTTGAGTAATCAAATTACTATTTTTTCCAATCCAACCCAAACCGCTTTTGGCTGCCCAAGCTTTATCCAAAACAGGTGCTGAATCAACAAAAGCACGTCCTGAAACTTCACCAATATTTTCTTGAATAGAATGAAGAAGTTCTTTTAGTTTATCTTTGATCACAAAATGATAATCTTGTCCGTAGGCATACTTAGAAATCTTAAAACTTTCGTCATTTTGAAAAGAATCTGGATAATAATTCAGTAAAAGCGACACAACACTTTTACCATCATCAACCAATAAAGTCGGATCTAAACGTTTGTCAAAATGGTTTTCCATATAAGCCATCTGACCATTCCGATTATTCTTTAACCAATTTTCAAGTCGCGGCGCTTCTTCCTCTAAAAAACCTGCTTTAGAAATACCGCAAGAAAGAAAACCAAGTCTTTTGGCTTCTTCTTTTATAAACTTCGAATATTTTTCTTTAGAATTAATCATCACCTTTCAGAAAAAACAACTTCAACATCAACAGGTTTTAAGGTAATCAAAGGATTAAAATTGACCGTATTTCTTACTGAAACAACTTTATACTTTTTAATAATATGGGAAATTGCCAAACACATTTCATAAATAGCAAAACCAGCACCAATACACATTCTTGGTCCTGCTCCAAAGGGATAAAAATATTGCATAGAATATTTTTTCTGTTCCCCTAAAAAACGATCTGGATTGAATTGTTCTGGATTATCCCAATATTTTGGATTTCGATGCAACTCATAAAAAGAAACACCAATTAAAGTATCTTTTTTTATAATAAACTCACCTAAAGAATCGTCCTCTACATTTTGTCTGTCTGTAATCCAAGCAGGCGGATACAAACGCATTGACTCATTCAAAACTGCATTTATATATGTCATTTTTTGGAGCTGTTCTACAACATTCTCACTTTCCGATTCAACTTTAAGAATTTCTTCAAATACTTTTTGCTGTACATCTAAATGGCTTCCGAGCAATTGCAATGTAAAAGTGAGAGCATTAGCCGTTGTTTCATGTCCAGCAATAAAGAGAATTTTAATTTCATCTATTAATTGTTCAACAGACATACCCTCTCCAGTATCTTCATAACGAGTTTCCAAAAGCATGTTCAATAAATCATTCACTTCATTTTGAGAAGCAACTCTCTCTTCAATAATACCTCTAATGATTGCATCATTTTCCTTCGCTAATTGAAGGTGATTTTTTACCTGACCGCTAATTGAAAACCACCATGCTTTATGTGGCAATCTAATTTCCTTAATTAGAAAATTCTGAACCGCCTCAATAATATATTTTATTCGGTTAAGTTTTTCTTCTTCAATAGAAAATTGAAATAATGATTTAGCGACAACATTAAATGCTACTTCGCTCATCATCGGAAAAAGATCTACTTTTTTATCTGTGACAATTTCATTGAGCTCAGAAACAATAGTTAGCTTCATATTATCAACCAACTGATTCATTTTTTGCTTATGAAAAGCAGGCTGAATAAGTCTTCTTTGTTTGAGCCAAAATTCTCCATCAACCGTTAAAAGACCTTTTCCTAAATATTTAGAAAGATAAACAGACTGGAATTTAGATTTATAATAATTCTTTTGATTTTTCTGTAGTATATACTGAGCAACGTCATTATCTCTTGACAAGATAATATGTCTTGATTTTCCAATTCGTATAGAAAAAGAGTCTCCAAACCGCTCAAAATATTTTTCATGATACGGTATCGGATTTCTACGAACTCCTTCAGCATCCATAAAAAATCTTAAAATAGAGAGCTTTGGCGGATAATTATACTTTTTACTTATAGACATTTCTATCAGTATTAAAACAACTCTCCTTGATTATTAGTATTTACTTTTCCAAGATGTTTATAGGCTTTATCTGTAACTTCTCTGCCTCGAGGTGTTCTCATAATAAATCCTTCTTGAATTAAAAAAGGTTCATAAACCTCCTCGATGGTTTCACTGCTTTCACTAACTGCTGTAGCCAACGTTGAAAGTCCAACCGGACCTCCTTTAAATTTATTGATAATGGTCAGCAATATTTTATTATCCATTTCATCTAGACCATGCGCATCTACATTTAGTGCTTTTAAAGCATATCTTGAAATTTCAATATCTATTCTTCCATTTCCTTTAATCTGTGCAAAATCTCGAACTCGTCTTAACAAAGCATTTGCGATACGAGGAGTTCCACGACTTCTTCCAGCAATTTCAATCGCCGCTTCTAAGTCAATAGGCATCTTTAAAATAGAAGCACTTCTCTCAACAATAGTAGTTAAAAGTTCGGTCGTGTAATACTGTAAACGTGAAGATATCCCGAAACGGGCACGCATAGGAGCTGTTAACAATCCCGATCGAGTTGTTGCTCCAATCAAAGTAAAAGGATTCAAATTGATTTGAACCGTTCTTGCATTTGGTCCCGATTCAATCATAATATCAATCTTGAAATCTTCCATTGCAGAGTACAAGTATTCTTCAACAACAGGACTAAGTCTATGAATCTCATCAATGAACAAAACATCTCTTTCGTCTAGGTTTGTTAGCAAACCAGCCAAATCACCAGGTTTATCCAATACTGGACCAGAAGTAATTTTAATACCAACCTGTAATTCATTTGCTAAGATATTTGCTAAAGTAGTTTTCCCTAGACCTGGAGGACCATGAAAAAGGGCATGGTCTAGCGCTTCACCACGCTGATTGGCAGCGGCAACAAAGACTTTCAAATTTTCCAAAACTTGATCTTGTCCGGCAAAATCATCAAATGATAGCGGACGCAATCTTTTTTCAAGATCTAACTCTTCTGAGTTGTATCCTTTAGTAGTAGGATCGAGATTTTCATTCATCCCACAAAGATATATAAACTAATCAGTTTGTAAAACAGTTAATCTGAACGATTAAAACTTTAACTATACAAAAAAGGCTGTCATTTCTGACAGCCTTTAATTATTTTTTTAGTGGTGTAAAACTTCTTCACCTTCTTTCATTGGTACATTTTGAGGAACAAAATCTACATCGTGATTAGGGTTACTGTAGTCATACGGCCAACGATATACGTGAGGAATTTCTCCTGGCCAGTTACCGTGAATATGTTCAACTGGTGTAGTCCACTCTAATGTAGTAGATTTCCATGGGTTTTGAGTTGCTTTTTTACCGTAGAAAATACTGCTAAAGAAGTTGTATAAGAATACTAATTGGAACGCACCTCCTACAAGAGCAAATGTTGTAATTAAAACATTCACATTTTGCAAATCATCAAATAATGGGAAGTTTGTATTAGTATAGTAACGTCTTGGTAAACCAGCTAATCCGATAAAGTGCATTGGGAAGAAAACTCCATAAGCACAAACTGCAGTTACCCAGAAGTGAATATAACCTAAGTTTTTGTTTAACATTCTTCCGTACATTTTAGGGAACCAGTGGTAAATACCAGCAAACATTCCGTAAAGTGCAGAGATACCCATTACTAAGTGAAAGTGAGCAATTACGAAGTAAGTATCGTGAACGTTAATATCTAATGTACTATCTCCTAAAATGATTCCTGTCAAACCTCCAGTGATGAAAGTAGAAACCATTCCGATAGAGAATAACATTGCAGGGTTAAATTGTAAGTTACCTTTCCATAAAGTTGTAATCCAGTTAAAAGCTTTTACAGCAGATGGAATTGCAATCAATAAAGTTGTAAAAGTAAATACAGATCCTAAGAAAGGATTCATACCTGAAATAAACATGTGGTGACCCCAAACGATAGTTGATAAGAATGCAATTGCAAGAACTGACATAATCATCGCTCTGTAACCGAAAATTGGTTTACGAGCATTTGTCGCCATAATTTCTGAAACAAGTCCCATCGCTGGTAAGATTACGATGTAAACCTCAGGGTGACCTAAGAACCAGAATAAGTGCTCAAACAATACAGGCGAACCTCCTTGGTAGTGTAAAACCTCTCCAGCAATATAGATATCAGATAAGAAGAATGAAGTACCAAAACTTCTATCAAAAATCAATAATAAAGCTGCAGATAATAAAACTGGGAATGAAATAACACCAATAATAGCTGTTACGAAAAATGTCCAGATTGTAAGAGGAAGTCTAGTCATAGACATTCCTTTAGTTCTTAAGTTAAGTACAGTAACAATGTAATTTAAAGATCCCATCAAAGAAGATGCGATGAAAATAGCCATAGATACTAACCATAATGTCATACCTGTTCCAGATCCAGGAATTGCTTGTGGTAATGCACTTAATGGAGGATAAATTGTCCATCCTGCAGATGCTGGTCCAGCTTCAACAAATAAAGAACATAACATTACAACTGCAGATAAGAAAAACAACCAGTATGAAATCATATTCATAAATCCAGATGCCATATCTCTAGCTCCAATTTGAAGTGGAATCAATAAGTTACTGAATGTTCCACTCAAACCTGCCGTCAGTACAAAGAATACCATGATGGTACCGTGAATTGTAACTAAAGCCAGATAAATATCATTTGCCATTACACCATCAGGTGCAAATTTATCTCCTAATAAAACATTAAATATTTTGAAAGACTCTTCTGGCCACGCTAATTGCATTCTAAAAAGCAAGGACATTGCAATCCCAATTACTCCCATAACAATACCAGTAATCAAGTATTGTTTAGCAATCATTTTGTGATCAATACTAAAAATATATTTAGTAATGAACGTGTCTTTATGATGATGTTCGTGCTCGTGATCGTGTCCGTGATCGTGACCGTGCGCTTCTGCTGACATATATTTGTACTTTAAATTTTCTTAATAATATTATTTCATCGCAACTTTAGCTACAGCCGCTTTAACAGTATCAACAACAGTTTTAACAGTGTCAATTACTTTTGCAGCAGTATCTGTAGTTGGTGCAGCTCCTTCAGCTGGTTTTTCAGCAGCTTTTGCAGCTTTAATATCCTGAGCTAAAGTAGTTTTTTCACTTAACCATTTTTTGTAATCTTCTGGAGTATCAACAACAACTTTCATTTGCATGTTGTAGTGAGAAGCTCCACAAATTTTATTACATAATAATAAATAATCAAATGTATAAGGGTCTAAAGCTGTACCTCCTTTTGCAACTAACTCAGTACTTTTTTCAGCTCTAAGTTTATTGATATGTGCTACTTTCTCAACCATAAATGGTAACTCTCTGTACTCTGAAGTTGTATAAGTTGGAACGAAAGCAAATTCAGTAACCATACCAGGAACACAGTTCATTTGAGCTCTAAAGTGAGGGAAGTAAGCAGAGTGCAATACATCCTGAGAACGCATTTTAAAGTGAACTTTTTTACCTTTAGGGATGTGTAATTCTGAAACTACGATATCGTCTTGAGCATTAGGATCTGACATGTCAACCCCTAATGTATTAACTCCTTCAATTAAACGTACGTTAGCTTTACCTAAAACATTGTCTTGTCCAGCATATCTTGCTGTCCATTTAAATTGTTGAGCGTATAATTCGATTTCGATTACATCTTCATCTTTATCAACAAACATGATGTTATTCCAAGCATATAATCCGTAAAGAATCAAACAAGCTAAAACAACAGATGGAATAATACTCCAGATTGCTTCTAGTTTATTACTATCAGCAAAGAATAATGCTTTTCTATCCTTGTTTCCTCTATTTTTAAAAGAAAACCAGTAAAGCAAACCTTGCGTAATAACTTGAACTGTAAAGATTAAAACCCAAGTAATATTCATTAAATTATCTACTAAACCACCGTGCTCAGAAGCAGGAGTATGAAGTACCAAATTACCCCATTTTAGTAAACCATAAATCGTAAATATATAAATGAAAGCTAAAAAGCCAAACATAATATATCCCTGAACGTTATTGTCATTATCTGATGCAACCTGAGAATCATCAGAAGACGATCCTACCTGAGTAAGATCAAATATCTTCGTCAATTGCCATAATGCAACCGCTAATAAAACTAAAACTATAATTACCAACAAACTTGTCATCTGTTTACTTCTTTAAATATTAATAATGAAAATGTTTACTTTCTTCGATGAAAGGATTTCTTTTTGCAAGCAAAGGAGATTTAGTTAATGCAGTAAATACAACAAATATAAATAAACCTAAGAAGAAAAGAATCGATGCAATTTCAGGAACTCCAATAAACCATTTGTCTCCTACTGTACCAGGCATAATCATATTAAAGAAATCAACATAATGACCTAATAATATCACAATACCTGCCATTACAATAACCCAGTTAAGACGTTTGAAATCAGTATTGATTAATATTAATAATGGGAAAACAAAGTTCATAACAACCGCTCCAAAGAAAGGAAGGTTATATAATTGAATTCTTGTTACAAAATAAGTTACCTCTTCTGGAATATTAGCATACCAAATCAACATGAATTGAGAGAACCATAAATAAGTCCAGAATACACTAATACCAAACATAAACTTAGCTAAATCGTGGATATGACTTGTATTTACATACTCTAAGTATCCTTTTGATTTTAAATAAATTGTTACTAATGCAATAGTTGTAATACCACTTACGAAGAAAGAAGCAAATACATACCAAGCAAACAATGTACTAAACCAGTGTGGATCAAATGACATAATCCAATCCCAAGCCATGATAGACTCAGAAACGATGAAGAATACTAAGAATCCAGCAGAAGCTTTGAAGTTCTTTTTGTAGTAAAGATCATCATTTGCCTCGTCTTGAGCTAAACAGTTTTTTCTAGAAAAATAACGGTATAAATTCCAACCTCCTAAAAAGATAGCAGCTCTTACGATCCAGAAAGGAAAGTTCAAATATCCAGATTTTCCAGCAATAATTGCATCATAATTAGCGTTTTTAGGATCTGTTACACCTTCACCTAACCAAACAAAGATATGGTTGAAGTGTAATCCGCATAAAACTAAGATGATAAAGAAGATAACAGAACCAGCTGGTAAATAAGCTGTGATACCTTGCATAACTCTAAACAAAACTGGAGACCAACCTGCTTGAGCAACTTGTTGGATAGCATAAAAAGCTAAAACTCCCATTGAAAGCAGTAAAAAGAAAATACAAGCTACATATACAGCAGACCAAGGCTTATTTTGCAATTGGTGCAATACGTGCTCTAAATGTTTTTCGTGCTCATTTGCACCAGAAACTTCAGCATGTGCAGCTCCTTTGTGAGCGTCATGTGCAGCTTCAGCAGCTTCATGATGACCTGCTTCTTTGTGAGATGCCTCCGCTTTTTCTTCATGTGCAGCACCATGTGAACCATGTTCATCTGCAGCTAGTATTTTTTCAACTTCTTGAATATCTTTTGGTGCACTTAAAAAACCATACCCAATTCCTAATAAACCAACGGCCATTAAGATGATAGAAAAAGTTTTTAATTTACTTGAAAATGTATACATATCTATTACGATCAGTTTGTTCAACAATTATAATTGGCTTCTTAGTTTCAGAACATAGTCAGCAACTAACCAACGTTCGTGAGCACTTAATTGATTTGCATGTGAACCCATTGCATTTAAACCATAAGTCTCAACATGAAAAATACTTCCTTCAGTGATCTCTCTGTCTTTATAGCTAGGTACTCCAAGAAATTTCTCTCTTTCAACCAATTTACCTTTACCGTTTCCAGTTGCACCATGGCAGCTAATACAGTAAATTTCGAAAAGTTCTTTCCCTTTTCCAGAGTTTTTCTCTTCTTCTGTCAATGGTGATTTTAGATTAGCTTTTGCTAATTCATAACCAGCCGTTGAATTTTCATATTCATAAGGTTCAAAACCTCTATTGATAGTTCCTGCAACAGGAAGCTGTCCTTCTTTTCCTCCCTTAAATATTTTTGCTTCTGAATATGGCTCGTAAGCAACAGACTCATACATATTTGGGAAATACTGATAGTTCGGTGCCGAATTATTGTGGCAAGATGAAACTAAAATAGTTATACCAACTAAAAGTGTTATTTTATATATCCTTTTCATAGCTACAATTAATTCTTTTCTATTACTTTAACTTCAACAGCTCCAGTTCCTTCAAAGAAAGAAACTAACTCAGCTTCGTTATCATTTACAGCAACCTCCATTAAAAAGTGGTCATCAGTTGTTCTTACATCTGGGTTTTCAGCTTCTTTAAAAGGCCATAATCTACTTCTCATGTAAAAAGTAATTACCATTAAGTGAGCTGCAAAGAATACAGTCATCTCAAACATAATTGGCACGAAAGATGGCATATTTTGGATGAAACTAAAACTTGGTTTACCACCAATATCCTGTGGCCAGTCATGAATCATGATGTAGCCCATCATAGTTGTTGCAACAGAAATACCAACACATCCATATAAAAAAGCACATATTGCTAATCTTGTTGGTGCTAATCCCATGGCTTTATCCAATCCGTGAACCGGAAATGGAGTAAAAACCTCTTCAATATGATGATGAGCAGCTCTAGTTTTCTTTACTGCACTCATCAAAACGTCATCGTCATTATAAATGGCGTATATAACTTTATTACTCATGATGTGAATCTTTACTGTTTGCTCTTTCTCTAATGTAATTATCTCCTGTTCCTTTCAAAATTGTTTTAACCTCTGCCTGAGCAATTACAGGGAATGTTCTAGAGTATAATAAAAACAATACGAAGAAGAAACCAATTGTTCCAATGAAAATTCCAATATCAACAAATGTTGGTGAGAACATTGTCCAAGAAGATGGAAGGTAATCTCTATGTAAAGAAGTAACAATAATTACGAATCTTTCAAACCACATACCGATGTTTACTACAATCGAAATGATGAATGAGAACATGATACTAGTTCTTAATTTTTTGAACCACATGAACTGAGGAGAGAACACGTTACATGTCATCATTGACCAATATGCCCACCAGTAAGGTCCAGTAGCTCTATTTAAGAATGCATATTGCTCATATTCTACACCTGAATACCAAGCTACGAATAACTCAGTGATGTAAGCAACACCTACGATAGATCCAGTAATCATGATAATGATGTTCATTAACTCGATATGCTGTAATGTGATGTATGCTTCAAGGTTAGATACTTTTCTCATAACGATAAGCAATGTGTTTACCATCGCGAATCCAGAGAAAACCGCTCCAGCAACGAAGTATGGAGGGAAAATTGTTGTATGCCATCCAGGAATTACAGAAGTAGCAAAGTCCATAGATACAATCGTGTGTACAGAAAGTACAAGTGGAGTAGCTAAACCAGCTAATACTAAAGATACTTCTTCAAAACGTTGCCAGTCTTTTGCTCTACCGCTCCATCCAAAACTTAGGATAGAATAAACTCTTTTATTAAATGGTGTGATTGCTCTATCACGAAGCATTGCAAAGTCAGGTAATAAACCAGTCCACCAGAAAACTAATGATACTGAAAGATACGTTGAAATCGCGAATACGTCCCAAAGTAAAGGTGAGTTAAAGTTTACCCATAACGATCCAAATTGGTTTGGAATAGGTAATACCCAGTATGCTAACCATGGACGTCCCATGTGAATGATTGGGAAAAGACCTGCTTGAACTACTGAGAAAATAGTCATAGCTTCAGCAGAACGGTTGATGGCCATTCTCCAACGTTGACGGAAAAGTAATAATACCGCAGAAATTAATGTTCCGGCGTGACCAATACCAACCCACCAAACGAAGTTAGTAATATCCCAAGCCCAGCCAACTGTTTTATTTAATCCCCATGTTCCGATACCGGTAGATACGGTGTAAATTATACAACCTAACCCCCAAAGGAAGGCTATTAATGCGATTGAAAATACAATCCACCATTGCTTGTTTGCAGGCCCCTCAACAGGTGCAGCTACATCTACAGTTACATCGTGATAAGATTTATCACCAATAACTAAAGGTTTTCTAATGGGTGCTTCGTAGTGAGACGACATAATCCTTTATATTGTTTCTTAATTAATAATTTTACTAAGTATTTCTAACTTTAACATGGTAAACCACATTAGGTTTTGTACCTACATGCTCTAATAAGTGGTATGATCTTTCGTCAGCCGCTAATTTAGCAACTTTACTTTCTTTATCATTTACATCACCAAATATCATCGCTCCTGAAGAACAAGCACTAGAACAAGCTGTTTGGAATTCACCATCTCTAACTGGACGGCCTTCGTTTTTAGCTTTTAATTTAGTAGCTTGTGTCATTTGGATACACATAGAACATTTCTCCATAACACCACGAGAACGCACGTTAACGTCTGGATTAAGAACCATACGTCCTAAATCATCGTTCATATGATAATCGAACTCGCTGTTTTTGTTGTATAAGAACCAGTTAAAACGACGTACTTTATATGGACAGTTGTTTGCACAGTAACGAGTACCAACACATCTGTTGTAAGCCATATGGTTTTGGCCTTCACGACCGTGAGAAGTTGCAGCAACAGGACAAACTGTTTCACAAGGTGCGTGGTTACAGTGCTGACACATTACAGGTTGGAATGCAACTTGAGGATTATCTCCTGCTTTCTCCATTTCATTAAATGTAGATAATGAACTAGATAAACCAGCAATTCCTTCTTTTCTTTCATTATCACCTTCAAAAGTGCTTTCAGAAGAATAGTATCTATCGATACGTAACCAGTGCATATCACGGCTTCTTCTTACCTCTGCTTTACCTACAACAGGAACGTTGTTTTCAGCGTGACAAGCGATAACGCAAGCTCCACATCCAGTACAAGCATTTAAGTCAATTGAAAGGTTGAAGTGGTGACCAGTTGTACGATCAAAAGATTCCCAAAGATCTACAGTAGTAGCCTCAACTTCTTGGTGATCTAAAGATACCATTGGTTTTTCATTCCAATGTTCAGCATCTTTAGTATTAAATATTTCTAAAGTAGTTTCTTTAATAATATCTCCTCTACCCATTAAAGTTTTCTGACCTTGAACACAAGCAAACTCATGTACTCCTCCAGCTTTTACAATAGATACAGATTGAACATTATTAAAACCTTTATATAAAGCGTAAGCATTTAAACCTACTTGCATTTCTTCTTTTAGAGCTGCTTTACGTCCATATCCAAGAGCTAGTCCTAAAGTACCAACTGCTTGACCTGGCTGAACGATAACTGGAACATTTTCCAATTTAGTTCCGTCAACAGTAATAGTAGCATAACTACCATTCAAACCACCGTTTGCAACAATTTCGTTTGATAAACCAAGTTTTTTAGCATCAGCATTAGAAACTGTAACATAGTTATCCCAAGAAACTCTTGTGATTGGATCTGGAAACTCTTGCAACCAAGGGTTGTTAGCGTGTTGTCCGTCTCCTAATCCTGTTTTAGTATATAATACTAATTCGAATTCACCAGCAGATTTAGATCTTGCAACAGCATTTGCAGCAGTAGCAGCATCAATAGCTCCTCCAGATAATGCTGAAGTTCCTAAAACAGCAACACCGTCGTGTAAAACTTTATTCCAAGAAGCACCTGCAGTGTAAGCTCCAGAATTTGCTTTTAAGTAGTCATAATAAGTACCAGCAGTACCGTTTACTGACAATAAAACATCTTGAAATTGTTTTGTATTAAAAATAGGACGGATTGTAGGCTGAGTTAAGCTATATGTTCCACTTGTAAGCTCTAAATCTCCCCAAGACTCTAAATAGTGAGGAGCTGGCGCAGCAATCGAAACAATTGATGCAGTTTCATCTTCTTTTAATGAAAAAGCAACTGATGTTTTAACTTTTTTCAATCCAGACACAAAAGAAGCTGAATCAGCTAAAGTGTAAACTGGGTTAACTCCGCTCATAATTAAAGTGTGAACACTTCCAGCATTCAAATCTTTAATTAACTGTGCAACTGCAGCATTAGAACCTTTTCTAATTTGTCTTGCTCCAGCAGTACTAAAAGCTTCACTAGCCAATACTTGATTGATAGCTAAAACTAATAATTGAGCATTTTTATCTTCAATTCCAGATACTAAAACTCCTTTTGAACCAGCAGCTTTAAGCTGTTGTGCAGCTTTTACTACTTCAGTTTTAAAGTTTCCTTCTAAAGCTACAGGAACAGAAGCACCTACAACAATATTATAAATTTGAACTAAAGCTTGCTTTTGAGCAGCTACAGTCATTGGAACACGCTTATCAGCAGCAGCTCCAGACAATGTCATGTTTGATTCAAACTGAAAGTGACGAGACATTTTTCCATTTTGCGGAATACGTCCTTGTGCATATCCAGTATCATATCCTCCACCTTGCCAGTCTCCTAAGAAATCAGCTCCAACAGAAACGATTAAAGAAGCTTTTGAAAAATCATAATCAACTAAAGCTCTTTGACCATAAACAGCTTCAAAAGCGTCTAATGCTTCAGATGAAGAAACTGCATCATATACAACGTGCTTAGCGTTTGGATTTTTTGCAATAAACTCTCCAATTAATTTCTCTGTAGATGGACTTGCTAAAGTATTAGTTAATAATACTACTTGACCACCTTTAGCTTTAGCATCTGCTAAACTAGATTTGATTTTCAAATCTACAGCTGACCAAGAAGAATTTTGACCATCTACTTTTGGCTCTTTCAAACGAGCGCTATCGTACAGACCTAAAATAGAGGCATGAATTCTAGCATTCGCAGAAAATTTAGCTCCAGCAATTGTATTGTTTTCAATTTTAATTGGACGACCCTCACGAGTTTTCACCAAAAGATTAGCAAAATCAAATCCATCAAAAACTGTAGTTGCATAATAATCCGCAACACCAGGGATGATTTGCTCTGGTTGCAATACATAAGGGATAGACTTGTGAACCGGACCTTCGCAAGCAGCTAATGTTACAGCCGCCGTACTAAACCCTACGTACTTTAAAAAGTCACGACGTGAAGTTCCTGATGTAGCTAAAGCCTCAGCATTACCTAAAAACTCATCAGTAGGAATTTCTTCAACAAATTCGTTATTTCTAAGCGCCTCAACAATAGAGCTATTTTCTAGCTCCTCAACACTTTTCCAGTATTTTTTGTTTGATGACATTGTATATATATATTAAAATCTTAATAAATCGATTAATAGTGGCATTTACCACACTCTAAACCTCCCATTTGCGCTGCAGTTAATTTCTCTACACCGTATTTTTTAGAAAGTTCAGCATGAATTTTGTCATAGTAAGCATTACCTTCCATCTTAACATCAGTTTTTCTATGGCAATCAACACACCATCCCATTGTTAATTTAGAGTATTGCTTCATGATTTCAAATTCTTGTACTGGTCCGTGACAAGTTTGACATTCAATACCAGCAACAGTAACGTGTTGAGAGTGGTTGAAGTAAACGAAGTCAGGCAAGTTGTGAATACGAACCCATTTTACAGGCATTGTTTTTCCAGTATAAGCTTGTTTAGTCTTATCCCATCCAACAGCGTCATATAATTTTTGGATTTGAGCATCGTAGAATGCCTTGCTGTACTCAGGAGTAGCAGTAGTTTCAGCAACCTCTGAAATATTTTTATGACAGTTCATACAAACATTTAAAGAAGGAATACCAGCTGTTTTACTTACACGAGCAGCAGAGTGGCAATATTTACAATTGATTTCGTTATCACCAGCGTGAATTTTGTGAGAGTAGTGAATTGGCTGAATTGGCTCATAATTTTGATCTACACCTACTTGCATTAAGTATCCGTACACAAAATAACCACTTGCCAAAAGCAAGAAGATTGCAGTTACTAAAACCAAGAATTGGTTTCTAGCGAAAGCTTTCCAGATTGGAAGTCTCTCTTCTTTTGAAGCAACCTCAATACCGTTTTTATTTGCAACTTTAGTTAAAACCTTGTTTACCATAAACAACATCACAACTAAAATAGCCATTACAAGAGCAAGAGCTCCTAAAATAATGTTATTTGAAATAGCACCACCTTCTACATTAGTCCCAGGAGGAGTTGCAGCACCTCCTACAGCAGCAGCAGCAGGCTCAGCCTTAGGCTCAGAAGTATATGCTATAATATTATCAATATCTCCTTCAGACAATTGAGGAAACGAAGTCATTACAGCTTTGTTATTTTCCTCAAAAAGTTTAACAGCAACAGCATCACCTGACTTAATCATGTCAGAACTGTTATGCACCCACTTGTAAATCCAAGCTTTATCATGCTTATCAGCAACTCCCCTTAAAGCAGGACCAGTTGATTTAGCATCTAATTTGTGACATGCAGCGCAATTTGCATTAAAAAGTTCTTTCCCTTTTACTGGATCACCGCCTCCTGCAGCTGGAGCAGCGGCAGCAGCCTCAGGCGCCGCCGGAGCAGCAGCATCTTGAGCAAATGAAGTTAGGGAGAAAATTAACGTTAGCGATAAGCCAAACAGCAATTTTCTTGAGATCGAATTATGGTTACCCACCTTTTTCATATAGTATAAATAATTGTCTACTAATTTTTGGTATGATTTTTTCTGTACTAAATCCAGCTAAAACCTATACCCTCTTTTAAAACTTGCACAAAAATACGACTTATGAGCTATTCTCAAAACCTTAAAATAGTCTTAATTATCAATTTATATCAATTCTAAATAATATTAAAATTTCACACTCAAACTTTAAATAGTATTTTTGCATAAAAACCATCACATTATGAGAATTTTAAGTCCTTCAAAAAGCCTTTTATTAACAATTACAACGATTGCTTTCGCGCACAATATTAATGCTCAAGACCAAAATTTAACACTGAATCAAGATCCTAAATTTGAACAGTTACTGAATGAAAAGCGCAAAATTAACACGTCAATAAATACAAACGATACTTATAGAATCCAAATCTTTAGCGGTAAAAGCGATGAAGCAAAAAAAACGTTATCGGATTTCAAAAGAGAAAATTCCAATATTGATGGAACCATTATTTTCAGCACTCCAAATTACAAGGTAATTGTCGGGAATTTTAAAACCAGAATAGAAGCCGAGAGAAATTTGGCAGAAATTAAAAAAAGATACAAAAGCGTTTTCCTGCTTAAGCCCGGAAAATAAAAAAATATTTGTTAAAAAAAAAAAGAAGCTTTCCAATGTTTGGAAAGCTTCTTTTTTTTATCGTTCTCAAAACGAACAAACCTTTTAAAATAGTTTTAAAAAAAAACATTTTACATCTCAAAACAATAAAGTCTCCTGACAAAACATGACGTTCTAATCAGATGCACCTCTCAGCATCCTATAGATTTCTTCTTTAACATTATCAAAATCTTTTTGAAAACTAGAATTAACACATAATCGTTTCACAATTATCTCTCCTATAACCCTTCCCATTTCCACATCACTTTGCCAATGCACATTACAAATAATACGACTTTCGCCAAATTCATATCCACGCATCAAAATCATTTCTTTTTTCTCTGGTAGCATCTTGGCAAATAATAATGCCCAGGCCCAACTCAGTGCGGCATGCGCCGAAGGAAAAGAACTGGCTGTACGCATTCCCTCTTCTTTCTCTGGTGTACATGTTTTTCCTTTATTCACCACAAAAGGCCGCTCTCTATAATAATATTTTTTGACTGCATAAGCCGACAAACCTACATCAGTCATTACCCTCCGCATAAAAACATAAACCTTTGGTGTCTTTAACTCACTAATCTCAATCCCTAGACTATTTTCAAACAACTTTGCAACTGCTGGAAAAGACAAATCCGCATCAGCATTTGCCAATACAAAACGCACCTTATCTGTCGACTCAACCGCTTTTTTAGCAGAATTAAAATCGCGTTTAAAGACTTTAGACCCTACTTTTGGAGGCGATGGCAATAAACTTAAACTGTTAGGCATTTCCTCAGGCGACAAGTAACCATGTATCAAGCCAGGAATCGTTTCTTTAAACTGCTCAATATTCAAAGGCTCAAATACATCATTTGTTTTAATACCACTCCAAACAAATGCTTTGATAACGCGAATAATTCTCAACTGCATAAACATCATATTATATCCTCAACCAAACATAAAACCAAACAGATAAAAACCTTCTCTTTTCATTACCTCTCAATAAAAACAATTATCTGCTTTTGTTTCAAACTAAATAACCCGAAAATTAAATAACTACTGTTTCTGTAAAGATTTCTATTAAACATTACACAAAGAAACAAACAATCTCTTAACCAAACCGCTGCATATCTTTCATTTAGGTTGCATATTACAAAATGAAACGCATTTCTAAAGATTGAATTCTGAATACCGCTATCATTAGACATCAAATTCTTAAAAACAAAAAAAAGTCCCAATTTTCATTGGGACTTTTAAATATATCAATTGAGTTTTATTTCAATTTCTTTTTTATTGCTACTTCGTGGTAAGCTTCGATAACGTCATTAATTTCGATATCATTAAATCCTTTTATTTGGATACCACAATCGTAACCTTTAGTTACTTCTTTCACATCATCTTTGAAACGTTTCAAGGCAACTAGCTCACCTGTATGAACCACAACTCCATCTCTAATAACTCTAATTTTAGAAGTTCTCAAGATTTTACCATCAGTCACCATACATCCCGCAATTGAACCTACTTTAGAAATTTTGAAAATCTCACGAATTTCAGCATTACCTAAAACTTCTTCTTTCATTTCAGGAGCTAACATTCCTTCCATCGCATCTTTCAAGTCATCGATAGCTGCATAAATGATAGAATAGTAACGGATATCAATTTCTTCTTTATCCGCAAGCTGTCTAGCATTTCCAGCAGGACGAACGTTAAATCCGATAATGATCGCGTCTGATGCAGAAGCTAAGTTAACATCAGTTTCTGTAATCGCACCAACTCCTTTATGGATAATATTAATTTGAACTTCTTCTGTAGAAAGTTTAGAGAACGAGTCTGATAATGCTTCAACAGAACCATCCACGTCTCCTTTAAGGATTACATTCAATTCTTTAAACTGACCAAGAGCGATACGACGTCCAATCTCATCAAGTGTAATATGTCTTTGAGTACGAACAGACTGCTCACGCATTAATTGAGAACGTTTAGATGCAATTTGTTTTGCTTCTTTTTCGTCTTCAAATACATTAAACTTATCACCCGCTGTTGGCGCTCCATCTAAACCTAAAACAGACACCGGAGTCGAAGGACCAGCACTTAAAATAGTATGCCCTCTTTCATCATGCATCGCTTTAACTTTACCATGGTGTTTACCAGCCAACATATAATCTCCAATTTTCAAAGTACCTTGTTGTACTAAAATCGTAGAAACATATCCTTTTCCTTTATCTAAGTAAGCCTCAACAACAGTTCCTTGAGCTGCTTTATTCGGATTTGCTTTTAGATCTAAGATCTCTGCTTCTAATAAAACTTTCTCCAATAATTCCTTAACCCCTGTTCCGACTTTTGCAGAAATATCATGTGACTGAATTTTTCCACCCCAATCTTCAACAAGTAAATTCATACCAGCCAAACGCTCTTTAATTTTATCAACATTCGCATTTGGTTTATCAATTTTATTGATTGCAAATATAATTGGCACTCCCGCAGCTTGTGCGTGAGAAATTGCCTCTTTTGTTTGTGGCATGATATCATCATCCGCCGCCACTACGATAATAGCGATATCGGTAACTTGAGCTCCACGTGCACGCATCGCGGTAAACGCCTCGTGACCCGGAGTATCTAAGAATGCGATTTTTTGTCCGTTATCCAAAGTAACTCCATACGCTCCAATGTGCTGAGTAATACCTCCAGACTCACCAGCAATTACATTTTCTTTACGGATATAATCCAGTAAAGATGTTTTACCGTGGTCAACGTGACCCATTACTGTCACAATTGGCGCTCTTGTTACTAAGTCTTCTTCTCTATCTTCTACAACTTCAATCGCTTCTTCGATATCTACTGTAATGAACTCCACATCATAACCAAACTCATCAGCAACAATTGTCAATGTTTCAGCATCTAGACGCTGGTTCATGGTAACCATGATACCAAGAGACATACAAGTTCCAATTACTTTAGTAATCGGCACATCCATCATGATAGCAATTTCACCTACAGTAACGAACTCAGTAACTTTAATTGTTTTACTTCCTTCGTCAAGAGCTCTTTGCTCATCATCAGATTTCTGACGGTGCGTTTCTCTTTTATCTCTTCTATATTTAGCCGCTTTAGATTTTCCTCCTTTACCTTGAAGTTTTTCAAGAGTTTCTCTAATTTGGTTTTTTACTTCTTCTTCTGTTGGCTCAACTTTAGCCACAATTGCAGGACGGTTTCCTTTTACAAAACCAGGTCTTTGGCTTCTGTTAGCATTAAAACCTCCTCCATTGTTACCTTGAGCTGGTTTGTTATTTGGATTTGGCGTTCCAGGCGCATTACCTGTAGCAGGTTTTGGCGCACCAGGCGTACCCGGTTTTGGACCAATTCTTTTACGCTTGTTTTTATTTGCGTTATTATTATTGCCAACTCCAGGAGCTCCAGGTTTATTCTGAGCCGCTTTAGGATCTTCTTTCTTTTTCTTAGGCTTATTAAATTGAGATAAATCAATTGTTTGACCTGTAAGAGTAGTTCCTGTAAGCTTTTGATATTGAGTTGTAATAGTTTCCTCTGAAGTTGTTGGATCAGTAGACACGATAGGCTCCTGAGCAACTTTAGATTCTGCTTTAACTTCTTTTTTCTCAGTAATAATAGGTTCTTCTTTTTTAACTTCAGAAACAGGAGTTGAAACAACTGGTTCAGATTTTACTGTTTCATTTTGAACAGGCTTTTCTGGCTGCACAGGCGCAGCAACAACTTTTGGCTCTTCAACCTTAGCTGTTTCCTCAGAAGGAGTAATCGCAGGTTTTTTTGGATTTAAGTCAATTTTACCAACTTGTACAGGTCCCGAAACAACCGCTCTCGCTTTAATTATTTCTTGCTGTTTTTGACGCTCTTCTTCTTGTCTGCGTTTGTCTTCAATTTCTTTCTCACGCTCTACACGCAATGCTTCTTTTTCCTTTCTTTTCTCTTCTCCAACCTCTTTAGAAGCCTCCTTGTTCCCCTTATCGCCCGCAAATTGGCTTTGAAGGATATTAAATTCGCTATCAGAAATTTTTGCATTTGGATTTGCATCAATAGCAATTCCCTTATCTTTTAGATAATCTACAGCTCTTTCTAACGAAATATTTAATTCCCTTAAAACCTTGTTTATTCTTATTACTCTCTCTTCAGACATATAACCTTTTTATTATTACCTTTTTCGTTGTGTTGTTAGAGCAGATGTAAGCTATTGCTTAATTATCAAACTCTTCTTTTAGTATCTTCATAACATCTAGAATAGTCTCCTCTTCTAAGTCTGTTCTTCTTACTAAATCTTCTACGTCGTGTTTCAAGATACTTTTTGCAGTATCCAAACCGATTTTTGCAAACTCTTCAATTACCCACTCTTCGATCTCATCTGAGAACTCTGTTAATTCAACATCGTCTTCATCTGCAACAGTACCGGCAACATCTCCTTCACGAATAACATCTAGCTCATAACCTGTCAACTGACCTGCTAATTTGATATTGTGACCACCTCTACCAATTGCTTTAGAAACCTCTTCTAATTTCAAGAATACTTCAGCTCGTTTGTTATCTTCATCAATTTTGATTGAAGAAACTTTAGCAGGGCTTAAAGCTCTTGTTATAAATAATTGAATATTGTTTGTATAATTGATTACATCAATATTTTCATTTCCTAATTCGCGAACAATTCCGTGAATACGAGAACCTTTCATTCCCACACAAGCTCCAACTGGATCAATTCTATCATCGTAAGAATCAACAGCTACTTTTGCTTTTTCACCAGGAATACGAACTACATTTTTCACCGTAATTAAACCGTCAAAAACTTCTGGAATTTCTTGCTCAAATAATTTCTCTAAAAACTTCTCTGAAGTTCTAGACATAATAATTTGAGGTTTGTTTCCTTTTAATTCAACGCTTTCAATAATCCCACGAACGTTATCTCCTTTACGGAAGAAATCTGATGGAATTTGTTTTTCTTTTGGAAGCACAATTTCATTTCCTTCATCATCAACCAAGATAACTACTCTAGGACGTACGTGGTGCACTTCCGCTGTATAAATATCACCGATAATATCTTTAAACTGTTTGTATAAATTTGTATTATCGTGTTCGTGAATTTTAGATATAAGATTCTGACGAAGCGCTAAGATAGCTCTTCTTCCTAAATCAATCAACTTTACTTCTTCAGAAACCTCTTCACCAATTTCAAAATCCGCTTCAATTTTTCTTGCTTCAGTCAATGTAATTTCCTCATTTTCAAAATCAAGATCCTCATCAGCAACAATTACTCTTCTTCTCCAAATTTCCATATCTCCTTTATCAGGATTAATAATGATATCGAAATTTTCATCTGAACCGTATTTTTTCTTTAATGCATTTCTAAATACGTCCTCTAAAATTGCCATAAGCGTTACACGATCAATAAGTTTATTGTCTTTAAACTCTGAGAATGAATCGATTAATGCTAAATTTTCCATGCGAATTTTTTAATTAAAATTAAAATGTTACCGTAACAACTGCCTCTTTAATTTCTGTATAAGGTATTTGTTGCTCTTTTTGAACTGTTTCTTTTCCTTTTCCTACTTTTTTCGGTTCTCTTGCTTTCCAAGACAAAATTATAAAAACATCATTAGCTTCTACTAATTCTGCTTCTATTTTTTCCGTATTTGTGGTAACAATCAACGTTCTACCAACATTTTTCTTGTATTGTCTTATCATTTTAAGAGGAGTTCCTACTCCAACCGATGCTACTTCTAGCGAAAAATCCTGCTCTTCACGATCTAGATTATTCTCGATTGCACGACTAATGTCAATACAGTCTTGTAGCGCTACTCCATTATCTCCGTCTAAACCAACACTAATTTTAAAAGAATCCGAAACTGCCAAATCAACCAAAAAGACTGATGGTTTTTCCAGAAGAGCTTCCGTAATTAATCCGTTTACTTTTTCTTTAAATGTCATAATTTTATAAAAAGAGGGGACACTTAGTCCCCTCATTATTTAGATTTTAATAAATAACAGTGCAAATATAGTGTTTTTTTTATAAATCAAATAAATTGATTGCTCTAAAATAATTCCGTATCTTTATATAGCATTAAAAACGCGAATTATTCATAATTTTTAACCCTCAAAATCATGAAACGAATTTTAGTACCTACTGACTTCTCAGAACATGCAGAAGACGCTTTAAGAGTTGCCGCTCAAATCGCAAAAAAGAACAATTCTGAACTCATTCTTCTCCACATGCTTGAATTGCCACAGCAATCAAATGATGCTATAATGGGCGGGACCAGCATCCCCGAAACCATGCTTTTTATGAAGAAAGCAAACGAAACGCTAGACGAAGTTGCTTCTAAAAATTATCTAGAAGGAATTCCGGTAACTGAAATTGTAAAAATGGACAAACCCATACACGGAATCACACAAATAAGCAAAGACTACGATATTGATCTAATTATTATGGGCTCCCATGGCTCTTCTGGCGTTGAAGAACTCTTAATAGGCTCCAACACAGAAAAAGTAGTTAGAAACTCAGAAATTCCTGTTTTAGTCATCAAGAAAAACATTCCAAATTTTAATGCTTCTGATATTGTTTTTGCTTCTGATTTTTCTGATGAAGCAAAAAAGCCATTCGAAAAACTTTTAAACTTCACCAAGTTATTTGATTCAAAACTGCATTTGGTTACCATTTGCACACCCAACAGCTTCAAACCAACTCACGTAAGCGAAAAAGCAATGAATGATTTTGTAGAAGAATTTAACATCACCAATTACACCACTCAAATTTATAATGACACCAATATTGAAAAAGGAATTATAAATTTCTCTAACAGAATAAACGCCGACGTTATCGGAATGTGCACACACGGCAGAACTGGTTTCGCACATTTCTTTAACGGAAGCATTAGCGAAGGCTTGGTTAATCATGCTGTTAAACCCGTTATAACATTAAAAATCTAACATAATTATTTTTTTTCTTAAAGCTTCTCCAACGAGAAGCTTTTTTATGCAAAAAAAATGAGCTTTTCAACAAAGTTTAACTGAGCTTTTCAACAAAACCGTAAATCCATTTAATGCAGAAATTTGTCAAATAAAAATTCATTAAAAAACAACAATATGAAAACAATAGACAAAATTTACATTAATGGAGAATTTGTTACTCCTAAGGGAACAGAATACTTCAATCTTATCAGCCCTACAACAAATGAAAAATTAGGAAAAGTCCGTTTAGGAAACACAGAAGACACTCAAAACGCAATTGAAGCAGCCAAAAATGCTTTCAAAACTTTTTCAAAAACCACAGCCTCAGAAAGAATCCAACACCTTAAAAACATCAAATCTTCTATTGAAAAAAGAAAAACCGATTTTGTAAACATAATGGTCGAAGAATACGGAGGAACATTTCAATTTGCATCAGTAAGTTATGAATACATGCTAAAAGGATTCGATTCAGCAATTAATCTACTAAACAGCTACGATTTTATCAAAACAATGGGACAATCTGAAGTTCAAATGACTCCAATCGGCGTTGTTGGAATAATAATCCCATGGAATTCCAGCAACGGATTTATTTCTAGCAAACTAGCAACAGCAATTGTTGCGGGATGCACAACCGTTATAAAACCTAGCGAAATGAGCGCGCAACAAACACAATTAATGATAAAATGCTTACATGATGCGCAACTCCCAAAAGGAATAGTAAACATCGTAAATGGATTAGGAGAAGTTGTCGGCGCAGAAATAAGCAGAAATCCAGATATCGCCAAAATATCTTTTACAGGATCTACAAACGTCGGAAAAATAATTGCAAAAGAAGCTGTCAACACTATGAAAAGAGTCACGCTTGAACTTGGCGGAAAATCTCCAAACATTATTCTAGACGACGCTGACCTCTCAAAAGCCATTCCGCTTGCACTTGGAGCAGCATTTATGAATAACGGACAAGCCTGTATTGCCGGAACTAGATTATTAATTCCAGAAGACAGATTAGACGAGGTAAAACTTCTTATAAAAGAAACAGCCTCAAACTTTATTGTTGGAGATCCTAAAAATCCAAATACCGCAGTTGGGCCAATGGTTAGCGAAAAACAATACAATCGTGTTCAAGATTATATTCAGATCGGAATCAATGAAGGCGCAGAAATACTGATAGGCGGATTAGGAAAACCAGAAGGATTAGAAAACGGAAATTTCGTTAAACCAACAATCTTTACAAACGTAAACAATCAAATGCGCATTGCAAAAGAAGAAATATTTGGCCCTGTTCTATCTATTATCACTTATAAAACAGAAGAAGAAGCAATTGAAATCGCCAATGACACTACTTACGGATTACAAGCATACGTGAGTTCATCAGATTCAAAAAGAGCCTATAATGTCGCTTCGCAAATTAATGCTGGTCGTGTACAAGTTAATGGAATCAGCCATGATCCGATGGCTCCTTTTGGCGGATTTAAACAATCTGGAATCGGACGCGAGTTCGGAACAATTGGCCTAGAAGCATACTTAGAGCCAAGAGCATTGATTCAGCCAAAATAATCAACATCAATCTGGAAATCTTTACGCATAAAGATTTCCAGATCTTTTAGTATTTTTACAATATGAGCATAAAACCAAATACAAAACCCAAAATCCTCTACTCGTGCTATTACTCACGCAGTCGAGAAGGCGAGCATTTTATTCCGGAACATGTTTTCAGCTATCAAATTTCTGGCGAAATGATTGCCTCAGACAGCAAAAACACTTTTCACTCAAAGGCAGGAGATTTTCGTTTTAGCAGAAGAAATCATTTGGCAAAGTTCACTAAGATTCCACCAGAGGGAGGAGAATTCAAAACCATTTCTCTTTTTTTGGATCAGGAAATTTTAAGAGAAATCAGCAAGGAGTACAATTTGAAAGCCGATAAAAAAGCCGATACAGATGCCATGTTTTCATTGGCTCCCAACCCACTCTACAAATCTTTCATGGAATCGCTACTATCTTATCTTGAAGTTGAAGAAGAGAATAACGAAACTTTGTTCAATTTAAAAATCAAAGAAGCTATTCATCTTTTATTAAAAGTAAATCCAGAATTAAAAGAAATATTATTTGATTTTAACGAGCCAGGAAAAATTGACTTAGAAGCATTTATGAACAAAAACTTCCATTTCAATGTTCAAATGCAACGATTCGCTTATTTAACAGGGAGAAGTCTCGCCACATTTAAAAGAGATTTTCAAAAAGTTTTTCAGCAAACACCCGGAAAATGGCTTTTAAACAAAAGACTTCAAGAAGCATATTATTTAATCAGCCAAGGAAATCCGCCATCAGAAGTATATATCAGCGTTGGCTTTGAAGATCTTTCGCATTTTTCCTTTTCATTTAAAAAGAAATTCGGAATCGTTCCTTCTTCTTTAAATCATAAATAAGCTTTCGCAATAAGCCTCCTCAAAAATACGTCTTTCGCAATAAGTTTCCCGTGGTTGAAACCACGGGCTATATTTAAAACAAGACACATAAAGCTTTGAGAACTTTGCCTTCATCATAAAATACCTTTGCACACTTTGCACATACCTTTGTGTGCTTTGCGCTAAAAAACCTAAATTTAAAGCATAAAAAAAAGCCTCTCATTTCTGAGAGGCTTTTCTGTTGGTCTACTAGGACTCGAACCTAGAAAGACGGCACCAAAAACCGTAGTGTTACCATTACACCATAGACCAGCAGTGCGGTTAAGCGGGTGCAAAATTAAAACTTTATTTAATTTATGCAAATTTTAAAGCAAACTTTTTTAAATAAAAAAAAGTCTCTCATTTCTGAGAGACTTTTCTGTTGGTCTACTAGGACTCGAACCTAGAAAGACGGCACCAAAAACCGTAGTGTTACCATTACACCATAGACCAGCAGTGCTGTAAAGCGAGTGCAAATTTAAGTCTTTATTTAGTTTGTGCAAACTTTTTGGCCAAAAAAAATCATTTTTTTTGATTTTTTTCACATTCAAATCCGCTTCAACTTCAAAAACTCCTCATAGACAATACATTACTTTTCACTTATAGTTTTGTAGAATTTTTTGTTAATGCTCGTTTCTTTAAGTAAAAAAACATTTTCTTTGTAGGATAGAAAAACATTCAAATTTTTAACACCTAAATATGGCACAATTCAATTTCAATAAATGGAATACAATTATTGGTTGGTTTGCATTTGCAATCGCTTTAATAACTTATACATTAACAGTAGAACCTACAATGAGCTTTTGGGATTGCGGAGAATATATTGCTACCGCAGCCAAACTTGAAGTAGGTCACCCACCAGGAGCTCCACTTTTCCAGATGATGGGTGCGTTTTTTGCCATGTTTGCAATAGATGCGCAGCATGTGGCTCTAATGGTCAACATGATGTCTGTTTTTTCTAGCGCATTTACCATATTATTTATGTTCTGGTCATCGTCTATGATTTTGAAAAAGATCGTAGGTCGTTTTGCTGAAATTGATCAAAACAATTCGATTGTTATTTTAGGAAGTTCTTTTGTAGGCGCCTTAGCTTATACATTTTCTGATAGCTTTTGGTTTAATGCAGTAGAAGCCGAAGTTTATGCAATGGCTTCTCTATTAATTGCTCTGCTTTTCTGGCTTGGTTTACGTTGGGAGCAAGACATGGATAAGCCAAAAGGAAACAAATGGCTTTTAATCATTTCATTGGTTATTGGTCTTTCGTTTGGAGTTCACTTCATGGCTCTTTTGACTATTCCTTCTATTGGATTCTTATACTATTTCAAACACTACGAAAAAGTTACTATCAAAAACTTTCTAATTGCTAACGTAGTTGTTATTGGAATTTTGTTATTCATTTTCAAGTTATTGCTTCCATTAACTATGGCTTTTTTCGGAAAAACCGAGATTTTCATGGTAAACAGTATGGGACTTCCATTTAACTCAGGAACTATCTTTGTAGCATTATTATTTGTTGCCTTTTTCTATTTCGGATTAAAATACACTAGACAAAAAGGCTTAATATTCTACAACACTATTATATTGTGTATCTTATTCATTCTGATTGGTTTCTCAACTTGGTTAATGCTTCCTGTTCGTGCAAATGCTAATACAGTTATTAACGAAAACAAACCATCAGATGCTACTGAGGTTTTGGCTTACTATAATCGTGAGCAATATGGTGTAAATCCTTTATTTTATGGACCTCAATACACTGAACTTTTTGCTGGTCTTGATGCTAAAACGCCTTATTTAGACAAAAAACCAAACTACGAAAGAGATTATAAAACAGGTAAATACATTATTACCAACAATTATAAAAATGCAGAACAAAATTCTGACGACAATCAGAAAGCAATTCTGCCAAGAATGTGGAGCACAGAAACGGGTCACATTCAAAACTATATCAACTTTACAAATCCTCCAAAGTTCCGAATCAATCCTAATTATAATTATGATGAAGATTTAGCAAAATACGGAATCGATGCGAGCCAATTGAGCGAAGACGAATACAATAAAGCTACAGCTCAATTGCGTAACGAAGTTGAAAAAACAGTTTCTGAGTTTAGAAAAGCTTATGCTCAAAAACAAATTGATAACGAAGGTTACGTAAAATTCTTAAGAAGCTACGGCGAATATTTACTTATCGAAAAACCAACGACAGCAGACAACTTCAGTTTCATGTTTGAATATCAATTTGGATACATGTACTGGAGATATTTGATGTGGAATTTTGTCGGGCGCCAAAATGATCAGCAAGGTAAATACGATAATTTGGACGGAAACTGGATCAGTGGCATCAAAGCTTTAGATTCTGTTCATTTAGGTTCTCAAGACAATTTGCCAACAGATGTTTTAAACAACAAAGGCCGTAATGCTTATTATTTCCTTCCTTTTATTTTAGGATTAATTGGTATTATGTACCACGCAAACAAAGATTTAAAGAGCTTCTATGTTCTTTTGGCTTTATTTTTATTTACAGGAATTGCACTAAAAATATATTTAAATGAAAGACCTTTTGAACCTCGTGAAAGAGATTATGCTCTTGTAGGTTCCTTCTATGTCTTTGCCATTTGGATCGGATTTGGTGTTTACTCTCTCTATGAAAGTTTATATAAATACTTGGCTCCAAAAATTGCCGGACCAGTAATTATTGCCGGAAGTTTATTGGCAGCTCCTGTTTTAATGGCTGCTCAAAACTGGGATGATCATGATAGATCTGGAAAATACACTGCTGTTGCAATGGCAAAAGCTTACTTAAGTTCTTGTGATAAAGATGCAATCTTATTTACCATTGGAGATAATGACACCTTCCCTCTTTGGTATGCACAAGAAATTGAGCATTTTAGAACCGATGTGAAGATTGTAAATACAAGTCTATTTATGACAGATTGGTATATCGATCAGATGAAAGCGAAATCTTATGAATCAAATCCGTTGCCTATTTCTTTTGTACACAGCCAATATGTGGGAGATAATTTAGATTATACAGCTTACATCCAAAAAATTGATACTCGTTGGAATATTAAAGATTTTATCGATTTCATCAAAAATCCTAAATCTACTGTTGGTTTACAAAACGGACAAACAATCCATTTCTATCCAACAAATAAGATTAGAGTAAATGTGGATAAAAACACTATTATTCAAAATAAAGTAGTTAATCCTAAATATTACGACTCTATTGTTCCTTATTTAGACATTGACATCAAAGGAAGCGCATTATACAAAAACCGTTTAATGATGCTTGATATCTTAGCAAATAACAACTGGAAGAGACCAATTTACTTTAGTGGTGGTGCTTTTGATGACGAAGATTATTTATGGCTAAAAGATTATCTGCAATTGGACGGAATGGTGTATAAATTAGTTCCAATAAAAAACACTCCTTCTAAAGATGGCGGGCCATTAGATATGGGACAAATCGATGCAGATAAAATGTATGATATTGTAATGAAATGGGATTGGGGCAATAGCAATGGAAACATCTATCACGACCCTGAAACTAGAAGAAATAGTATTACGTACAGAACTAATCTTTCGAGATTAATGAACCAGCTTATTGCTGAAGGCAAAATTGACAAAGCTAAAAACGTAATCAATTTAGCGATGACTAAAATGCCTTTGGACAAATATGGCTACTATTCATTGGTTGAAGCTTTTGCTGATGGCTATTACAAAGTTGGAGAAAAAGCCAAAGCACAAGATCTTTTAAACAAATTGGTTCAGAAATATAAGGAAAACTTAAACTATTACAGCACATTGACTCCTTCTGACCAAACTGATCTAGCTGTAGATATTATTACAGATATCGAGCGTTACAGAAGTTTACTTCATGTAATGGATGATAACAAAGACACTGCTTTTTACAACCAGCACAAAACTACATTTAATACTTATGTAAATGTTTTTGAGCGCTTTGGACGTGAAAAAGAGTAAATAATATACGAAAATCTTACTTATTAAAAAAATGCAGCGCTGTTTGATAAATAGCGCTGCATTTTTTAATTTTATACATGTAATACAATTTTAATTCAAAATGAGCTTCTATTGGGTAAAAACTAACGCATTTATTAAAAAGGTGTTTTCTAAATATTGCTGGGACATTCCTAACAACGAAAAGAAAATATACCTCACTTTTGATGACGGCCCTACCCCAGAAATTACAGACTGGGTTTTATCCGAATTAAAAAAATTTGATGCAAAAGCTACTTTTTTCTGCATCGGAAAAAACATTAAAGCGAATCTGGCTTTATTTGAAAAGCTAATTACCGACGGACATTCAATTGGCAATCACACTATGAATCATGTGAATGGGTGGAAAATCCATACGAATGATTATATTGAAAATGTAAAAAACTGCGCTGCTGTTTTAGATGAGCAAGAGAAAGCTCCTCATCGTCTATTGTTCCGCCCTCCTTATGGAAAAATCAAAAAAGCACAGTCTAAAATCCTTAGAAGTTTAGGATATAAAATAGTAATGTGGGATGTTTTGAGTGCCGATTTCGATCAAAGCATTACTCCAGAAAAATGTCTCGAAAATGTAACCAAAAATGTAAAATCTGGTAGCGTAATTGTTTTTCATGACAGTATTAAAGCTTCTCCAAATTTAAGATTTGCTTTGCCTCGAACACTGCATTTTTTAAAAGAAAATGGATATAAATTTGATATTATTCACTAAATAACATCAATAAAGAGAAGTTATTTAGACGTTAAATTGTTCCTGAACAATTCCGATTATAGTATTGGCATCAAGCTCTCCAGATTGCCTCCAGATCATTTGTCCTTCTTTGTAAATCATTAAAGTTGGAAGCCCTTTAATACGAAGTGCTTCTGCTAGTTCCTGATTTTTATCTACATCAATTTTGATTACTTTGGCTTTATCGCCAAGCGCAGCAGCTACGTCCTTAATAACAGGATGCATAGAAACTGAAGATTCATTCCAATCTGTGTAAAAATCAATTAACACTGGAACTTGGGCATTTATTAGTTCTCCAAATTTTGACATAAAACCAAAAAATTAAGTTTTTTAAATCTCTTAAAAGAAATAAATATTATACAAATGTAGCATTTTTAACGAATTAACCGACATTACGGCCTTTTTTTAGTTCAATTACTGTTATTTCAGGCATAATTCCTACTCGTCCAGGATACGCATGAAAACCAAATCCGCGGTTAACATAAACGTATCTTCCGATGTTTTCGTACAATCCTGCCCATTGTTTATAAATGTATTGTGCCAAACTCCATTTAAAATACCCTGGAATCTCAATTCCAAATTGCATACCATGCGTGTGGCCTGCAAAAGTCAAATGAAAGTTCTTTGGGTGGTCTTTAATTTCGGCATCCCAATGGCTCGGATCATGGCTCATTAAAACTTTAAAATCGTCTTGATGAACATCTTTTGAAGCTTTATTTAAATCGCCTGCTTTCTTAAAATTCACTCCCCAGTTTTCTACACCAATCAAAGCAATTTTGTCATCGCCTTTCTGAATGTAAGTATGTTCGTTAAGCATTAATTTAAAACCAATTTGGCCATACAGGTTTTTAATTGCCTTAAAGTTTTCGTCTTTTTCTTTTTCAGAAGGCCAAGTTACATATTCGCCATAATCATGATTTCCTAAAACGGCAAACTTCCCATATTTATACTCTTTAATACGGCTAAAGGTTTCGAGCCAAGGATGCATTTCTTTAGCATGGGTATTTACAATATCCCCAGTAAACAAAATCAAGTCTGCTTCTTGTGCATTGATCAAATCAATAGCGTAATTTATTTTCTCTGGATTATCAAAACTTCCGCTATGAACATCAGAAATCTGCGTGATTTTAAACCCATCAAAAGCATCTGGAAGATCTGGAAAAAATATGGTTTGTTTGATTACCTTGAAATTATATTTCCCTTCAAAAATTCCATAAATTATAGACAAAAAAGGAATCGCCGCCAAACCTAATGCAATCTGACTCACAAACTTTCTACGATCAGGCATCATTTCTTTTCTTGGAGCATTGTAAACAAAATAGTTTAAAATACTGGCGCCTATTCTAAAAATATCCTCGCCAAACATGATTAGTGTAAGCAAAATTTTAGGCACATATACCGTCAGCATCAATCCTGTCGTAAACATAAATTGTCTAGTTTGACCAACAGAGCGATCTACTTGCGAGAAAGAATAGATGATAAAGACTAAGACCAGTAAGCTTATAACTTGATAACTAATCAAAACCCAACGTGTTTTGATTAAAGTTCGAAAAGCCTGATATGAATAGAACTCAATAAATAATAAAAGAGCACATAGAATTATAAAACGAAAAATCATTTAATATATAGTTTTAAACAAAGTAACAAAGAATGAAAATTCTATTTCTTTTTATTATAAAAAATTTAACGCTGTAAAATATAAAAAAGCTGAAAGATGACTCTTCCAGCTTTAACCTACCAACCTTTAAAACTATTTAATCTTAAGACTTAAAATCTTATATTATTTTGCTTTTGGAGTTTCTGTTTTTGCAGTTTCTGCTTTTTTCTCTCCTTTAGCTTTTTTGTTTGCTTTTTTATCGTGTTTCTCAGTTTTCACTTCTTTTGTTTTTGCTGGTGCTGGAGTTGTTTGTGCGTTTGCCATTGCAAATGTTCCTAAAACTGCTACTGCTAAAATTGCTAATTTTTTCATGACTTTAAATTTTTATGATTGTTATTTTCATTATTTATAAGTCAAAGGTATAACCACAAAATGAAGACAAAATGAAGAAAAAGTCTTACAAGAAATTTTAACTTTTAATTAGCTTTCTCAAACAGTAAAGTAAAAGTAGTTCCTTGATTTAAAACCGATTTTACCTTGATTTGAATATGATGAAAAGAGGCAATACTTTGGGCAATTGCAAGCCCCAACCCTTGTCCTTCCTGATCTGAACTGATTCTAGCAAAACGCGTGAATATTTTTTCCAACTGAGATTCGTCCATACCTATTCCTGAATCTTTTACCGAAATATAATAGTGTTCATCTGCAAAACCGTCTTCTATAATTATGCCCCCTTTTGGTTTATTGTATTTGATGGCATTAGTTACAAGATTATATATAAGGATATGAACCAAGGTTTTATTTCCTATAAAAACAAAATCATTCTCCATCTCGTTCATGAACTGAATATCTTTATCCTCAATTCGATCTTGAAGGTCCTCCTGCAAATCAGAAACAATTTCACGAAGATTAATCTCCTCATTCAATTCATATTGATTATTATCTATCCTAGAAATCAGCAATAAATTATTGATGATTTTTTTCAGCATATCCAGCGTCTTTAGAGATCCCGCAATTTTATCGACTGCATTATCATCTAAAGATTGATTCTGCAACAAATTTTCAAGTTTGTTTTTGAGCAGTGCAATTGGTGTAAGAAGTTCATGCGAAACATTTGAGATAAACTGTTTTTCTTTTTTAAAAACTTCAGTAATTCGATCCATCATTTGGTTCAAAACAAAGTCTAATTCCCTAAAGTCTCTTGAAGTTGCTTTTATTGGAGTATGATCAAATGTTTCTGGTTCGTTTACGCGCCTAATTTTGGTGTCAATAATTTTATAAAATGGTTTTAGAAGGTATTCAATATAAAAAGTGTCTGCCAAAAAAGTAATCAAGAGAATTATCACAAAAACAATGATGATAAAAAGCTTTATGACAAAAGTCAAATCATTTACCTCGCTTAAACTGCTTCCAATTTCGAGCTGATAATCTTGCCCTTCGTAAGTAAAGTGATGCTGTAATATTCTGTATTCGCTTTCTTCATTTTCAATCTTGCGATACTCGTTTGTAAAAGTTGTTTTTTTCTGATGCGGTTTTATCGGCATTTTTGAAAGCACCAAAAACTCACTGTGAAGTGTCGAAAATTCAGAAAAAGTTTGAGTCGAGTCATCTTGATTTTCCATAAAATCATTGATTTCCTCCTGATTAAGATGCTCGATAAACTTTTTCTTTTTCTCTAGTAGACTATTATTAATATGATGATAAACTACATTTTCTACCAAAATAGGAAGCATCAACCATAAAACCAAAATGACCAGCAATCTGGTCATGGCGTTAAAAATGGCTAATTGATGTTTTATTTTCACAAGAATAAATTTATTCGTTTATACGATACCCCACATTTCGAACCGTTTCAAACCAATCTATTGAAGTATGTTTGTCTAATTTTTTTCGAAGATTTCGAACATGAACATCTATAAAGTTGGAATCTGAATTGACTTCTAGAATATCTCCCCAAATATGTTCGGTCAATTGTAACCTTGTAATCACACGGTTTTTATTGAGAACTAAATACTGAAAAATATCAAATTCTTTTTTAGTGAGACTTAAGGGAATTTCATCAAAACTCACCTTATAATCTTGAAGTTGTAATAAAAAGCCATGAATGCTTAAATTGTTTAAAGTAAAACCATGAATCCTGCGAATTACAGCAAACAATCTTGCTCCCAATTCTGTCAAGGCAAAAGGTTTTGTCAAATAATCATCGGCACCAAGATGAAGTCCGTTAATCCTGTCATCCAATTCTCCCCGCGCTGTAAGGACAATTACTGCAATTTTTGACTTAGTTTTTCGAATCGTTTGCAAAACCTCAAAACCATCGCCATCAGGCAACCCCAAATCCAACAGCATGGCATCATAATCATTGCTTCCAAATTCGTCCAATGCATCGGCACAATTATTTGCAATTTTACAGATATAACCAGCATTGCACAGAAAATCGTAAACCTCTACAGCAAGTTCTTTATTATCCTCAACTATTAAAACATTCATAAACAAAGCATTTAAGCACAACTAAAATTAATCAATTATCAAAAGTCTAGCGGCACATTATTAAAAAATTAACGAATGAAAAAAGCTGACAAATTTCTTCATCAGCTTCTTCAATCGCATTCTCATAATCATTATTCCTGTTTTGCCTTCGTTACAATGCTTCGAAAACAAAACGAGAGCAATTTTTATTTTTTAGCTTTTGCGGTTTCTGGTTTAGCAGCTTCTGTTTTTGGAGCTTCAGTTTTTACTGATTTTGCTTTTTTATCAGATTTGTGTTTAGGATGTTTTGTAGCTTTCACTTCTTTTGCTGGAGCTGTTTTTCCATCTTTTGCAGGAAATGCGTGAACCATTGCACTTGTTCCTAAAACTGCCACTAGTAACATTAATAAATTTCTCATGATTTCTAAGATTTATGAATTAATACCTTTTATTTTACAGATCAAAATTACCTTCTGAAAATGAAGCCAAAATGAAGAAATCCCTGAATAAAAAATTTTAACTTGATATTAACGCTTTGAGTTTTTTTTACCTTATAAGTTATATAAGTTCATTTAAAAACTCTTCACAAATATGTAGACGCACTGCAGTGCGTCTCTACAAGCGCGCCTCTACAGGCGTGTCTCAACTAAAATGAACTTATATAACTTATATGGTGGAAAAAAAATCCTGTTAGTCTAATTTTTGAGAACCCAATTGTTTATTTTTACAGACTAATATTTTTAATATGTCAACTCAAAAACGCCTTTTTCTTCTAGATGCTTATGCATTAATTTTTCGTGGTTATTATGCTTTTATAAAAAACCCGAGAATCAACTCAAAAGGAATGGATACATCTGCAATTATGGGTTTTATGAACTCACTTTTGGATGTTATTAAAAGAGAAAAACCAGATCATTTAGCCGTTGCTTTCGACAAAGGCGGTAGTCATGTAAGATCTGAAATGTTTGTTGATTACAAAGCAAACCGTGACGAAACTCCAGAGGCAATTAAAATTGCTGTTCCCTATATTCAAGAGTTATTAAGAGCCATGCATATTCCGATTATTGAACTTGCGGGCTGTGAAGCCGATGATTTGATTGGGACAATTGCAAAACAGGCAGAAAAACAGAACTATCAGGTATTTATGGTAACGCCCGATAAAGATTTTGCTCAATTGGTTTCTGAAAATATCTTTATGTACAAACCTGCCCGAATGGGTAACGGAATCGAAATTTGGGGAGTTCCTGAAGTTTTGGCAAAATTTGAAATTGAAAGACCTGAACAAGTAATTGATTTTCTTGGAATGATGGGTGATGCTGTAGATAATATTCCTGGATTGCCTGGTGTTGGTGAAGTAACAGCAAAAAAATTCTTGAAAGAGTTTGGTTCTATGGAAAATCTTTTGGCTAATACAGACAAGCTAAAAGGCAAAATGAAAGAAAACATCGAAGCTAATAAAGAAAAAGGAATTCTTTCTAAAAAACTGGCTGCGATTATTACCGATTGCGATGTTACTTTTAATGAAGAAGATTACGAGCTTTCTCGCCCAGATATTGAAAAAACAGATGCTATTTTTCAAGAATTAGAATTTAGAAGAATGGCAGAGCAGTTTGATAATTTATTTAAAGCAGATGGAACTCAGACTGCTACTGCGGCTACAGACGCAAAACCAGCTAAAAAAACTGCCGCTAAAAATGAAGACCAATTTGATCTTTTTGGAAGCGCTGATGCAGACGAAGATACAGATGCCCCAAGAACTTCTTTTTATAATACTTTAGAAAACACAGAGCATTTTTACCAAACCATTCAAGGCGATTTAGGCATTAAAATGCTTTTGCAGAATCTGCAAAAACAATCTTCAGTTTGTTTTGATACTGAAACCACAGGAATAGATGCTTTGCATGCAGAATTGGTCGGAATGTCATTTTCTTATGAAAAAGGAAAAGCATTTTATGTTCCGTTTCCAGAAAATCAGGAAGAAGCAAAAGCTTTAGTCGAAAAATTTGTTCCGTTTTTTGAAAATGAAAACATTGAAAAAATCGGACAAAATTTAAAATACGATTTAAAAATCCTTTCTAATTACGGTGTAACTGTAAAAGGAAAGCTTTTTGATACTATGATCGCGCATTATCTGATTAATCCAGATATGCGCCATAATATGGATATTTTGGCAGAGACTTATTTAAAATATTCTCCAAAATCAATTGAAACTTTAATTGGCAAAAAAGGAAAAAATCAGCTTAATATGCGTGATGTTCCTTTGGAAGATATTAAAGAATATGCTGCGGAAGATGCCGATATTACGTTACAATTGAAAGAAATCTTCACAACTCAATTAGACAAAACTGAAACTAAAAAGTTATTTGATGAAATCGAAATTCCTTTAGTAAGTGTTTTGGCCGATATGGAAATGGAAGGTATTCGCTTAGATGTTGATTTCTTAAATCAAATGTCGAAAGAAATGGATGTTGAAATCAAATCTTTGGAACAGAAAATTTACGAAACAGCTGGTGAGAAATTCAATTTGGCTTCTCCAAAACAATTAGGAGATGTTTTATTTGACAAACTTAAAATTGGCGGAGCAAAACAAAAGAAAACCAAAACTGGACAATATGCAACTGGAGAAGAAGTTTTGACTTATTTGGCAAATGACAACCCAATCGTAAAAGATATCTTAGATTGGAGACAAATGGTAAAACTGCAAAGTACTTATATTTTAGCTTTACCAGAACAAGTTGACAAAAAGACCTTACGCGTTCATACAGATTATATGCAGGCAGTTGCTGCAACAGGCCGTTTGAGTTCTAATAATCCAAACTTGCAGAATATTCCGATTCGTACCGAGAGAGGCCGTCAGATTCGTAAAGCTTTTGTTGCACGTGATGAAAACCATACTTTAATCTCTGCCGATTACTCGCAAATTGAATTGCGAATTATTGCAGCTCTAAGTGGCGAAGAAAATATGATTAAAGCTTTCCAAAACGGAGAAGACATTCACAGAGCAACCGCAGCAAAGGTTTTTAATGTTGCTTTAGAAGAAGTTTCCCGTGAACAAAGAAGCAATGCTAAAACGGTAAACTTCGGAATTATCTATGGTGTTTCTGCTTTTGGTTTAAGTAGCCAAACTTCACTTTCTAGAAGCGAAAGTGCCGCTTTGATCGATGCTTATTACAAAACTTATCCGCGTCTTAAATCTTATATTTCTGAACAAGTTGAATTTGCTCGTGAAAAAGGTTATGTACAAACTATTTTAGGTCGTCGCCGTTATTTAAAAGATATTAATTCTGCTAATGCTGTTGTAAGAAGCGCCGCTGAACGAAATGCTGTAAATGCACCAATTCAAGGAAGTGCTGCCGATGTGATCAAAATTGCCATGATCAACATTCATAAAAAACTTCGTGACGAAAACTGGAAGTCTAAAATGCTTCTTCAGGTGCATGATGAGCTTGTGTTCGATGTTCACAATGATGAACTCGAAAAAATCCAGCCAATGATTAAACACGAAATGGAAAATGCTTTCAAAATGTCGGTTCCTTTAGAAGTAGAACTTGGTTTAGGAAAAGACTGGTTAGAAGCGCACTAAAAAAATATTCTTCATACTTAAAAAGCCGTTCAAATTGAACGGCTTTTTTATTCATTAAAAACAACATTGTAAGAATTTTACTTTTGCTACATTTACAGCTTACAACAACCTTTAAAGATTTAAAAGATAGTAAAATGAAGAAATATTTCTTATACCTATTTCTACTTTATTCAACAATTGCAATTTGTCAGAGCAAGATTTATTATCTCGAAGGAACTTTAGGCAAAAGCACTATTTTTATGACTGTTCAAGTTTATAAATCGGACAATGAAACAAGTCTAAATGCAACTTATTTCTACAAAAATTCATTAAAAGATATTAAGCTCGAAGGAAAATTAAACGACAGTAATAATTTCACTTTCTACTTTAAACCTGGCGATAATATTACTGAAAAATTCTATTTGAAAAAGTCGGGTAATAATTTTGATGGTTTTTGGTATGATAGCAAAGACAAGCAGTTAGCCGTTCATCTTGAACCTGTAAATTTTGATAACTATAAATCAAATCTCAAAATTAGATTTGATGATGAACGTCTCAATCTAGTAAAATATAAATTTCTGAAATTCAAAAAACAGAAAACAACACTTTATAACAACAAAGAATTTGTATGGTATTCTGAAAAACATTGCGATTCAGATTTCTTTAGATTGGAAAATAATTTCTCAGAGAAAAATAAAACTTTGATTAATCCAATTTTAGAAAAAATACATATTGAAAACACATTAGCTCAGCTTAATTGTGCGTCTAGTTTTGAATATAGCCAAGGAAAAGGCATTGAAGGAAATACAACAATTAATTTTCTGAACAATGACTTATTAGGTTTTCAAGTTTCAATGTTTTGGGATTGCGGAGGTGCTCATCCAGATTTTGGAAGCAGTGGATATCTAATTGATTTAAATTATGGAAAACAATATGGAATTGATGATATTCTAGCTTTTGACAAAAGCGTGACGGGTGACAGTGAAAATAATTTTGACGCTTTTTCAAAATACAGAAATAATTATTTTGCTTCAAAATTATTAGAAATCATCACCTCAATAGAGCAATTTAAAAAACCCGATAATGACGATGACTGCGATTATACCAACGCAGAATACTGGAAATTTGCAGCTTGGAATTACACAGAAAAAGGAATTGAATTTACTCCGAGTTTCTACAGGGCAGCCAGAAATTGTGAAGAATCTTTTTTAGTTCCGTTTGAGAGATTAAAAAAATACAAGAATCCTAAATTTCCTTATGAGCTTAAATAAAAAAATCCATTCGTTGTGACGAATGGATGTTTAGTTTTATTTTTTTCGAGTTGATTCTCTTTCTTTCAATTTTGTCTTGATTACGATTGTTTCATATTCAGAAACTGTTCCTTCAGGCTCCTCTAACCTTTCGATTAATCTTTTAGCAGCAACTTCTCCAATTTCAACACCATGCTGACTTACTGTTGTCAAACTTGGCGATAAACGTCTTGAAGCTAAAATACCATCTGCAAAACCAATAATAGAAATATCTTCTGGAACTCTGTATCCTTTTTTCAAACTTACTCGTAGAGCCGCAACCGAATCATTTTCATCTAAAGCAAAAATTCCATCAATTTTATTGTCAAAAATCGCATCAATTTTAGCTTTCATATCTTCTTCAGAATCGGTACGAAGAATAATTTTTTCATTTACCGGAATATTATTGTCCGCTAAAGCTTTCAAATATCCGTCAGCTCTTAATTTTCCAACACTCAAGTTATCTACAGAAGATATTAAAGCGATATTTTTACATCCAAGATTGATTAAATGCTGTGTTGAATTTAATGCTGAATCGAAATCATCTACAACAACTTTGTCGCAATCTACTTCATCAGCAATACGATCAAACATCACGATTGGTGTTCCGTCGTTAATTATTTCAGAAAAATGATTGTAATCTTGAAGTTTTTGAGCTTCTTCAGAAACCGAAAGGATAAATCCGTCAATGGTTCCGTTACTCAACATTTCAAGTGTATGAATTTCTTTCTCTAAAGATTCGTTAGAAATACAAGTAATTACATTATACCCTTTCTTATCGGCAACTTTCTCAATACCGCTAAAAACTTTCGCAAAGAAAGAATTTAGAATATTAGGAATAATTACCCCTATCGTTTTGGTTTTACGATTTTTTAAATTTAGACCAATAACATTCGGCTTATAATTTTTGAGTTTGGCATACTCCTTAATCTTAACCTTCGTTTGCTCACTAATTTCCGGACTGTCATTCAATGCTTTAGACACTGTTGACACAGAAACTCCTAGTTCTTTCGCAATTTGTTTTAGAGTTGCTTTAGCTTTCATCTATAAAAGTTTATGTAATTAATACAAATATAGTAGAATTACCGAAAATAAAACAAAAAACAACCATTTGTCTTTGAAATTATACTGCCTATTCGAAAAAAATCCATAAAAGAGGATTATTCTGAAACCGCATCTCCTAAAATTTCGTTAATAATTAAATACCAAACAACTATGGCCAATGTTGTTAACCTAATAAAAAACTTGATTATGAAAAACGAAGTTAAAATTCATGAAGTTGACCCTTCACTGAATAGCAGAAGGAGCTTTCTTAAGCTCAGTGGATTAACATTAGTTACCACAGGTTTGGTTCTTGCTGGCTGCAGCGATAATGACGATAACAACAATATGGAGGACACATCTTTGCCAGGAGTCAGAAATGGCATTTTTGACCTAGGCTCAGGTGACTTTGGTGTTCTCACTTACGCTTACGCTCTAGAGCAGCTAGAAGCGGACTTTTATACTAAGGTTGTAAATTCTACAAGCTTTAATACTGTATTTAATGACACTGAGCGTCAAGTTTTGACCGACTTATATCATCATGAAGTAGTTCACAGAGATTTTTTCAAAGCAGCTTTGACTGGCGCACTTCCAGATCCTAGTTCTCAATTGCTTCCGACTTTGTCTTTTACATATGGCTCTTTAAATTTTAATAGTCGTAACGAAGTTTTAGCAACTGCAAAAGCACTTGAAGACACAGGTGTTGCCGCTTATAACGGAGCTGGAAAATTGATTAAAACTGCAGATTATTTACTATTAGCAGGAAAAATTGTTTCTGTTGAAGCTAGACATGCATCTGCCATAAGAAGTTTGATCAATCCAAATTCTAAAGATTTTGCTGGAGACGATATCGTAAATATGTCAACAGGTTTAGATGATGCAAAAGATCCATCTAAAATCCTCCCGATTGCTGCTGGTTTTATTACCACAAAATTTACAGCTAAATACTTGCCTTAATCTTAACCAGTAAAACTTAGAAATTATGAACATTTTAAAATTTATAGAATCCTTTACTGACGACAATTTAATGAACAGTACTGGTTCACGCAGAGACAGTTTTTCGCAGTTTGGAAATATTGGAAAAAATTTAGCTCTAGCAACAATTCCTTTCGGATTGTCGGCTCTTACCAATAAAGCTTTCGCTAAAGACATAACAGCAACTCCTGCAACTCCTATTGGAGCACTTCAGTTTGCTTTAACCTTAGAATATCTCGAAAATGAGTTTTATGCTATGGCATTAGATTCTGGAGTAATTCCAGCTTCTGAAAATGGCGGACGCGATTTAAAAGTCTTTCAACAGATTGCAGATCATGAATCTGATCATGTCAAATTTTTAATTGCTGGTTTAGGTGGTACCGCAAGTCCGAACTTCGTTCCTAAACCCACTTTCGATTTTACTGTGGGTGGGGCATTTGATCCTTTTCATGATTATCCAACATTCTTAGCCTTAGCACAAGCCTTTGAAGATACAGGAGTTAGAGCCTACAAAGGACAAGCTGCAAATTTGATAACAACTCCCGATTTATTGACTGCTGCATTGCAGATTCATTCTGTCGAAGCTCGTCATGCTTCTGAAGTTAGAAGATTGAGAGGTTTAAAAGGATGGATTTCTAATGCCGAAAGAGGCGCTGGCATGCCTGCCGCAACACAAGCAGTTTATGATGGCGAAGGCGTAACTATGCAAGCTGGGTTTAATACTGCCGCCGCTTTTGGAGCTGCAGCAGGCTCAGAAGCTTATGATGAGCCACTTACAACTCAGCAGGTTGTTGATATTGCCAATATATTTATTGTATAATTACTTTTTTCTCTAAATATTTAACCGTCTTGACATTATTGTGAAGACGGTTTTTTTATTCATTAATTAATTAAAAAACTGAGTACCTGATTTTCAGCAGATAAAATATTCTTTCAGGTATTTGGTTTTAAAATAATTAATTGTACTTTTGCATCCCCTTTATTGGGGATGGAATGTTTAATTAAAATAATATTATGGACGCATTAAGCTACAAAACAGTTTCAGCAAGTAAAGCCACTGTAACTAAAGAGTGGATTGTTGTTGACGCTGAAGGTCATAACTTAGGACGTCTTGCTTCTAAAGTTGCAATGATTTTAAGAGGTAAGTACAAGCCAAGTTACACACCGCACGTTGACTGTGGAGATAACGTAATTGTTATCAACTCAGAAAAAATTAACCTTACAGGTACAAAAATGAATGACAAAATTTACATGCGTCATACAGGTTACCCAGGAGGACAAAGAACTTTAACTGCTAAAGTATTGCAAGCTAAAAATCCAGCTGCATTAGTAGAAAAAGCTGTAAAAGGTATGTTACCTAAAAACAAATTAGGTGCTGAACTTTTTAGAAATCTAAATGTTGTTGTAGGAGCTGAGCACAAACACGGAGCTCAAAAACCTAGAACTGTTAACCTAAATGATCTTAAGTAATGGGAGTTATTCACAAAATCGGTAGAAGAAAAACCGCTGTTGCACGTGTATACGTTTCTGAAGGAACTGGAAACATCACTGTAAACAAAAAAGAATTCGCAACTTACTTTCCAACTGCAACTTTACAATACAAAGTTTTACAACCGCTTTCTATGACAGAAAACGCTAGTAACTTTGACGTAAAAGTAAACGTTTACGGAGGTGGTACAACTGGTCAAGCAGAAGCTGTAAGAATGGCATTAGCACGCGTAATGTGTGAAGTTAACGCTGAAAACAGAGCTATCCTTAAACCAGAAGGTTTATTAACAAGAGACCCAAGAATGGTTGAACGTAAGAAATTCGGTCAGAAGAAAGCTCGTAAGAGATTCCAATTCTCTAAACGTTAATATTACCTGTCTTGTTCAGATGGGACAAGACATTATCAATTATTTATTGAAATTAAAAAACACAGTTATTGTTGCTCTCCTATCGAGGTAGGATATAGTTTAGCATCTAAATGTATAAAGCCAGAGAAATCGCCATTTATACATTGCTAATCAACAGAACGTAAACTAGTACAAAAATGGCAAACAAAATAGAAGTAAAAGAATTACTAGAAGCAGGTGTTCACTTCGGACACATGACTAGAAAATGGGATCCAAATATGGCTCCTTACATTTATATGGAGCGTAATGGTATTCACATTATCAATCTATATAAAACTGCAGCTAAAATTGAAGAAGCTAACGAAGCTTTGAAAAAAATCGCTGCATCAGGTAGAAAAATCTTATTCGTAGCTACCAAAAAACAAGCAAAAGACATCGTTGCTGATAAAGCAAAAGCTGCAAACATGCCTTACATCACTGAAAGATGGCCAGGCGGAATGTTGACTAACTTTGTAACTATCAGAAAGGCAGTTAAAAAAATGTCTTCTATCGATAAAATGAAGAAAGATGGTACTTTCAACACTTTATCTAAAAAAGAGCGTTTACAAGTTGATCGTCTACGTGCTAAATTAGAGAAAAACTTAGGTTCAATTGCTGATATGTCTAGACTACCTGCAGCATTGTTCGTAGTAGATATCAAAGCTGAACACATCGCAATAAAAGAAGCTCAAAAATTAAACATTCCAGTTTTCGCAATGGTTGATACGAATTCTGACCCAAGAGAGGTTGATTACGTGATTCCTGCAAATGATGACGCTTCTAAATCAATTGACAAAATTTTATCTTTAGTAACTACTGCAGTAATCGAAGGTCTTTCTGACAGAGGTGCTGAGAAAGAAGTTGAAGCTGCTGAAGAAGCTCCTGCTGTTGAAGCTGAAGCTCCTGCAACTGAAACTGAAGAATAAATCAAAATTTAAATTCCAAATTTTAAATTCCAAAATCCAAGACAAAATTAAAAACGTTATGTTGATAATTTATTAAAATTGGAGTTTGGGATTTAAAAGCTGGAATTTTTTACTTTTAAAAACATATTAAAACTTAAAATATTATGGCAACAATTACTGCTGCAGACGTAAATAAATTAAGACAATCTACAGGTGCCGGAATGATGGACTGTAAAAAAGCTTTAGTTGAAGCTGAAGGAGATTTTGATAAAGCTATCCAAATCCTTAGAGAAAAAGGACAAAAAGTTGCTGCTAACCGTTCTGACCGTGAGTCTGCTGAAGGAGCTGCTGTTTCTTTTATCAATGCTGACAACACTAAAGGAGCTATCATCACTTTAAACTGCGAAACTGACTTCGTAGGTAAAAATGAAGCTTTCGTTGCTTTAGCTAAAGATTTAGTAGAAAGAGCTATCAACTTCTCTTCTAAAGAAGAATTATTAGCTTCTGATTTCAACGGAATTACAGTTGCTGAGAAATTAATCGAGCAAACTGGAGTTATCGGTGAGAAAATCGAAATCGGTGGTTTCGAAATTTTAGAAGGTGCTTACGTTGGATCTTATGTTCACGTTAATAAAATTGCTGCTTTAACTGCAATTTCTGCTCCAGTTGCTAACGCTGAAGCTTTAACAAAAGACATCTCTATGCAAGTTGCTTCTATGGGAGCTGATACTTTATCTTACAAAGATTTTGATCCTGCTTTCGTTGAATCTGAACTTGCTGCTCGTATCGCTGTAATCGAAAAAGACAATGAAGAAGCAAAACGTTTAGGAAAAACTTTGAAAAATGTTCCTAAATACATCTCTTTCTCTCAATTAACTCCTGAAGTTATCAAACAAGCTGAAGAAGATGCTAAAGCTGAATTAAAAGCTGAAGGTAAACCAGAGCAAATTTGGGATAAAATTCTTCCAGGAAAAGTTCAACGTTTCATTTCTGACAACACTACTTTAGATCAAGAGAAAGCTCTTTTAGATCAAAACTTCATCAAAGATGACAGTAAAAAAGTTGGTGATTACGTAAAAGGATTCAATGTTGAAATTACAGGTTTCAAAAGAGTTACTTTAGGTTAATATATTATTTTCAATATTAAAAAGCCCGAATATTTATTTATTCGGGCTTTTTTATTTTTAGCTTTCAACTGGAAAATTTCTCGCTCTCATCAATGCATCAGATTGTGGTGCATGGCCTCTAAAATTCTCATACATCTCTTCATTATCAATCGTATTTCCAACGCTTAAAACGGTTTCATAAAGACGTTCTGAAACATTCTTATCAAACGGTCCATCTGCTTCCAGAAACGCTTCATAAGCATCTGCATTGATTACATCTGCCCATAAATAACTGTAGTAACCAGCCGCATATCCGTCACTTGAGAATATATGCGCAAATTGCGGAATTCTATGTCGCATCACAATTTCTGACGGCATATTAATTTCATTTAAAACTTGCGCTTCAAATGCCTGCGGATCGATTGTTTCGGTTGTTAAATGCAGTTTCATATCAACAAATGAGCTTGAAATCGTTTCTACTGTTGCAAAACCCTCATTAAAATTAGCTGCTTTTCCTATTCTTTCTACTAATGATTGTGATAAAGGCTCGTTAGTTTTATAATGAAGCGCAAACTTATTTAAAACCTCTGGCGTTGCCAGCCAATGTTCCAGCAACTGAGACGGAAACTCAACATAATCTCTCGCAACTGAAGTTCCAGAAAGACTTGGATAAGTAACATTAGAACATAATCCGTGAAGTGCATGACCAAATTCATGAAATAAAGTCGTTGCATCATCCCACGAAATCAAAACAGGCTCGCCTCTATTTCCTTTTATGAAATTGCAATTGTTTGACACAATAGGAAGTACATTGCCTTTTATTTTCTGCTGATCTCTATGCGAATTCATCCATGCCCCTGAACGTTTTCCTGTACGAGCGTAAGGATCAAAATACCAAAGTCCTATTGCTTCTCCTGTATTTTTATTGTTCACTTCCCAAACACGAACATCGGGATGATAAACAGGAACATCAAATAATTGCTTAAAACCTAAATTAAACAACTCGCCTGCCGTCCAGAACATTCCTTCACGTAAATTTTCCAGCTGCAAATATTGCTTAATTTCATTCTGATCTAAATCGTATAGTGCTTTACGCACTTTTTCTGCATAATAGCGGTAATCCCAAGGGTGAATTCTAAAATTTCCTCCTTCTTTATTTACCATTTCCTGCATAGCAGAAACATCGTTTTTTACTTTTTCTACAGCAGGTTTCCATACAGAATGCATCAAATCTAGCGTTTTCTGTGGATCCTTAGCCATCTTGTTAGATAAACTCCATTCAGCAAAGTTTTTAAAGCCTAAAATCTTCGCTTTTTCAGCTCTTAATTTTAAAATAGACACAAGTGTTTCATTTGTATCATTTTCATTCTTATTATCGCCTCGTTTTACGAATATATCAAAAGCCTCTTGTCTTAGACTTCTCTTGTTTGAAAAAGTCAGAAAAGGTTCAATTGAAGATCTTGTATTTCCAATACATCCCAAAACATTTAGATTCCTTTCGTTAGCTTCGGCAATGGCCGCATTTTTAAATTCTTCAGGCAAGCCATCAAAATCCGCTTCTGTTTTTAGTTCTATATACTGATCGTTTTCTTCTGCTAACAATTTTTGGCTAAATGATGTAAAAAGCGTTGCTAATTCTTGATTAATCTTAGCCACTTTCTCTTTATCTTGTACTTTTAACTCTGCTCCTTCTCTAACAAAATCGGTATAATAAAGCCATAGCAAACGTTGCTGCTCTTTCGTTAAATTATTCTTTTCATCCGATTTGTACAAGGCTTCAATTCTAGAGAACAGTTTTTCATTTTGATACAATTTATCATTAATCTCTGCCAATTTTGGAGACATTTCAGTGTCAACTGCATTAAATTCTGCAGTACTTAGATTAGATCTGTAAATACCGTAAATTGCATGAATTCGATCCAATTTTTCACCAGAAAGCTCTAAAGCTTCAATTGTATTCTTAAATGTCGGTTTTTCTGGATTATTTGCAATTGAATCAATTTCTTCTAATTTTTCCTGAATAGCAAATTTTATTGCAGGCTTAAAATCTGAAACTTTATATACTGTAAAATCTGGAACTCCTCCATAAGGCCCAGACCAATCTCTTAATAATGAATTTTCTATCTCTATTGGTGTTTTCATAACAAATGCATTAATTAGTTCTGCACAAAATCTGACTAGCAAAAAATGCAACAGAATCTCAAAATTAACCAATCAAAAGCAAACTTCATATTCTAAAGGATTATAAAAATTAATCCAATATAAAATTAATTTCATGTCATTTTATCCAATGGATTAAACAAAATAATATTTCACACTGCTGTTTTAATAAAGCATTTCATTCCGTAGGAATGTCTGATTGGTAGAATTAAAAGAAATAGTTTATTTTTGAAATATCAATATCAAAAATCAAATGTTTAGAACCAGAAAAGAAATTGTTTTTGTAATTTTAGCAGGAATATTTATTACCAATGCCGTTGTAGCTGAGTTAATTGGAGGAAAGCTAATTCAAATTGGCCCTTTTGTAATGAGTATAGGAATTTTGCCTTGGCCAATTGTATTTCTTACAACCGATTTGATTAATGAATACTTTGGAGAAAAAGGGGTAAAAAAACTTTCTTTCATTACAGCATGTTTGATTGCTTATGCTTTTTTAATTCTTTTTATGGCCATTACAATTCCTGCCGCAAAAGGAATCAGTCCTGTAAACGATGATCAATTTCAGGCAGTATTTGGGCAGAGCATGTGGATTATTGTGGGGAGCTTAATAGCTTTTATGGCTTCTCAACTTATAGATGTTTGGATATTTTGGTTTTTCAAAAATAGAACTGGCGAAAAGAAAATATGGTTAAGAGCAACCGGTTCTACTGTAATTTCGCAATTATTTGATTCATTTATAGTTTTAGGAATTGCTTTTTGGCTTCCTGGAAAAATTGATTTTGACACCTTTATATCTTCAGGATTAATAGGATACACTTTTAAATTAGCAATAGCTATTTTATTGACTCCTGCAATTTATTTAGGGCATCATCTAATTAAAAAATATTTAGACGAAGATCCTGCACATAAAGGATGAAAAATAAAAAACATATTTAGGTCATGAAAAAAATTTACTTGCTTATTTTATTCTCTGTTACCTATTTCTTTTTCAGCTGTGGCAATGACGAAAAAAAACAGCCTAAAGAAGCCATTCAACCTGTTAACAAGTTAACACCAGCTCCTGTCAAAAAAGGTGTAAAAATTTCATCAAAAAGCATTAAAACCTCTGAAGAATTTGGAGTAGAAAAAACCGCTGCAAATCAAAAAGTTTTCGCTGTAAAAAATGCCATTGCGATAACTCCAACTCCTGATCTTGAAAACAAAACTCAAAATGCAAATATTGATATTAAAAAAGAAGCAAATGACAAATTGCTAAACTTTATTAATATCCGAAAGATCCTTGATAATTGTAAAATGGGTCAAACAATGACACAAAAAGAGCTGACGCAAAACTTCGAAATTCCTGAAGAAGCCGTTAAACTAGTTAAAAGCGTTACTAAAACGGCCGAAAATGAGTTGTCCGTTAAATGGAAGTCAACTTGGCTTGTCGAAAAAGTATCAGATGCTGAACTTGAAGATGGCAAAATGAAAGTAAAATTCAAAGCAAATAAAATGTACATGTCGGGCAATGCTATCGGCATTAAATACAACAGGAAAATCTACACTAATTTAATTATAATTGGACGCTCAGCTTATATTCCAACTGTAAAAGGATATAGCTGGCAGATTGGAAGATAAAATTAGAATTAAAAAATGGAACCAATAAGATGTGGCTGGTGTTCTGCCAGCGATTTGTATAAAAAATATCATGACGAAGAATGGGGAACTCCTGTTTATGACGACCCAACTATTTTTGAGTTTTTAATTCTAGAAACTTTTCAGGCTGGACTAAGCTGGATTACTATTTTAAATAAAAGGGAAAACTTCAAAACTGCTTTTGACAATTTTGATTATAAAAAAATTGCTAATTATTCTGAAGATAAAATCGAAGAATTAATGCAGAATACAGGAATCATTCGTAATCAACTCAAAATTAAATCTGCCGTTACAAACGCTCAGGCTTTTATGAAAGTTCAAGATGAATTTGGAACTTTCTCTAATTATATCTGGAAATTTACTGACGGCAAACCAATTGACAATAATCCGAAAACTTTGAAAGATGTCCCGGCAACTACTCCAATTTCTGATGCGATCAGCAAAGATTTAAAAAAACGCGGATTCAAATTTGTTGGTTCAACCGTTATTTACGCTCACATGCAAGCGACCGGAATGGTCAATGATCATGTAGAAGATTGCTTTACTAGAGCTAAATAGTTTTCAGTCTCAGTCTCAGTTTTCAGGGACTTTTCTTAGTTTTAAAAACTGAAAACTGAGACTGAGACTGAAAACTTAAAAAAAATACATATATTTGCTTCACACTTTAGGGGTGTCTGCATCGCGCAGGCTGAGATTTTACCCTCTGAACCTGATCTAGTTCATACTAGCGTAGGGAAAAGTAAGATGACTTCTTGAACGCATTTCTATGCGTCATTGTAGCCATTCCTAAGGTGTATCTATACACTAAACTCAAAAAGGAATGGAACTAAAAATCAATCAACAAACCAAACAATTCAATGCTGAATCGCTAAGCGTTCAATCATTGCTCGATCTCGAAATTCCGCACAAACAAAACGGAATCGCCGTTGCTGTTAACAATACCGTTGTTCCAAAACTCAAATGGAACGAATTCTTCGTACAAGAAACTGACGAAATTTTAATTATTTCTGCTACGCAAGGGGGATAATTTTTAAAATTCCAAAACAGAAAATTACAAATTCCAATCTATAGTTGAGAATAACCATAATTCAAGTTAACCTGAAACTTCAAACCTGAAACAAAAATATCATGACAAACGAAGAACAAATATCAAGAACCCCATTTCCGAATTCTAAAAAAGTTTATATCGATGGAGAAATTCACCCAATAAAAGTAGCCATGCGCGAGATAACTTTAAGCGACACTAAACTTTCAAATGGTGGAATAGAAAAAAATCCTCCAGTAACGGTTTATGACACTTCTGGAGCTTATACAGATCCAAATATCGAAATTGATATTAGAAAAGGATTGCCACGCTTACGCGAAAGTTGGATTCTAGACCGAAACGATGTCGAAATTTTAAACGAAATCACTTCAGATTATGGCTTAAGCCGATTAAAAGACGAAAGCCTTAATCACCTTCGTTTTGAGTATCTGCATCAGCCAAAAAGAGCAAAAAAGGGCGCAAACGTTACTCAATTGTATTATGCCAAACAAGGCATTATCACTCCAGAAATGGAATATATCGCTATTCGCGAAAATCAGCGTATTGAGCTTTTAAACGAACAAACCAAGGCAATGCAATGCCAACACAGCGGTCATAGTTTTGGTGCTAATACTCCAAAAAGCAAAATCACACCCGAATTTGTACGCTCTGAAGTAGCCTGCGGAAGAGCAATTATTCCAAACAACATTAATCACCCAGAAAGCGAACCTATGATTGTAGGTCGTAATTTCTTGGTAAAAATTAATGCCAATATCGGAAACAGTGCTGTAACTTCTAGCATCGAAGAAGAAGTTGAAAAAGCCGTTTGGGCTTGCCGTTGGGGCGCCGATACGATTATGGATTTATCAACAGGAAAAAATATTCATGAAACCAGAGAATGGATTATCCGTAATTCTCCCGTTCCAATCGGAACCGTTCCAATTTATCAGGCATTAGAAAAAGTAAAAGGAATTGCTGAAGATTTAACTTGGGAAATCTTCCGCGATACATTGATTGAGCAAGCAGAACAAGGGGTTTCTTATTTTACAATTCATGCTGGAGTTTTACTTCGCTACATTCATTTAACTGCCAATCGAGTTACTGGAATTGTATCTCGAGGCGGATCGATTATGGCAAAATGGTGTTTGTTTCATCATAAAGAAAACTTCCTTTACACACATTTTGAAGAAATCTGCGAAATCATGAAACAATACGATGTTGCTTTTTCTTTGGGAGACGGTTTACGTCCGGGTTCGATTGCAGATGCGAATGACGCTGCTCAATTTGCCGAACTAGAAACTTTGGGAGAATTGACCAAAATTGCTTGGAAACATGATGTTCAGGTTTTCATTGAAGGCCCAGGTCACGTGCCAATGCACATGATTAAAGAAAACATGGACAAACAATTGGAACATTGCCATGAAGCTCCTTTTTACACTTTAGGCCCATTAACTACAGATATTGCTCCAGGTTACGATCATATTACTTCGGCAATTGGCGCTGCTATGATTGGCTGGTATGGCTGTGCAATGTTGTGTTATGTAACGCCAAAAGAACATTTGGGCTTACCGAATAAAAAAGACGTTAAAGATGGTGTAATCACTTATAAAATTTCTGCGCATGCTGCCGATCTAGCAAAAGGTCATCCGGGAGCACAATATCGCGATAATGCTTTGAGTAAAGCTCGTTTTGAATTCCGTTGGGAAGATCAGTTTAATTTGGCCCTTGATCCAGATACAGCAAGAGAATTCCATGACGAAACACTCCCTGCTGATGGAGCAAAAGTGGCGCATTTCTGTTCGATGTGTGGCCCTAAATTCTGCTCCATGAAAATATCTCAGGAAATTAGAGATGTTGCTGCAGCTGAAAAAGGAATGCAAGAGAAATCAGAGGAATTTATTGAGCAAGGGAAAGAGATTTATATATAACATGAGTATTAAGATGGAGGAATTAAGTATTAAGATTTAAATAGACGATCTCTTAATTCTTTCATCTTAATACTTAATACTCTCAAAAAATGATTGTGATTACAAATCCTTTTACTATTGAAGATGAAATAGATATTCTTCATTCTTTATTGGAAGAAGGATTGTCTTTGCTTCATATTCGGAAACCTGATTTTTCAGAATTAGAAATGGCTCAGTTTATTGATCAGATAAAACAAGAATTTCGAAATAAACTGGTTTTGCACAATCAGCATCATTTAGCCGAAGGTTTTGGCATTGACCGATTTCATTTTTCTGAAAAAGAGAGAAAAAGCAATCTTAATGATCCTGCAAGGTTTTCAAAACCTTGTAGGTCTAAATCAACATCAACACATTCTATCGAAGATTTTAATTCGTTAGAAAATGAATTTGATTATGCATTCTTGAGCCCTGTTTTTAAAAGTATTTCAAAAGAAAATTATCATCCAAAAAATGATCTTTTTAAAGCTATAAAATCAAAAACAAATAGTAAAACAAAAGTGATTGCTTTAGGCGGAATTGATATTGAAAACATTCAAAAAACACTTGAAAACGGTTTTGATGATGTTGCGCTTTTAGGAAGTATTTGGAACCATGAGAATCCGTTAAAACAATTTAAATTATGTCAGAAAATCGTCCATTCGTACTCACAATTGCAGGTTTAGATCCGTCTGGTGGCGCTGGAATTTTGGCTGATATCAAAACATTTGAACAGCATAAAGTTACTGGGTTTGCTATTGCAACAGCTAATACCCTTCAGACTGAAAATGAATTTCATAAAATTGAATGGATCAATATCAATTTTGTAATACGCTCTATTGAAGTCTTATTTCAAAGCTATACAATCAGTGCTGTTAAAATCGGAATTATGCCTTCTCTTTCTTATTTAAATCGGATTCTTTCGACGATAAAATTAATTTCTCCAGATACAAAAATTGTCTGGGATCCAGTTTTAAAATCAACAACAGAATTTGATTTTCTAAATATTGAAGATCGTTCAGATTTATTTCAAATCTTGTCAAAAATCAATTTGATTACACCCAATTATATAGAAATCGAACAATTACTTCCTGGTTTTATAAAAGATAATCTTTGGATTGAGAATGAAATTTCGACTGCAATTCTACTCAAAGGCGGACATAATTCAAATGAAATCGGAAAAGATCAATTGTTTTTAAAAAATAAAATTCTTGATTTATTCCCAACGGAAAAAAACTGCCACGAAAAACATGGTTCAGGCTGTGTCCTTTCTTCGGCAATCGCTTCCAATTTAGCACTAAATCAAACTATGGAAGTAGCTTGCAAAAATGCAAAAACCTACATAGAAAAATATTTGAGTTCAACATCAACATTAATCGGATACCATTATGTATAGCAAACTGCAATATATTTCGCAAGGCGAAACAATTGACGACCAATTACGCAACATACATCAGGCACTTGATGCTGGATGTAATTGGGTACAAATGCGATTTAAAAACCAAACCCAAAAAGACGTTTTCACTTTAGCGGAAGCGGTAAAACCCCTTTGCGAAGAATATCTTGCGAACTTTATTGTAAACGACGATTTGCATCTCGCAGAACAAATTGCAGCTGATGGAGTTCACTTGGGATTAACCGACACAAAAATCGACGAAGCCAGAGCAATTTTAGGCTCAACAAAAATTATCGGAGGAACTGCCAATACTTTTGAAGATATCGAAAATCATGTAAAAAACGGCTGTGATTATATTGGCTTAGGGCCTTTCAGGTTTACAGCAACTAAAGAAAAACTAAGTCCGATTTTAGGTTTGTCGGGTTATCATGAAATTCTTCAAAAACTAAAAAAAAATAAAATTGACATTCCTGTTTATGCCATTGGCGGCATCACAGTGCGCGATGTAAGTCCGCTAATGGAAACAGGAATTTTCGGAATTGCCGTGTCTGGAATCATTACTGAAAGTGATGAAAAACCAAAATTAATTCAACAATTAAAAGAAAAATTATATGCAGACATCATTGTTTAATATTGGAGATAAAACCTTTAAGTCCCGTTTGTTTCTCGGAACTGGAAAATTTGGTTCGAATGAAGAAATGGAAGATGCTGTTTTAGCTTCAGAAAGCGAATTGGTTACTGTTGCCCTAAAGCGTATTGATCTTGAAACTGATACTGATGCTATTTTATCGCACTTAAAACATCCAAATATCAATTTATTACCCAACACTTCTGGGGCAAGAAATGCAAAAGAAGCTGTTTTTGCTGCACAATTGGCTCGCGAAGCTTTGGAAACCAATTGGGTAAAACTGGAAATTCATCCCGATCCGAAATATTTAATGCCAGATCCGATTGAGACTTTAAAAGCAACCGAAGAATTGGCTAAACTTGGTTTTATTGTACTTCCGTACATTCATGCTGATCCTGTTTTGTGCAAGTATTTAGAAAGTGCTGGAACATCTGCCGTAATGCCGTTAGGTTCACCAATTGGAAGCAATAAAGGTTTAAAAACAATCGATTTTATAGAAATCATCATTGAACAAAGTACCGTTCCTGTTATCGTAGATGCTGGAATTGGAGTGCCTTCTGATGCAGCAAAAGCAATGGAAATTGGTGCCGATGCCGTTTTGGTAAATACTGCCATTGCCGTAGCTGGAAATCCGAAATTAATGGCCGAAGCTTTTAAGGAAGCGGTAATTGCAGGAAGAAAAGCTTTTGAAGCTAAAGTTGCCAATCAGCAGAATTATGCTTCAGCTTCTAGTCCTTTGACTTCTTTTCTTTATGAATAATTTTTTTCTAACGCAAAGTTCGCAGAGTTTTTCCGCAAAGTTCGCTAAGCTTTGCGAACTTTTTGTCAAAAACAAGAACTCAAAGCTTAGCGAACTTTGCGTATTCTTAGCGCGCTTTGCGTTAAAAAACTTTTGCAGTAAAACTAAACTCACATGAAAACATTCAAATCTATTTTTGAGCAATATAATTGGGATGAAATCCAATCTAGAATATATAAAACCACATCAAAAGATGTCGAGCGCACTTTGGCTAAAACCAAATACAATCTCGATGATTTTTTGATTCTAATTTCTCCTATTGCTCAAAATTATTTAGAGCAAATGGCACAAAAATGTCATGAAATCACCAAGAAGCGTTTCGGGAAAACCATCCAAATGTATGCGCCACTTTATTTGAGCAACGAATGCCAAAACATTTGCACCTATTGCGGATTTAGTTTAGACAATAAAATCAAAAGAAAAACGCTGACTGACGCTGAAATAAAACTGGAAGTTGAAGCCTTAAAAAACACAGGTTTTGATCATGTTTTATTAGTTACGGGAGAAGCAAATTATACTGTAAATATTAATTATTTTCTTAATGCTATTAATCTAATCAAAGAAAACTTTTCTATTATTTCTGTTGAAGTACAGCCTCTTTCTGTAGAAGATTACGAGTGTTTACACAATGCTGGAGTATATTCTGTTTTGGTTTATCAGGAAACGTATCATCAGGAAGTTTACAAAAAATATCATACAAAAGGTAAAAAATCAAATTTCGATTATCGATTGGAAACTCCAGATCGAATTGGAACTGCTGGAATTCATAAAATTGGTCTAGGCGTTTTATTAGGTTTAGAAGACTGGAGAACAGATAGTTTCTTCAATGCCTTACATTTAGATTATCTTCAAAAAAAATATTGGCAGACCAAATATTCCGTTTCTTTTCCTCGTCTGCGTCCAGCTGAAGGTATTATCGAACCCAACTTCATTATGGATGATAAAGATTTGACACAATTAATCTGCGCTTATCGTTTGTGGAATGAGGATTTAGAAATTTCGATTTCTACTCGCGAAAATGAGACGTTTAGAAACCATATAATTCCGATTGGCGTTACGAGTATGAGTGCGGGCTCTAAAACAAATCCGGGAGGTTATGTTGTCGATCCTCAATCGTTGGAACAATTTGAAATCAGCGATGAACGTTCTGCAGAAGAAATTTCAAACATCATAAAAAATGCAGGTTATGAACCTGTTTGGAAAGACTGGAACAAGGCTTATAGTTGAAATGTTTCAAGTTTCAAGTTTGAAAACTTAACATTTTACAATTCACAATTCACAATTCACAATTAAAAAAATGAGCATTATACAAGAATTCCTTCGTTATAACAGACAAACCATCCTTCCTGAAATTGGTGATGAAGGTCAGGAAAAATTAAAAAAAGCAAGAGTTTTAGTAATTGGCGCAGGCGGTTTGGGCTGTCCAATTTTACAATATATTGCAACTGCAGGAGTTGGTTTTATTGGAATTATGGATTTTGATACGATCGAAATTCATAATCTACACAGACAGATTTTATATACCGAAAATGAAATCGGAAAACAAAAATCAATTGTTGCTCAAGAAGTCGTTTCAAAACTAAATCCGCTGATTGAGGCTGTTGCAATCAATGAAAAACTGACTTTGGAAAATGCCTCAAAAATCATTGAACAGTATGATATAATTGTAGATGGTTCAGACAATTTTACAACGCGCTATTTGGTAAATGATACTTGCGTAAAATTGGAGAAACCTTTGGTTTATGGAAGTATTTTGAAATTTGAAGGTCAGATTGCTGTTTTTAATCATAACGGAAGTAAAAATCTTAGGGATTTATTTCCCGAAATGCCAGATCCAAAAGATGCTCCGAATTGTAATTTGAATGGTGTTCTTGGAACTTTACCTGGAATTATAGGCAATATGATGGCGCATGAAACCTTAAAATTGATTCTAGAATTACCAACTTTAAACAATGAACTAGTAATTTTTAATACTTTAAATTGGAATTTTATAAAGTTGAATTTCTAGAAAATAACCTCATCACCAACTCTAATAATTCCAGAATTCAGACTCACAATATTGGTTCCGAATAAAACAGAATTATCTACATTTCTGTATTTGCTTAACGTTTTTAGCGGTTCCTTTTTCAAACGCCCATTTTCCGGATCATTGTTCACCATAACACATCTTCCGCAGGGCTTTATGTTTTTAAATTGAACCTCTCCTATCGCAAAAGTCTTAAAATCATCTTCTTCGTGAGGATTTTCAGTGCTTACAACAATGTTTGGACGAAATCTTTTTATGGTAATTTTTTCATCCAATTTATCATTCAAAAAATCCAAACTTTTAGATCCAATCATTAAATAAGGATAACCATCTGCCAAACTCACATTGAATGTTTCTTTTAATCTGGAGCTTTCGTGTTTACGAGCTCCATTTTTAAGTATTTTAACCAATTTGCATTGAAAGCCCAAATGCTGACTAAACCATTTTGACGTTTCAAGATTTACCTCAACCACTTCGCTTTTATCGTCCCAAACATTTACTTCTATCACATTTTCTAAATGTTCGCTAATAGAAAATTCTTGCTTTTGATCCTGAAAAGTAATGCTGATTTTCCCATTTGAAATCTGCGGATAAAACTGACTCATGATTCGATGTTCTCTTTGTGTCAGCATTTGATTTTCTGCATCAATAAGCATCCAACGGCGGTCGTTTTCAAATCCCATTTCTTCAGCTTTTGCAGATTCAAGACTAATTCCCGCCAAACTCTTTATCGGATAAATATAAATTTCTTTTACGCTGTAAATAGCACTCATTTTCTATTTGCTTTTTAAAATGGACATAAACTCTTCACGATCAATTTCTCGACAGCCTAAGCTCTCCAAATGCGGATTGTAAACCTGACAATCCAATAATTTATAATTTTCTTTCTTCAAATATAAGGCTAAAGCAATGAAAGCTGTTTTTGAAGCATTTGAAACTTTAGAAAACATACTTTCTCCGCAAAAAACATCTCCCAAATCAATTCCGTACAAACCGCCAACCAAAACATCATCTTGCCAAACCTCAACCGATTTTGCCACTCCTTCTTCATTTAATTTGCAATAGGCTTCAATCATTTCATCCGAAATCCAAGTTCCATCCTGCCCTTCTCGTTTTATCTGCTGACAATTTAAAATTACCTCTTTGAAATTTTTATTATAAGTAACCTTAAATATTTTCTTATTGAGAATCTTCCGCATACTTTTGGATATCGCCAATTCATCAAAAAACAATACCATTCTAGGATCTGGCGCCCACCAAAGAATCGGTTCTCCTTCATTAAACCAAGGAAAAATACCGCTTTTGTAAGCCAATAGTAAGCGCTCTGGACTTAGATCGCCTCCAATTGCTAAAACCCCTTCTTCATCAGCTTCTTCAACTGGCGGAAAAAACAAATCGTTGAATAAATAATACATCTCTTTTTAATATTCAATTATGAAATTCCAAATTCCAATACAAATAGAAATCTCAATACTAAAAATTCCAAATTCCAAACTTTCAGAATATTGTCTTTTATTTAAAATAAAGCTCTAAACTAAAATTCCAAATCCCAAAACATAGTTATGAATTGGAATTTGGAATTTATAATTTGGAATTTAAACCTTTTTTTAGAACGGTAAATCGTCTGGTTCGTCTTCATTTAAGTTTGTTGCTGGAGCAAAAGTTTCTGCCGCTGGCATTGCAGGAGCTTGTCCTGGAGTTTCTGCTGCTAATCTTTCGATTCTCCAACCTTGAATACTATTGAAATATCTAGTTTCTCCTTGCGGATTAACCCATTCTCTTCCTCTTAAATTGATAGAAACTTTTACTGCATCTCCTTGTTTATAGCTACTCAACAAATCGCATTTATCTTGTGTAAATTCGATTAAAATATGTTGTGGATACTGCTCCTCAGTAGTAACAACTAACTCTCTTTTTTTGAATGAGGCACTAACTTGCTGCTCTGGGTTAACCACTTTTACTTTTCCTGTAACTTCCATCTTCGTCTATTTAATTATTGTTTCTATTTTCTTTTTATTTCTTGGCTAAAAGCACTTTCCAAGCCGATTCTACATCACCGTTATCCAGATATTTTTTGGCTTCTAAATGCACTTTTTTCTGGTCGTCTGAGCTTAAAACTCCTTTGACTGCGAAATTTTGTTTCACAAATATACTAACTTCTTCTTTTGTAGGCAAGGTTTCAACATTTCCTAATTTCCCTAAATCATTCCCATCAAAAACAGGGCTTTCTTTTATAAAATCGGGTATCGAATCTACGCCTACTCCCAATGTTGTCAAGGGTTTTGCAACTTCAAAAAGCCCTTGATTAGATCTTGAATACCAATTATTTCCAAGTCTTGAAACCAAATCAATTTTATGCTGATCGATCGCTCCATTTTCATCTAAAATCGATTCATCGATATGAATTTTTACTACTTCACATAAAATCAAATTTCCAGCTCCTCCTTCTGTTCCTAACGGAATAATCTGCGTAATCTTGCATTCAAACTGAACCGGAGATTCTTTTACGCGATATGGTTTTACTAAATCTGAAGGAATTTGGGTTAATCCTGCTTTAATAAATTCGTTTACTCCGTCTGCATATTCTGTACTTGCCAATGATGTTTGTTGTACAATATCATAATTAACAACATTTATTACCACTTCTCGAGTCGCTTCTGCATTAATTAGAGTATGTTTAATCGTATTATCGCGAACACGTCTTGATGGTGAAAAAACCAAAATTGGCGGATTGGCACTAAACACATTAAAGAAACTAAATGGAGATAAATTCGGAATCCCTTTTTCGCTAATTGTGCTTGCAAAAGCAATAGGTCTAGGCCCGATTGAACTCTGCAGATAGCCTTGCAATTTGGCCGTTGGAATCTCTTTTGGGTTAACGCTGATCATACTTTTAAATTTAGACAGAATCTCTTTTAGTAGCTACAAAAGTATTGAAATGGTTTAATTCGAAAAAATAGTTTTAGAGATAAAATCGAAAAATCTTTCTATATGGAGAAAATATAAAATGTGTATATTTCGTTATATTTATACCTCAAAAAAACTGATATGTCTTTTTCTGAAAGAACAAATACAACCCGCTGGATTATTATTTCGGTATGTTTTATAATCATTTCTCTAATTCTTTGGAACACTTATACTTTTTTCCAAATTTTTAAAAATGAGGAACGTTTAAAAATGAATCTTTTTGTGAAGGCGCAAATTACGATAGTGAACGCCGACGAAAATACAGATGTAGAACTTCCTCTTCAGATTTTTAATAACAATACTTCGATTCCAGGTATAATAATGCTTTATGATAATGTGGTAAGTGCAGTGAATGTCCCTGACGAAATTCTTAATGACAAGAAAAAAAGAATCGCTTTCTTAAATAAACTGAAAAATGAAAATGAGCCTATCACTTTTGAATATGCTCCAGGGAAATATCAGACCTTATATTACGGTAATTCTTCATTATTGAACAAACTCAAATATTATCCGATTGCACTTCTTCTTATTATATTCTTGTGTATTGCTTTAATTTATAATTTTTACAAAAGCACTAAAATGGCAACCCAAAACAAACTTTGGGCAGGAATGGCAAAAGAGACGGCACATCAAATTGGCACACCGCTTTCTTCATTAATTGGTTGGGTTGAAATATTAAAAACAGAAAATATAGATCCGTCAATTAGTCTTGAAATTGAAAAAGATATCGAACGTTTGCAGACCATTACTGATCGTTTTTCTAAAATTGGCTCTATTCCTGTTTTAGAACTTCATGATATTGTAAAGGAAACTAAAACAGCTTATGAGTATTTGCAATCTCGTTTTTCTAAACAAGTTGCCTTTTCGTTTCATGCTCCAGATTCTCCTATTTTAGTAATGATAAACCCTACTTTGCATAGCTGGACGATCGAAAATTTGGTTAAAAATGCTATTGATGCCATGAAAGGAAAAGGAACTTTAGACCTTCAAATTGAACAAGACGCACATCAGGTAAAAATTAACATTAAAGATTCTGGAACCGGAATTCCTAAAAAGCAATTCAACACTATTTTCGAAACTGGATATACCACAAAAAAACGTGGTTGGGGACTTGGACTTTCTTTAACTAAAAGAATTGTGGAAGAATATCATAACGGGAAAATCAAAGTTTTACACTCTGAAATTGGGAAAGGAACTACTTTTCAGATTGCTTTAAATAAAAAAGTGCAGTAATAAATTTACTGCACTTTAGTTATTTGTTTTGTCAGACTGAGCGAAGTCGAAGTCTTTACAAATTTGATTGAATATTTTTTGCTAAAGCTTCAAATTCTTCTTTTGAAAGTGAAACTTTATCAATAAAACGCATTTCATCCATATGGTTTAACGGAATCAAATGTACGTGTGCATGAGGCACTTCAAGTCCGACAACTGCTATTCCGATTCTTTTGCATGGAACTGTCTTTTCTAAGGCCGCTGCAACTTTTTTAGAAAACTTCATCAATCCTAAATACAACTCTTCGTCCATATCAAAAATCTTATCGATTTCTTGTTTCGGGATACAAAGTGTGTGTCCTTTAGCGTTTGGATTTACATCTAAAAACGCTAAATAGTTCTCGTCTTCAGCGATTTTGTATGCAGGAATTTCTCCGTTGACTATTTTAGTGAATATTGAACTCATGGTTAATTTTTAAATCTTAATAGTGTGATTGCTTCGTTCCTCGCAATGGCTTAGTCTCTCGAAATTTCCAGAATTTCAAATTTCAAAACTCCGTTTGGAACCGTAATTTCGGCTACTTCTCCAACAGATTTCCCTAATAAACCTTTCCCGATAGGAGAAGTTACAGAAATTTTTCCTGTTTTTAAATCAGCTTCACTTTCAGCAACAAGCGTATATTTCATCTCCATTCCGTTACTTTGGTTTTTGATTTTTACATTCGATAAAACCAAAACTTTAGAAACATCTAATTGCGATTCGTCAATTAATCTAGCATTTGCATATACTTCTTCAAGTTTAGCAATTCTCATTTCTAATAAACCTTGCGCTTCTTTTGCTGCATCATATTCTGCATTTTCAGACAAATCACCTTTATCTCTTGCATCTGCAATATCTTGAGATGCCTTTGGACGCATTACACTCTTTAAATGCTCCAATTCATCTTTTAATTTTTTTAATCCTTCAGCTGTATAATAAGATACTTTACTCATAACTTCATCGTTTATATAAATACAAAAAATCCCATCGCGACGGGATTTTCTTACCACAAATATACTATAATTTTTAATAGTACATAATTATATGTTAATCATATATAGATTTCAAATCTAAATAAATTATTTTTGTTTTAACTAATTCTTATTCAAATAATGAAAAAAATCTGGTTCTTTATCGCATTTACTGCAGTTTTATTTGCTTGCAGTGACAATAACAGAAGTAATAACAATCCGAACATTCCTAACTATTCGGTAAATGCTTATCTCGACACTAATCTTCCAACGTATAACAAACTACTGTATCCGAGTAATCCTGTATATGTTGCCAATTATGGTGCAAAAGGAATTATTGTAATGAAAACTGGCGAAGGAACCTATAACGCTTTTGATGCAGCTTGCCCTAATCAAGCTTTTAATTCTTGTACTGCAATGACAATTGATGGAATTTATGCAGTTTGTTCTTGCGACAAAAGCCAATATAATTTATTTACAGGTCTGGGCGGAAAAGAATATCCGATGAAACAATATCGCGTTGAATCTTCTGGAACTATTATTCACGTGTACAATTAAATACAAAAAAGCCTGAAATATTTCAGGCTTTTTTGTGTCTTAGGTTCATTAAAATTTCAAATTCAAACCTACTAAGAAATTTGTTCCTGCTTGCGGATAATAGTACGGATAAACATCCCACATATAACCATTTGAAACATATTTTTTATCGAAAATATTATTCACCAAAGCTGTGATTGTTATAGATTGAAAAATCTTTTTTGGTTTAATTTCGTAAGATGCATTAAAATCGTTTACAAAGTAATCTGCCAATTTAGCTGCCGGAAGTTCAATATTGTTCATATATTGTTCTCCAACATATTTTTGCAATAATGAAAGATATAATCTTTCTATCGGTTTATACACAATCACGTTTCCTGCAATTACTTCTGGAGAATAGGCAATTTTAGTTGTTCCGTAATATTCTCCATCAACTGCTAAATCAACATTTTTGTTACTGCTTAAAGTAAAGTTTGGCCTTAAAGTAAATTTCTCAGAAAGTGCAATCGTTGCATCAAATTCAAAACCTAAACGGTAGCTTTTCTCTGTATTAGCGCGAATCGGGTTTCCTACATCATCCAATCTTCCTGTTAAGATTAATTGATCTTTGTATCCCATGTAATATACATTAGAGTTCAATTGAAATTTCTCTGAATTGAATCTCCATCCTAACTCAAAATCATTCAGTTTTTCTGGTTTTACATTTCCGCCTTCGTAATCTGTTCTATTTGGTTCACGATTTGCTCTTGCATAAGAAAAATACAAAGTGTTTTTTTCATTGAAAGCATAATTCAAACCAGCTTTCGGATTAAAGAAATTGAAATTATCATCTACTAAACCAGTTTCTTTACTATTTGCTTTATATTTCACATTTCTGTATTGTAAATCTCCATAGAAACTTAATTTTTCTGTGAATTGATAATTTGCTTTCGCAAAAATATTACCATCTGTTTTTGACGAATAATCATCATAGTAATGAGATCCTAATACCGATTGATCAGAGTATTGTGACCAGATTACTTTTCCGAAATGATCTCCTTCATATTTATTCCAACCTCCGCCTAAAATAACATTTAATTTTTCTGTTACATATTTAGCAGAAAAAGTCGTTCCGTAGAAATCGTTATCCAACCATTTTTGACGAATCAAATCGGTTACTGGAACTAAATTCCCATTGTCATCTTCAACTGTTTTTGTTGGTTGAATTGGTCCATAACCAGCAACAGGTTCATCTTCTTTATAATTTTCGTAATACCCTTTTCCTTTTGTATAATGAAATGCTAGGTTTGTACTCCATTTATCAGAAATCGATTCGCTCCAATGCAATTGATAATGATCTTGATTGTAATTATCGGTTTCGTTATCATAGAAATGCACATTTCCTGCATCGTCTGTGTACATTCCAGCAGAATTAAAAGTACGGTCTATATTAAGCGTTTCTGCATCGATTCCGTTCCAAGATTGATATGTTTTTTGAGTTCCTCCAAAAACTAATGCTTTAATCAAAGTGGTTTTGCCAACATAAGTTCCCTGCAAAAAATATGATTTTAGATCTGCACTTCCTCGATCAATATATCCGTGTGTTTTTATTGTAGATAAACGTCCAGCAATTTCAAAATGATCATTTAATAAACCTGTACTAAACTTTACTGTATTTTTAAATGTGTTAAATGATCCTGCAGAACTTGAAATCTCACCCGTCGCTTTTCTAGCATAACTATCTGTAAGCATATTTAAACTGGCACCAAAAGCACCTGCTCCATTTGTTGATGTTCCAACTCCGCGCTGCAACTGAAGGCTCTCTACAGAAGAAGCGAAATCGGGCATATTTACCCAAAATGTTCCTTGACTTTCTGCATCATTGTACGGAATTCCGTTTATGGTTACGTTTACACGTGTTGCATCGCTTCCACGAACTCGAATACCGGTATAACCAACACCATTTCCTGCATCTGAAGTTGTCACAACCGAAGGAAGATAATTCATCAGAACCGGAATGTCCTGACCTAGATTTCTATACTTGATCTCCTTTTTATCCATATTACTAAAACTCACCGGAGTCTTAGAAGTAACACGAACTGCCGAAACCAATACATCATCAAGCTGATTCACTTTGGTAGAATCTTGCTGCTGCGCAAAAGAGAAAAGAGAAAAGAAGATAGAAAATAGAGAAAAGAAAATAGATCTGGTTCTGCTCATTTTTTGAACCTCAGAACCTTTGCAACTTAGTACCTCAGTACCTTTAAAAATAGTTTTCATTCGTAAAGAATTACGAATAAAAGGGGGAATTATTCTTTGTTAAATTAATAAATGTGTTTCCCGACAAAATAAAGTGTGCACGCTCGATAGTGTCGTTTTCCCTTAGCAACATTACTCGCTCAGGTTCTTTGGGTATGATCTCAGCTCGTTATTTGGAGCACCCCTTTGAGACAGTGCAAATATAAAAAAGTATTAAGATAAATGTATTAAGTATTAAGATTTTTCATCTTTGAATTTCTTAATACTTAATTCTTCTGTCTTAATACTAAAAATCCGGTTTTTTTCTTGATTGCTTCAAATCAGAAACATTCTTTTTGTCTTTGATTCTTTTCTTAATTACAGCTTTTGGAACTTTTGTCGCCTTTCTAACTTTAGGAACATAAAGTCCTTTTCTGATGATTTCCACAAACCGTTTGGTTACAATCTCTTTGTTTTTAAGCTGACTACGGTCTTCGTCACAGTTTAAGATCAAAATATTTTCAGAAGTTAATCTTGCCGAAATATTTTCTTTTAATAATAATTTCTCTTCATCAGTCAAGGCTTGAGAAGCATTCAGATCAAAACTCAAAACTACTTTAGACGAAACTTTATTTACGTTTTGCCCACCAGAACCGCTACTTCGAACGGCTTTGAAATTTAACTCTGCTATGATTTTTTCTGAATCCATATTATTGTGGCTGATGTGCCGCTTTCAACAAATCGTTTACCGTTTTTACAGGATTAAAAGTAATCAAAGGAACAGCTACAAAAACGGTTAACCAATTGGCCATCGATCCGTTCCATAAACCTGGTAGCTCATAACTTCTCACTGTTTTCCCATCAACACTTTTTTCTACAATAAAACCTGTTTTTTGATCTACAAATTGCAGTAAATCGAATTTTTCCTTTTTATAGTTTTTGATGCCGCAAACTAAATCTACAGGATTAAAATGTGTTGCTTCTGCTAAAATTGCCTGCTGTTTCTTGCTAGTCAAATCTACCTGAGAAGTTTCAACAATTTGAAGAGAGCTTATACCTTTATCATTCATTACCCAAAATGGTCCTCCCCCTGGTTCTCCTTCATTTTTTACCATTCCGCAAACGCGTATTGGTCTATCTAAAAGTTCTTTAATTTTATTTACTTTATTTTCAAAAGTAAATTTACTGAAGTCATTACTCATCTCGACATTTAGTTCTTCTTTTAAAAACAAAACAATATCTGCTAAATGATTTTCTTTGACATCATTTTGATCAATTGCTTTTAAATAAGAAAAAACTTTTTGTTGTATTTCTATTAAAACACCTGCTAGGGCCTTTTTATATAATGTAATTTTATCAATATGGTTCTGAATGACATTATCTATATTTTTAATGAAGATTAAATCTGCATCAAGATTATTTAAATTTTCAATCAAAGCACCGTGCCCTCCTGGTCTGAAAATTAAATTACCATTTTTATCTTTTACCAATCTGTTTTCTCCATCAATAGTAATGGAGTCTGTACTTCTATTTTGATACGAATAAGTAATATTAATTTTAACTCCAGCCGGTTCTTCAATCTTTTCTATTACCTCATCAACTCCTCTATAAAATAACTCTTGATGGTTTTCTGATACAGTAAAATGCAAATTCGAGACTTTATTTGAAGTAGCGTAATGTATACATTCATTTAAATGTTCTTCAATTGGAGTTGCAATATGCGTTTCATACCAATGAAATGGCAATACCGCCTTTGGTTTATTAGCAAAATTAAAATTGTCAGGAGACAACAATAATTTTATAAAATAATAATTCTTGTAATCTCTTTCAAGAGTTTCAAAATCAGGATAAATTTCTCTTAATTTTTCATCGATCGATTTGAAAAAAGGAAACTTATCCATTCCAATAATAAAAATGGCAAGTTCTTTATCTTTTTTTCTATTTATATACGCATTAATAGTTTCTTCCTGAATATCAAAATCATTCAAAAATGCATTCAAAAATTTAAACATTCTTGTTGCCGCACCAGAAGCAGGAACAAACTTTTTAATTTTTAAATTTTCTTTCTGTTTATCAAAAAAAACAGCTTTATCTTCAAAATCTTTTTCAGATAAACTTAAAATTCCATTATCAGTTGTGGCTGGACTTATTAAATTGCTTTTTGGAATTCCGTTGTCAAGAATTTCCATCTGTTTTAGAATTTTTTCCAAAGGAATTCCCCTATCGTAAATTTGAACAAAATCTGATGACGTAAATCCTTTTTCTTTAGCAATAGTCAATTCGCTAATAATAACCGTTGCTTTTGCCAAACGAGTTTCTTTATCGCCGGATAAGGTTATAAAAGGCTTTTTCGTATCTATTAAAGTTTGTTTAAAAACAGAAAAAACAGTTTCTCTTCCTTCTGGAGTATCACGAATATCATCTTTCTCCCAAGGAACATCAATGTCGGTAAGGAAAAACAAATCATATTCATGCTTGAGCGCCGCTTCATTCAAAAGCGGATCACAAAAACCATAATACATTTCAGAAAATACTTTGGTTACCATTAAGTTGGTATCACAAAACAAGTATTTATTTGCATTTGCCAGTTTTTCGTTTTCCAATGCAGTCTGACCGTACGCAATTGGCATCATATCATCGGCTACACAAATATGCTTATTCTCTTCCCATTTTTCTTGCAAATAATCGCGTGCAAACTCAGGAACCCATTCGGTTTCGTAGTAATCTGCAAGCTGTTTTGCTAAGGTTGTTTTTCCTGTACTTTCAGGACCAAACAAAGCAATTTTTATGATGGTTGTTTTTTGCTGTCTAAGATCTTTCTCCATTCTAAATAAGCTGAAATAGCCAAAATTGTAAAAATTATGTATTGAAGTGACAGCATCCCTAAACCGCGATAAGCGTAGAGAGGCACAACAATAATATCACCAATAATCCAAAGTGTCCAGTTTTCTATTTTTTTTCTGGCCATATACCACATTCCTGCGAAAAATATTCCTGACGAAATCATATCAACATAATTGTCTTTATGTATTTCATAATCGAAATATTTATAAATCCCGAAAACTACAAAAACAGTCACAATAAACAGTAAGATTCCGATTATTTTTTCATTAAAATTTGTACGGGTAATTGGCAGATTATCTTCTGCAGTCCCTCCTTTTGCCCATACATACCAGCCGTAGATACTCATAATCGAAAAATAAGCATTAATAATCATATCGCCGATATAACCCGCAACATAAAGCAGATATACTGATATTGCTGTCGCAATTAGTCCTGTCGGATACACCCAGATATTTTCTTTTTTAGCAAACCAAACACTTAAAATTCCGCAGACGAATACTAGGAACTCCAAAGCAATATGCCATAGCGGTGCATTCTTATAACTTTCTAAAAAAAAATCTATCATGAAAATGTGGTATTTGTCTTTTATAACTCAAAAAAACGACTGTTATTTTCAAAAGCAGTTCCAATAACAACCAAATCTGCTCCAGCCTGATAGGCTTTTTGAATTCCTTGCAAATCTACAATTCCTCCACCAACAATAACAGGAATTTGAATGTTTTGAGAAATAAGTTCAATCATTTCTGTTGGAACAGACTGTTTGGCACCACTTCCCGCTTCTAAATAAATAAGTTGGTTTCCTAACATTTCTCCTGCTTGTGCTGTTGCCAAAACCAAATCAAGATTTTCACGACTTAAAGGTTTTGTTTTACTCACACGGGCAACAGCTGTCTCATTGCCGCTTTCAATTAAAATATAACCTGTTGAAATAACTTCTAAATTTGTTTTTTTAAGAATTGGGGCAGCCTGAACCTGATATTCGATCAAATAATCAGGATTTCGGCCAGATAATAAAGAAAGAAATAAAATACCATCTGCTTTTGATGAAATCTGAGAAGGATCTCCAGGAAATAAAATAACCGGCAGATTTATTTTTTGCTTTAACTCCGAAATCAATTCTTCTAAAATGTTGTTCTGAACAATACTTCCTCCAACAAAAATGTGAGTTGCAGGGGAACCTTTAATTTTTCCAATTAAATGATCGACATTTTCCAATACAATTTTATCAGGATCCAAGAGCACTGCCAATAATTTCTGGCCATTGCTTTTAGCTTCTAAAATCTGCTGTCTGATAGTGAGTATTTGTTCTTGCATACGGGGTGTAAAAGTAAAAGATTTTTAATGTAGAAGAACTATTTTGAATGAATTATATTTGTCGAACGTCTTTTGATAACGTAAATAACACATTATGATTACAGTTGAATTACTAGAAAAGTACGGAGTCATAAAAAAATCATTTGATAAAAATGACATTATTTTTGAAGAAGGAAATCTACCGTCAAATTACTACCAGATTATTTCTGGTGAAATAAAAATGAGTAATTATAATGATGATGGGCGTGAATTTATACAAGGTATTTTTTATAACGGGCAATCTTTTGGCGAACCTCCATTATTCCTAAATCAAAAATATCCTGCAAATGCAATAGCTGTTGAAAATACTGAGCTTTTTATTCTTCCAAAAGAAAATTTCATGAAGCTTTTAGAAGAAAATCCAAAAGTGAGCATTCAGATAATCGAAAACTTAGCGCAAAGATTGTATTATAAATCGGTTATGGCGGCAGAGATTTCGACGCATGAACCTGAACATCGAGTTTTAAAATTAATAGATCACGGAATCGCCTATTTCAATTTTCAAAAAGATAAAAATGGTTATCTCATTAATTTTACCAGACAGCAAATTGGAGATTTAACAGGTTTACGGGTTGAAACTGTCATCAGAACCATTAAAGCATTGGAGAAAAAAGGCGAATTGAAGATTATTAACCGAAAAGTATACAGATAAAAAAAAAATCGTTTTATGATTAAAGTCATAAAATGTAGTCTATTGTAGCTGTAATTTTGTTGATATAAAAAACTGAATATCATGACACTATATCAAACAACATTCGACATTTTCAATAGAAATTATATGGGTTCTGCTGCAATGGCAGTAATTGGACAAAGCTGTTTAGGAGGCGCTGCAGCTATGTATGTTTTAGCAAACGGGACTTCTATTCCACAAATGATCCAACTAGGAATTATTGTTTTAGCTTGTGTTTTCGCAAATACATCTATTTTGGCACAAATGAAACATAAAGTAGTTTTCAACCTTATCATGTTAAGCACTTTTTTAAGTTTGTTCTTTATACTTTTAAATAGTTTAATTCTATGAGAAAACAAATAGAAAATAGAGCTGATGTTTCTTTTTTGGTTCATCAGTTTTATGCTAAAATAAGAGCCGATCGTGAAATCGGCTTTTATTTTAATGAAATGATTTCTGATTGGGATGCGCATCTCGAAAAGCTGACAGATTTTTGGGAAACCAATCTATTTGGTGTCCGAAAATACAAAGGAAATCCTCATGCGGTTCACAATGAAGTTGACGCTCATTTTGATGAGAAAATCACAACAAACGAATTCGGAATCTGGCTGAATCATTGGTTTCAAACCATTGACGAACATTTTGAAGGTGAGAATGCCGAAACACTAAAAAGACGCGCTCGCAAAATGAGCACTTTTCTATATATGAGTATGTTTCAGCATAGACAAAAAGAAAGCGAGATTTAAAATTCTTTATTTATTTAAAAGGCTTACGATTTACTTTGCGGAGTTTCTTGCGAAGATTCCCTGTTCCTCCGAATGACAAAATTGAAAATAAATCTTCAAATTTGGAATTTGGAATTTGGAATTTTTACATTAAAACTTTATTTCTCAAAAGCATAAACCAAAGTAAAAGTTCCCTCAAAATTATCCGATTTGACTTCCTGATAATGAACATCAAAATCCTTAATCAAATTATCAAAATGAAGACTTGCCTGAGTTTGGGTTTCTTCTAAAGAGAAATTGTCTACATTAATATGATCTTTAAAACTTATACCTTTTTCATTTCTTATTTTAAAGATTGCCTCTTTGGCACCCCAGATAACGGTAAGTTTTTTTATGTATTCTTCTATCGATGAAGGGTCTAAGTAATTGCATTCGAAATCTGTAAATTTATCTGCAATTCTCTGAATCTTTTCTCGCTGCAATTCCATATCAATTCCAACCTTTTCTTTACTTATAATGATTGCCGCAAAATGGTAAGAATGTGTAATTGAAATATGATTATCACAATCAAAATAAGGTTTCCCAAACTCATCATAATGTAAGTCTTTATCAGTAAAACCCATTTCCTGAATCAGCATTCTAACACTTAGAAAAGCACGCTGATGCATTTGAGATTTCATTCCATCTAGTCTGCGTTGCGTCTTTTCTTTCAAAGTAACGCGACTGTACAATTCGTCAAAAGATTCGGTTATTTCCCAAATTAAAATTTTAGTCGTTTCGTTGAATTGTATGGTCTGAAATAAAGGCATTACTTTTTAATTATAAATGGTAAATGGTTAATTATAAATGTTTAGTGGTAAATTTTAAACCATACAAGTTATTTAAGAAAATATAACTGTTGGTTTAAAGAATGCATTAGTAAATATAAGCAATTCGCAACAAAGGTAATAGTTTAAGAATCTTTTTTAAATGAACTTACATCACTTATATGGCTAAAAACAATTTTTAAAGTAACATTCTAGAGATTAAGAAATTAAAGATTTCACAAATCTGACAGAAATTAGTAAAAATAAAAAGCTATTCCTTAAATTTGCAAAAATTTTACAATTATACAAATATAATATAAATGAGTACTACAACTACGCCTTACGTGGCTTTCAAAGTAAAAGACATTTCTCTAGCGGCTTGGGGAAGAAAAGAAATTGAACTAGCTGAAGCTGAAATGCCAGGTTTAATGGCACTTCGCGCTGAATATAAAGACGAACAACCATTAAAAGGTGCTCGTATTGCTGGATGTTTACACATGACGATTCAAACTGCTGTTTTGATCGAAACTTTAATTGCTCTTGGTGCAGAAGTTACTTGGTCTTCTTGTAACATTTTCTCTACTCAAGATCAAGCTGCTGCTGCTATTGCTGCTGCTGGAATTTCTGTTTACGCTTGGAAAGGTTTAAATGAAGAAGAATTTGACTGGTGTATTGAGCAGACTTTGTTCTTTGGTGAAGATAGAAAACCATTAAACATGATCTTGGATGATGGTGGAGATTTAACAAACATGGTTATCGATCGTTACCCAGAATTAGTTCCTGGAATTAAAGGTCTTTCTGAAGAAACTACAACTGGTGTTCACAGACTTTACGAAAGAGTAAAAGCTGGAACTTTACCAATGCCTGCTATCAACATTAACGACTCTGTTACTAAATCTAAATTTGATAACAAATACGGATGTAAAGAATCTGCAGTAGATGCTATTCGTCGTGCAACTGACTTAATGTTGGCTGGAAAAAGAGTAATCGTTTGTGGATATGGTGACGTAGGAAAAGGAACTGCTGCTTCTTTTAGAGGTGCTGGTTCTATTGTAACAGTTACTGAAATCGATCCAATTTGTGCTTTACAAGCTGCAATGGACGGTTACGAAGTAAAAAAATTAGACACTGTAATTGCTAATGCTGATATCATCATTACAACTACAGGAAATAAAGATATCGTGGTTGGAAGTCATTTCGAAAAAATGAAAGACAAAACTGTTGTTTGTAACATCGGGCACTTTGATAACGAAATCGACATGGCTTGGTTAAACAAAAACCACGGTGCTTCTAAAATCGAAATCAAACCTCAGGTTGACAAATATACTATTACTGGAAAAGATATCATTATCTTGGCTGAAGGTCGTTTGGTAAACCTTGGTTGTGCTACAGGTCACCCAAGTTTTGTAATGAGTAACTCATTCACAAACCAGACTTTAGCTCAAATCGAATTATGGAACAACAGTGCAGCTTACAAAAACGAAGTTTACATGTTACCAAAACATTTAGATGAAAAAGTTGCTGCTTTACACTTAGCTAAATTAGGCGTTGAATTAGAAACTTTACGTGAAGATCAAGCTGCTTATATTGGTGTTGAAGTTCAAGGTCCATTCAAACCAGAATACTACAGATACTAATTGATTTTAGATTTCTGAGTTTAGATTTTAGATTATCTAAATACATATTCAAACCCGACAGGTTTTAAAACCTGTCGGGTTTTGTTTTTAACAGACAAAAAAAGATTTCTTTTCAAAAAATTGTACTTTTATAAATATCTGCTTACTTTTAATAACCAGAATAAGAATCTATTTATCAAATACTTAAATAGTAAAAAAATTGAAAAAAACATCTTATTTATTCGTCTTCTTATTTTTACTCAGCCTTCCGCAAATTATTTTTTCTCAGGAAAAAAAGCCTAAAGTCGTATTAGTGTTAAGTGGCGGGGGCGCAAAAGGGATTGCTCACATTCCTCTTTTACAGAAATTAGACTCTCTTCACATTGTTCCAGACCTTATTGTTGGAAACAGTATGGGAAGTATAATAGGTGGTTTGTATGCAATGGGATATTCTGGTGACAGTATAGAAAAAATCACTAAAGATATTTATTGGGATAAACTCTTAGGCGGAGGGCAGTCATTACGAGCTGTAAGTGCCGAAGAAAAAAGAGAATTTCAACGTTATTTAGTCGGAATCGGCGTTAAAGACGGAAAACTTAACAGCATTGGCTCTCTCTTAAATGATCAAAATCTAAGAGAATACCTTTCTGAGCTAACCTTTCCGGTATACAATGTCAAAGATTTTGACAGTCTGCCAATTCCTTTCAGAGCTATGGCTACAGACTTGGTTGAAGGAAAAGAAGTTATTTTAAGCAAAGGAAGTTTATCTTACGCCATGCGTGCCAGCATGTCGCTGCCTGCTATATTCAAACCAATGCCTTACGGAAAAACTGTTTTGGTAGACGGTGGAGTATTAAATAATTTCCCAACTGATGTTGCCAAACAAATGGGTGCCGATATTATTATTGGAAGCGATGTCGGAGGCGGAATGGAACCTGTCGATAAGCTAAACAATCTTATGACCATATTAATGCAGACCAGTATGTTCCCCAGCAACATCAAAAATCCTGCAAACCGAGATTTATGTACAATATTGGTTGATCATTTACCGAATCTTCGTTTTTCTACTGCCGATTTTGCCAATAGCAACGAAATTTACAAAGACGGTAAAATTGCCACAGATCAAAATCTTCCAGCTTTAATTGCGCTTTCAGAAAAGTTAAAAGGATTTCAGCAGCGAACTCACAAATTGCCCGATATGCCAAATGAGTTTGTATTGGACACAATCGTTTATAAAAAAATAAGCCCCGAAAATATGCCTCTCGTTGTTGGACGAGCAAACCTGAAAACCCATGTAAAATATACTACCAAAGATTTAATTGCAGGAATTAACAGAGCAATGGGAACCAATCTTTTTGACGAGATTACATATAGTTATTTCATCAAAGATGGAGACAAATTAGGCATTACATTATTTGGTTTCGAACGTGCCAAAAATCAGCTAAATACCTCAATTCATTATGACACGTACAGAGGTGTCGGAATCATTTTTAACTACACAGGACGAAATGTTCTTGCCGATGCATCACGTCTTCTTTTAACGGTCGATATTGCCGAGCAGCCAAAAGCAAGAATCAATTACCAGAAAAATTTTGGACAACACCGAGAATGGTGGTGGATGTCTGAGGCCTATGGAGCTTTACTTCGCCAAGAAATTTATATTAATGGTAAAGCATCAGACAATATACTTTACAATACTTTTGAAGTAAACAATGAAGTAAACAGAAACTTAAATTCTCTAAAAAGTTATGTCGGTTTTGGACTAAATTATAGTTATACAAATCTAAAACCAAAATATGACCGTGAATACAACCCTAATTATTTAAGTATCAACAACTACAGCTTTAACAATATCGAGTTCAACTTTCATTATTCTTATAATGACATGGATAAAGTTTTCTTTGCCACCGACGGAACTATTATAAAATCAAACATAGCGCGATCACTTCTTACCGATCTTGATGCCTCACTTTACGATCCAGACTTTAAGCGTATTTCTGGCTCAACAAATGGCTACACCAAATTGGGTTTAACTTATGAAAAGAGATTGCCCCTAAAAAAGAAAATTACAGGAATTATAGGTTTTGATTCCTATTTTATTTTTCAAGACAAACTTAAAAATGACGATCTTCCGTTTTCAGGACTTGGCTATGCTGCAAAATACTTTATAGGTGGTATTATACCAAGTTCTGGTAGCAATCGCTTCTCATTTGCAGGACTTCATGAAGACGAACTTAATGTTACACAATATATGGGGCTCAAACTTGGATCTCAAATAAACTTAATCGGAAAAATTTATCTTACTCCTCATTTCAATCTTGCTTCTGTTGGTTTTGAAAATTTCAACGATTATATAAAACATGCCTTCAATCCAAAAGGAAATTGGGATGACAATCTCGATACCAGTCTCGTAATATCTGGAGGAGCAGCGATTTCTTATCAATCTATTTTAGGCCCAATTCATTTTGATACTTCATGGATCAATAATATAGACAAAGTACGATTATTTTTCAGCGTAGGATTATCACTTAATCCATAGGAGAATTAATCCTAAAAGTTTAAGTTTGAAATCCAAAACATCTGGAAGAATAAAAGAAGACAGGAAATTATGATTGAAAAAGTTTTATGCGAAACACATGGCACAAAAGAAATGACTTTTGGCTGTATTCACATTGCAATGGCGACCGACTCTAAAGAAAAAGTAGGTTTTTACTATTCAGAAGCCGAAGAAGATCTTCCTCAAATTGCCTGGTGCGGAGAATGCGAACAATGGCTTCTTGATAATGGCGAAGAATGGACTGATGTTTTTCAAGCCAAAGCCGATTTTCAAATGTTATGCATCAATTGTTTTGATGAAGTAAAAAATAATGAAACAGAAACTCATATTCGATAAATAAATTCCCCTTCGTTTTAAACAAAGCTTAACTTTGTAAAAAACGACAATCATGAAGAATTTTTTATTTTTATTTATCGCTATAATATTCGAAATCATTGCTACCTCAGCATTAAAAAAGTCTGAAGAATTTACCAAACTCATTCCAAGTATCATTACCATTATTGGATATTGTGGCGCTTTTTATTGTTTGAGTTTTGCCATCAGGACCATTCCTGTCGGATTTGCTTATGCCATCTGGTCTGGAGTCGGAATTGTTCTAATTACAATTATTGGCGCTATTTTTTTCAAAGAAATTCCAGATTTACCAGCAATTATTGGCTTAGCTTTAATTATAATTGGCGTAGTTGTAATTAATGTTTTCTCTAAAACTACAGCTCATTAAATCAAAAAATATTATTTTTGATAGTATCAAATGATACTATCATGAAACCTCCTTATGAGATTACACCCACTATATTAAAATTGATAAGTTCTATTTCTGAAAAAATTGGAGCACTGAACGCTGTATATCTTGATAAACAGTCTCCAAAACTAAGAAAACAGAATAGAATCAAAACAATACATTCTTCTTTGCAAATTGAAGGAAATACTTTAACAGAAGAACAAATAACTGCATTAATCGAGAACAAAAGAGTAATTGGTCCTCAAAAAGATGTATTAGAAGTTTTAAATGCTATTAAAGTTTATGATGATTTAGAAAAATATAAATCGACTTCTTCCAAAAGCTTTCTAAACGCTCATCAATTATTGATGAAAGATCTAATTCTTGATGCTGGAAAATATCGAAAACAAGGGGTTGGAATTGTAAAAGGAACAAAAGTTGCACACATAGCTCCTCCTTACGAGAATGTCCCGTTTTTAATGAATGATTTATTTGAGTACTTAAAAAATAAAGATGAATTAACTTTAATAAAAAGCTGTGTTTTTCATTATGAGATGGAATTTATTCATCCCTTTTTAGACGGAAACGGAAGAATGGGAAGATTATGGCAAACCATTATTTTAATGGAAGAATATCCTGTTTTTGATTTTTTACCTTTTGAGACATTGATAAGTAAAACACAAGATAGTTATTACAAATCTTTAGCTATGAGTGACAGCAGCGGAAAATCAACTTATTTTATTGAGTACATGCTAGATGTGATAAATAAATCACTAGAAAACTTACTCAATTATGATAATAGAACAATAAAAGACATTGATAGATTAGAATACTTTTATTCTCTCGGAATTAAAGAGTTTACAAGAAAAGATTATATGCATGTTTTTAAAGATATTTCAGCAGCTACTGCAAGCCGTGATTTAAAAAAAGGACTTGAACTAAAGCTTTTTGATATTACAGGAAATCAGAGCACTGCCAAATATACCTTAATTAAATCTTAGTTTTTTTTAAAGAGAGCATCTTAACCATGAAAATCCGCAAAGCTACAATCTCAGACCTTCCCGAAATGCAAAAATTGTATGTAGAAACCATTCAATCTGTTTGCAAAAACGATTATAATCCGCAACAAATTGAAGCGTGGACTTATGGCATAAAAAATAAAGAACGCTGGATTGAAGTTATCGAAAAACAATTTGTTTTACTAGCCATTATTGAAAATCAGATTGCAGGTTTTGGAACCTTAAAAGATGGAGATTACATTGATTTCTTCTACATTCATAAAAATTTTCAGCGACAAGGAATTGCAGACAAAATTCTAAATGAATTAGAAACTGAAGCTAGAAAACATCATTCCAAAATCATAACTTCAGATATTAGTATTACTGCAAAACCATTTTTTGAAAAGAAAGGATTTGCTGTAAAAGCCGAACAAAAAAATATTCGTTTGGGCGTTGAATTGATTAACTTTAAGATGGAAAAAGAATTGTAAAATTTTGTTTCAAGTTTCAGGTTTCAAGTTAAGCTGGAACTTGAAACCTGAAACTTGAAACAAAAAACAAAGCAAGTTTCAGATTTTATACCTGCCAAAACCAAACGATCTTTGCCTTATAAAATGGAAGAAAAATGAACACACAAGAAACCATTAATTATAACCGCATTGCAGAAGCAATCGATTATATCAAAGCAAATTTTAAAGATCAGCCCAATCTTGATGAGGTTGCAGAAAAAGTGCATTTAAGTCCGTTTCACTTTCAGAGGCTTTTTAGCGAATGGGCAGGAACGAGTCCGAAGAAGTTTTTACAATTTACAAGCATCGAACACGCCAAAAAATTACTCAAAGAAAATCAGGCGACCGTTTCTGAAACTGCTTTTGAAACAGGATTATCAGGAACAAGCCGACTTCATGATTTATTTGTCAATATCGAAGGAATGACTCCTGCCGAATATAAAAACGGAGGAAAAAATCTAGCCATCAATTACAGTTTTGCTGAAAGTCCGTTTGGGAATATTATCGTCGCATCAACACAAAAAGGCGTTTGTTTTATGGCTTTCGCCGAAGATGAAATCACTGGACTTGTTGCCTTAAAAGATAAATTTCCGAATGCCTCTTTTACTCAAAAACTAGACTTAGCACAGCAAAATGCACTATTCATTTTTCAGAATGATTGGAGCAAATTATCTGAAATCAAATTGCATTTAAAAGGAACCGATTTCCAGCTGAAAGTTTGGGAAGCTTTGCTTAAAATCCCAATGGGACAGCTTTCTACTTATGGTTCAATCGCACACCAAATTCAAAAACCAAATGCTTCACGCGCTGTCGGAACAGCAATTGGAAGCAATCCTGTTGCGTTTCTCATTCCATGTCATCGTGTAATTCAGTCTTCTGGAACTTTTGGCGGTTACATGTGGGGAAATACTCGAAAAACAGCCATTATTGGCTGGGAAGGCGCACAAATAAATCTATAAGTTTTTTTGCCACGAATTCACGAATTATTTTTTTAAAATCTTTGCGATTATTTATTCGAATTAATTCGAATAATATTAGATAAAGTATTTACAAAAAAATTCGTGAATTCGTGGCAGAAAAAAATCGTAATCTAAAAATTCTTTATGCAAAATATACAATCAAAAATTGCTTCCCAAAACTGGGAAAGCATCACTGAATCTATGCACGAAAATGGATTCGCAATCATTCCGAAAGTCCTTAATAATGAACAATGCGAGGATTTAAAATTCGATTATGACAACCCATCCATATACCGAAAAACAGTTGTAATGGAGCGCTACCGATTTGGCTTGGGCGAATATAAATATTTCAATTATCCGCTTCCAGATTTAATTCAGAACATTCGATCTTCTATTTATCCTAAACTAGCTCCAATTGCCAATGCTTGGATGAAAGCCTTAAATATTGATACGGTATTTCCAGCAAAACATGAAGATTTGCTAAAACAATGTCACGACAATAATCAGCTTAAAGCAACAGTTTTAATTCTAAAATACGGCAAAAGCGGTTTTAATACTTTGCATCAGGATTTATATGGAGATGTTTATTTTCCTATTCAAATTGTACTTTTTCTAAACGAACCTGACGAAGATTTTACTGGCGGTGAATTTGTTCTAACGCAGCAAACTCCAAGAGCTCAATCTAAAGCGATTGTTTTGAAACCTAAAAAAGGAGATATTTTAGTTTTTACAACCAATTTTAGACCAGTAAAAGGCACAAAAGGATATTATCGTGTGAATATGAAACATGGCGTAAGCGAAGTACATTCGGGTGAAAGATATACGTTGGGAATTATTTTTCATGATGCTCTTTCATAAATATTTTTTTTCCGCCACGAATTCACGAATTATTCGTTTTACAAACTTTATCAGAAATTATTCGAATTAATTCGAATAAATAATCGCAAAGATTTTAAAAAGAAAATTCGTGAATTCGTGGCGGAAAAACAAAACACAAAACAATATGTTTCAACATAACAAAATAACCGATTCAGATCTTCGTATTAAAATTAAAAATGCGGAAATTTGTTTCGGTGGCAATCAGAAATTAAAAATCTACGGAACGCTAAAATGTTCTTCGGGAAAAAGAATGAAAAGAGAAAATCGTGTCTTCTTTTCCTCTGAAATAAATGCCAAACAAAATGGTTTCAGACCTTGCGGACATTGTATGAAATCGGAATATCTAAAATGGAAAAATGGACTTATTTAATCCTCAAACAGACGAAACAACCAATCTGCTTCCAAAAGATGGAACGGTGAATTATTATGGAAAATTATTTTCGAGAACAGACGCCGATTCCTACCGTGATATTTTATTAAATACAATTGAATGGAAAAATGATGAAGCCATCATCTTCGGAAAACTAATCCTCACCAAAAGAAAAGTAGCTTGGTACGGTGATCAGAAATTTGAATATACGTATTCGAATACCACAAAAAAAGCGCTACCGTGGACTCCTGAACTTTTGAAACTCAAAAAAATCATTGAAGAAAAAACAGGTGAAACTTTCAATTCCTGTCTGCTGAATTTATATCATTCTGGAGAAGAAGGAATGGCTTGGCACAGCGATGCCGAAAAAGATTTAAAGAAAAATGGTGCAATTGGCTCAGTAAGTTTTGGAGCAGAACGTAAGTTTGCTTTCAAACATAAAGAGTCTAAAGAAACCATTTCTCTAATTTTGGAACATGGAAGTTTATTGGTCATGAAAGATGAAACGCAAACACATTGGCTTCACAGACTTCCTCCAACAAAAACTACACAAAAACCAAGGGTTAATTTGACTTTTAGAACAATTGTGAGATAGCAATTCTATTTCTTTTGTGAAGCCACAGTTTCGTAAGATCGTATCAAAGCATCTTCAAACATTTCGGGTCTTACTCTTGAAAGTTCGACAATTGTCCAGCCTTGTTTTCCCCATTTATTTGGAATTGGATAGAAAATCTTTTCGCTTGACGCGCAAAAAACAGACTGATCAATTTCGTTTAACTTTAAAACGGCGTGATTATTTTTTTCATCAAAAGTGGCAAAAATTTTCTTTTTGATTCGGAAAGAAGTTTTCTCAAAGTGAGGTTCTTCTGTTGCATCTGGAAATGACATTGCTAACTTTCTAAATTCTTCAATTGAAACCATAATATCATTTTTAAATTATTATCCCTCTACCAGCCTTGATTCAGTCCGTTTTTAAGAACCTCATCGTATTTTCCTTTATCAAAAGAATATAAGTTTGGAGCTTTATGCGCTACATTGCTTTTCTTTTCATCAAGTTTTGTAAGAATTCCGATATTGGTGATTTTACGTAAAAAATTTCGGCGGTCAAGTTTTTTATCTAAAATCGTTTCATACAATTTCTGCAATTCCGGAATTGTAAATTTCTCTGGCAATAAATTGTAGCCTATAGGCATTAAATTCAATTCAATTCTTAATGTGTCCAAAGCTTTATCGAGAATTTCACGATGATCTAGAATAAGTTCAGGAACTTCTTTATGGTCGATCCATTCAACAACTTCAAGTCTGTTTGCAGGATTTGGAAGGATTTTAGAAAAATCGACCAAAGCATAATATCCAATCGTTACAAAACGGCGCATAAGCCATTTTCCTTTTGCTTCTTCAATTTTAAGGTATTCCAGTATTTTTTTATCAAAATGCTGTTTGTTGCGATCTACTTTTCCAAAGGTTGCAAATTGTCTTAAAAAAACACCATCAACGCCAGTTCTGCTATTCAATACCGTGATTGCAGCCGTATCTATATCCTGATCAACAGGAATAAATCCGCCGGGTAAAGACCATTTATTGGCTCGTTCCACTTTAATCAATAAAACTTTTAACTGATTATCATGAAAACCAAAAATGACACAATCTATAGAAAGTCCTGGCTGGTAATTTTCGTTATTATCTATAATGTCTTTTAACATCAAAAATCTATATAAATTCTTCTTTTAATAACACTGCAATTTACTTCATTTTTATAAAACTCACGTATTTTTATAAAGAGATGATTTTCAATTAAAACAGAAGTGTTCAAACTACAATTTTAACGAAAATTTAAAATCAAATTTAAAAAAAATAACTACATTGCGTCATAATAACACATTACTGATTTTAATTGTTAAAATTGAAATCGATAAACAAAGAAAAACAATACAAAGCTACCATTTATCTTCAAAGTGAGTGTAGAAATTTAAATGTAGAAAACCATGAATACCAATACTTTAAAAAATTTCAATCAAAAGATTAGAAGTAAAATTCTAAATTCTTTTGGTTTTGTTTCTAAAACCTATCTCTTAGAAGCTTCCTTGAAATACAGTGAAGAACAGGAAAGGATTTTCAATGAAATGATTGTTGAAACTGATGCGAAAAACAAAAAAGAAAAACAAGAAGCATTCGATAAAGCCTTGTACGCTTCTTATAAAGGAATTGGTGCCATGGATTTTGTAAATACTGTTATAAAATAACCTTGTCCCTGTTTATAATTTATAATGCAGCCTCACTTTAGTGAGGCTTTTTTTTTATTATAAATTTCACAATAAAATGAAAGAAAATGGTCATTTATTAATTATTTTAGCTGTTTTAAAAGTAAGAATATACCCCTATAGAAAAAGTACATGGAAAACATCATTGAATCAGAAAGCTACAAAATTCAAAAACCAGAAAGCTGGGCACCTACAATTAACGACGATCAACTTATTGACTATATAAAAGAATCGGATTTCTCTAACAAACAAGTTGACGAAGGACGTGATTTCTGCTATTTCTTAGATAAAGTTTATTACACAAGTGATACTGAAAACAGTGAATATGCTTGCGTTGCCTATACACTTAACGAACCTTCAAACCTAGAAAGCGCTTCTGTAAGAGATGTTGTTGTAGAAGAAAACGAGACTTATGTTATACACAGAATAAGTGTTTTGAGAGATGGTGTTTTGATTGATAAAATCGCTGATACTAAAATTAAAGTTTTGGATAGCGAAAATCAAAGCGAAGGCGGTATTTTGAGTAGCAATAAAAAAGTAAATATTACGATTAAAGATTTGCGTCTTTATGATGTCTTGATTACCGAAGATTCTCGCACAAAGGTTTTTACAGATCGCGATTTTATGAGAAAGGAGTTTCTTAAATATGTGTATGTAACGCCAAGTTCTTATTGGGCTTACGGAAAGTATAAGTTTTCTTTCATCAATGACAGAAAAGAAACAATCGCTTACAAAAAAACATTTTTCAGAGATGAAGAAGGGAATGTTATAGAACCCGAAATCAATCACTTGAAAAAAGGAGAACAATTTGTCATCGAAAAAGACGATTACATTAACTCTTTTGACGTTAATAGAGAAATTGCTCCTTTTATTGATTTTGCTACAGATCGTAATTGGATTGATTTGTCTAATTATATTTCTCCGCTCTATGAAGAAATATACAGTAAAGCCTCTTTAAAAGAGTTTGCTCCAAACCTTGTTGAAAAACTGGATGCCATTGCTGATCAAGACGAGAAATTACAATTTGCGATTGATTACGTACAGAATCATGTGTATTATATTTTTAATGCTGATGAAATGAACGGCCACAAACCGCAAGAACCATCAGTCACTTATGAAAATAAACAAGGTGATTGTAAAGCAAAATCGGTTTTACTGAAAGTGGTTCTGGATTATATCAATGTTGATTCTTCTGTAGTATTGGTAAACTTTAATTCGGATCATTACATCAAATATTATCTTCCATCTTTATTGACTTTTAATCACGTTATTGTAAAAATCAATTACAAAGGCGAAACGTATTTTGTTGATGCTACTTCTAGAGATGAATTTGGGTTAATTGAAAACCGTGGTTATATCTACTTTATGCATTATTTGGAAGTAAAACCAAATCAAGAATTAGCTATCAAAGAACCTCATAAATTCCCTTATTATGGTATAACTGAAAAAGCCGATTTCAGTGCTGAAAATAATTTGGGCCAGCTAAAGTTGGTTACGACTTACAAAGGAAATCGTGCCAATTATATGCGTAAATATTTTAAAAACACTAACAAAAGAGAAATCATTGACAGTTGGAATAATTTCTTATTCTATGCTTTAAATTATTCTGGAGATAGAAACGGAACTGATATCAGAACCATTTTTAAAGATGCGTCGATTGAAATTGTAAGCGATGATAAAAAGCTGAACGAGTTTACAATTCAGTATAACACTTCGATTGAGAACCCTTATTTTACAGATCCTGAAAAGAATCGTTTTTTAATGTATTTTGATAGAAATGTGGTTAAGAATTCTGCACGCGATTTTATGCACAGCGATCTTTCTTTCTGGCATAATTTTGATAACGAAAAATACGAAATCAACCTAACGACAGATCAGAAAATAGATACTCAGGAAAAATACACTGTTCAAGAAAGCACTATTACAAATCCTTATTTTGATTTTACAAGCCGCAAAAAAGTAACCAAAAATGGCGCTTCTATTTATGTCGATTTTAAACCATTGATCAATTTAGAAATTCCTAGTGAAGATTTTGAAGATTTTAGAAATGCACATCACGAAATTGCAGACAGTAATTTCGGAATTGGAATCGATATTATTGAAGAAGGCTTATTGAATATGCTGAAATATAGTTTTAAAAAACGACTTAAATAATTTTGACATAAAAAAAGCGGGATTTTAAAATCCCGCTTTTTTATTTAATATCTATTTTGCTAAATTTTTTCAACACATAGAAACATAGTTAAAGACTTAAATAAAAGGCATTTCACTAGTTTAAATGCACATAGTTTTGCTATGTGTGGAAACTTGTTTCTTTTATTCTCTTTTGTACGACACAAAAATCTATGTCTCTATGTGTTAAACAGTACTTTTTAATTTCACCCAATGGGCTAATTCACTAATTCAAAATCAGATTTTAATTTAATATCTGCTGATGAAGCTCCAATCATAACTTCGAAATCTCCTGGTTCAGCAACCCATTCTACTTTATTATTGTAGAAAGAAAGTTTCTCTTTGTCAATTGTGAATTCGATTGTTTTAGATTCGCCAGCGTTTAATTTCACTTTTTGGAAATCTTTTAATTCTAAAACTGGTCTCACAACAGAACCAAATTTATCTTTCAAATACAACTGAACTACTTCTTCTCCTGCCACTTTTCCGCTGTTTTTCAATTGGAACGAAACCTTAATTGTTTCATTGCTTTTTATTTTAGTTGAAGATAATTTCAAACCAGAATAATCAAACGTTGTGTAGCTCAAACCATATCCGAAAGGATATTTTGGAGAATTTTTCAAGTCGATATAAGCTGAAACATAGTTTGTTGAGTTTTCATCTTTAGCTGGTCTTCCTGTACTAAAATGATTGTAATAAATTGGCACTTGCCCTACTTCTCTTGGGAAAGTCATTGGCAGTTTTCCAGACGGATTGTAATCTCCAAACAAAACATTTGCAATAGCATTTCCTGCTTCCGTTCCTAACCACCAAGTGTACATAATAGCAGGAACATTGTCTGCAGTCCAGTTAAAAACTAAAGGTCTTCCTGCATTTATTAAAACTACAACCGGTTTCCCTGTTGCTTGAATTGCTTTTACTAAATCTTCTTGAACACCTGGCAAATGCAAGTCGCTTCTGCTTTTCGCTTCACCGCTCATGTCGCGTCTTTCACCAATACTCAAAATTACAACATCTGCTTGTTTTGCCGTTGCAACCGCTTCTGCAAAACCATCTTTGTTTGTTCCTTCAATCTCACAACCTTTTGCGTACAATAATTTGGTGTTTTTGCCCACTTTATTTTGCAATCCATCCCATTGCGAAACGATCCATTTATTGTAATCTACTTCTGGAAGTTCTACAGACCAAAAGCCCATGTTCTCTTTGTATTCTTTAACCATTGGTCCAATAAATGCAATTGTTTTTACATTTTTAGAAATTGGCAAAGTCTGGTTTTCATTCTTTAATAATACAATACTTTTCTCCGCAACTTCAAGGGCGGCTTTTCTGTGTTCTGGATTATTTAATGCTTTTTCTGCACGTTTTTCATCAGAATATCTGTAAGGGTCATCAAATAATCCTAATTCGAATTTCTTGCGAAGAATACGTCTTACTGCGTCATCAACCAAATCTATAGAAACTCTGCCTTCTTTTACTAACTCTGCTAAATTCTTACGGTATGCATTACTTTCCATATCCATATCGCTTCCTGCAGTAATAGCAGAATATGCTGCCTCTTTAAGATCTTTAGAGTAACCGTGTGCTACCATTTCTCCAATTGATCCCCAGTCTGAAACTACAAAACCTTGAAAGTTCCATTTTCCTTTTAAGATATCTCTTTGCAAATGTGCATTTCCAGTTGCTGGAATTCCGTTAATATCGTTGAATGAATTCATAAATGTTGCTGCACCAGCGTCTAAAGCCGCTTTAAATGGTGGCAAATAGGTTTCCCACAACATCCTTTCGCTCATATCTACAGAATTATAATCTCTTCCTCCAACTCCGGCTCCATAAGCTGCAAAGTGTTTTACGCAAGCCATAACTGAGTTTAAATCTCCCAATTTGTTTCCTTGAAAACCTTTTACTCTTGCGTAAGCAATTTTAGAACCTAGATAAGTATCTTCTCCTGCTCCTTCCATTACACGTCCCCAACGAGGATCACGGCTAATATCTACCATCGGCGCAAATGTCCAGTGAATTCCACTTGCCGCAGCTTCTGTTGCTGCTACTCTTGCTGCTAATTCAATTGCTTGTAAATCCCAGCTTGCCGCTTCGGCTAACGGAAGCGGAAAAGTAGTTTTGTAGCCATGAATAACGTCTTGACCAAATAACAACGGAATTTTAAGTCTTGACTGCATCGCCAATTCCTGATATCCTCTAGTATATTTTGTTCCGATTACGTTTAGCATCGAACCAATTAAACCTGCTTTTATTTCAGCTTGTTTATTTGGGTTTATTGTAATTGGACCTGTTGCCTGATTATCGCCCGTATATTGATTTAACTGACCAATTTTTTCTTCGATTGTCATTTTCTTCAACAGATCATTGACTTTCTGATCTATTGACTGCTGTTGTGCCGACGCAAAAAGCGAAAGCATAAATAGCGTAATTGTAGTTACTTTTTTCATGTATTTAAAACTATTTACCAAACGTAAGTTGCAACTGCACCTGCGTTTAGAGTGGTTGTGGTTTGTTTTTGGTTGTATTTAATATTAAATGTTTCAGCCGAAGCTCCATCATTTTCTACAATTAAAACGGTTTGTCCTGAAGGAGTTTTGAAAGCCACATTATATAAATTTCCTGAAACATTACTTCCAATTCTTACTGAACCTTCTGGAACAAATTTAGAAGCATGCCCAATGATATAATATCCTACTTCTCTTTTGATGTTCTGATTTTGGTCAATCATCAAAGCTCCTTTGCAAGTTGAACATCCACCAGGTGTAAAAGGTTTGTAGAATTCATCATTTGCTAATCCCCACGAAAGTGCATTTTTACTCCAATTTCTCATTGAACCGATTACCACATTTTTTACACTCCATTTTAAATCGGTTTCAAAATTGGTTCCTGTTCCTGTATATTGTTCTGTAAAATACAGATCTTTATTTGGAAACTCGTTATGAACAGTCGTTAAAGCGCTAATATCTCCTTCATACAAGTGGAAAGCCGATCCTGTTACAAACGGATTTGCTTTTGGATCTCTTAAAATCGTCAAAGGATATTCTGGTTTGTTGCAGTTGTGATCGTAAACAATAATTTTGGTTTTGATTCCTGCTTTCGCGAAAGCGGGACCTAAATGATTTCCAATAAAGTCTGCTTGCTGTTCTGCCAACATTAACAAACTCGGATTGTTTCCTGGGTGCAATGGTTCGTTTTGAGGCGTAATGGCATCAATAACAATTCCGTGCGATTTCATTGCTTGAATATATTTTACAAAATACTGTGCATAAACTCCATAGTATTTTGGCTGTAAGCTTCCGCCTTTTGAGCTTCCGTTATCTTTCATCCAAACTGGAGGCGACCATGGAGAACCCATTATTTTTATTTTAGGATTTATAGCTAAGATTTCTTTTAAAACCGGAATTACATCGTCTAAATCTGGGCCAAGATTAAAGTGTTCCAAATTCATATCGGTTTGTCCTTCTGGCATATCATCATACGAAAAAACTTTTTCATTCAAATCTGATGCTCCAATACTTATTCTTAAATAACTTAGACCAATTGCATTGTCTTTTCTTGAAAATAATTCCTGAAGTAACGCTTCTCTTTTTGCCTTATCCAATTTTTTGATAGCTTGAGCGCTTCCTCCTGTTAGCGAGAATCCGAAACCTTCTATGGTTTGAAATTTCTCTGCTGGATTTACTTCAATGGTCTGATTTGAATTTGTTTCTGAACCAAAGACTAAATCAGTTTGTTTTTTAAGTTTTGAAGTTTCATCTGTAGTAGTAATCCAAGATTCTACTTTTCCAGAATTGGCTGTAACACTTTTTGAAGATCCACAGTTGAACTGCATTGCAATTAATGGCAGCAAAACAAGGATTTGAAGTTTTTTGTTGATGTTTTTCATTTTTAATCTATTTCTATTAAGACAGGCAAATGATCCGACGGATATTTTAAATCTTTAGAATCACTTAACACTGCGTGTTTTTGAACTTTTAGACCACTGTTTTTTGAAATAAAAATGTAATCTAATAATAATGTTACGGGTTCATTGTGTTTGAAATCATTGAAAGTTCCCGAAGGACCGAAAGGTTTTTCTATTGAAACATCTTTGGTATCATCCATCACTTTTTTGATTTCACCAATTTGCGTTGTGTTCGGTTCAGAATTGAAATCACCCATTAAAAAAGCTGGGTAATTTTTTGTATTCAATTCTTTTATTTTAGAAAGAACAAGCTGTACGCCTTTTACCCTTGCTTCTTCACCCATATGATCTAAATGCAAATTGAAAACCCAAAATAGTTTTTTCGTTTTTAAATCTTTAAAAAGTCCATAAGTACAAACTCTGTTGCAGGCAGCATCCCAACCTCTTGAAACCACATTTGGAGTTTCAGACAACCAGAAAGTATTGGATTGTTCAACTTTAAAACGGTCTTTTTTATAATAAATCGTACAGGCTTCTCCCAATCCGCCTTCTTCTCTTCCTACCCCAAATCTGTTATAATTTGGCAGAGCCGATGCAATATCTAAAACTTGATTTGGCGTTGCTTCCTGAACTCCAAAAATTTCTGGACTATAAAACCCAATTTGAGATGTGAAATAATCCTTTCGTTTTGGCCAAGCATTTTCTCCATCTGAAGCAACATCCAAACGGATATTGTAAGTCATAATTTTTAAATTCTGACCATAAAATGAGTTCACGGCTAAAAGCAGCATTACTGCAAAAACAAGTTTGTTTATCTTTTTCATGTTAAAAAATTTTAATCTTGTAAATCTAGTGTTTACGGGACTTTAAAGAAAAAAATTTATTTAAAAGTTATGTTAATTGTACACTCTTACGTAATCAATTTCATAAGTAGCACTTTTGAAATTTGGATCTACAGTTCCACCAAAATTTCCTCCCATTGCTAAATTTAGAATCACAAAGAATTTGGCATTAAATGGAGTTGTGCTTGAGTTTTTATACGTGTAAAATAAATTATCATCTACATAAAATTTGATGTTTTCGGCATCCCATTCGGCAGCGTAGATATGAAACTCGGTTGTTGAATTTGGAGCCGTTGTTGTTTTTGTATCTGGGGTATTTCCTGAGCGTCCTGGAGAATGCAGTGACGAATGAATTACATTTGGATTGTTTCCGACTGATTCTAAAATGTCTATTTCTCCGCATGACGGCCAACCAACTGTGTCTATATTATCTCCCAACAGCCAGAAAGCTGGCCAAGTACCGCCTCCTACAGGTAATTTTGCACGAACTTCTGCTCTTCCGTATTTAAAAGAAAATTTACCTCTCGTTAGCATCCTTGTCGAAGTATATTGGTTTCCTTGGTAAGCTTCTTTGATTGCTGTGATTTTCAAAAGGCCTCCTTCGATTTTTACATTTTCAGAGCGGTTTGTATAATATTGTAATTCGTTATTCCCAAAACCGTTTCCATTTCCCAAATCATAACCCCATTTTGAAGAATCTGGAGCTCCATCTGTATTAAATTCGTCTGCCCAAATTATTTTTCTAGCTACAAAAACATTTACAGATGTCGAAGTACTTATAAATTTTGCTCCATTGTATGCAGAAACAATAATAGGGTAATTTATAGTTCCTGATGCCGTAAACTCATAATTTAAAGCTCCTGTTGTTAGTTCTTTAAGTTCATTATTTATCAATACTTTATATGATTGTGCATTTGTCGCATTGATTGTTAATTTGATTTTTCCGCTTCCGTCTCCATTCGGGTTTTCTGCTGTTCTTCCTACAACATCAACCTGAACAGAAAGATTCGCTGGTACAGTACTTGCTGGAGAATCTCCACCCGAATCATTATTACTGCTGCAAGATTGAAATGCAAACAATAAAACTAAAGTAAATACTCCAGCTCTATTTGCGAGATTGATTATTTTCATCTTTTTATTATTTAAATGGTTTAGTTAATAAATTGAATTTCAATGCAAATATTATTTCTACTACTTTTTGTTTTTTGTTAATAACAAAAGATTTGAGATTAAAAAGAGTTTTTAAATTGAACTGTTTATTATATTATTTCCAAGTATAAGTTCCAACTGATCCCGCTTCAAGCGAAGTTGTTACCCATTTTCCGTTAAATTTAATATTGAAAGTTTCTGTAATAGAACCATCATTTTCAACAATCAATACTTTAGAACCTGAAGGTGTAATAAACGCCACATTTTGCAAACTTCCTCCAGAATTGCTTTCAATTCTAACAGACCCCATCGGAACAAATTTTGAAGCATGAGCGATAATATAATAGGCAACATTACGCTGAAAACTATCACTAGAGGTTATGGTTATTGCACCTTTACACATTGTACAGCCTCCGTCTGTATGAGGTCCAAAATTTGCATTATTTGCGACATTCCATTCTAAAGCATTTTTACTATAATTTCTCATCGATCCGATAATTACATTTCGAAGATGCCATTTTAAATCACCATCAAAACTACCTTCAGAAGAAGTCCATTGTTCTGTAAAATATACATTTTTGGTCGGATAAGAATTATATACGTTGGTTAAAGCACTAATGTCTCCTGCATATAAATGAAAAGCCGATCCGTCTACAAAAGGAAATGCATCTGTATCTGCCAAAATTGCTTTTGGATAATTTGGATTATCGCAATTATGATCATAAGCAATAATTTTCACGTTTAGATTTGCTGTTTTAAAAGCTGGCCCCAAACTATTTTTTATAAAACTTGCCTGATCTGTTGCAGACATATACATACTTGGATTATTCCCGTCATGTAAAGGTTCGTTTTGAGGAGTTACCGCATCGATTGTAATTCCTTCTGCTTTCATTTGCTGAATGTATTTTACAAAATACTTAGCGTAAACATTATAATATTCCGTTTTCAATTTTCCTCCTTTAAAACTAGCAACATCTTTCATCCAGATAGGTGCAGACCACGGAGTTGCCAAAATTAAAATCTTCGGATTAATTGCCAGAATTTCTTTTAACATGGCAATTAGATTTTTATCTTTTTCTAAACTAAACTTATCTAGATTTAAATCTGTTTCTCCAGCCGCAAGATCATTATAAGTAAAAGGCGTTGCATTTAAATCTGAAGCTCCGATACTAATTCTGATATAACTTACTCCAATTGAGTTTTCTCCATTCCCGAATAATTCTTGCAAAAGAGCAGTTCTTTTTGTTGCATTTAATTGGTTTATAACGTCAACACTTCCTCCTGTTAAGGTATATCCGAAACCATCAATGGTCTGATATTTTTGAGTAGCATTCACTTCGATATTAGCATAGGCATTTGCTGTTGTGCCAAATCCTAAAGTCCCAGATTGTTTTGCCAATAAAACACTCTGATTGCCTTTTGTCAACCAGAAATCAACATCATTTTTTACCACTACCGGCGGATTTACAACGGGTGGATTTACGGGTGGATTTTCTACAGGATCACTTGAAGAAGAGCATTTTACCTGAGCTATTACGGCTGCCATGAAGAAAAATGCTTTTATAGTATTTTTTAAATTAAATTTCATTTTTTGTGTTTTTTTAGTTAGCTTGACAATTAGTATACAATAGTCTGTATAGCATGTGCCGGAATAGTAATTGTCGTTCTTCCTGTTTGATTTTCTAAAGAATAAAGAACCTCTTTTTCAGATTGATTCATTACAATCGTAATCAATTGTCCGTCAGAATTTTTAAACGAAGTACTTAATAAAGATTTATCACTTGTGGTTTCAAGTACTCTTTTTGCATTTGGTCTAATAAATTTTGAAAAATGTCCTATATAATAATACATTGGAGTATAAATCAATTCATCTTTTGTTGTATCGGCATGGATTGGCGCAAAACAGAAATTACCAACGTGATTTGGCCCCCCGTTCTGGTCTAAAAGAATATTCCAGTCTGTCCAACCAACTGTTCCGTTATTAAAATCATGAATCATATTGATTCCGTAACGTTCTGCATTTCCCCAAAACTGATATTTTGAAGCATCAAATTTTTCGATACAGCCTTCTGTAAAAAGAAGATTTTTATTTGGAAACGCTTCATGAACTTTTGCTACAGACTCGAATTGAGGCGGGCCTCCGTTCCAGGTTTCGTACCAATGAAATCCAATTCCCCAAGCATATTTAGAAACTTCAGGATCCGAGAAAACAAGATTGGCTCTTTTGGTTAGCATGTCTCCGCGATTATGATCCCAGATAATAACATTTTTTGCCCCTAATCCTTCTTTTTCTAAAGTTGGTCCAAGATGATTTTTAAGAAAGTCTCTTTCTGCTTCTGGAGTATAGATACAAGATTCCCAGCTTTGTTTGGCCATTGGTTCGTTCTGAACTGTAAGTCCCCAGATTGGAATTCCTTCTTTTTCGTATTCTTTTATGAATTTGGTGTAATACAATGCCCAAGCTGGAGCAAATTCAGGCAATAAAACGCCGCCGTGCAAAATATCATTATTGTCTTTCATGAAAGCTGGGGGACTCCATGGGCTAACAAATAAGGTTAGTTTTCCGCCGGCTGTTTCAATTGCTTTTTTGATTAAAGGAATTCTATATTTTCGATCGTGGTCAATATTAAAAGTCTTTAACTCTTTATCTCCTTCAGAAATATAAGTATAACTATCACTGCTGAAATCACAGCTGTGAATGTTTGTTCTTGCCAAAGTATATCCAATACCTTTATTTTTATCGTAATAAGCATTTAAGAATTCCTGCTGTTTTTTTGGCGATAATTTGGCAAAAACTTCAGCGCTTGCATCTGTAATTGCACCTCCGATTCCGAGAAAGGTTTGGTCTGTCTTTTCAGGATTTACAGTAATAGATACTGTTGTGTTTTTTTGTTGTTTAGTGTTGTTTTTTGAAATTAAATCATTTGATAATGACAATTTCAAATTGGTGTTTTCGGCAGTAGTATAAACCTTTATTTTATTATTTTTCTGGGCTGTTATTTTTGAGGTAAAACAGCTTAATTGCATTAAGATAAAAGCTGATAAAAATATTTGAGAGGTAACTTTCATATTGCTTAAATAATCGTTTTAAAATTAAAAGCAAGAGAAGACTAAAATGGATGATTCAAATTAGTCCTCTTCATTACTTTACTGCAAAATATTAATAAACAAGTGTTTGTATAGCGTGTGGCGGAATTTTTACTTCTGCCTTTTTATCCCCAATAATCAAATTGTAGGTAAGATCATTTGCTGATTGGTTCATGACAATAGTTGCCATAGTTCCGTCAGCATTTAAAAATGATGTGCTCAATAAAGCGCTTTTGCTTACTGCTGTACTCACACGAACAGCATTTAAGCGAATGAACTTTGAAAAGTGTCCGATGTAATAGTACGATGGTGTGTAGATTAATTCTCCTGTTGTTGTATCTGCATGAATTGGTGCAAAACAGAAATTTCCAACATGATTTGGTCCTCCAAACTGGTCTAAAAGAATATTCCAATCTGTCCAAGCAACCGTTCCGTTATTAAAATCATGAATCATGTTCATTCCATAACGTTCTGCATTACCCCAGAATTGGTATTTTGATGCGTCAAATTTTTCGATACATCCTTCTATAAACATTAGTTTTTTATCTGGATAAGCTTCATTTACTTTTCCAACATTATCAAACATTGGCGCTCCGCCAGACCAAGTTTCGTACCAATGAAATCCCATTCCCCAAACATATTTTGATGCTTCAGGATCTGAGTAAATTACATTAGCACGATAATTCATCAAATCACGATTATGATCCCAAACAATGATTTTTTTATCTCCAAGATTTTCTTTTTTCAAAGTTGGCCCAAGATAATTTTTGATAAAATCTCTTTCTGCTTCAGCTGTATAAATACAAGATTCCCAAGTCTGAACCGCCATTGGCTCATTTTGCGTAGAAGTTCCCCAGATCGGAATACCTTCTTTTTCGTAGGCTTTAATAAACTTTACATAGAAATTTGCCCATGTCTGATAGTATTCTGGAAGTAAAGTGCCCCCCTTTAATACATTTTTATTGCTTTTCATAAAAGCATTTGGCGACCAAGGCGCAACGTATGTTGTCAATTTTCCACCTGCTTTTTGTATAGCTTGTTTTATTAATGGAATACGATATTGTCTATCATGATCAATAGAAAAAGTTTTCAAATCTTTATCGCCTTCTTCGATATAAGAATAGCTTCCACTGCTAAAATCAGAACTTTGAATTGTTGTTCTTAGCAAAGAATAGCCTATTCCTTTTTGCTGATCGTAGTAAGCATCTAAGAATTCTGCTTGTTTTTCTTTTGAAAGTTTAGCAAATATTTCGGCGCTAGCATCTGTAATAGCTCCTCCAATTCCCATAAAAGTCTGAAACCTTCTGGTTGGCTGTACAAAAACAGACGTTTCTGTTTCTAATGGTTGTTTTGCGGCAGAAAAAGTTAAATTATCTGTTGTAGTCAATCGTAACTTTGAGTTTTCTGCGGTAGTATAAACGGTTATTTTTTTGCCGTTGGTTGTAAACTCTTTTTTTGTTTTTGGCTGTTGCGCAAAAGCTGCAGCAGAAAACAAAAGGCATAAAATTTTTAGGCTATTTTTTTTCATTCGCTTCCAATTATTATTTTTTAAATTGAAGTTTAGAAGAAATCAAAAAATCGAGTTCTACCCATTGAAGGATTTAAAAAATAGCCCATACTCATAATGATTATGGGCTATTTACAACCAAACTTAAACTTAAACTTAACTTTTTATTTTCCTCGGAACTCAATTTTAGTAACTGTGATTCCATCTTTAGTGAAAGTATTACCACCAGAACGGATAAGTAAATAGATTTTTCCTGTTTCTGTAAATTTAACCACATTCGAAACTGTGCCTGTTTTGTCATTTTTAACGCAACCAACTTTAGAAAGCATTCCTGAAAATCCTGCTTTTGCACAACCATCCCAAGTACTTAATCCCATAACTTTGTTGTCTTTGTACTCAACTCCAGATTGTGGAACTGATTTACCTGCATAAACTTCAAACCAAGTTTCATCAGAGCCACTAGGAGAAGAAACTTTCATATCTATTGTATACTCTTTATCTTTTACAACATCAATTGCTTGGTAGATCCCTTCCTGTGCCCATCCTCCTGGAGAGTGAATAGTTGCACTGCTATTAGCAAATGACCAGAATGCAGCACCTGAAGCACTAAGATTTAGAATTGTCCATTTTGCTTGATCCGCAGCAGTTGCAAAAGAACCACCTTGTACTAGATTTCCTTTTAATGGATCTGATGTAGCAACTACAACCTCTTGCGATTTAGTAGCTTTACCACCTCCAGCACCAATTGCTGTATGCACAATTGTATATGTTCCAGCATCAGGTAAAGAAATTTCCTCTTCCATTTTACCTGCATAAGTACCTGCTCCTATATCCCATAATGATTTTAAAACTCCTTTTGGCTGAGCCACCAATTTATAAGTATTTACTTTTCCTTCAACTGGTGTAACTGTAAAAGATGCATCGACATTATCATTGGTTAATCCATTATTCTCAACGGAATCTTCCGGTTGACAGCTAGTTAAACTTAATACTGTCGCCATAAAAAACAACGCTAAAAGACCTTGTTTTTTTATTAAATTTATTTTCATATGATATTGTATTAACTAATTAGTAATTAGGATTTTGAACTAACTGAGTATTCTCTAAGTCCTTTTGTGGAATAGGCCAAACCTCATTTTTACCAGCAACGAACCCACTAGAAGCAAGAACAGTTGCCGCTTTTCCAGTTCTAACTAAGTCGAACCAACGGTGTCCTTCACCAGCCAATTCTAACCTTCTTTCGTTGGCAATTGCATCTAATGATACTGGTACAGAAGCCAATCCAACTCTAGCACGTACAGCATCTAATAAAGCTTGCGCTCTAGCGCCAGTTCCTCCTAATGCTTCTGCTTCCATTAAGTAAGTATCTGCTAGACGAATTGCATAAGTATCTTGTTTGTAATTTAAGGCTGTTGCTCCACCACTTGTAGATGTATCAGAGTTTAAAGGCATAAATTTCTTTAAGAAATATCCTGTATCCTGATCGCCAGGTGCATACTTTGCTTTATCTGCTGCAACAAGAGCACGCAGATCAAAAATTGTAGATTCGAAACGTGGATCTCCTTTTAAGGCATCGTATAAACTTTGAGTTACCGGGTTAAAACTCCATCCTGAGATATAATCTGCTAATGTTAGATCTTTTCTTTCGTATCCTCTTGGACCAACCATTATATTTACAGAGTTTCCTTCGTCAGCTCCACCGCCCCAGAATCCCCAATCTGCATTACTTTTATCTGTATGCATGATTTCGATAATAGCTTCTGAGTTAAATTTGTTACTGATTACCCACAAATCTGAAAATTTAGTCAGCAATTTGTAACCATACATACTAGTTCCGCCTGGCGTACCATTTACATCTGCAAATTCAGCAGCTGCTAATGAATTTTTACCTTCATACAAATAAACTTTACCTAATAGTGCCTGTACTGCCCCTTTTGAAAGACGACCTCCTTCTGTTGGAACATCAATTTTATTAGGAAGCACAGCTTTTGCTTCTATTAAATCTTTCTCTATTTGCGCATAAATCGCATCTGGACTAACTTGAGTAACTTTATATCCTTCAGCTGGCGAAATTGGTGTAAGGATCAATGGCAAATTTTTAAATGTTCTTACCAATTCAAAATAGAAATATCCTCTCAACGCTTTTGCTTCTGCTCCAAAACGTACTTTTTTAGCATCAGACATATCTACATCCGGTAATTTTGCCAATAAAATATTTGCTCTAGCAATTCCTTGAAAAAAATCACCCCAATAACTTCTTGGCATATTTATTTTATCCAATTTATAGTTATCAAAAGCGTGTATACCAGCACCATCTCCAGGTCCACCACCTCCAGCATAGAAATCATCTGATCCAGCATTTAGCATCGTGATCATATTTTCAAAACCTTTAGATTGTTTACCCATAATATCATAAACAGCAACCAGGGCAGAAAATGCTTCTGATTCATCTTTATAATAATTATCTACTAACGGAAGCCCTTTTGGCTCCACTGTTAAAAAATCTTCACCACAAGAAGAGCCTAGAAGTAACAATCCAGCGGCAATGAATGAATATCTTATACTTTTAATTTTCATGATTCTTAATTTTAAAATTGTAAATTAACCCCTACCATTATAGTTCTTGCTTGTGGATAATATCCTTTATCAATACCAAAAACTCCTCCTCCAATCTCAGGATCATATCCAGAGTATTTTGTAAATGTTAATAAATTTTCTCCAGTCAAATAAAGTCTTGTTTTTGAAAGACCTGCTTTTGAAACAACATCATTTGGAAGGTTATAACCAATTTGAACCGTTTTAATTCTCCAATAGTCTCCATCTTCTAAATAGAAATCTGAAGGATTTGAGAAGTTCTTATTGTTATCAACCGTTGATAAAATTGGATATGAATTTGTTGATCCTTCACCTGTCCAACGACCTAAAGCTGAAGTTTGGTAGTTAGCATCTGTAATATCTAGACGACGTAATCCTTGGAAAATTTTGTTTCCAATTGCTCCTTGAGTAAAGATTAACAAATCAAAGTTCTTATAATCTAAATTAATTGTGAAACCGTATGTATATTTTGGAAGTGGGCTTCCGATGAAAGTTTTATCATCATCTGAAATTTTTCCATCTCCATTAAGATCTTGCCATCTGAAATCTCCTGGTCTTGCACCTGGCTGAATTAAACCGCCTGAAGCATTTGTGTAAGCATTAATTTCTGCTTGATTTTGAAAAATTCCTTGTGTCTTATATCCATAAAAAGAGTTATAAGTTTGTCCTACTTGAGTTCTTGTTACTGCACCCATATTTTGGAAAGTAGCATCTCCAGAAATGAACTGGATATCTTTTCCTAAATTTGTTACCTCGTTTTCTAAATAAGAAATATTTCCGCTAATGCTAAAACCAACTTTTCCAATTTTTTTACGGTAAGAAAGCTCTAAGTCAATCCCTTTATTTTCCATATCAGCAATATTTGCAGAAGGTCTACCGGTACTACCAACGTGACCAGGTAAATCAATATCTTGCAAAATACCTTTAGACTTTTTAACATAAAAATCTGTTGTTAATGATAAGTCATTAAAGAACGTGATATCAAAAGCAACGTTTGCCTGGCTAGTTTCTTCCCATTTCAAATCTGGATTCGCAGGTGCATTAGGGCTATTACCCACAACTACTGAACCTTGATCTCCAATAGTATAATTTCTTCCTGAACCGATAGTTGCTAAATATTTAAAATCTCCAATTGCATCACTACCTGTAATTCCATATCCTCCTCTAAACTTTAATTGAGTTACAACCTTGTTTTCTGGCCAGAAACTTTCTTTAGTTGGCACCCATCCTAATGAGAATGAAGGGAAAGTTCCATATTTGTAATTTTGACCAAAACGAGAAGAACCGTCACGACGTACAATACCAGTAAATAAGTATTTCTCTTTGTAATCATAATTAGCTCTCGCAAATAATGAAGTAACTTTATGCTCATAACCATTATAAGCAGAAGCAGTAATATTGTCTTGTGGATGATCATTCGGGAAAGTAGCATCATCAAAATTAGTATAAGGAATATTAAAATAAGTCACTGTAGATCCAGATGTGATGTTATCTACATAAGCACCTTGTCCTACTAAAACTGAAAAGTTGTGATCTTCAATTTGTTTTGCGTATGAAATAGTATTTTCGATATTCCATCCAAAACCTCTATTTGAACTTCTGCTCAAATTATTCTTTGAATTAATGGTAGAAGAGTTAAAGTAAAATACTGGAGTAAAACTTTCTGATCCCCAATATGCCAATTTACCACCTAAAGTACTTCTAATTTTTAAGCCTTTAATTGCTTCTAACTCTAAATAAGCATTTCCAACAAAATTATCAGCCCAATTGTAGTTTCCTAATCTAGTTTGAATGTAAGCTAGTGGATTACTCATCTCCTGAGTTACTACCTGAGAAATTCCATAAGGATTTCCGTTTGCATCTCTTAAAATACCAGCCTGATTGCTGTATGGGGGATTATTAGCCACAGTTGGATCAGTTACAACTGCTGGAGTAATAGGATCCAAATTGATAGCAGAACTTAATGGCCCACCATATTCATTATTTGTATTTCCAATACCTACTGTTTTTTCGTGAGAGTAACCTAAAGTTTGACCAAAAGTTAATCCTTTTACAATTTTGTGTGTTGAGTTTAAACGGATGTTTTTTCTATTGTAGTTAGAAATTGGAGTAGCTACAATACCTTCTTGATCTAATAAACCAAAAGAAACATAGAAAGTAGAGACATCATTTCCTCCTGATAAACTTAATTCATGACCGGTTCTTTGAGCGTTATCATTGAAGATTGTTTTTTGCCAATCTGTTCCTGCTCCATAAGAAGAAACGTTTTTGTACGGAAGATCGTAAGGTTTAGAAGTATCTGTATAACCATTTGCATATCTTTCATTCATTATAGTTGCATACTCAGTAGCATTTAACAAATCAAGTTTTCTCGCTGCTGCAGAAAATCCAGTGTAACCATTATAATTTACACTCATTTTTCCAGATTTACCTTTTTTAGTTGTGATAAGGATTACCCCCGCCGCCGCTCGAGCACCATAAATAGCTTGAGACGCTGCGTCTTTTAAAACCTCCATAGAAGCAATATCAGATTGATTCAAATAACCAATTCCTCCTGAATCTACAATTACACCGTCAACTACCCATAAAGGTTCGTTGTTACCAAAAGAAGTAATACCCCTTACTCGTATTGTAGAAGCAGACCCTGGTTGCCCTGCATTTGCTGCTATAGTAACCCCAGAAACCCTACCTTGAAGAGATTGTTCAACTCTTGTTATTGGTAAATCTTCTAAATCTGATGCTTTCACACTAGAAATTGCTCCAGTTACAACCGATTTCTTTTGAGTACCATATCCAACAACGACAACCTCATTTAAAGATTGTGATTCTGGTTTTAATTGAATTGAAATTTTTGTTCTTCCATTTACAGCTTCAGTTACAGTGCTATAACCAATAAATGTAATTGTTAATGTTCCGTTTGACGGTACTTGCATTTGAAATTTTCCGTCAAAGTCTGACGCTGTCGATTTCGTAGTACCTTTTAATAAAACTGTTGCGCCTGGAACAGGCAAACCATTTTCATCATTAATTATTCCATTTACTGTGACATCCTGAGCCACAGCTATAACCGAGAATAATAAAGATGAAATACAAAAAACAAGTAGTTTTGTTAATTTCATTTTTCTAAAAATTTTGGTTAATTAATTAGTAATTTGATGCAATACTAAAACTTAATTTTCACTTTTCTCATCTAAAAATCATTACAAAAACACATCAAACAGAAAAAAATAATATTATAAAAACACATCAAAAAAATTATAAAACATTTATTAACAGATATTTAAATCAAAAAAAAATAATACTAAAAAAAAGTTAATTTTAAAAAATAACACTACATAATATTCTCATCTAAAAATTTTATTAAAAATTATTAAAACTACAACGTGGTAGTAGTGCTTATCAAGACATAAAAAGCTATTCTACAAACAATTACAACAAAAAAACATTCTATTTTTACAAAAATCAAAAAATAAAGAATATCATATTTTTACCCTACTTTTTTTATATTATTACTAATATTCTTCACTGAAAGAAAAATCTTATTTCACAAATTTTTATCAGATTTTTCATATTTAAAAGACTGCTAATAGTCAAAAAATAAAGGAATCCGTCTTGAAAAATTTGAGAAAAAGGCATTTTTTTCATGAACATTGATGCTAAAGCATTTTATGTTCAACTTTAAAATCTGATGAACTTCCATACTGAAAGTTTAAAAAATGGATTATACAAGTTTTACACAGTCTAAAAACTTACATAAAAAAGAGTTTTTCACAGTTTCCCTTAGTGTAGTGTATTTGCTAAACCATCACTTCGCATAAATATTGAGATATTGTCTTGAGAACAATCGTGAAATTTGTTTTTTTACTTATTATCAATTTACCAATTCAAAATCAATGAAATTAATGGTCAAAGTTTCATTAGAGTAAACACCAATCTGAAATTTCCAATAAAGTCAGAGGAATTGCTTTATTAGATCCGTTTACTAAACTGTCGCGTCTTAAAATGGGGAAACCTCTTTCATCATCAATAATTCCATTTGCCTCTTCAATAAACGCAACTATTAAAAACAGTAAAGAGGAAATACAAAAAATAAATATTTTTATCAATTTCATTTTTCTAAAATTTTTGGTTAATTAATTAGTAATTTGGCGAAATGATAATAATTATTCCAATTAGAATGAGGCTAAATATTTTTATAAAAACACTTCAAAGCAAATTCTAACACATGACAAAAACACAACATTTATTTTATAATCTATTAATTTACAGCTTTTTAATTTTAAAAAAAATATTACATAAATGTTAGTTTAAAAAAAAACGTATATTACATTAGTTTAATAGTGGCTATCGTTATATAAATTAAAAATAATTTAAAAGATATCATTATTTAAGATTAACAAATCAATAGCTTAAAATCAAAATAAAACATTTATTATAAAAATTATACTTAAAATTTTATGAAATCCTTAGTTAGATCTTTCACATTATTTTTATTATTTTTCTTACATACAAAAAATTTCTCTCAGGTAAAAAATATCGGAATTCCAGATATAAAGAATTACAAAAGATCAGAATATAAAGGCGGAACTCAAAACTGGAGTATTGATCAGGATAAAAATGGAAACATTTATTTTGCAAATAATAGTGGTCTGATACAATTTGATGGCTCAAACTGGCATAAATACTCCCTACCTAACAAATCTGAGATCAGAAGCTTAAAAATTGATGCTTCGGGAAGAATATTTGTTGGAGGAAATAATGAATTTGGATATTTTAAAAATGATGAAAAAGGAATTTTAAAATATCATTCTCTCTATAACCTTTTAAGCCCGATAGACAAGGAAAATATTAATCTTATTTGGAGAATTCATATTTTTAAAGGAGAAGTTATCTTTCAGTCTTTCAGCAAAGTCTTTTTTCTAAAAAATGAAAAAGTTACAACTCTAACCGCGCCTCACAATTTTCAGTTTTCATTTTTAGTAAATAACCGTTTGTATTTTCAGGATAAAACTCTGGGTTTACTTGAATATAAAAACAGAAAACTTACTGCAATAAAAGGCACTACTTTTTTTAATGACAAGGAAATATGGTCTCTTTTTCCATTGCCTAATAACAGATTATTATATGCTACATTGGAAAAAGGTCTTTTTGTGTCCGAAAATGGCATTATCAAACCTTGGGCAACAGAAGCCAACGAGTTCATCAAGAAAAACACTTCGCTTGGCGGATCAATCATCAAAAACAAATTTATTATACTTAACTCTGTGTTAGACGGAGCCATTATCTGTGATTTAAACGGTAAAATAATCCAGCATTTAAATCGTCAAAAAGGTATTCAGAACAATACTATTCTTGTTTCTTTTGTTGACAAAAAAAGCAATATCTGGCTTGGTCTAGACAACGGTATAACTTTTATCAATGAGAATTCGCCTTTTTCTTATTTTGACTATAGTTATAATATAGGAACAGTCTATGCCTCGACAACTCATAACGGAAATCTTTATGTAGCCACAAATCAAGGATTATTCTACCATACTTGGGGAAGCACATTTAGAGATAGTCCCTTTACAAGAGTTGAAGGAACAATCTCTCAAGTTTGGAATATTCAAGTCTTAAATAATGTTTTAATATGTGCAAGTAATAGTGGAGCCTTAATTATTGAAAATAATAGGGTGTCAAAAATACTGGATAGCAAAGGATATTTTGGGTTTAAAAAAATACCAGATCACGAAAATTATATTATTGGAGAAAGTTATAATGGGTTTTCAATTTTTAAGCGCTCAGCCACTGGATATGATTACCTTCATCAAGTAAAAGGATTTGATGAAACGACCAATAATTTTTCTGTTGAAATAGATGCAAACTATTTGTGGCTCAAGAAAAATCCGTTCTTATACCAAGTAAAGCTTTCTGAAGATCTACAAAGATTTGATTTTATAAAAAAGCATGTTGGCATTTCAGAAAAATTTAAAGGAATAAACAGTCTCCAAAGCATTAACGGAAAAGTATATTTCCAAGTAAAAAATCATTTTTATAGATATTCTGTTGAACAAGAAACCTTTTTTGAGGATAAAAAAATAACGAAACTATTCGATGGAATCCCAACTATCAACACCTTAATTGAGGATTCTGAAGGAAACCTCTGGTATGCGTTTAATGAATCCCTTGGCGTATTAGTCAAAAATAAAAATGGAACTTTTACTAAGAAACAAGCTATATTCTCGAACTTAACAGGGAATTTGGTAAACAATTATATTTCGGTTAACGCGATAGATCCGCAAAATATTTTCATAGGTTTAACAGATCGTTTGGCGCATTACAATTCAACTATTCCAAGCACTTTCATGACAAAACCAAAAGCTTTTATTGAAAGTTTTACGAATCCTGGAGATACTATTTTAACTGGAAATCTGACCAATAAATTGGAATCATATAGCATACCTTACAAATACAATCGTGTTAAATTTACTTTTGCTTCTCCAACGTACGAAAATCAGGAAAATGTAATGTATTCGTATAAATTAGAGCCATTTGAAGAGAACTGGCGTGGCTGGTCCTCGACAGCCATTAAAGAGTATACAAATTTAAGAGAAGGCAATTATGTAATGAAATTAAGGGCCAGAAACAGTTATGGCATAGAATCGAATATCACAGAGGTCGAGTTTACTGTATCACCTCCTTGGTACAGGCACTTTTTGGCTTATTTATTTTACTTGGTACTCGTTTTACTTGGCGCTTATTTAATCTCTATCAGAATAAAATTGAAGATTAGAAAAAATAGGTATTACGAAACCATAGAACAGAGAAGATTATATCTTGAAAAGGAATCGAAAATCAGGCATGAGCAGCATGATTTGGAAAAAGAAATTGAAAAACTGAAAAATGATAAGCTCCAAATCAAAATTTTAGCAAAAGACAAAGAGCTAGTAAACAATTCTCTACAGGTTGTAAAAAAGAATAAAGTTTTAAATGGAATTATTCATAAACTGAAAGATATCGATACTGGAATATTGGATGAAACTACCAAAGCAGAGTTTAGCAAACTGCATAAAAGTATTGTAAAAGAAGTAAATACAGATAAAAGCTGGAAAGACTTAGAAAAACACATTAAAAATGTTCATTTTGAGTTCTTAAAACGCCTAAAAGGCCAGTACCCAACTATTTCTCCTAGAGAATTAGATTTATCTACTTATTTATTAATGAATATGTCGACCAAAGAAATAGCCGAAATTATGAATATTTCTACAGGTGGAGTTGAATTGGCCCGTTATCGTTTAAGAAAGAAATTAGGGCTAAACAAAAAGGAAAACCTAATCGGATTTTTAATGAGTATTTAAAAAAAGAGGCTGTCTTGAAAATTTCTGAGACAGCCTCTACTTTTTTTTAAATATATTCTAACGTTCGCTCTAAGGCCATACCTCGCGAACCTTTTATTAATATCATATTAGAATCAAATTTGAAGGTCGTAAGGAATTCAGCAAAAGCATCGAATGTTTCAAAAAACTGAATATTTTCCTTCGAAATTTTATTCGCAAAAAATGATTTTCCCAATAAGAAGCATTGAGCTTCATTCTGATTTGCTAAAGAATCCACTATAACTTTATGCTCATAAAGGCTTTCATCTCCCAATTCGAACATATCTCCAAGAATCATAATCTTATTTTTCTTGTCTAACTGTAGGAAATTGGTAATCGCAACAGCCATACTGCTAGGATTAGCATTATAAGCATCTAAAATAATCTCATTTGATCCTTTTTGCATCATTTGAGACCTATTATTAGCTGGAATATAATTTTCAATAGCGCTCTTTATATCACTTTCTTTAACATCAAAGTATTTTCCAATTGCTACTGCCGCATTAATATTATTGGCGTTGTAAAGTCCAATTAAATGCGATTCCACAGAAAAATTATTGTAGGCGATAGTCACAAAAGGATTAGCTGAAATATTCTGAATATTTAAATCCGCATTTTCCTTTTTTACTCCAAAAGTAAATGATTTTATTTCTTTTGATTTCTCAATCTGAATAGGATCTTCCAAATTTACAAAAACCGTTTTCTGGTTTGCTGCAAGATATTGATACATTTCGCTTTTACCCGCAATTACTCCTTCTACTCCACCAAAACCCTCCAAATGTGCTTTTCCAAAATTGGTTATATATCCAAAATCTGGCTGTGCAATCTGGCATAGAAATTCGATTTCTTTTTGATGATTGGCTCCCATTTCAACAATTCCAATCTCAGTTTCTTTGGTAAAAGAAAGCAAAGTCAATGGCACACCTATATGATTATTTAAATTGCCAATAGTCGCTTTTGTTTTGAACTTCTTTGACAGCACAACATTGATTAATTCTTTTGTCGTTGTTTTTCCGTTACTTCCTGTCAAAGCAACAATTGGAAGAGCCAAATAAGATCTGTGGAATTTTGCCAATTCCTGAAGCGTTTGGAGACTGTTTTCTACCAAAATAGTCCTGTCGTCAATAAAATAAGATTCATTGTCTATAACAACAAATAGAGCTCCTAAATCTAAAGCTTCTTTAGCAAATGTATTAGCATCAAAATTCTCCCCTTTAATAGCAAAAAACATCGAATTCTTTTCGATTTTTCTTGTATCAATAGACAGAGAACTGCATTGTAAAAACAAGTTATGAATGTCTTGAATATTCATTTATATATTTTTTAATAAGTCATAAAAGTAGAAAAAAAACAATAAAAAAATTCCAAATTCCAGACTGAATATTCAGCTTTTGGAATTTGGAATTTTTTATTATTTGAATTCCTAAATCTTAGTTTCTAGGAGATTTTCTTTTTTCAGATTTTGAACCTACTCTAGACATTGCACATCTGAAACCAATATAATCAGTTGCCATATCTTGAGGGAAGTATCTTCTTTGAGCTGGATCTAACCAGTAAGCTCTGTCTCTCCAAGAACCTCCTTTGTAAACTCTTACTTTATCATCGATTAAAGTTGTACGTTTACTAGAGTTATCATATTTTCTGATCATTTTTCCTAAACTGTCTGTTGTAACGTTATGTTTAGGAGAGTTGTACATTGCCTGATCTGCTTTAGGTCCAGACTCTGAATCACCAAAATCAAAAAATCTAGAAGATTGCTTATCACCATCTCTGTAATTGATGTTATCGCTTGTACTGAAATTTTGTCTTAAATACGTTTCTTGTTCGTCAACTGGCACTTGTGCAATTTCTCCCGGAAGGTTTCTTGCAATAACTTTACCATTACTTAAAGTATCATATTTAATAGTAGATGTTGTAACGATTTCAATTTTACCATCTTTACCAATTTTGTTTTTAGCATATTGGTTACCTCTATAATAGTTAAAATCATTTGCCTCGTTATCAATAATAGGTCTGTAAACGTCAGCTACCCATTCTGCAACGTTTCCTGCCATATCATATAGACCGAAATCGTTTGGTGCATAACTTTTCACAGCATTTGTAATATCTGCTCCGTCATCTGACCAACCTGCAATTCCACCGTAATCACCGTTTCCTTGTTTAAAGTTAGCCAATTGGTCACCTTTGTTTTTACGTTTGTTAGAACGTGTGTAATCTCCAGACCAAGGATATTTCTTTTGTCCTTTATAAATATTGTATTCTCTTTGTCCAACATCAGCAGCAGCAGCGTATTCCCACTCAGCTTCTGTAGGAAGTCTGTATTCTGGTAAAATAATTCCAGATGAACGTTGAGCATAAACATTTTTCTCTTCTGGCACAACACCATCTTTACCTGCTTTAGGTCTTCTTCCGTCAGGATTTTTCTTTATTACAATCTCTTCGCTTGCACCACGTGATGTACTTGGAGACATTAAATATCCTTCAGTATTAAATGCATTTTCAGCATTAACATCATTTGTTTTAGCTCCTTTTTTAAGATACCCGTTTTTCTCTAAAACAGCCTCGTTTACACGGTCTGTTCTCCATTTACTGAACTCAACAGCTTGAATCCAGTTAACACCAACTACAGGATAGTTAGCATAAGATGGGTGTCTTAAATAGTTATTAGTCATCGTTTCGTTGTATCCTAAACGATTTCTCCATACTAATGTATCAGGAGATGCTCCTTCGTAAATGTTTTTGTAATTTTCTTCTGTTGGTGGGAAAACTTTCTTTAACCACTCTAGGTATTCTAAGTACATACCGTTCGTAACTTCGGTTTCATCCATATAGAATGATTGAACGTGTTGTTGAGTTGGCGTGTTATTCCAATCGTGCATAACATCATCCTGTACTTTACCCATAGTAAACGTACCTCCTTCAACAAAAACCAAACCAGGACCAGCCTGTTGTTTTTTACCTGCATTTCTGGCAGCAGTTCCATTCTGACTATCTACATCCCAGCCAGTAGCTCTAGAAGCGTGAGTGGAACTCGATTTTTTGCTACAACTAGCCGTGCCCAACATCAATACCATTGACATCATTAACTGCAAGACTACAATTTTGTTTACTTTCATACTCATTCTTAGGTGATAAATTTAGGTGCTGCAATATAATAATTAACATTTAATTGGCAACATCTGTTCTAATAATTTTATTTAGCTGTTTTTTACCAGAAAATAACCTTTAGTTACGAACGCAAAAATATACTTTTTATTATTACTATAACATGAAATAGTATATTTTTACTTACTAAATATTTTTTAATTAAATCTCGCCTTTTTAACAGATGAAGCAAGCATTTCTAATTTACTTTTTTTTAATCCCAATCATCTCGTTTTCACAGACAAATGGAGCTATAACAATCGATTGGCAAAATAAAAAAGAGATAAATTATGGCGAAAGCAAAATCATAATTCCGTACTTTTTAGGAACCAGTTTCCGCTTCGACATTACAAAAAAAAGCATCGCATTACTTCAAAACCTAAATCAATCTGGCATTTCAAACGGCAGTTCAGTGCAAATTAGCAACATCGTATATGAATCGATTTCAAGCGCTGATTTAGGAGATTTAACAATTGAAAATATCCCTGAGACACCTAATGAATCCATAATAGTTACAAACGCAAGAGACATACGATATTCTTTCCTTTCTTTATCACCAATAATTAAGGCAGGAAACAGCTACAAACGCATAAAGTCCTTTTCTTACTTTATTAGCAATTCAAACACGCGAACTGCATCGACTTCTTCATTTCAAAAATCGGCGGCAATAGTAAATTCTGTTTTGGCTTCTGGAGATTGGTATCGCTTTTATATCCAAAAATCAGGGGTTTATAAAATAGATAGGTCTTTTTTGCAAAGTTTAGGATTTGACGTTTCTAAAGTTGATCCGAGAAGAATAAAAATTTATGGAAACGGCGGAAGAATGCTCCCTCTTGCCAACAGCAATTACTACCCAGATGATTTAACAGAAAATGCCATACAAATAACTGGCGAAAACGACGGTGTTTTTAACAATGAAGATTATATTCTTTTTTATGCTGAAGGAACTGACAACTGGAATTCTGAAAGCCAAACCAATTTAAACTTATACGACACCAAGTCCTATTATTATATTACCGTTTCTGGAGGAGATGGCAAGCGAATTCAAAACCTAAATCAACCGACAGGGAATAGCACTTTAGAATTAAACACGTTTGATGACTATCAATACCACGAAATCGACCAAACCAACATTGTGCATCTTGGACGTCAATGGCTCGGAGAATCATTTGATATTAATCAAGAACAGGAATTCACTTTTAGTTTTCCAAACCTAGACGTTTCTGCACCTGTAAAAATTGAGATAAACGCAGCTGCCGCATCTTTTACACCTACTTCTTTTGCCATAACAGCCAACGGACAAAATGTAGGCTCCATAAATTTTTCATCTTTAATACCCAATTCTGACACAAAATACACCACAGGCAAACTTCCTGCAAATACTCAATTTACCGGAGCAGACAATATCAAAATAAAACTTACCTATAATAATAATGGTGTTCCAGGATCAAAAGGCTATCTGGATTACATCAACCTAACAGCAAAACGAAAACTTTTAGGCTTAGGCAAACAATTTCATTTTCAATACAACGCTGCAGGTTCTACAGCTGGAATTGTCAATTATACTATTGGAAACGCATCAGGAATAACTCAAATTTGGGACGTCACAGACCTATATAATGCTTCTAAAGCTGAAAACACCAATCAGTCTTCTTTTAGCTTTAAAGCTAATTTAGGAGAGGTTAGAAAATATGTTGCAATAGATCCTTCTGATTATTACACTCCACTAAAAGAAAATCAGTCAAAAATTGCCAATCAAAATTTAAAAGGAACAATTTTTAGAAACAGCCAAAATGTTTTTCAAGATATTGATTATGTTATAATAACTCCAAAATCTTTAGCTTCTCAAGCAGAGAGATTGGCCAATTTTCACAGAACAAATTCTGGTTTAATCGTAAAGGTTATTTCTTTGGAAAACATCTATCAAGAATTTTCTTCTGGCAAACAAGACATTGCCGCTATTCGAAATTGTGTCAAATATGTTTACGACAATGCTTCTTCACCAGATAAGAGAGTGCGCTACTTAAACTTATTCGGAGACGCTTCGTATGATTACAAAGACAGAATTACAAACAACACTAATATTGTACCTATCTACCAATCCTTAATAAGCAATACTGTCGGCGAAGCTTCATTTGCCTCTGATGATTTTTACGGATTAATGGATGCTAACGAAGGAGTTGTTATTCCGTCTCTTGGCGGGATCGATATTGCTTTAGGAAGAATGCTAGTTTCAGACAACGCGCAAGCTCAGGAAATGGTCAATAAAGTCATCGAATATCATGACATAAAATCTTACGGAAATTGGAGAAACAATGTCGTTTTAATTAGCGATGACTCAGATAGACCAGGCGACCAAACTTTGCAAGCCAACCAAAACGCACTTGCAGATCTAATCGCGACTGAAAAACCTTTTTTTAATATTGATAAAATTTTTCTGGATGCTTATACTCAAGAAGCTTCTGCTGGCGGATCGCGATACCCAAAAGCGAGAACTGATTTCTTTAATGCTTTTGAAAAAGGCGCTCTAATATTTAATTATTTAGGACATGGCGGTGAAGATGGATTAGCAAGCGAAAGAATTTGGGAGAAATCTGACGGACAAAACCTTAGCAATCAATACAAATACCCCTTATTCATAACCATTACATGTGAATTTTCTCGTTTTGATGACCCTACAAGACCAACAGCCGGCGAATATGTATATTGGAATCCGAAAGGAGGCGCGATTTCAATGTTGACTACAGTTCGCGAAATCGGACAAACAAATGCCGAAGAATTTAACAAAACACTGAGTAAAAACCTTCTTTCTTATGGTTCAAATCAATACAATACTATTGCAGAATCATTAAGAATATCCAAAAATGAAAATCCTAGCTCTTCTAGCAATGTTGTCTTTTATATAGGCGATCCTGCTTTAATGCTCGCTATTCCAAAACCACGAATTAATTTAACGAAAGTGAACGATATTGTGATTTCGCAAGCGATTCCCGATTTAAAATCATTATCTAAAATAAAAATATCAGGAGAAATAACAGACGAAAACAATACTCTTTTAAACAATTATAACGGAGAATTAGCGACCGCCATATTTGACAAGTTAATCACAAATACCACCTTAAACAATGATGGCTTTAGCCCTCCAATGCAGTTTAAAACTCTCGGAGAAACCATCTTTAGAGGAAATGCATCTGTAACCAATGGACAATTTGAATTTAGTTTTGTAGTCCCTAGAGACATCAGGGTTCCCGTTGACAATGGCAGAATCAGCTTTTATTCGAAAAAAAACGAATCATTAGAAAACCAAACCGGCTATAATAGCGCCATAAAAATTGGAGGGATAAATGAAAATGCACCTCAGGACAATATAAATCCAAAAGTGAAGTTATATATGAACGATGAAACCTTTGTATCTGGAGGAATTACGAATGAATCGCCATTTCTTTTGGCCTTTTTAGAAGATGAAAACGGAATTAATACAGCAAGCGGAATCGGACATGACATTGTTGCCATTTTGGATGGAGACGTAAGTAATCCTTATATTTTGAATGATTACTATCAAACAAAATTAGACGATTACACCAACGGAAATTTACGCTTTCCATTTCGAAATTTAACCCCTGGACTGCATACTATAAGTTTTACTGCTTGGGATGTTTACAATAATCCCGTTACGAGTGAAATTCAATTTACAGTTGTAGGAGACGACTCCTTGACACTATCACACGTTCTTAATTACCCTAATCCATTTTCAACTTATACACAATTTTGGTTTTCTCATAACCGACCTTATGAGCCATTAGATGTACAAGTTCAGGTAATGACTATTACAGGAAAAGTAGTCTGGACAAAAAATCAAACCGTTACAACAGAAGGATTTTTATCAAGAGAAATAACATGGGACGGAAGAGATGATTTTGGCGACAGAATCGGAAAAGGAGTGTACATTTACAAACTGACTGTAAAATCGAATTTAACAAATAAAAAAGCAGAAAAATACGAAAAGCTTGTCATCCTATAATATTATATATATTTGCACTACCAAAACACTAATCCCATAAATGAAAAAACTATCACTTTTATTAATTTGTATCTTTAGCATTTACACCTCAAGGGCTCAGGAATCAAGGCCTATTGTTACTGGAGTACCTTTTTTATTAGTCGCTGCTGATGCTAGAGCAGCAGGTTTGGCAGATCAAGGAGTAGCCACTTCTGCCGACGTTTTCTCACAACAATGGAACCCCGCCAAGTATGCATTTTCTGAAGATGCACAAGGCCTTTCCATCAGTTACACTCCTTATTTAACAGATCTTGCCAATGACATTTCGTTGGGTCAGGTTACGTATTACAACAAAATCAATGAACGAAGCGCATTTGCAGGAAGTTTTCGTTATTTTGGTTTTGGAGGAATCGAGTTACGATACACAGGAGATCCAAATGAGGCCGTACGAGAAGTAAATCCAAACGAGTTTGCTTTAGACGGATCGTATTCACTTAAATTAAGTGACCGATTCTCTATGGCAGTTGCCGCACGTTTTATTAACTCAAATTTAAAAGTCGCTTCAGAAGAAGTTGATGCAACATCTGCAAGTTCATTTGCTGTTGACGTAGCTGCTTTTTATCAATCAGAAGAAATTGCTTATCAAGATTTCAACGGAAGATGGAGAGCTGGTATCAACCTTCAGAATATGGGGCCAAAAATTAGCTACGATAACGACAACATAAGCTCAAACTTCTTACCTGCTAATTTAAGATTAGGTGGAGGATTTGATTTTATTTTTGACGATTACAACAAACTTACTTTAAGTGCTGAACTTACTAAACTTTTAGTTCCAACACCTCCAGGAATCGGAACACCAGTAGATGTAAATGGCGACGGAGACTTCGATGACCCTGAAGATATTTCGCAGCAAGAAGCAACAGATATTGGCTATAGAAATTATAACGATATTGGCTGGTTCGAAGGAATGTTCAAATCTTTTGGAGACGCTCCAGGCGGATTTAAAGAAGAAATGAAAGAGGTAACCTATAGCATTGCTGGTGAATATATGTATCAAGATGCTTTTGCATTCAGATTAGGATATTACCATGAAAGTCCAGAAAAAGGCGCTAAACAGTTTTTCTCTTTAGGAGCAGGATTTAAATACAACATCATGAAAATTGATGTCTCGTACTTATTCTCAGCTTCGAAAATAAAAAATCCTTTAGAAAACACACTTCGTTTCTCTTTAACGTTTAACTTTGGAGACAAATACGATAATTACTAAAGAAAAAAGATTACAATAAAAATAATTCAATCCAAATTCCAGCATTTTAGGAATTTGGATTTTTTTTCCCTTATAAACAGATGAAAGAAATCAACATAACCTCTTCATTTACAATATTTGACAATTTAAATGAACTTCCAGCCGATATTCAGGATCTAATGACCCAAGCTGTAGAAATCAGAAAAAAAGCTTATGCCCCTTATTCAAAGTTTAAAGTTGGCGCTGCCTTGCTTTTAGACAACGGAAAAATAATCTTAGGTTCCAATCAAGAAAATGCCGCTTATCCGTCTGGACTTTGTGCTGAAAGAACAGCCATTTTTTATGCAGGAAGCACCTATCCAGAAGCCAAAATCTTAAAAATGGCAATTACAGCAGCTTCAGACACTAATCAGACAACTGCTCCTATTCCGCCGTGCGGATCTTGCCGACAATCAATAGCAGAATACGAGATAAAACAAGACACCCCTATTGAAATCTATTTTATGGGAGAAATTGGTGAGATTTACAAATCGTCATCCCTAAAAAATTTGCTCCCATTGATGTTTGATAAAAAGTTCTTGTAAAAAAAAGCCAAAAAGTATCGTTTTAATTTTAGTTCTTAAATGTAATGTCTTATTTTTGCATCCCGACCTTTCGGGCGCAAATTTGTGGGAGGAAACTATTTTGCGTTACAGGCACAATAATCGATAACACAAACAACTTTAGCAAAAGAAAGAATTCAGATGAAAGAAGTTACAAAAGAGGTATATTTAAAGTGGTATGAAGACATGCTACTTTGGAGAAAGTTTGAAGACAAACTTGCAGCGTTATACATCCAACAAAAAGTTAGAGGTTTTCTACACTTATATAATGGTCAAGAAGCTGTATTAGCAGGTGCATTGCACGCTATGGATTTGACCAAAGATAAAATGATTACTGCTTACAGAAACCACGTTCAACCAATTGGTATGGGCGTTGATCCAAGAAATGTAATGGCTGAGCTTTTAGGAAAAGCAACAGGGACTTCTAAAGGTATGGGAGGTTCTATGCACATTTTCTCTAAAGAACACGGTTTTTACGGTGGACACGGAATTGTAGGTGCTCAAATCCCAGTTGGAGCGGGTATTGCTTTCGCAGACAAATATTTTAATACTGGCGGTGTTACTATGACTTACTTTGGTGATGGTGCTGCTAGACAAGGTTCTCTTCACGAAGCTTTTAACATGGCTATGCTATGGAAACTTCCAGTTGTATTTATCGTTGAAAACAATGGTTATGCAATGGGAACTTCTGTAGAAAGAACTGCAAACCACACTGACATCTGGAAATTAGGTTTAGGTTACGAAATGCCTTGCGGACCTGTTGACGGAATGAACCCTGTAAAAGTTGCCGAAGCAATGCACGAAGCTATCGAAAGAGCACGTCGTGGCGATGGGCCAACTTTCCTTGAAATGAAAACGTACCGTTACAGAGGACACTCTATGTCTGATGCGCAATTATACCGTTCTAAAGAAGAGGTTGAAGAGTACAAAAAAATCGACCCAATTACGCAAGTTCTTGACGTAATCTTGGATCAAAAATATGCTACTGAAGAAGAAATTGAAGTAATTGACCAAAGAGTTAAAGACTTGGTTGAAGAGTGTGCGAAATTCGCTGAAGAATCTCCATACCCAGACTTAAAACAATTATACGATGTAGTATACGCACAAGAAGACTATCCATTTACACCTCATAAATTATAATATCATGGCGATTAAAGTAACAATGCCTCGTTTGAGCGATACTATGACAGAAGGAACGGTAGCAACTTGGCTTAAAAAAGTAGGCGACAAAGTAAGCGAAGGTGATATCTTAGCTGAAATTGAAACAGACAAAGCAACTATGGAGTTCGAATCTTTTAACGAAGGAACTCTTTTACATATCGGAATTCAAGCTGGAGAAACTGCTCCAGTTGATTCATTATTAGCTATCATCGGTAAAGAAGGAGAAGATATTTCTGCTCTTTTAGCTGGTGGTGATGCTCCTGCTGCCGAAGCTCCAAAAGCGGACGCTCCAGCTGCCGAAGCAAAAACTGAAACTGCTGCTCCTGCAAAAGCGGCTGAATTACCAAAAGGTGTTATAGTTGTAACTATGCCACGTTTGAGTGATACAATGACTGAAGGTACTGTAGCAACTTGGTTGAAAAAAGTTGGCGATACTGTAGCTGAAGGAGATATTTTAGCTGAAATTGAAACAGACAAAGCTACAATGGAGTTTGAGTCTTTCAATGCTGGAACATTATTATACATCGGAATTCAAGAAGGAAGCACTGCTCCTGTTGACAGCTTATTAGCCATCATCGGACCTGCAGGAACTGACATTTCTGGAGTTGCTGATAACTTTACTGCTGGTGGCGCTGCAACTGCAAGTGCTCCTGCTGCTGAAGAAACAAAAGCTGCACCTGCTGCACAAGCTACAGAAGCTGTTGCTGAAACTTCAAACGGAGGAAGAATTTTAGCTTCACCATTAGCTAAAAAAATCGCTTCTGACAAAGGAATTCAATTAAGCCAAGTTAAAGGATCTGGAGAAAACGGAAGAATCGTAAAAAGCGATATCGAAAACTTTACTCCATCTGCTCAAGCACAAACTGCTGCTTCTGCTCCTGCTGCTAAACAAGAAGCATCTGCTCCTGCTGCACCAAAAGTATTTGTTCCTGCTGGTGAAGTTTACACAGAAGAGATCAAAAACTCTCAAATGCGTAAAATCATTGCAAAACGTCTTTCTGAATCTTTATTCACTGCTCCTCACTACAACTTAGTGATCGAGGTAAGCATGGACGAAGCAATGCAAGCTAGAGCTGCTATCAATAGCGTTCCAGATACAAAAGTATCTTTCAACGATATGGTAATCAAAGCTTGTGCTTTAGCATTGAAAAAACACCCAAAAATCAACTCTACTTGGAAAGAAGATGCTATCATCATTAACCACCACGTAAACATTGGTGTTGCTGTAGCTGTTGAGGACGGATTAGTTGTTCCTGTATTGAAATTTACTGATGCTATGAGTTTATCTCAAATTGGCGGTTCTGTAAGAGATCTTGCTGGAAGAGCTAAAAATAAAAAACTTGGACCACAAGAAATGGAAGGAAGTACTTTTACAGTATCTAACCTTGGTATGTTTGGTATTACTGAATTTAATTCAATTATCAACCAGCCAAACTCTGCTATCCTTTCTGTAGGTGCAATTGTTGAGAAACCAGTAGTTAAAAACGGTCAAATCGTAGTTGGAAACACAATGATGTTATCATTAGCTTGCGACCACAGAACAATTGACGGTGCAACTGGCGCTCAGTTCTTACAAACATTAAAACAATACATCGAAAGCCCAGTTACAATGTTGGCGTAATCTTTGTTAATTTTATAATTAAATCCCATTTTGTTTATTCAAAATGGGATTTTTTATTTAATTTTCATCCTCAAATTCAAAACCTCACAAAATGAAGAAACTAATTCTTGTCGCTTTATTTCTGACAGCAATTGCCTGCCAGAAAAAAGGGCAAACAGAAAAAACGGCTACTGTTACAGACGAACACAGTTACTCCAAACCAGAACTTGCCGTTGCGAAGCACCTTGATCTTGATATCAAAGTTGATTTTGACACACAAACTATTTCAGGAAAAGCATCTTGGACAATTGACAACATCAGTAAAGGAAACGAAATTATTTTCGATGAAAACACTTTAAATATCACTAAAGTAACTTTAGGCGACGAAGAAAAAGAAACGAAATTTGAACTTGGAGCAGATACTGAATTTCACGGAAAACCGCTTCATATTACAATTGAACCAAACACAACCAAAGTAAACATTTATTACAATACTACTAAAGATGGTGTGGCTTTGCAATGGCTTAAACCAGAGCAAACTGCAGACAAAAAGAAACCTTTTGTTTTCTCTCAAGGAGAAAGCGTTTGGTCTAGAACCTGGATTCCGTGTCAGGATTCGCCAGGAATTCGTTTTACTTATAATGCAAAAGTTACGGTTCCTAAAGATTTATTGGCGGTTATGAGCGCTGTAAATCCGCAGAAGAAAAATGACACTGGAGTCTATACTTTCAAACAAGACAAAGCAATTCCTTCTTATTTAATGGCAATTGCAGTTGGAGATATTGAATTTCAAGCAATCGATAACAGAACTGGAGTTTATGCAGAACCATCTGTTTTAAAAAGCGCTGCTTACGAATTTGCTGAACTTGGCAAAATGGTAAATGCAGCAGAAAAATTATACGGACCATACAGATGGGGACGCTACGATGTTTTGGTTTTACCTCCAAGTTTCCCTTATGGCGGAATGGAAAATCCAAACTTGACTTTCTTAACTCCAGGAGTACTTGCCGGAGATCGTTCGCTTACAAGCTTACTAGCACACGAATTAGGACACAGCTGGAGCGGAAACTTAGTTACAAACGCAACTTGGGATGATATTTGGCTAAACGAAGGTTTTACTACTTATGTGGAACATAGAATTGGAGAAGCTATTTTCGGTAAAAAAGAATTTGACATGCAAAACGTTATCACCAATAAAGAATTGGTTGACAATGTTGCCGAATATGGAGATACAAATCCAGATACAAGATTAAAAGTTAGCTTGACAGGAAGAAACCCTGATGACGGAATCAGCATGATTCCTTATGTAAAAGGATATTCTTTTTTAAGGGTAATTGAAAATGCCGTTGGACGCGAAAAATTCGATCCGTTTATTAAAAATTATTTCGATTCTCATGCTTTTCAATCGATCACAACAGAAGATTTTGTAAAGTATTTAAACGAAAATCTTATCAAAGGAGACAAGGCTTTAGCAGATAAAATCCAATTAGATAACTGGATTTACAAACCAGGAATTCCATCAAACATTGTTCCTGTAAGTTCTGCCGATTTTGATGCAATTGACGCTATCCAAAAAAGCTGGAGAGAAACTGGCGTTGCAGGTTTAAGCAAAAAAATCACCACAACTGCCGAAAAACAGCATTTTATAGATCATCTTCCCGCTGATATTACTGCAAAGGAAATGGAAGCAATTGACAAGGAATTCAACTTTACCAAGGGCGGTAATTTCATTATCAAACGCCAATGGTTTGTTCAGGCAATTCGCCATCAATACAAAGCTGCTGATCCTGCAATTGAACAATTTTTAATTGGAAGCAGCAGAACTGGCTCTATCATGATGCTTTATAAAGAAATGGTTAAAACTCCAGAAGGAAAAGTTTGGGCTAAAAAAGTTTTTGATAAAGCAAAATCTGGTTATCATGCAACGACTATTCAGGATGCAGCAAGTGTTTTGAAGTAATTTTTTTTTTAGAATATAAGTTTAAAAGAGTCTGTTTTTTTAAGAACAGACTCTTTTTTTTATTCGCAATAATTGTCATTCCGAGGAACGAGGGATCGCACTAGAAATTCCACAAAGCAATCCCTTAATCTTTGTCGAGTTTCGTGTGTGATCCTTCCTTCGTCAGGATAACAAACTAAACGAAAAACAATCTTATGAAAACGAGTGCCCTAGCCCCGATAGAAGTGGAAATCCTTTTGTGTCTCGTTTCTTTAACGAGACACAAAAGATTGGAACGGATAGCGGGAAATAGCTCCTAAAAAAACATCAGGGAAAATTATCCATTACATAGCGTACTTTCTCCATGTTTTAAAATCTGTAATCGTCGCAACTTTGTAATGTCAAAAGACAACAACAAATAACAACTTTAAAAATTAAATAAAATGGCACGATTAACAGCATTAAACCCAGAAGAAGTAACAGGAAAAACTAAAGATTTATTCAACGCTGTTCAAGCAAAATTGGGCGTTGTACCAAACATGATGAGAACAATGGGAAATTCTCCAGTGGTTTTGGAAGGATATTTAAATTTAAGCGGCGCTTTGAGCCACGGAAAATTAAGTGCAAAAACAGGTGAATTAATTGCCTTAGCCGTTTCAGAAAGCAACTCTTGCGATTACTGTTTGGCAGCTCACACCTTTATTGGAGAAAAACTAGTAAAAACAGATCCAGCGGTTTTACACGCTGCAAGAACAGGAAATTCTGATGACGCGAAAACAGAAGCGATTTTACAATTGGCTAAAACATTAATCAGCAAAGGTGGTTTAATAAATGACGAAGATGTAAACAAAGCTAAAAACGCTGGAGTTTCTGATGCTGAAATTGCAGAAACTATTGCACATGTAGCTTTAAACGTTCTGACAAACTACTTCAACAACGTAGCCAATACAGAAATCGACTTTCCAAAAGTTTCTAACTTGGAATTGCAAAACTAATCTAGACAATAAAAAACAAGTTATAGAGATAGTTGTGAATTCATTTCATGACTATCTTTATGTTTTTAAAAATGAAACCGAATATGAGCTCTCAAAATGTTTTCACTTTAATCAATCCGCAGAACGGAAATTTGGCTTTTAAAATCCTTCCTTTTGATGACAACAGCCATTTCGACCACTTACAGCGAAACAATTATTATTCTTTAATTTGGGTAACCAAAGGAAAAGGCAAGGTAAAAGCTGATTTTGCTGAACATCATTTTGAAGAAAACTCTCTTCTTGCCTTTTCTCCGTATCAACCTTTTATGCTTTGTGTAAACGAACCGATTGAAGGAATTGCCATTCACTTTCATCCTGATTTTTATTGCATTCATATGCATCAAAAAGAGGTTTCGTGCAATGGCGTTTTATTCAATAACATTTATCAACCTCCGTATGTTCAAGTTACAGAACAAGCTTCGCAGACTTTTAATATGGTTATTGATCAAATGAAAGCCGAAATTCAAAATGCTGAATTGGCGCAATATGAATTACTAATTTCTTATTTGAAGATTTTTCTAATTACGGCTTCAAGATTAAAAACAGAACAATTTGAAGAAATGAAATCAGTTCCAGATTCAAAAGAGCCTTTAATTCTTCAAAGCTTGAAAGATGCAATTGAACTCAATTTTAAAACTAAACATTCAGCTGGAAATTATGCTGAGTTATTAAACATTTCTCCAAAAGCATTAGCAAAATTGTCTAAGAATTATTTCAACAAAACCTTAACCGATTTAATTTCAGAAAGAATTATTATTGAAGCTAAAAGAGAATTGTACTTGACCAATAAAACCGTAAAAGAAATTGCCTACGAATTAGGTTATGACGATGAACATTATTTCAGCCGTTTCTTTAAAACCAATGCTGATGTTTCACCTCAAATGTATCGTGAAACTGTTGGTTTTGGCAAAATAGAAGCTTAGTTTAGAGTTTTCAGTTTTCAGTCACAGTTTTCAGTAATTACAGACTTGAAAACTGTGACTGAAAACTGCGACTATTTGTTCTTCGCTTCAATCCATTTTGACATGTACATTGTGCTTTTAAAAGCGTGATGCTGCAACAAATTCCCCATAAAATTATGAAGACGATGGCTTTTTGAATCAATCAAAAGGGAATTTGTCAATGAAATCAATTTCTCTAAATAATCCTTTTTTTGATAGCATTTATTAATGATTTCGATTCCGTTTTTTTGAGATTGTTTCCAAAGATTTTCATCTTGATATAACTCAATAGCTTTTTTAGCAAATTCTGCTGGATCATCTTCAATAAAACCATTCCAAGGTAAATTTGCATACATAGCTTCTGAACCAACAGAAGTGGTTATGCTTGGTGTTCCGCATTGCATGGCTTCTAATAATTTTCCTTTCAGACCCGCTCCAAAACGAATTGGCGCTAAAACTACTTTTGCATTTTTTACTATTTCATTGGCATCTTCTGCCCTTCCCATAATGTAAAAACCGTTTTTAGGCTGATGCAACTGCAATACTTTCTGCGAAGGATAAGCACCATAAACCTTCAAAACTGCTTCTGGAAAATCTTTTTTTATAGAAGGCCAAATGGCTTCTTTTAAATATTGAACAGTATTCCAATTTGGCTCATGAAGAAAATTTCCAATAAAAACAAAATCATTTCGTTTTTCAAAAGAAGGCAATTCCAGCAAATCTCCCTCTTTCATTTCATCAACCAAAAAAGGAAGATAAAAAAGCAAATCTTCATTGATTTTGAAAACATCTTTTAGAATACTCATTTCAAATTCAGAAATAATAAGAGATACATCGCATCGCAAAATACTAGCAATTTCTCTTTTTGCCACTTCTTCAGATAATAAATCTTCTAATTCAAAAATGCGGTTTTCTTTGAAAGCTTTTTGCCTTGCAGTTCTTAAACAATGCAGATCTTCTGTATCTAAAACTCTAATCGCTTTTGGACATTTTTCAACAACTCGCCAACCAAACTGTTCTTCGATCATGAATCGATCAAACAAGACAACATCCGGATTTAATTCGGCTACAAAATCATCAAAACTTGAAGAATTAAGTTCGATGTTTTTTTTAATTACTCCAAATTCGAACAAATCAACCATAAAATCGCTGTCCTGAGCCGCACTTGCAAATGTGATTTCAAATCCATTCTCCTTGAAAATAGAAATCAATTGCATCATTCTTCCGCCTGCAGCAGAAGACTTTGGCTCTGGCCAAACAAACCCAATAATTAAAAGTTTTTTTATTTGATTCATAAACTTTGTTTCACATTACAAAATAATGCTTTTTTCCGCGGATTTGCACCCAATTTCCTGAAATTCGGTCGCAAAAAAACACTAATTTTGCAAAATCTAAATGCTGGGAAATTATGTTGGGATTAAAATTAGCTACAGACCCTCGCTGGGTAAATATCGTTGAATCAAATATCGAAGAAATTTTAACGGATCATGCTTGGTGCGAGCAAAAAGCGGCTTCAAACGCGATTAGTATCGTGACTTACAACTCTGAAATCGAAGAATTGGTAACCGAAATGCTTGAAATTGCCAGAGAAGAACTGGAACATTTTCAGATGGTTCACAACATTATAAAACAACGCGGACTTACTTTAGGTCGTGAACGAAAAGATCATTATGTAAATGAGCTTTTTAAATTCATGAAAAAAGACGGAAGCCGAAGAGATGCTCTTTGCGACCGATTATTATTCTCTGCAATGATTGAAGCTAGAAGCTGTGAACGTTTTAAAGTACTTTCAGAAAACATCAAAGATGAAGAATTAGCTAAATTCTACCGCGATTTAATGATTTCTGAAGCAGGACATTACACTACATTTTTAGGATTTGCCAGAAAATATCAAGACAATATAGATATCGATAAACGCTGGAAGGAATGGATTGAATATGAAGGTTCTATCATTACCAATTATGGTAAACAAGAAACCGTTCACGGATAAATTACGCTTTTTTATCAACTCTATTTTTTTATTTAAAAAACCCACAATTCGCTATGCAAAAAAGTAAATCGAGATCAATCGTTTTTAAAATTGCGAAGTATACCGGTATAACTTTCGCAGTTATCATAGGATTATTATTTTTAACGCCTATCGTCTTTGAGGATCAGATTAAAGAGCAAATAAAGAAAACTGCCAACGAAAGGTTAAGTGCAGAATTGAATTATTCTGATGTTTCGGTGTCGTTTTTTCATCATTTCCCTTCGCTTACTTTAACCTTAGACAACCTAAGCCTGAACGGTTCAGCTCCGTATACGAACGAAAAATTCATTACTGCAAAAGAGGTTTCTTTCGGAATAAATGTGGCAAGTCTAATTTTCAGCAAATCAGTAAAAATTGATCAAATTTATTTATCAGATTCTTTTATAAACGTAAAAGTAAATCCGGAAGGAGAAGCGAATTATAACATTTATAAATCACAAGAACAAGCTTCTAAAGATAAAGACAGCAGCGACACGGCGCTTAAATTGGAACGAATCGAGATTTTAAACAGTAAAATTGTTTATGATGACAAATCGACTAAAGTTCATTTTGACGCATTCGGTTTTAATTATTTAGGAAAAGGAGATTTAAACAAAGCTGTTTTTGATCTATATTCTAAAGCAAACATCGAAAAATTAAATATCGTTTATGAAGATGAACCGTATTTAATGAACAAAAAGGTTGATGCCGACTTAATTACAAAAGTAAACATCAACTCGCTTTCTTTCTTTTTTCAGCAGAACAACCTTAAAATCAATCAGCTTCTGGTAGATTTTAAAGGTAAATTTGATTTTCTAAAGGACGGATACAACATGGATTTTGTTATTAAATCTAATAACAGCAAGCTTTATGATGTTTTTACAGCCTTACCTCCAAAATATATTACTTGGCTTTCTAAAACAGAATTAAAAGGAAACACCAATCTGCTGCTGACTTTAAAAGGTAAATATATTACTTCTGAAAACATCGCTCCTGACTTGGATTTGGACATAAAAGTAACTGACGGTTTTGTTAATTATAACAAAAGCGCATTTCCAGTTTCAAACTTAAACTTAGACGTCAAAACAACGGTTCCTTCGTTAAATCCAGATTTGGTAATTGTTGATGCTAAAAACTTATCGCTAAACATCAATCAGGATTATTTAAAATCGAAATTCTTGGTTAAAGGTGTAAACACGCCAGATATTAATGCTGATTTTAAAGCCAAAATCGATCTTGAAAAACTACTTAAAGCTCTTGGAATTCCAGATATAGAATTAAAAGGAACTTTGACGGGCGATGTAAAAGCAAATGGGGTATTTGACCAAAAGAACAAGCGTTTTCCTATTACAAATGGAGTTCTTAATTTGGAAAATGGATATTTAAAAACACCATATTATCCAAACCCAATTACCGATATTACGATTAAATCGAAAATCGAAAACCAAAAAGGAACATTTGCCGACCTGAAAGTAAACCTAGAGCCAACACAATTTACCTTTGAAGGGAAACCTGTCTTTGTACAGGCCAACTTAAGCAATTTTGACGATTTGAGTTATGATGTAAAAGCTAAAGGCGAATTGGACATTAGCAGAATTTATAGAGTTTTCTCGCAAAAAGGTCTTGATCTTGATGGTTTTGTAAAAGCTGACGTATCTTTAAAAGGAAAACAAAGCGATGCCGAAAAAGGGAATTACAGCAAATTAAATAATAAAGGAACACTCGAATTAAGAAATATCGGAATTACATCTGAATATCTTCCGAAGAAATTTATCATTAAAGAAGGCATATTTAAAATCAATCAGGATAAAATGTCATTCAATAATTTTTTAGCCGCTTACGGGCAATCTGATTTTAAATTGAATGGGTATTTACAGAACGTTTTCAATTATGTAATGACCAATACAGGCGTTTTAAAAGGCTCTTTTAAAGTTACATCAAGATATATCAACGTTGACGAATTTATGTCGGAAACCGCTCCAGGAACTTCAGTAACAGAAACTACTAAGCCAAAAACAGAGACAAAACCAGAAAACACACAAACTGGCGTGATTATCATTCCTACAAATCTGAATTTAAACTTTACGGCTAATGCGCAAAAAGTAAATTTTGACAAACTAAATCTTCAAAATGCTGTTGGAAACTTAAGCATGAATAAAGGTAAATTGACCATGCAAAATACAGGCTTTGACCTAATTGGATGCAAGGTTACAATGAACGCCAATTATCAAGCAGTTACAACTAAAAAGGCCAATTTTGATTACGCCATCAAAGCAACCGATTTTGATATAAAAAGAGCGTATAACGAGATTGAAGTTTTCAGAAAAATGGCAAGCGCCGCAGAGAAAGCACAAGGAATTGTTTCATTAGATTATCAGCTTAAAGGCCGTTTAAATGCAAACATGGACCCTGTTTACCCTTCGCTTGTTGGAGGCGGAACTCTTTCTGTAAAAGATGTAAAAGTAAGAGGTTTGAAAATGTTTAATGCTGTGAGCAAACAGACCAACTCTGAATCTATGAAAAATCCAGATCTTTCTAAAGTAGATATCAAAACAACGGTTAAGAACAATATTATAACTGTAGAACGCTTTAAATTTAAGTTTGCTGGCTTTAGACCAAGAATTGAAGGAACAACAAGCCTAAATGGAAAATTAAACCTAAAAATGCGTTTAGGATTGCCCCCTTTTGGTATTTTCGGAATTCCATTAACTGTTACCGGAACGCAGGACAATCCAAAAGTAAAAGTAGGTAAGAAAACGGAAGATTTAGAAGAAACTAAGGATAGTGAGGAATAAAAATTTTAAATTCCAATCAACAAAATTCCAAATTCCAAACTGGATCTCAACATATCAACCTTTGTCAAAGTTTTGCACTTTGTCAAAGGTTTTTTTTGCAATCTTCTCATTCGACTAACGAAGCAATTCTCACCATAAAATCTTAAAAGAAATTCCATAATCTAAATCAGACCTGACAGGTTTTAAAAACCTGTCAGGTCTACTATTAGAAAAAACATATCAAAAAGCACATAAACAGAAAGCTTTAACTAAGCCTCAAATAACATCTTAGAAAAATACAAAATTCCCTTCCCCATCAACCATAACAACAAAGCTAAACCAAGCAGTTTCCAAGCCCAGCCTTTTCCTCTTTTCCAATCTGAGAAAAAAGAAAAAATCTCCATATACTTTATTATTACATAAAGAGTTGATCCTATAATTGCAAACCAGATTACTTCGTTTAATTGAAGATTAAAACCATATATAAAAACAGCGATGAGAAAAAGAAATGTAACAAATTGTACAAAACAATAGTTTCTCAAACTATGCTTATGATTCATTTTTAATGATAAAATTAAAAATGACAAAATCAATAAACTTATTAGAGCTGGGATAATATTATAAAAAATAAGGCTTTCTTGCAGTGCCAATACTATCGTGACAACAACCGCAACAACAGTACAGGCCGCTAGAGAATTGACACTTCTATCTCTATCATCTTCTTTATAAAAAGGAAATAAAACAGGATAGATATACTTTTCTAAAGTACGCCAGAAAGGCAAAGCATAAACCGCTGCAATTCCTGATAAAACCACTTCGTAATTATAAAAAACATCGGAAGGAACTTTATACAACACATATAAAAGTGCAAGTGTAACTATAAAAGCTGGAAAACATATTGTTTTTATGGTTTCCCAAGAATCCTTACCCCAAAAGTTGTTTTCTATTTCATAAACATATCTTTTAATCCAATATTCTTTTGTAAACAAAGCTGTAGACTGGCTCCACAATAAAAACAAACCCAAATGTATAATTACAGTTCGAAACACAAATTCTTCAACCATACAACCATAAATGATGCACGCTACACCAATTAAAAGCAATTCAAGAGTTAATAGAACTGGCGAAAACAAAATTTTTAATACTGGAGCAACATGACGAACTAAAAACTGAATGAGCAGGCTCCAATATTTTTTAAACAAAGCAACAACAGCACAAATAGCAATAAATGCAGAAAGATAAAACATCCAATTGGTCAACAATCGAGTCTGCATCCACAATTGCACAGCAGAATCTTTTTGTGGAGTATAAATAATATCTGAATTTAGGAAAACCTCTTTTGCTAATTCATCTCTTAGTTTATCAGATAGACTAGGAAACTCATTTTTATGCGCGTTCCAAAACCGATCTGTATTAAAGCCATTCTTTTTTAGAACTTCAAATTCATACAGTACATTTTTCTGCTTATTGTCTAGCGCGCTCAAATGAATAGCAATACTATCTGACACAACTTTACCGTAAGTGCTTATACAGAATAAAAGGGCAAATAAGAATATTTTTTTCAACTTATAACATTTAAAGAGTTTGAAGATATTCATTTATCCGCAGACTTACAAATGTGAGTTTTTTGATAAACCATACAAAGCTAAAAATAAAAAACCCGCTCTTTTCAGAACGGGTTTTCTATAAAAAGTAATCTATGATTATTATGCCTAGAATGGAATAATAGATACATAAGATTTGTTATCTCTTTTCTTTTGGAACTTAACAACTCCAGCAACTCTTGCGTGAAGAGTGTGATCTTTACTAATGTAAACGTTTTCACCTGGATTGTGTTTTGAACCTCTTTGTCTAACGATGATGTTACCAGCAATAGCAGCTTGACCACCATAAATCTTAACGCCTAGACGTTTTGATTCTGATTCTCTACCATTCTTCGAACTACCGACACCTTTCTTGTGAGCCATGACGTATGAGTTTAAATATTGTTATTATTCTTTAGTAGTCTCTTTTTTTGCTTTTGGAGCTGCTTTTTTTGCTTTTGGAGCTGCTTCTACTTCTTCAGTAGCTGCTGCATCTTCTGCTACAACCGCTTTTTTAGCCGCTGCTTTTTTAGTTCCTCCTGCTGCAGTAATACCTTCAATTACAATTTGTGTAAGATATTGTCTGTGACCATTTCTTTTTTTGTATCCTTTTCTTCTTTTCTTTTTGAAAACGATAACTTTATCACCTTTTAAGTGTTGTAACACTTTAGCTTCTACTGAAGCACCTTCTATAGCTGGGGCGCCTAAAGTTACATTTCCATTGTCATCTAATAAAAGAACTTTGTCAAAAGAAACTTTTGAACCTTCTTCATTAGCCAAACGGTGAACATAAACCTTTAAGTCTTTGCTTACTTTAAATTGTTGCCCTGCTATCTCTACGATTGCATACATATCAAATTGATTTATTGAATTTTAAGGTTGCAAATATACAACTAATAATTTACTATGCAACCCATAAAAGCAAAAATATTTTCACTCAAAAAAACCTTGTTTTTCAAGCAGTTCCATGCAGAAAACAAAATTAATTTAAAGTAAAAGATTGTTAAAATAGTATTTATTTAAAAACTATTCTGCAATTCATAACTAAAAAAAACTATTTTTGATGTAACCAAAATCAACTCTTGTCTACCTACTATTGTTGATATTTTAAAATTATTAATCTTTATGAAAAAATCAATAATGATGTTAAGTGCTGCATTAATGCTTGGCGGAGTGGCTTATGCCCAAAAAGTAGCTTTTGAAGAATACGATTTAGACAATGGTTTGCATGTCATTTTACATAATGATCCGTCTGCTCCCGTTGTTATCACATCGGTAATGTATCATGTTGGATCAAAAGATGAACGTCCTGATCGAACAGGTTTTGCGCACTTTTTTGAGCATTTATTATTTGAAGGAACTCAAAATATAAAACGTGGAGAATGGATGAAAATCGTTACTGCAAATGGAGGAGTTAACAATGCTAACACATCTGATGACAGAACGTATTATTATGAAGTTTTTCCTTCTAACAGTTTAGAATTAGGCTTATGGATGGAGTCTGAAAGGTTAATGCATCCTATTATTAATAAGGTAGGCGTTGACACACAAAACGAAGTTGTAAAAGAAGAAAAAAGAATGCGTTACGACAATCAGCCGTATGGAAATATTCTAGCAGAGGTTAAGAAAAACATGTTCAAAAACCACCCTTACAGATGGACCACTATTGGTTCTATGAAAGATCTGGATGCCGCAACTCTTGAAGAATTTCAGGCATTCAACAAAAAATTCTATACGCCAAACAATGCTGTTTTGGTTGTGGCTGGGGATTTTGAAAAAACAAAAACAAAAGAATGGATTCAGAAATATTTTGGACCAATTCCAAAAGGCGAAGAAGTTAAAAAACAGACTTTTACAGAAGAGCCAATCACAAAAACCATTAAAGCTACTTATGAAGATCCGAACATTCAGATCCCAATGATTGTTGCTTCATACAGAACGCCTTCAATGAAAACAAGAGATGCAAGAGTTTTAGACTTAATTTCCTCTTATTTAAGTGACGGTAAAAGCTCTAAACTTTACAAAAAAAATAGTTGACGACAAAAAAATGGCGCTACAAATTGGCGCAGTTGGATTTAGCCAAGAAGATTATGGAACGTATATTCTTTACGGCCTTCCAATGGCACCATACACAATTAATGATATTTTAAAAGAAATGGATGAGGAAATTGTAAAAATTCAAACTGATCTTATTTCTGAAAAAGATTACGAAAAATTACAGAACAAATTCGATAATAATTACGTAAATGCCAATGCAAGCGTAGAAGGAATTGCAGAAAATCTTGCTTCGTATTATTTACTTTACGGCGATGTCAACTTAATCAATACTGAAATCGACATCTATCATTCTATTACGAGAGAAGAAATCAGAGAAGTTGCCAAGAAGTATTTGAACCCGAATCAGCGTTTGATTTTAGATTATATTCCGACAGCCAAATCTCAAAACTAAGAATATCGAATCATGAAAAAAATATATACTTTTTTAATCCTTACTTTCCTAACTGGAATTATGCAAGCACAAGATCGTCCACAACCCAAACCAGGAAATGCCCCAGTAGTCAACATCAAAAAACCTCAGACCTTTGTTTTATCAAACGGCATGAAAGTTTTGGTTGTTGAAAACCACAAATTACCTAGAGTGAGCTACACACTTACTCTGGATAATGCTCCATTTACTGAAGGCAACAAAAAAGGGGTTGATGAACTGACCAGCAGTCTAATTGGAAACGGAACTAAAAAAACAACCAAAGAGGCTTTTAACGAAGAAATTGATTTTTACGGAGCTAATATCAACTTTACTTCTCAAGGCGCTTACGCAAGTACATTATCAAAATATTCTGGACGCGTTTTAGAACTTTTGGCAGAAGGAGCATTACAGCCAAATTTTACTCAGACAGAATTTGACAAAGAAAAAGCAAAACTTTTAGAAGGTTTAAAGGCGGACGAAAAAAGTGTTCCTGCCATTTCAAACAGAGTGGTCGACGTTTTAGCTTTTGGAAAAAATCATCCTAATGGAGAATATCTTTCTGAAGAGACAGTAAAAAATGTTACACTTGCTGACGTTCAAAACAATTACAACACTTATTTTGTTCCAGAAAATGCTTATTTGGTGGTTATTGGAGACGTCAAATTTAAAGATGTAAAAACAGCTGTTGAAAAACTTTTCAGTGGATGGAAAAAGCAAGCAGCACCAAAAAACACTTATCCAAATCCGACGAATGTTTCGAACTTACAAATAGATTTTGTTGACGTTCCAAATGCCGTTCAATCTGAAATTTCATTAGTAAATACTCTGAATTTAAGAATGAGCGATCCTGATTTTTTTCCAGCGGTTATTGCCAATCAAATTTTGGGTGGCGATTTTAATAGTTATCTAAACATGAATCTTCGTGAGCAGCACGCATGGACTTACGGTGCAAATTCAAGTATCGGAAGCGGAAAATATGTAACTAAATTTAAAGCTTCTTCGGCTGTTAGAAATACGGTTACAGATAGTGCTGTTGTTCAGTTTGTAAAAGAAATTAAACGAATTAGAACCGAAAGAGTTGATCCAGAAGTTTTAAGAAACGTAAAAGCGGGATATATCGGAAGATTTGTAATGCAGGTTGAAAAACCTCAGGCAGTTGCTCGTTATGCTTTAAACATTGAAACAGAAAAACTTCCTGCTGATTTCTACGAAAAATACATTCAAACCATCAATAATGTTACTGCTGACGATATTTATCGTGTTGCCAACAAATACTTTTTATTGGACAATATGCGAATTGTCATTGTCGGAAAAGGTTCTGATGTACTTCCTGGTTTAGAAAAACTGCAAATTCCGATTTCATATTTCGACAAATACGGAAATCCTGTTGAAAAACCTTCAACTAAAAAAGAAGCTCCAAAAGATATCAGTGCAAAAGCAGTTTTTGAAAACTACATTAAAGCCATTGGTGGAGAACAAGCAGTTACAGCCGTAAAAACATTATATATGAATGGCTCAACAACAATTCCACAAGCTCCTACTCCATTGACTTTTACATCTAAATTAGATTCAAGAGGAAAAATGATGGTTTCACTTTCTATGGGAACTATGAATTTAATGAAACAGGTGGTTAATGAAAAAGGCGCTTACGTTGAACAACAAGGCCAAAGAAAAAACCTTGAAGGAGATGATTTAGCCGAAATGAAAGCGAATGCCGCTCCTTTTGAAGAACTGCAGCTTGCAAAAAGAACCGACCTTAGAGTGGAAGGAATTGAACCAATCAATGGAAGCGATGCTTATGTAATTAAAGACGGCAAAACAAAATATTACTATGATGTTAAATCGGGCTTAAAAACTGCTGAATCTAAAGTTCGTGAACAAGCTGGAAAATCAGTTGAACAAATCACTAACTTCAACGATTATAAAGAAGTAAAAGGCGTTAAAGTTCCTTTTAACTTAGTTCAGAATGTTGGCTTTGAATTGGATATTAAAATGTCTGATATTAAAATTAACGAAGGGGTTTCTGAGAAAGATTTTCTTTAAGACGCTAAGGTTCTGAGGTACTAAGCATCTAAGATTTTAAGGCTTTGTCAAAGTTTGAAACTTTGACAAAGCCTTTTTTTATTTACTAAGTCTTGTCAGATTGAGCGAAGTAGAAGCTCACTCATAATTCATAACTTATAATTCATAACTCAAAAAATCATTTTTTCGCCGATAAATAAACCCCAATCAAAATAATAAAAGCACCAACAGATTGAATTGGCGTCAAGAATTCGTTATCTAGCAATCCCCAGAAGAATGCAACGATTGGAATTAAATATGTTACTGATGTGGCAAAAACTGGCGATGACATTTGAATCAGCTTAAAGAAAAGAATATTGGCGATTCCAGTCCCTAAAATCCCAAGAATAGCTACAAAAAGTATAGAATGCTGCGTTTCTGCAAAATGTATTTTCTGGCTAATATCGGTTGTACTTAAAATGATTAATGCCGGCAAAAGCAAAACCGCAAAATTTCCTGTTGTAATGCTTACAGAATTTAAATCGTGAAGATATTTTTTAATCAGATTTACGTTGATGGCGTAACTAAGCGTTGCTACAACAACCAATAAAACATATAAATAGTTTTGAGTTCCGCTCGAAGAATCTCCGCTTAAAACCAAAAGCAGACAGCCCATAAGCCCAACAAAAACACCTAAAACCTGTCGTTTTTGAAACTGAATCCCAAACGCTATAATTCCTAAAACTAAAGTATTTAAAGGCGTCAACGAATTTAAAATCGCCACAATAGAACTATTTACCTGAGTTTCTGCAATGGCAAAAAGATACGCTGGTATAAAAGTCCCAAAAAGTGAAGTTATAGCAACATATTTCCATTGACGGCGCGAAATCTTTTTCAGACTGTTAAAACCTACAATCAGCAAAAACAAAGCAGCAAAAATAATTCGGAACGACCCTACTTGAACAGCGCTTAAACCTATCAATCCTTTTTTTATCAGAATAAAAGAGCTTCCCCAGATAAGAGAAAGAATCGCTAAGTAAATCCACTTTAACTGTTTTGTTTCCATAAATTGCATTTTACTGCAAATTTGTAATTATTTTACGAACTGACGGCTCTCTTTTTATTAATTTTGCAAACAAGTAATTAGCAATCTAAAATTTAATATATAATGAAAATTTCAAAAATCTTATTCGCTGCAGCAATCGCTGGTTTAGTGTTCGTTGGCTGTAAAAAAGCAGAAGACAAAAGTCTTGAAGTCGTAAACAAAGAAAAAAGTGCTCCAAAAGAACACAAACCAATCGCTGCTGAAAATCTTCAAACTGCAAGTTTCACAATTGACGGAATGACGTGCGCCGTTGGATGCGCTAAAACCATCGAAGAAGAATTAGCAAACCTTGACGGAGTTGAAAAAGCAACGGTTGATTTTGACAAAAAAACTGCAACTGTAAGTTTTGACAAGACAATCCAAAACTCAGAGTCTTTAACAAAAGTGGTTCAAGAAACTGGAGATGGAAAGACATATAAAGTTTCGAATTTTAAGTCTTAAATTCGAAATTAATAAATTCAAAAGGCACTCAAATTTGAGTGCTTTTTTTTGTAAAAATCATTCCGTAGGAATGTCTGGTTGGTAGCAGAATTAAATTTGAATTATGATTATACGTTCCGTAGGAACGTTTGCTAAACATATTAGATTTTTCTAAAAATCAGGTGTCCCTACAGGACACGATGCGACACAATATTATCTTTTTTCTACCGACGAGATATTCCTACGGAATAATTATACATGGTTGTAGACATGAACTAATCAAAAACAATTTCGGTAGCGCGGATTTACAATCCGTGCCCTCAACAGTAAACCCAAAACAGATCGTTAAAAAAAGTGACAGAAAATAATGTGCTTTATTATATTTACAAAGAGAACAACCAGATAACTCATATATATAAATGCGACAATGGCAGATTCTTGATGTAATGATTGCGCGGATTCAACGAAATAAAAAGACTGTTTCAAAAATTGAAACAGCCTTTTTATTTTACTCTGCAATGTTCCGTAGGAACATTTCGTTGGTAGAAAATTATATTATCATGGTTTTTTACGTTCCGTAGGAACGTCTGGTTTTGACATTTTTTTTGACAATTCTGCATATCAAACGTTCCTACGGAACGTAAATATCTGATTACATTTTTTTTCTACCAACGAAACATTCCTACGGAATGAGACCCAATAAAGAATGAAAAAAAAAAAAAAAAAAAAAATTGCAATAAAAAAGGATCCAAATTGGATCCTTTTAATTTTTATTTCCATTTCAACGTTTCCATCAAACGCTGCATATCATTTTTAACATAACTCGCAGCTGGCATAATCGAATCAAAATTTGGTTTTGCGTAAAAATACATCGAACCAATTAAAAAGTGTTTTGTGCTGTCGGTAACGTAAAACTGAGAATTTGTCGCTGCGTTTCCGTCAACTTGGTAAAACATTCCGTAAACCTTTTTCTGAGGATTTAAATATGGTTGTTCCAGAATATCATCGGCTTTAATAACGTGCTCGTACGTTAGTTTTTGAGCGTCGCGTAGTAATTTATCAATATTGCCGTTTACTGGCTTATAAGTCAAATAAATGGTCGCTTTCATCTTTGGATATGTGATTGCAAAACCGCATTCTTTTTCGCCTTTTATAATAGCGTCTTCATTCATTTGAAAAGTGAACGGACAAGTGTTTTCAAAATTCACATATTTTGCTTCTGGATAATCTAATCGCAGGAAACTCGCTGGTTTAGGCAGAACATCATTTTTACAGCTTATAACCGTAAGCGCAAGCAAAATTGCTGTTATTGAAAGTATTTTATTAAGCATTTTTATTTTATAGTTACTTTTATTTGTTTTACACGCTTTTTATCTACTGTTTCTATAGTGAAAATACAGTTTTCAAAAGGCACTTTTTGATCTTTTTTAGGAAAATTGCCTAAAATCTCTAGAATAAATCCAGCCAATGTTTCAGCTTCTCCTTTGTGGGCTTCAAAAACATCTTCGTCAACATCTACAATTCTGTAGAAATCTTTCAGGTTTATTTTTCCTTCAAAAAGAAAATTATTTTCATCTATTTGCGAGAAATTCAGATTTTCATCATCAAATTCATCACTAATATCACCAACGATTTCCTCGATAACATCTTCTAAAGAAACCAATCCAGAAGTTCCGCCATATTCGTCAACTACGATTGCAAGATGGCTTTTTAAACTCTGAAAATCCTTCAATAGATTATCCAGCTTTTTATTCTCAGGAACAAAGAACGCTTCTCTGATCAAAGAAGTCCAATCAAATTCTTCTTTATCAATATGAGGCAATAAATCTTTTACGAAAAGCACGCCTTCAATCTGATCGATATTATCTCGATAAACTGGAATTCTTGAAAATCCTGTTTCAATTATTTTAGGATAAATTTCTGCGAATGTTTCTGATATTTCCAATGCAAAAATATCAATTCTCGGACTCATTACCTGCTTTGTATCTGTATTTCCGAAAGAAACAATTCCTTCAAGGATTTTCTGTTCTTCTGTTGAAGTCCCTTCCGAATCTGTAAGTTCCAATGCCTGAGAAAGTTGATTGACAGAAAAATTACTTTTTTGCTTTCCTAATTTGTTTTGAAAATATATGGTAACGGCACGCATTGGCAAACTGATTGGAGTAAGCACTTTATCTAAGAATGCCAGCGGATAAGCGACACGTTTAGCAAAGCGAACGCTATTTCTGCTTGCATAAACCTTAGGAAGCACTTCGCCAAATAATAAAATCAGGAAAGTAACCAGGATTACTTCGAGCGTAAATTTAAAAGCTGGCGAACCTACATTGGCAAAAATATTCTGCCCTATATAAGCAAACAGGATTACTACGCCTATATTAAAGAAATTATTGGCAACCAATAAAGTTGCGAGAAGCTTTTTAGGCTTTTCTAATAAATTTGAAATAATTTTTCCTTTTGCAGGATTATCGTTTAAAGAATTGTCGATATCTTGCTGTGATAAAGAAAAAAGAGCAACTTCAGCACCTGAAACGATTGCTGAAAGAAATAACAAAATAAATATTCCGACGAAACCAATAATTAAATTAGCGTCAAGATTGGTAGAAAAAAGTAAACTGGGCTCTGGGTCCAAATTGCATAAAATTAGTTAAACATCACTTAGAAGGGCAGATCATTAATAGGAAGCCCTTCAGGAGCATCAAAGTTAGTGTTTTTTGCCGACTCTGTATCCTGGTTTTGTTTTGTATAGGCAGTTTCTTTTTTGGTAGTCAGAAAAGTAAACTCTGTAACCTGAATTTCTGTAGTATATTTTGTCGTTCCATCTTCTGTCTGCCACTGACGCGATTTTATTCTTCCCTCGACATAAATTTTGTCTCCTTTAGAAAGATATTTTTCGCAAATCTCTGCGGCTTTATTACGCACAACCAAATTATGCCATTCTGTAGAAGTAATCTTTTCATTGGTCGTTTTATTGATATACACCTCATTGGTAGCCAATTGAAAACGTCCGATGCAATTTCCTCCATCAAAATAATGCATCTTTACATCATCGCCTAAATGGCCAATAAGCATCACTTTATTTAATGTTCCGTTCATAGTTTTTGGTAGTATTTCTCCCAAAGATACATTTTTTTAGCAATTTATTTCTTGCTTTTCTATAAAATTATATATCACAATAGGAAAAGGAAAAGTTTTTATTTTTTGTGAATCAATTCCGTTTTCAATTTTCTCCTGTACTTTAATTTTCCAGAATTGAATGTGCAGATGCTGGTGTGAAAGTTTATGTACAATAGTCGATTCACTGCAATCTTCTATACTTATAATAGTGTATTCTGAAAAAATTTCTTCTTTTGCTTTTTTGGAAACTTCATTAAAACCAACAATTGATTCTGTTTCCAGCAACGGAAACTCGTATAAATTATGCCAGATTCCTTTTTGAGTTCTTTTCTGAATTAATGTATTTCCTAAAACATCTTCTAAAATCAAATAATTGAAATAACGATTGGTTACTTTAAGTTTTTTAGATTTAACAGGAAGTGCATTTACTTTTCCTTTTTGTAATGCAGCGCAGCTTTCGCTAAAAACACAAACAGAACAATCGGGACTTTTAGGAACACACTGCAATGCTCCAAATTCCATTATCGCTTGATTGAAGATAGCAGGATTATCTTTTGGCATTAATTCTTGCGCCAAAGCTGTAAATTCTTTTTTAGTTGCAGGAAGCGCAATATCCGATTCAATATCAAAATAACGAGACAATACCCGAAACACATTTCCATCTACAACAGGAACTGGTTCGTTATAAGAAAAAGAAGCTATCGCAGCTGCAGTGTACTCGCCTACTCCTTTAAGTTTTAGAAGCTCTTTATAAGAATCTGGAAAAACTCCACTTAAATCATTACTTATATATTGAGCCGTTTTATGAAGATTTCGCGCACGAGAATAATATCCTAAGCCTTGCCAAAGTTTCAAAACCTTCTCTTCGGGAGCATCTGCCAAATGTTTTACAGTAGGAAATTCCTTGGTAAATGAGAAAAAGTAAGGCATTCCTTGCACAACTCTGGTCTGCTGAAGCATAATTTCTGAGAGCCAAATTTGATACGGATCGACCGTTTTTCGCCACGGTAAATCACGCTTGTTCTGTAAATACCATTTTATCAATATGTTAGAAAATTCCATTGCAAAATACTTAGATTGCAAAAGTAAATGTTTATGTAATTAAAATTTAACGAATTAGCTTGATTAATTATTTTTTTAATTCCTATATTTGCAAACTCAAAAAAATAGTACACCATTTATAAAATAAAATAGGAAAGAAAATGACGAAAGCAGATATCGTAGCGAAGATTTCAGAGAAACTAGGTCTTGAAAAAGGAGACGTTCAAGCAACAGTAGAAACTTTTATGGAAGAAGTTAAGACTTCTTTAGAAACTGGAGACAATGTATACTTAAGAGGTTTCGGTAGTTTTATCGTTAAAACTAGAGCTGAAAAGACTGGAAGAAACATTTCTAAAAACACTACTATTAAAATTCCAGCACACAACATTCCTGCGTTTAAACCTGCAAAAGTTTTTGTAGAGGGAGTTAAAACTAACAACGAAGCAAAATAATATTAATTAACATAAATCTGACACAATATGCCAAGTGGTAAAAAAAGAAAGAGACATAAGGTAGCGACTCACAAACGTAAAAAAAGAGCGAGAGCTAACCGCCACAAAAAGAAAAAGTAGTTTTAAACTACTTTTTTCTTTTTAAACGTTCATTGAAATTGAAAATTAGTATTCAGTCATCAGTTTTTAGTCTTCAGTCTACTGATTACTTAGAACTGCAAACTGCCAGCTAGTTTTCACCGGGTTAATACCTGTTAAAAATATTGTTTAATCCATCCTTACAATTCAGTTATGAGTTATGAGTGTTGAGTTATGAGTTGTAAAACTTGAAACTTGAAACTTAAAACCTGAAACTAAAAGTCTGGATAAAAATTTACAGTGTGAATAAAGAATTAATCATTAGATCTAGTTCTGATGCAGTAGATTTTGCCTTATTAAAAGATGGAAAACTAATTGAATTACACAAAGAAGAAGAAAAAAGCAACTTTCAGGTTGGTGATATTTTTATTGCCAAAATCAGAAAACCAGTTGCTGGACTAAATGCTGCTTTTGTAAATGTAGGTTTCGAAAAAGATGCCTTTTTACATTATCACGATTTGGGTCCAAATCTAGCTTCTCAGCTGAAATTCATAAAACTTGTAAGCGCAGGTAAATTAAAAGATTTCTCCCTAAAAACCTTTCAGTTTGAAAAAGAGATTGACAAAGATGGCATCATTACTGATATTTTAAGTGCCAATCAATCTGTCTTAGTTCAAGTAGTTAAAGAACCTATATCAACCAAAGGCCCAAGAATAAGTGCTGAGCTTTCATTGGCTGGAAGATTTATCGTTCTAGTTCCTTTCTCTGATCGTGTTTCTATTTCTCAAAAAATAGAAGACAAAAAAGAAAAGGATCGTCTAAAAAAACTTGTTCTATCGATCAAACCTAAAGGATTTGGTGTTATTGTTCGTACAGTAGCCGAAGGCAAAAACGTAGCCGAATTAGAAAAAGATTTGCAGAACCTGCTAGGCAGATGGTCTGCAATGTGTAAAAAATTACCAACTGCTCATCATCCATCAAAAGTATTAGGAGAGCTTAACAGAGCTTCTTCGATATTAAGAGATGTATTCAACGATACCTTCAGTGGTATTCAAATAGATGATGAAGAGTTGTACCATCAAACGAAGGAATATCTGCAAGAAATTGCACCTTCAAAACAATCGATTGTTAAGTTTTATCAATCAAATGACACCCCAATTTTCGAGAAATACAATATAGAGAGACAAATCAAGACTTCATTTGGCCGAACTGTTTCCATGAGCAAAGGTGCTTATCTTATTATAGAACACACTGAAGCTCTTCACGTTATAGACGTAAACAGCGGAAACCGTTCTAATAAAGCGACCAACCAAGAAGACACAGCCATGGAAGTGAATATGATTGCCGCAGCAGAAATCGCAAGACAATTACGTCTGCGAGATATGGGCGGAATAATCGTAGTTGATTTTATCGATATGTCTAATCCTGAAAATAGGAAAGTTTTGTTCGACTTCTTGCGAGAAGAAATGAGCGACGATAAAGCAAAACATAAAATATTACCGCCAAGTAAATTTGGTTTGGTCCAAATTACAAGACAGCGCGTAAGACCAGAAGTGAATATCAAAACCAGAGAGGAAGATCCTAACAAACATAATGGTGAAATTGAAGCTCCAATTTTAATCATTGATAAGATCACCGCTGATTTAGAAAGACTTTTAAAAACCCACAACAAGGTTGTACTTAACACACATCCGTTTGTGGCTGCATACCTCAGCAAAGGTTTTCCATCATTACGTTCAAAATGGTTTTTTGAACATAAGAAATGGGTGAAAATCATACCTCGTGACGCTTACACGTATTTAGAATACCATTTCTACGACAAAAAGGGAAATGTTATTACAGAATAAAAAACATCAAACCGCCTTTCGAAAGATTGGCGGTTTTTTTTGTGCTAAACACCATTCAATCTTGCTATTTTTCCTACTTTTACAAACTAAATTATGCTATAATGCTTTTAAATATCTTTAAGCCAAATTTCAAAGTTTTATTTTACCTTTTTTTTGTTCTATTTCTATGTAATTCAAAAATGTCATCTCAAAATGATACCATCTTTTTTGATAAAAACTGGAAAACAACTAGCAAAAAAACTGCCACATACTACAGAATTAAACCTTACAAAATAAAGACAAAAGATGCCACAGGTTACAAGATAAAGAACACTGATTCTCTTTTTGTAATTAACGATTACTATTTAAGTAACAATAAAATCCAATTTAAGGGCTATTCGAAAGATTTTGACGCAAAATATCTTATAGGAAAAGCGGAATGGTTTAGCGAAAACGGAAATCTTGAGACAAGAGAATTTAACTATAGAGAAGAAAAAAATAAAGTATTTAAAGTTCCTGAATTACCTATTTTTTACATTGATTATAAAATAGCCAATAAAAGTCTTCTGACAGGTGGTTTGGAGTTTTGCCTTAACTGTAAATCAGAAAATAAATTATTCTTAGGAACAGGTTTTGGAATTACAAATAGTTATAACGGAAATTATTATGGTCTTCCAGATATACATTTATCATATAGCAAAGAACTGCTATTTATAAAAACAGGAAGTTCTCATAAAAATGCATACGCTATAGGCGGAGTTACTTTTTTAAATATATTTGATTTAGGTATTGGATATTCCTTTCCATACAATAATGAAAAAATACCTGTATATAAAGGCTTTACTGCTTCATTTACTTTACGTCTGACAAATAATGAAAAAGCTTATCAAAAGTTCAATATGATACAATAAACTTATTTATCTCACAATTTCAATTTTCCTTCTAATTTCATTTCCAGAAGCATCTACAACTGTGATATAATGCACTCCTGTTGTCGGAGTAATTGGCAGTTCATGAAAAGTTTTTGTCGTAGCCTTATAAACATCATCAACATACCAAAACAATTCTTTATCCCTTTCAGAATAAGCTACTTTTAAAATTACGGGCTGCACATCGCTATTAAAATCCTTTGTTAAGTAGATTTTACTGTTAGCTTTTGGATAAATAAAATCCATTGTCGTGGTTTGCGTTCCCTCACAACCTTCTTTAAATGGTGGTAATGGCAAATATTCTATATGCTGGCTTTTGTAATACCACGCCATAACAGGAGGCAGTACAAACCAGTTTTTAGTCACAATATTATCTACACTTTCGCAACTGCTGTTTACCTGAAACTGCTCTGTTTTATCCAAATGAATGGTTCTGTGATAAGGACAAACTTTAGTCGATTTACCTTTTTTAGTAACCCATTGTTTGATTTTCGGACAGTTGTCTTTTGCCAAATAACCACTTAAACGGCAAACCTCAACTTCTGCTAAATCATTATATGGCGTATCAAACCATCTTTGTCTTGGCAGCAAATTAAAAACATCAAATAAAATTGGCGCGGCACTGGTTACTCCTGTCAAAGTTGGCCTTCCTTCTCCAGTTGCATTTCCAACCCAAATTCCAACTACATATCTTGAGTTTGTTCCAATAGCCCAAGCGTCACGATTTCCGAAACTGGTTCCCGTTTTCCATGCAATTTTAAGTGAACTGTCATAAAATTTCCAAGCTTCGTCTCCTTCGGGCCTATTTACCTCTTCCATTGCGTTGTAGGTCAACCAAATTGATCCTGCACCCAGAATATTCTTCTGATCGGTTTCGGAGCCAAAATCGGGCTTAAAATCGTTTTTATAGTTGAGTTCTGTAAACTCGTTGGTTCTATATTGCCCTTTATTTCTTGTGTAATAATTGACCGTAGATGAAAGATTCGCGTACGTTCGGCATAAATCCCACAAATTACTTTCTGCTCCTCCTAAAATAAGCGATAAACCGTAATGATCGGGTGTTTTATTAATGTTCTTTAATTTAAACTTCTGTAATTCTTCATAAAATTTGTTTACAGTAAATTCCTGAAGCATCAAAACCGCAGGAATATTCAGCGAACGTGACAAAGCACGATGTGCGGGAACAGCTCCGTCAAAAGTTAAATTAAAGTTCTGAGGCGTATATCCTGAAATCTGTGTTGGAATATCGGCAACTAAAGTATTTGGAAGCAATTCACCATCGTCAAGCATTGCCCCATACAAAAGCGGTTTGAGAATACTTCCTGTACTTCTTGGCGCATCAATAATATCAACATCTTTTTGATGATCTGCATCTGCTGGAGAATTTCCAACATAACTCATCACATTTCTATTCTGAACATCAATAACCAAAATAGCCAGATTATGCACTTCATTCTGCTTATACTGATTGTAATAATATCTCGCGATTTGATTAACACGATTTTGAAGCGCATAATCAATTGTAGTTTTTACTCTTGTTCCTTCTTCATTTTTAGCCACTCTCTGCAATAAATGAGGTGCAATTTGAGGCAGATCGTACGGTTTTTGAGGTAATGGCTCTTCTACGGAAAGTTCATACGTCTGTTTGTCGATAATACCTTCTTGATGAAGTTTCAACAAAAGCCGATTTCGTTTGTTGAGTAATTTTATCTGATTTTTTCCTGGATAAATTAAACTTGGCGCATTGGGCAAAACAGCTAAAACTGCATTTTCAGCCCATGATAATTGATTAGACTGAACGCCAAAATAACGCCACGAAGCCATTTCCAATCCCACAACATTTCCTCCAAAAGGCGCATGTGCTGCATACATTTCGAGAATCTCGTTTTTAGAATATCCTAATTCTAATCTTGTAGCGAGAATAATTTCTATTATTTTTTCGAAATAGGTTCTGTTTTTTCCTTTTCGGGAAAGTCTGATTACTTGTTGCGTTAAAGTACTTCCGCCTCGAACAACTTTACCTGCTTTTCTGTTCTGTTTAAAAGCATTGATCATAGCGCCTGGATTGAAACCTGGATGTTTATAGAAATATTCGTCTTCAAAATACACAATGCATTTCTTGAATTTATCAGGAACGCTGTCTTGCGCGGGAAAACGCCATTGTCCGTCACGGGCAATTTTAGCTCCGAGCAATTCTCCTTCTTTACTTTCTATTACGGTTGAATATGGTTCTTTGAATAAAGTTCGAGGTATCGAAAAATAGTAAATCAGCAAGAGCAGAAATGCAATTGCTGATTTTATTTTGTTTCTTTTTATCCAATTTAGAATGCGTTGGATAAACTCTTTTAGTTTATTTTTCAATATTATTTTTTTTCGCCACGAATTCACGAATTTAAATTATAACAAATTAATTCGTGAATTCGTGGCTAACAATTTTACTTCACAACCTCAACCCAGAATCCTTTTGTTCTTGCCAAGAAAGTATTATCATACATGGCTTCGCATTGTAATCCAGGTAAATAATAGTTTCCTAAGTATGATGCGTTTAGCAGAATTCGGAAAACTTTGGTTTCTCTAGCCTTCATTCCGAAGTAGAAATTAGTCCTATCGTCACGAATGTCAATATAATCTGCGATGTTGTTTACGGCGTCTCCATAATCTGTGAAACGAGTATTTACAATTTCGAATCCAGAAGGCAGAATTTGAGACAATGCCACATTTTGAACACTTTCTCCTCTTTGGTTTTTAATCGTAACCTCAGCAACAAATTCAGTTCCCTGATTGATTCTTGAAACATTAATTACGCTTCCTTTTCTGTTTTTAAAGACAATAGAAGCCGTAACATCACTCTGAACAGCATTTTCTTGTCCGATAGGCAATATTCCTGTGTTCAATACACGAACATAAACCGTATTGGCTTTATTGTTTTTCAGTGTAATACTGTTTGTTCCAGAAGCAACAGACAAACTGCGATCAGCAACCGATTTACCTGTATTTATCGTCTCTCCTTTTCCGTTTTTACTAAACTGAATATTGATTCCTTTTGGACCATTGCTTACTGCAAATTTCGACATCGCATACAAGCAATAAGCTGTTGTCTGCGTACTCATCCATTGATTTGCTGACATTTCTTTGGCCAATTTTGTCGCTGTTACAAATGCTTTTTGTTTTTGATCTAATAAAAGCATCGTTTCCAAAGCCATTGCTCTGTTTCTTTCGCTTGAACCATAATAGTAATAGCTGTATCCGTCTGAACTTCCATCAATGCTTGTTCTCAAGAATAAACTTTGTCCCGCCGATTTTTGTCCAGCTAAAACATAAGCCGCTGCCAGACGAAGCATACTTTCGTTTGAAATACCTTTTGTTTCACGCAATCTGTTCATTGATGATAAATCGGCATTTCCTGCTAAAGCTAAAGTATATAAACGATACGCTTGAGCTAAATCATTTCCGTATTTAGGTTCAAAACGCCATTGTTTTGCTTCTTTCTGTTGGTATGACAACCATTTTGATTTGAAATTAATTGGCAGTACATATCCTTTTTTCTCTGCTTCAATTAAGAAATGTCCTGCATAAGAAGTTCCCCAATCATCAGCAATTGCATTTCCTTGCCAGTAAGGCATTCCACCATTTGTTAACTGGAAATTACCCAATCTTGCAATTCCAGCTGCTATATTTTTCTGAATCAGATCTTTACGTTTCGCATCAATATCGGCTACATCTCCTAAATACAATTGAGGGAAAACAGATGAAGTCGTTTGCTCCACACATCCATGCGGATATTGAATCAAGAATTGCAATCTTCCATTCAAATTCATTGACGGCATAGACGAAACTTCCAATCTTGCTTTATTACTTCCTGCAATTCCAAATGTTTTCCATGAGATTGTTTTAGTGCTATTTGGGGATAAAACAACATCAGTAAATGTACTTGTAACTGGATTCGGATTTGTCATGTCGATTTCAACATCATAAACTGATTTCTCGCTTCCAGATGTTGCAATTACCTGAACTTTTGCAATTCCTGTCGCAGAGCCAACTACTAAATTAAAATACGCCATTTTTTCATCAGGCTGTGCAAAATTTAGTCTTTGAACGGCACTTCCCATAACTTTCAATCCGTTACTTGTTTTAACCTGAATTGAAACATTTTTGATTTTGTTTTCAGTTGCAAAAACCGTTACAGGCAATGTCACTTTTTCTGATGGCGAAATTTTTCTTGGTAACGAAGCCAATACCATCAGCGGACTCTTAACCTGTGTTGCTTTCTCAACACTCCCGTAAGCGCTTGTTTTTGCATCTCCCGCAACCACCATTGTTCTAACTGAACCAATGTATTTAGGGAGTTTTAATTCATGAGATTTTGTTTCTCCTTTTCCTAATTTAAATGGTCCATAGTATAATACAACTGGTTTAAAACGATTGGCTTTTTTAGCTTTTCCTCCGCCTAAATCCTGATCACCACCAATACTGAAAATCTGGTTTATTTTTCCGCCATAAGCACCTATTACATCATCGTAAACATCCCAAGTTTTTACACCTAAAGCTTCACGAACATAGAAACTATCCCATGCATTTGGTGTTTTAAAACGAGTTAAATCCAAAAGTCCTTCATCTACAACCGCAATTGTATACGTCATTTCTTTACCTGATTTCTCGCCTACTTTAACCGTAAACGGCTGTTCTGGCCTTAAAACGTCTGGCATATTTAGAGTTGGCGCCAAAATGGTGTTTTTATCTACCACTTCGATCGGCACAATTCCGTACATACGAATTGGAGAATCGTTTTTCGTAGAAGCATGAGGCTGCAATAATGTAATATTAAAATACACATTTGGCGCCATAGCACCTGTAATCGGAACTTCAACTTTTGTTTCTCCGTTTTTAGTTTCAGCCCAAATAGTCTGCACAACTCTTGAACCGTTTTCGATAGAAATTAAAGCTCGTCCGCCTTCACTTGAAGGGAAAGAAATCTGCGCTTTTTCTCCAACAGCATAGTTCTTCTTATCGGTAGAAAATACTAACATATTTGCTGTTGAGGCATCTCTATTGCGTGTTTTTCCAGACCAGATTGGCCAGTCTATATTTACAGTTAAAGAAGCAGCATGTCCGCTTTCACCGTCTTCAACACGAATTAAATAACGCCCCCATTCTTCGTCTGTCAAAGCAAATTGGAAACTTCCTTTTCCGCTTGAATCAGTATTGATTACAAATGTTTTGTATGAAGTCGTTGCATTCGACGAGTTATAATTTGATAAATTATCGCTTGATGAATCCCACCACCATCTCCAATCTACTTTATAAACTCTCACTTCTAGATTACGAACTGATTTTGGTCTTCCGTTTTCATCAACCGTTACCACATCAAAACGATTGTTTGCTCTCGTTTCAAGCATGCTGTATTTGTTCAGTTCCGGCGTTTTTAGTCCAACGTAAGTTTTATACGGAGAATAAGTTGTTGACATGACATCTGTACTAAAATCTCCTCCTTCTTCGTATACTTTTGTAATAAATGAAGCGCGAAGCATTCCTGGTGCCTGACCTTGTAATCTTGGCTGAATATTCACTGAAGCCTTTCCGCTTTCATTCAGTTTCCCAGAGAAAACATTGATTTCTTCTGTGCTGAATTGACGCGCTAAATCATCAAAAGTATATTTTTCATAACCTTTAAAAGTGGTCGCTTGCTGTGAGAATTTAGCCTGCATTTCTACATTCAAATTCTTAGCAATTGCACCGTGAAGCCATGTTACTTCAAGATTATCGGTATTTGGATACGAAGCCGAAAGTGTTTTTCTGCTAAAGGTATTTTTGATTTTTAAACGATTCGGCTTGATGGTTTCAATCTTAATACTCTTATAGAATTTAGCGCCACCAACACTTACCATAGCTTCCCAATTTCCTGTAGGCGCATCTTGGTTTGTTGGAACTATAAAAGCATAATGGTTTAAATCGTTCGTTTTTTGAACGGTTTGATAAACTGTTTTCCCATTCGGATCATTTAATCTGAATTTAATTGGATGTGATTTCGGAAGTTTATTCGCAGCATCGTTCAAAATAAATGACAGATACAGATTATCTCCAGGACGCCAAACACCTCTTTCTCCGTAAATAAATCCTTTTAAACCTTTTTGCAAAGTCTCTCCGGCAACATCAAAATTACTTACAGACAATGAAAGTCCGTCATCTAATTTCACATAAGTCGATTGATCACCTAAAGTAACAATAGCGAAATAAGCGAATTTGTCCAATTGGAAAGAAGCAATACCTTCACTGCTAGTTGCTTCTGTTGCAATTTTTTGCTGTTGGAAGTTGTATAAATCTACTCTTGCGTTTGAAACTGGCTCAGTTGTAACAATATTATTTACAGCAAATAAATACGATTTATTTTCACCTCTTTTAGCAATAACTCCTAAATCTGATGCTAAAATATTAGTAGCAATTCTAGCATTGTAGAAATAAGAACCTGTACAAGGATCCTCACTTTCTCTCCAATCATAATCATCATAGTAAGAGTAATCATCATAAGAGTTTCCACTGTAATTTACGTCATTTTCATCCACTTCTTCTTCCTCAGCTTCATCATCATTTCCTTCTGAAGTTTCGCATTTATAAAGCGAATATTTCTTTTTATACACAAATTCAACTCTGTAAATCGCTCCAGGTTCTGGTTTAATGATTTTAGATAAATCTAAAGCATACGTATTCCATTTCGAAAGATTTACGAGCGTACTTTCCCTTAAATTCAGAGTTGTTTTGGCAATTGGCTGCGCTACTTTCTTCAGGTTTTGTCCGCCATTTAGTTCGTTGTATTGAAGAAATTGAAGGATATTATTTTTGTAAATCTTATATACTTTTACATCAACCGCGCTCAGATTTACAGCCTCAAAATTCAATTTTAAATTATTTGAACTTGGCAGAATTGTTCCGTTTTTAATAAAACGAACATTTGGTTTTATCTGATCAAAAGAGATTTTCTCGCTGTAATTGTTTTCTAATTTTTTACCATATTGGCTTTCTATTCCCTGAAAGACTTCCAATAATAATTCGCCCGTTACAACCTGTTCCGGTTCTTCGTCTGGCACATATTCAACGGCTTCTTCTACAACTGCTGCAGCAGAATCTACTGCAACTGCTGCAGAATCAACCACAACAGCAGCTGAATCTACCGCTACTGCAACAGACTCTTCTGCAACAACCGTTACTGGTTCTGCTTTTTTAGGTGCATTTTGATTGGTAAAATATACTTTTAGTAAATTTCCTTGGGTCGAAAACTTCAGATTATTAGTGTTTTGAATTGAAACCAATCCTGCAAAATCTTGACCTTTTTCTAAAGGTTCAGAGAAATTAATTAAAACCTGCTGATTGTTTCCGTCTGGAACTTCAACCTTAATAACTTTAAATTCGTTGATGCTTGTAATCGGGAAATCGATCTGTCCTTTTTGATCAATATCAAAATCATTTCCATCATAAATAATTTCTAGATTTGAAGCTTCTGATTGACGTTGAATGCTGTCAATTATAAAATGAAATTCCTTTCCTGAAGATACATTTTTATCAAACTTAATCTTAAGATCGTTTCCATTATGTTTGGCTTGAACCAGCTTAATTGCGGTTTCCAAATCAATATTATCAGCTGTTTTAAGCGTACAGTTTAAGTATTGATATTCTTTGCTATACGACTGAATATCGCCAGTATTGATGGTAAAATCCTGTTTAACCGTTTTGACTGTAAAATTGAATTTCGAAAGTTCTTTTTCTTTCTCTTTTGGAATTGCTGTCAGTTTATCTAAGTTTAAAGTAACTTGATATTCTGTTCCCATTTTGAGTTTTTTCTCTGGAATAAAAGCTAAAGTATTGGTTGAAAGCGCTATGACTTTTCCGTGAACACTTGGCGAAATATCAAACAAATCGTCATCTAATTCCTGATTAGGTTTCCAATCGTTTTTATCGAAAGCCAAAACCACACGGATATCAGAATCCGAAGAGACAATACCGCCAGTAAAACTGGTAATGTAATCTTTGAATAATGAAAAATCTGAATTGAAATCGGCAGCTGATTTTCTGCCGCAAGATTGAAAAATAAAAAACACAAAAAATACGAGAAACAGTCCTTTTGCTTTCACTTTTAACTAGAGTTATTGGTTAATAAACTAGTATAAAAGTAAAATATTTTCTGGATCTTTAAGAGGAAAATTCTCTAATAATGATTATTTAACTTTTGTTGAAGATTATAAACTATCCTACAAGGTATCTAGAGCTTATTTACGTCTTTCAAGAAAAAAACGTTTCATCAAATCGGCTGCTTCATTTGCCATTACGCCAGAAACAACAGTCGTTTTTGGGTGAAGTTTAGTTCCCATATTAATAAATCCGCGCTGTTCGTCGCGTGCGCCAAAAACAATTTTCGAAATCTGACTCCAGTATAAAGCTCCTGCGCACATTTGGCAAGGTTCAAGCGTTACATAAAGCGTACAGTCTTTTAAATATTTTCCGCCAAGAAAGTTTGCTGCTGCAGTAATAGACTGCATTTCGGCATGAGCTGTTACATCATTTAATAATTCTGTCAAATTATGACTTCGTGCAATAACTTTATCAGCTACAACTACAACAGCTCCAACAGGAATTTCACCTTTTAAATAGGCTTCTTCTGCTTCCTGCAAAGCTTTCTTCATAAAATATTCGTCAGTAAAAGGATTTTCCATAATTGCAAAAATACACTTTTGAAATAATTTTTGTCTTGTTTAAAAGAGAAAGGGTAAATGAAATATATTTTTTCAAATATCGTTTTTTCCCGTCAAGTTCAAATCATACGCTCGATTCCTACCTTGTCCTTTTGGAATCAAAATATCCTTATCAGCTAGATCCTGTAAATCTCTTGTAGCAGTTGCTCTTGACGTTTTAGTAATCGAAATATATTTTAATGCCGTCATTCCGCCTACAAATCCAGAAATACCGTAGTCAAACATTTTCAATACAGCTTTTGTTTGTCGTTCATTCATTTTATGTTTGAACTGATCCAAAAATCTGCTTTTATTTAATGTAAAAAGGACTATTTGTTTTGCCGATTTTTGAGATTCTAAAATCAAACCAGAAAAATAAAGAATCCAATCTGTAATTTCGAGAGTTCGTTGCGCTTCTTTTAGAGATTGATAATACTTTTTTTTACTCTGTTCAATCGTACTTGAAATACTCATTAAAACAGGTCTATTTAAAGATTCTGAAAGGCATTTTTCAGCAATGGCTCTACCTATTCTTCCATTTCCGTCTTCAAAAGGATGAATACTTTCAAAATACAAATGAGAAATCGAAGTTTTAATTAAAGCTTTTTTTATATCAGTTGGTTTTACTTTGAAATCATTATACCATTCAATAAACTTTTTCATCTCGTCAGGAACCTGAGTAGATGGTGGTGCTTCAAAGTGAACTATTTCTTTTCCATAACTTCCTGAAATAATTTGCATTGGTTCTGTTCCTTTTCTATATTCACCAGGATTAACATTTCTTGAATATTCCATTAAGCCGTAATGCCATTGTTTTATAGATAGTTCTGTCAATTTATCAGAATAAGAGTTTCTAATCATTACCATTAGCTTCCCAATTCCCTGTGCGTTTTTATCTCTTATTTTATCAAAAACATCCCCCAATCCCATATTTTTCTTAATGGAAGACATTATATCTTGTCTGCTGAAAAATTCTCCTTCTATTTCAGAAGTTTTGATTGCTTCTGAGATCATAAACTGTAAAATAGTTTCCTGCTGAATTTCGGCAGAGAGTGAATTAACAAGCCCTTTAAGTTCACCTGTTTCCAATGCCAAATCGATACATAATGACTCTATAACAGCATCATTATATTTAAAATTTTGCCAGTCTGGTAATTGCCAATTGTATTTCATGAGGCATTAAAAAAATTAATTGCCTCAAATATAACGATTTTTTGAGGCAATTAACTCAAATAATTGCCTCATTTAATAAAACATCTCCCCGTAAAACCAAGATAAATTCAAAATAATGCTTTACTATTTATTTTTTCTTACATTTAAATCATGATATTAGACTATGGAAAGAAATTATAAAATAATTGCTCAAACACATTATTACAGATTATTTTTACCCGCATTAATCACAGTTGTAGGAACAATTTTATTCAGCTGTCAAAATAAAGAAGATAAAAATCAGAAAGTTCAAAACTCTCAAACTGCAAAAGATACTACCTACAAAGAGCATAAAGTTTCTAAAGAAATCTCAATAGATAAAAACAGTGAGAGCCAGACTGCTGATGCTCCATCAACAAAAATTAATCCAGTAGAACTTAAAAACGCAATACCAATAATACAGGAAAAAGTTTCAGAAAACAAAACGTCAAAAACGGATAAAATAAAAAAAGACGATTCAGCGCCATCTCTAAAACCTATTTCAAATACAAATGCCGAATTCCCAGGCGGAATAGAACAATTTCATAACTTCTTTATGAAAGAATACAAAAAGCCAGAAGGCATAAGTTATTGGAAACTTAATTTCACTCTTGCATTTGCTGTTGAAAAAAACGGAAGTGTTTCATTTCTTGAATGTTCGCCAGCAGTTGAAGAGCCACTGCAAAAAGAAATTATCAGGGTTTTAAGTTTGTGTCCAAAATGGCAGCCTGGAGAATCAAATGGAAAAAAAGTTAGAATGCAATATTCTGTGCCTATTTTATTGAAATAAGACTCTGGGGGAAAATTAAATTTAAAACCGTAAATTTGCTTTTTACCTTACAATGAAAAGCGATTTACTTTCCAAAATATACAATCCTGCCGATTTGCGTCTTCTAAAAGAAGAACAGCTTGCTCAAGTTGCTCAAGAATTGCGTCAGTTTATTATTGATATTGTTTCTGTAAAAGAAGGGCATTTGGGAGCTAGTTTGGGCGTTGTAGAACTTACAATTGCTTTGCATTATGTTTTTAATACTCCAGATGATTTATTGGTTTGGGATGTTGGACATCAGGCATACGGGCACAAAATCTTGACCGAAAGAAGAGAAATTTTTCATACTAATAGACAAATTGGAGGAGTTTCTGGTTTTCCAAAAAGAAGTGAAAGTGTTTACGATACTTTTGGCGTTGGACATTCTTCTACTTCTATTTCTGCAGCACTCGGAATGGCTATTGCTTCTAAATTAAAAGGCAATTTTGATAAAGAACATATCGCAGTAATTGGCGACGCTTCTATTGCGAGCGGAATGGCTTTTGAAGGTTTAAACCATGCTGGAGTTACAGATGCCAATATTTTGGTTATTCTAAACGATAATGCGATTGGAATTGATCCGAGTGTTGGTGCTTTGAAAAAATACCTTACTTCGGTTAAAAACGGTAAAAATCCGCGACAGAATAATATCATTAAATCTTTGAATTTTGATTATTCAGGACCAATAGACGGTCATGATCTTCCTAAATTAATCAAAGAATTAAAACGTCTTAAAAAGATTAAAGGGCCTAAATTTCTGCATATTGTAACTACAAAAGGAAAAGGTTTACAGCAAGCCGAAGAAAATCAAGTGAAATATCATGCGCCTGGAAAATTTGATGCTTCAACTGGAGAAATTCATTTAAAATCGGAAGAAAATCTTCCTCCAAAATATCAAGATGTTTTTGGCTTGACTATTTTAGATTTAGCCAAAAAGAACGAAAAAATAATCGGGATCACACCCGCAATGCCATCTGGAAGTTCATTAAAATTTATGATGGACGAATTCCCAGAACGTGCTTTTGATGTTGGAATTGCCGAACAGCATGCCGTAACGCTCGCAGCAGGAATGGCAACACAGGGTATGATTGTATATTGTAACATTTACTCCACATTTTTACAGCGTGCCTACGATCAGGTAATTCATGATGTGGCACTGCAAAATTTACCTGTAATTTTTTGTCTAGACCGCGCAGGGTTAGTCGGCGAAGACGGCGCAACGCATCATGGTGTTTTTGACATTGCCTATCTGCGTTCGATTCCGAATATGATAATCTATGCTCCGTTGAACGAAATTGAACTTCAAAACATTTTATATACAGTTCAATTAGGAATAGATCATCCTATTGCTATTCGATATCCAAGAGGCCGCGGAGTCCTGCCAAATTGGGAAGTAGAAAATTTCGGACATTACGAAAAAATAAATTGGAACAAGGCAAAATGCTTGAAAGATGGTACGAAAGTTGCTGTGCTATCGGCCGGAACAATTGGAAATAATGTTATAGAGGCTTTAAAAGAATCTACCAATTCTAACGAAATCGCCCACTATAATTTTAGCTTTATTAAACCACTAGACATCAATACTTTAAAAATAATTTTTTCAACTTTCGACCGTATTATTACCATCGAAGAAGGGGTTAAAAATGGTGGTTTTGGAAGTGCAATTTTAGAGTTTGCAGCATCAAACAATTTCAAAAATTCTATTGAAATTTTAGGTGTTCCCGACGAATTTATCGAGCATGGAACCGTAAATCAACTGCAACAATTGTGTAAAATTGACGTTAAAAGTTTAATAAATCTTTTTTCTAATGGTTCAAAATAATTATTTTGCGATACCAAAAAAAAATTTACCTAATGAAATTATTGCGTTCTACTCTTTTGCTATTATTGCTTTTGTGTACTTCTAATAACTTTGCCCAGATTATACAAACCACTTTAAGTCCTAATCAAGCACCTAAACCGCCGTCCAACTGGAGCAGAAAGAATCAGATTGGTTTTGACATTTCGGAGATCGCTTTTGTAAACTGGAGCGCCGGGGGAACAAGTTCGATTTCAGGTTTATTTAAAGGTGAATTTGGAAGAACCTACACAAAGAAAAATCATAAATGGGTAAACGAGCTTATTGTAAAATATGGTTTAAATAAACAAGACGGAATCGAGTTAAGAAAAACAGATGATGCCTTTCAGTTCAACTCAACCTATGGTTTCAGAAAAGATACTGCTTCAAACTGGTATTACTCTTCTAAATTAAATTTCAACACACAATTTACCAATGGTTATAATTACCCAAACCGTGATGTTGCCATTTCTAAACCTTTCGCACCAGCTTATATCTTTCTGGGAGCCGGAGCAGAGAATTCAAACAAAGAAAAAAACAGGGTATTTTACTTCTCTCCTATTACATTAAAAACCACCTTAGTACTTGATCAATATCTTGCAGACCAAGGTTCTTTCGGGGTTAAAAAGGCAGTTTATGCGCCAGACCCTTTGGATCCTACACAGCAGATATTAATTGAGGGAGGTCAAAAAGTAAAAGCTGAATTTGGTATATTGTTTACAGCTTATATGAAAAATGAAATCTATAAAAACGTCTTTTACGAAAATAGACTAAGCTTATATACAGATTACTTAAACAAATTCGGAAATGTCGATATCGATTATGACACACGTCTTGACCTTGTTGTTAACGCTTACGTAAAAGCTAATATTGGGGTTCACTTAATTTATGACGACGATATTAAAACCAAAAAAGATGTTGTGGATCCAGCTACAGGAGCAACAACTCAAGTAAATGACGGACCTAGAATGCAATTAAGACAAGTTCTCGGAGTTGGTCTAGTTTATGCTTTTCAATAAAATAAAATTAAGAATTTAAAAATGCCTCTTTCAAAATTCATGAAAGAGGCATTTTTTATTTGAAACAAGAATCTATTTAGCGCTTTTTCTGTCCTTGAATTGTTTCATACAATTCTAGAGCGTTACCATCCGTAAGAAGAGAAACGTAATGGCAGATATGCAGTAAACGTTCATAAAGATTGGTTTTATCCAAATGATGTTTCTCTGGCAGCATTTTCAAAATGAGTTTATCATAGTTTGAAGCCGTTCCTTCATATTTATTATTGAATGCCGTTATGAATTTATCCAATAATGTTTGAATGATTTGGTAACCCACAATTTCTTTCTCAATCACTTCGCGGCTTTGGTAGATTTTATCAACGCTAAGTTTGATAATATCGTTCATCTGTGCTTTATATTTACTTTTATCTGTTAATGCAAAAGGAAAATTTCCTGCCAAAATTGCTTCTTCATTTTCAACAAAAACATTTACGGCATCATTAATTAAAGTACCAATTGCCAAAGCTCGTAAATAACTAATACGGTCTTCTTTTGTAGTTAATGATTTGTATTTAGAAACCCCGATATTGTCTTTTACAAGATTAATCAAATATTCTAAAGCAAAATCTTCAGAAACTAGACCTAAATTAATCCCGTCTTCAAAGTCAATAATAGTGTAACAAATATCATCTGCGGCTTCTACCAAATAAGCCAATGGATGTCTTTCGAAACCAATATCATCCCCAGATTTATTGGCGATCATTCCCATATCTTTGGCCACTTCTTCAAAGAATAGTTTATCGGACTGAAAGAATCCGTATTTTTTATCGGAAATATTATTTGTTGGCTTTTTCGGAAGGCTTTCTTTTGGGTATTTCATAAAAGCTCCTAAAGTTGCATACGAAATACGAAGTCCGCCTTCAATTCCAGGGCGGCTTGCTGTAAGAACTGAAAATCCGTTAGCATTTCCTTCAAAATCAATCAAATCCTGCCATTGTTTGTCAGTAAGCTGGTTTCTATATTTCTGACCGTTTCCGATAGAAAAATATTCGCCAATCGCTTTTTCTCCAGAGTGCCCAAAAGGCGGATTTCCAATATCGTGCGCCAGTGAAGCCGCAGCTACAATAGCTCCAAAATCGTTCATATGATAACCGTGAACTTCTTTTAGATAAGGATATTTTTCAATAATCTTTTTTCCAACCAAGCGCCCAAGCGAACGCCCTACAACAGAAACTTCCAAACTGTGCGTTAAACGCGTGTGTACGAAATCTGTCTTAGAAAGCGGAATAACCTGTGTTTTATCTTGTAAACTTCTAAAAGCGGAAGAAAATATAATTCGGTCATAATCTACCTCAAATCCTAAACGAGTGTCATCTTGTTCTACACGTAATCTTTTGCTTGTATCTCCCTGACGTTTTAATGATAAAAGTTGTTCCCAGTTCATTTTAATTTTAGATTGTAGATTAACGATTTTAGATTTTTGATCTAAATTGATGATTTTAGATTTCAAAAATACGTTTTATTTTAGGAATTTCTTCTCCTTTAAAACTCTAAAGCAGTACTGTGTTTGATTTCTCCCATCACAAAAATACTGTTGGTATTTCCAATGTTTTCTATGGTTGATAATTTGTTCATTACAAAATCTTGATAACTAGCCATATCCTGAACCAAAATCTTGAGCATAAAATCATAATCACCTGCAATGTTATAACATTCTATAATTTCTGGAAGTGCCACAATATCTTTTACAAAATTGCTCCCCACGTTTTTGGCATGTTCTTTTAAGCGCACATTACAAAAAACAGTCATTCCACGATTCATTTTCTTCTTGTCTAAAAGCGCAACATATTTAGTAATATAACCATCTCTTTCTAGTCTTTTAATTCTTTCATAAACGGGAGTTACGGTTAGAAATAATTTACTGGCGAGGTCTTTTGTATTGATATTACAATCTTCCTGAAGGTATTTCAGGATCAACAAATCGGTTTTATCTAAATTTTCCATAGTTTTTTTTACTGCTATAAGTTCATTTTACAGATTTTAAAAGTAATTAAATCTTTAAAAATATACTTTTAAAACACATTTTACTGAAATAAAACTCAAATATAAGTTATAAAAACCAAGAACGTAAATTTGTTCAGTAAAAAATACTGAATCAAAAATGAAAACAAACAACTTAGGTTACCCAAGAATTGGCAGCAACAGAGAACTGAAAAAAGCCAGCGAATTGTATTGGGCGGGAAAAATTTCGGCAGAAGAACTTATAGACGCTGGAAAAGAAATCCGTCTTAAAAACTGGAAATTACAAGCCGAAGCAGGAGTTGATTTAATTCCGTCTAATGATTTTTCTTTTTATGATCAAGTTTTAGATTTGACGCTAACCCTTGGAGCAATTCCGGCACGTTATCACGAATTAGCAAAAAGCAATTCATCTCTTGATTTATATTTTGCAATGGCAAGAGGTTCTCAAAAAGACGGACAGGATGTTGTGGCAATGGAAATGACAAAATGGTTTGACACCAACTATCATTACATTGTTCCTGAATTCACAAAGAATCAAAAGTTTGAATTGTTTTCTGAGAAAATAATCAATGAATTTAAAGAAGCAAATGACCTAGGAATCAAAACAAAACCTGTTTTAATCGGGCCTGTTTCTTATTTATTATTAGGAAAAGAAAAGGAAGAAGGTTTTAATAGAATTGATCTTATTGATGCCTTATTGCCCGTTTATTTTGAAATTTTAGAAAAACTGCAAGCAGAAAATGCTGAATATATTCAGTTCGATGAGCCTTTCTTGGCTTTAAATTTAACTGATAAAGACAGAAGCGTTTTTACGAAAGTGTACAATGAAATCAACAAACGTTTTCCACAACTAAAAATTGTTTTGGCAAACTATTTTGACTGCTTTGGAGAAAATCTAGAAACTGCTTTAGCGCTTCCTGTCGATACTTTCCATTTGGATTTAGTTCGTTGTCCACTTCAATTAAACGATATTTTAGAATCTGGAAAATTAGCTTCAAACGTAAATCTTTCACTTGGAGTTGTTGACGGAAGAAATATCTGGAAAAATGATTTCAAAAAATCTTTAGAATTAATCAAAAAAGCTACTGATGCTTTAGGAACTGATAGAATTCTGATTGCTCCTTCTTGTTCATTAATTCACAGTCCGTGCGATTTGGATTTAGAAACCAACGATCAGACTTTAACGCCAGAAATCAAACAATGGTTGGCTTTTGCTAAGCAGAAAATCAATGAAATTGCACTTTTAAAACAATTTGCTTCAAACGAAGTGAATCCTGAAAATTCAGCTGATTACAAAGAAAATGTTTTGACAAATGAAAACCGTAAAATTTCAAAATTAATTCATAATAACGAAGTTAAAGCACGAGTTGCTGGAATTACAACTTCAGATGACAAACGTAAAAGTTCTTTTGCAACAAGAAGAAAAAGCCAAATTGAAGCTTTAAAATTGCCTTTATTCCCAACTACTACAATTGGATCTTTCCCCCAAACAGCAGAAGTGAGAAGCTGGAGAGCGAGATTCAAAAAAGGAGAATTAACAGCTCAAGAATACAATGATTTAATCGAAAAAGAAACCGAGGCTACGATTCGTTTTCAAGAAGAAACCGGAATCGATGTTTTAGTTCATGGCGAGTTTGAACGTAACGATATGGTGGAATATTTTGGAGAACAATTATCAGGATTTACTTTTACCAAAAATGGCTGGGTACAAAGCTACGGAAGCCGCTGTGTGAAACCTCCTGTTATATACGGTGATGTTTCAAGACCAAATCCTATGACGGTAAAATGGTCTCAATATGCACAATCTCTAACTCCAAAATGGGTAAAAGGAATGTTGACGGGGCCTGTAACAATCCTGCAATGGTCTTTTGTACGAAACGATCAGCCACGTTCTGAAACTTGCACACAAATCGCTTTAGCCATTCGCGATGAAGTTGTGGATTTAGAAAAAGCAGGAATCAAAATCATTCAAATTGATGAGCCAGCCATTCGTGAAGGCCTTCCGTTAAGAAAAGAAGAATGGGCGAAATATTTAGATTGGGCAGTTCGCGCATTCAGAATTTCTGCAAGCGGCGTAAACGATGATACGCAGATTCATACCCACATGTGTTACAGCGAATTCAACGACATCATTCAAAATATTGCCGACATGGATGCAGATGTTATTACTATTGAATGTTCGCGCTCTCAAATGGAACTTTTAGATGCTTTTGCTGACTTTAAATATCCAAACGAAATTGGTCCTGGTGTTTATGACATTCACTCTCCACGTGTTCCATCAAGCGAAGAAATGGTTCGTTTGCTAGAGAAAGCTTCAGCCGTAATTCCAGTTGATCAATTATGGGTAAATCCAGATTGTGGCTTAAAAACCCGTCATTGGGATGAAACTAAAAAAGCGCTAATCGAAATGGTAAATGCTGCTCAAGAAATGAGAGCAGCTGTAGAAAATCCAGTAACTTAATACCTTAAATAGTTTTTGTTTTTATACCAGCAAATGAGGCCGAATTTAGTTATGATTCGTTTCGGCTTCATTTTGCTGGTATTTATTTTTTTAGGAGCAAAAAGATTTAGTTTTCAAAACAGCTTCTGTCCCGCTATCCACTATATCTTTTTCTGTCTAAAGAAGCCAGAAAAAGGATACCGTTCCTATCGGGGCTAAAAAACAACTATTATTTTCAGAAGAACTTTAGTAAGCAAAAAAGCGCTCCAATTGGAGCGCTTTCCTATTTTCATAAAGATCTAAAACTAGAAGTTTTTAGAAACCCCAATATTTAATGTTTTTTAAAAATTGACAAAAATTTTACTCTACTCAATATCATTATTATCGTAGATTAATGTTTCATATTCTAAAGCCCCAATACTAAAATTTAGACCAAAACCTTTCTTCATGTTAATAAAAGGGCTAGAGTAATACCAGTATAAAAACCATTAGCTTTATTATCTGACACAAGTGATCCATTTTCGTAATTTTTGTTTTTTTGAAAATGGCTATAAAAAAAAGCGCTCCGACTGGAGCGCTTTCTGAAATTGAATATAAAAACTAAAGATTAGAAGTTTTTAGAGATTCCAATGCTAGCTGTTTTACCAAAGTTGAAATTAAATCTGCTAACATCTGGACCGTTGTTATCATAATTTAAAGTTTCGTATCCTAAACCACCAATGCTAAAGTTAAGACCAAAACCATTTTTCATGTTAATGAAAAGCGCCGGAGTTACACCAATGTACATTCCATCTGCTTTATACTTTGTGTAGTTTGATCCAATGTAATCTTTTTCAGTTTGATTTTGGAAACCAGCTCCTAAATCTGCAAATACTGAGAAAGTTTGGCTTAATGGCATTGTGTAACGTACAAATGCACCAAATTTAGAACTGTTTGTTTTGTATTCATTTACACCTTGATCATCTTTTGAAGAAGCAACTGTAAACTCACCTCCAACTGTCCAGTTTTCGTGAAATTGGTAACCTACTTTTGGAGAAAAAGCAAATTCGTTTGATTTTCTTTCAGCATTACCGAAATCTCTTGTTTCAGAAGAATAAGAGATGTTACCACCAACTAATACTGTACCTTTTTGTGCGTTTGCAAAACTGCAGATAGCTAAAGCAGCCATCACTAGAATTTTTTTCATGATTTGGGTTTTATTTTAATTTTAGCATTCTCTTAACAATAACAATGCCGTGAATACTGAGCTACTCATTTTTTTTATAATTACTTTAGGAGACAAATTTTTAGTAATCGAAACTATTTCTCGTTACTTTTGCAACAAATAAAAAGTCATGTCGATAGAAGTAAACAGTATATCAAAAAGTTACGGAGAGCAAAAAGCTTTAAATGAAATTTCTTTTAAAATTGAGAGAGGGGAAATCGTGGGATTTCTTGGCCCAAACGGAGCTGGAAAATCTACTTTAATGAAAATTTTGACCACTTATTTACTTGCCGATAGTGGCTCAGCCCTTGTAAATGGTCACGATGTCATGACAAACGCAAAAGAAGTGCAACGTTCTATTGGGTACTTACCAGAACATAATCCGTTATATTTGGATTTGTATGTTCGTGAGTATTTGGCTTTTAATGCCGATGTTTATAGTGTGCCAAAATCAAGAATTGAAGAAGTAATTCAACTGACAGGACTGACACCAGAAAGCCATAAAAAGATTGGACAGCTTTCTAAAGGATACCGCCAACGTGTTGGATTGGCAAATGCTTTACTTCATGATCCAGAAGTTTTAATTTTAGATGAACCGACTACTGGACTGGATCCAAATCAGTTAATGGAAATTCGTAACGTGATTAAAAATGCAGGAAAAAATAAAACTGTTTTTTTATCTACGCATATTATGCAAGAAGTTGAAGCAATTTGCGATCGTGTCATAATTATTGACAAAGGACAGATTGTTGCTGACAATAAATTAGACCATTTGGTGACTGCCGATAAAGAGCAAGTTATTGAAGTAGAGTTTGATTACAAAGTAGAAGAACAGCTTTTGGCTAGACTAGAAAATATTGCTTCATACGTAAATACTCATGACATGACATGGGAGCTGACTTTTGTTACAGACAAAGACATGCGTCCTACAATTTTTGACTTTGCCAACGAAAATGGGTTAAAGACTTTACAATTGAATCAGAAAAATAAAAACTTGGAGGCTGTTTTTAGAGAAATTACGAAGTAAGTTTTCAGTTTTTCAGCAGAAAAAGCGGTTTGTTTTATAAAAAACAGACCGCTTTTTTTATTCCCCATTTTAATTCTTTTCCCTACAAATCAACAAATTAAGGTTTTTCTGTAAAAAATAATTATTATTTTTATTTAGACTTGTTATAAATAGTATTATATTTGACAAATCAAATTTTAAATGCCACAGTATGTTACGTATACTCCACACCCTTAAAAAACATATTTCTATTGTTTCAAATCAAGCAATACATCTTCAAAAAAGATTTTCAGAAAAATTAGAACAAATTGTATTGCAATAATTCTAATTCAAAAAAAATTACAAAGATTATGTTCTAAATCTCGATTTAGAATTGCCAAATTGAAACAACATGAAAAAAATTATAACCTCTCTTATGCTTGCTTTTTCGGTATATGATGGATATTCGCAAACAGAAAAAGAAACAGACAGTATTGTCGAAACCACTATAAATGCTTTAGATGAAATCGTGATTGCTAGAAAAAAAGTACTATATACTCAAAAATCTGATCGTCTTGTTTTTAATGTAGAAAACAGCATCGTATCTGAAGGCGGGACCGCGCTTGACGTATTATCACGTGCGCCAGGCGTTGTTGTGTCTCAAGATGGCGATTTGTCTATTCGTGGACAACAAGGTGTTGCCGTGATGATAAATGGCAAATTGACGCAACTTTCGCAAAAAGAATTGGCAAATTATTTAAAGGCAACAACCTCATCCAACATCAAACAAATTGAAGTAATCACAAATCCTTCTTCTAAATATGATGCGGCAGGAAAAGCTGGTATCATAAATATTATTCTTAAAAAACCAAATGCTTCTGGCTTAAAAGGAACCGCTTTTGCCAGTTATGGAAGAGGCCGAAAAAACAGAACCAATTCTGGCTTTAATTTAAATTACAATAAAGATAAATGGGGCGTTTTCGGAAATTACAGCTATACTTTCCGTGGTGAAGAAGAACATAAACGATTTGATCAAACTCAATATTCTGATTTAACACATCAACAGATTGTATCTACAAATCATCAAACTTCTATTACAGATGAGCCTTTGACTTCTAATAATTTTAAAATAGGAACGCAATATGAAGCTTCTCCTAAAACAAATTTAGAGTTTTATGTAGATGCCAAAATCGGACGTTATGAAAATATGGCTGATGGAACAAATACAGTATTTAACACTTCAAATCAACCTGTTTTTGATGCTTTGACTTATAATGATAGTAAAGAAAAGTGGTTTGATTATACGTATGCTTTTTCTGGAGTACATAAGTTTAATACAGAAGGCAAAAACATGTCTTTTGATTTTGAATATGAAACTTCTAAATTCAGATCTAATCAATTTCAAAGTGCCGATAATACTGCAAACGCTACTGTTGTAAATGACCGTCGCGGCTATATTCCTTCTCAGTTAAAAGTTTTTACTGGAAAAATTGATTTTGTAAATCCGTTTAAAGAAAAGCAATCTATTGAATGGGGTTTTAAGACGAGTATTAAAAACAATGATAATCCATCTGTTTATGAATATTATGAAAATAACGAATGGCAGATTGATTTTAATTCGACCAATCATTTTGAATATAACGAACAGATTTATGCTGCTTACGCGAATTATAAATATCAGCTAGAAAAATTAAACATTCAGGCTGGTTTAAGAACTGAATATACTGCGATAAATATTGATCAGAAAACGCTAAATGAAGAGCATAAAGATGATTATTTAAAATGGTTTCCGAGTCTTTCTTTAAAGTATGAATTTACCAGCAATCATTCTGCTCATGCTTCTTACAGCAAAAGAATCAACAGGCCAAGTCAGTTTGATTTGAATCCGTTTCGTTTTTATGATGATTCGTTCAATTATTCACAAGGAAATCCGAACTTGATTCCTGAGATTACACATGCTATGGAAATCGGTTATGCCTGGAAAAGCAATTTTATGGCTTCGGTTTATTTCAATAGCACCAAAGATGTTTTCACAGAGGTGTATAACTATAATCCAGACACTAATACAACCGTGACAACGCAAATAAATGTTGACAAATCATACAATTACGGACTTAATATTACCAATACCGCTGAGCTAAACAAGTGGTGGTCTGTTAACACTTTATTCAATGTTTTTGAAAATAAGTTTATGGGAGACATTTTAAACAGTAATACAATTGATCCTATTATGACTTTGAATGTAAGCGTGCAAAATTCTTTTGCTATAACGGAAACCCTGAAAGCGGAAGGGAATGCACAATATCAGTCAAAATCCAATCTTGGAATTTATCAGAGAGATGGCTTCTTTGATTTCAGCATTGGGATTTCAAAACAAGTTTTAGCCAAAAAAGGAAACATTAAACTCAATTTTACTGATGTTTTCAACACCAACAATTTTACTATTAAATCTGCAGTCGCACAAACTAGCATTGATAAAAGATATGAGCTAGACAATCGCATTGCGACAATTGCATTTACATACCGTATATAAAAGTTTCGTTCTTTAAATACCTTGTTTTTTGTTTTTTTTTGTGTTAGTCAAGAGCCTGTTCCTTCAAACAGGCTCTTCTACTTTTATTAAGTTTATAATTCTGAAAGCACTTCTCGCATTTCGACAATTACAAGTTTGACATCATCTTCTGTAGTTCTCCAATTTACAAAAGAGGCTCTAATTCCTTTTTTACCTTGATAAACCGTTGGTGTCATAAATACTTTTCCAGTATCATTCAAAGCAGATAAAAACTGACTTACTTTTTCCTGATTTTGCTCACCTTTTAACGTAAAGCAAACATTATTTAAACGAATTGGTGCTAACAACTCAAAATCATTTTCTATTAATGCATTTCCAAAATGCAAAGCCAGTGCTGTGCTATTTTCGATAATATCTCTAAAACCTTCTTTTCCATATGCTTTAAGCGAAAACCAAGCAGGCAGAGCACGCAAACGACGAGAATTTTCAGGAAGTACATTCAAATAATTAAAATTTTCTAGAGGATTACCTAAATAAGGAGCATTAGAATTCTGAAATGTCTCAATCTGCAGATTTATATGCTCTTTTTTAATTAAAACGAAAGCGCTCTCATAAGGTACATTTAGCCATTTATGACAGTCAATCGTAATACTATCTGCACCTTCCCAGCCTTTTACAAAATGTTTGTATTTCTCTGAAACCGCAGCAAATCCGCCAAATGCGGCATCAATGTGCCACCAGAAATTGTATTTTTCTTTTAGATCTGAAATCGCTTCAAAATCATCAAAATCGGCGGTATTTACAGTTCCTGCACTTGAAATCAGAATAAAAGGTTTTCCATTTAATGTTTTGATTTTTTCTTCTAAATCGGCAATATCCAAAGCTTCACGATTTCCTTCAATTGTTTTTACAACCGTGTAATTCTGACTTCCAATTCCTAAAAGTGACAAACATTTTACAGAAGAAGAATGCGGTGTTGCTGTTAAGATATTAATTGGTTCTGAAATTCCGTTTTTAGCAAAATCTTTTCCAAACTGTTTACCAAACCATTGTCTGGCAACACCAAGCGCAGTAAAGTTTGACATTGTAGCTCCTGTAACAAATCCGCCTAAAAATGAATCTGGAAGCTCTAACAGTTGCAATAACAAATTAATGGTTTCAAATTCTATTAACGCCGATGCTCCACCTTGTGCTTTTACAGCTTGAGTATTTTGATCATACACAGAAGCCAGCCAATCGCCCACAATAGATGCTGGTGTTGAACCGCCTGTAACAAATCCCCAATATCTCGGGCCTGACGAAGAAACCATCAATGGAGCCAATCTTTCATTAAACTCTTTTAAAGCATCAATAGATCCTAAACCTAATTCGTTTAGTTCAGTTTTAGGATCGATTGAATAATTTTTAGACGTTGGAACGTTATCAATATTATTAAGGAAATCAACGCCTTGCTGTTTTGTTTTTTCTAAGATATTCTCAAAATTATTGAGATCGTGCTGTAGTATTGAATTCATAAGTTTGTTGTATTAGTTATGTTGCGCAGATTGTGCGGATAAGAAAGGTTATAAAAAATTGTATTTTTTTAAAGAAGAGCTACCACTTCGTCTTTTCAGAGAATCTCGAAACCATCATCGAACAGATTACATCGCCGTTGGCATTTAATAAAGTAGCAATTGGATCTACCAATGTCCCTAAGATCATAGCGACGGGCAAAGCTTGTCCCATAGGAAAACCATAAACTGTTATAGCTAAGATTTCTCCAATATAGCCTCCGTTTGGAATTCCGCCTTCGACAATCGAAACGACAACTGTAATTCCGAGTGCTAAAAGAATGGTCATCGGATCTGAAAAATCTTTGCCAAACATGGCAAATAAAAAAGTAATCTTTAAGATGGAAGACATACTCGAACCGTCTTTGTGCAAAGGCGCTCCAAGCGGAATTACTAAATTCCGAACGTGACTAGGGATTCCCATTTTTTCTGCAGCATCCAGATTGGCTGGTATAGTAGCAATACTGCTGCAAGTTCCTACTGCGGTTAAAGATGGAGTTATATTGTTACCCCAAAAAACTTTAAAAGCTCTTTTCCCTCCAGAGACAAGGGCATATAAACTGAAAAACACGAAAAAGTAGAAAATACAAGCGCCATAATAAACTGCCATTGGTTTTGCATAAACCCCTAACAATTGCGGTCCAAAAACTCCAACTTGATAAGCAAAATAGGCTCCGAGACCAATTGGTGCAGATTTCATGATAATGTTCAAAAGCTGTTTCATTACTTCGTTTCCTGAATCCAGAAAACTCTTGAAAGCTTTTCCTTTTTCTCCTGATTGCAGTGTGGCAAAACCAACTAAAAAAGAGAAAATAATCAACGCCAACATGCTTTTACGAGACAATAATTCGAAGAAATCATTGGCAGTAAGCAGTTTCGCAATCTGATCTCCCGCTGATCCTGATGCTACTTCTTCAAACGGAACTTTGGCAATCGCAATATCTTCATGAATTGGAAAAAGATAAACAGCGCAAATCATCACAATTGCCGAAATCAAAATGGTAGCTAGAAAAACTAGCAACATTATAACAAACAGTTTTCCTAGTTTTTCTGTTCTTTCTAGATTCGCAACCGAAGAACCGATTGTAAAAAAGATAAGTGGAATAATGGCTGTAAAAAGTAAATTCAGGAATATATCGCCAAGCGGTTTTATGATCAAAACATCTTCTCCGAAAACCAATCCAAAAATACTTCCGACTATAATACCGCCAAGAAGCCATAAAATACTGCTGTAACTCTGCAAAAAATTGATTTTCTTAACTTCCATAATGATACAAGGGTTTAGAATTCAGCAATCTCTATATTTTCTAAACACATAGAAACATAGTTCTCTTTGTCTAGAAAGGCGTTTTACTTATTTAAACAAACATAACTATGTGTGAAAAATGTATTTTTCTTTTTAATTCTTCTAAACTTAAATTAAGAAAAATCTATGTTTCTATGTGTTTAAAAATCTTAACTATTTTTCCAGAACTATAGTAGTAAAAGCTCTGTCAACCAATTCGCCAGTTTTACTTTTTACTTTTTCCGTCTGTGTTTCTGTGTAAACGATTTTAAAATCTGATTTTTTGATTAATTCCTGCGCTTTTTCTGTACTGTACAATTTAAATTCGAATTGCGTAAAAGGCAATGTTTTCATGAAATCTTCTTCGGCAAATGTCAAGCAGAAATTACCGCTTGGTTTTAAAACTCTGTGGATTTCTGAAAGCAATTCTTCGGGTTTCTGCCAAAAATAGATTGTATTTACAGTAAATATTTTATCGAATAATCCATCTTCAAACGGAATCGTATTTCCGTCATAAAGCGAAAAGAAAGCTTGTTTTTGAGAGACAAAGTTTCGGTTGATCTGGCGCGCTTCTTGAAACATCAATTCCGACATTTCCAGTCCGTAATATTTTAATTTTTCAGCTTGTTCAAACAAAAATTCAACGTGACCTGCGTTTCCGTGGCCTAGTTCCAGAATTCTGTTTTCGTTTGAAATATTTAGATTCTGAATCGAATGTTTAGTCATATTGATGTTCGTTTCGTTCATCATATTGGCCATTTCAATTCCTTTTTCTCCCGATGGATGTTTTAATTGAGAGGCTATGGCTTGTAGTTCTTCTTGTTTCATGACTTTTAAAATTTCAATTAAAAAAATACCAAATTCCATTTTTTTGTCATTCCGAGGAACGAGGAATCACACTAGAAACTCCGCAAAGTAAATCGCCAATCTTTGTCGACACCCGAGTGAGATTCCTCGTTCCTCGGAATGACAAACTGTACTCAATCAACTTTGTCAAAGTTTTAAACTTTGACAAAGTTCCTAGCAAAGACCTTAAAAAACCTGACTTGCAATCTGACGAATATTCTCAGATTTACCCATTGAATAATAGTGTAAAAACGGAACTCCAGCGGCTTTTAATTCTAATGACTGCTGAACCGCCCATTCAATTCCGACTTGTTTGATTTCAGCATTGTTTTTGCATTTATCTACGGCATCGATTAAATCTTCTGGCAAATCGATTCTGAAGATTTGCGGCAGAACCTGTAAATGTCGTTGAACAGCAATTGGTTTAATTCCAGGAATAATAGGAATTGTGATTCCCATTTCTCTTGCTTTTTCTACGAAAGCAAAATATTTAGCATTGTCAAAAAACATTTGTGTTACTACATAATCAGCTCCTGCATTAACTTTTTCTTTTAATCTTTTTAAATCTGATTGTAAAGATGGTGATTCTAAATGTTTTTCTGGATAACCTGCAACTCCAATACAGAAGTCAGCTTTGTTATCAGCATCCATTACTTCATGAAGATATTTTCCGCAATTCAAATCGTTTATTTGTTTTACCAAATCAATTGCATAATGATTTCCTCCAGCTTTTGGTGTAAAAGACTGCTCGTCTTTCATTGCGTCACCTCGAAGTGCCATTACATTGTTGATTCCTAAATAATGACAGTCAACCAGCATATACTCGGTTTCTTCTTTAGTGAAACCACCACAAAGCAAATGCGGAACCGTATCTACATTGTATTTGTGTTTTATAGAAGCGCAAATTCCAAGCGTTCCTGGACGCATACGAGTCAGTTTTTTGTCCAAAAGTCCATTACCGCGGTCAATGTAAATATACTCTTCACGAGAAGTCGTTACATCAATAAACGGCGGATTAAACTCCATTAACGGATCAATATTATCGTATAATTCCTGAATGCTTTTCCCCTTCTGAGGCGGAATAATTTCAAACGAGAATAATGTTTTTCCTTTGGCGTTTTCTATATGTTCTGTTACTTTCATTATTAGAATTATGAGTTATGAGTTATGAATTTTGAGTTTGAAAGGTGTAAAAAATCTGAATCAAAAAACGTAAATCAAATATTTGTTGTTTCAAGTTTCAGGTTCCAAGTTTCAAGTTGCCATAGAGAACTTGAAACTTGAAACTTGAAACAAAAACTTTAATCTGCTATATTAGGGTTTAACCATTTCATTGCGTAATCAAGCGGTACATTTCGGCGTTTTGCGTAATCTGTAACCTGATCTTCTTTTATTTTTCCTAGTCCGAAATAGCGGCTTTTCGGGTTTCCGAAATAGTATCCTGACACCGAAGAAGCCGGCCACATTGCCATACTTTCTGTTAACTTCACTCCAATTTGTTTTTCAACATCCAAAAGTTTCCAGATTGTTGGTTTCTCCAAGTGATCTGGACAAGCTGGATAACCTGGCGCTGGACGAATTCCTTTATAATTTTCTTTAATCAATTCTTCGTTGGTTAAAGATTCTTCACTATCATAACCCCAAAAATCTTTACGAACTCGCTCGTGAAGATATTCGGCGAAAGCCTCAGCAAAACGATCTGCAAGGGCTTTAACCATAATTGAATTATAATCGTCTAGATTCTTTTCGTATTCTGCCGCCCATTCGTCAACACCAAAACCTGTTGTTACACAGAAAGCTCCCATGTAATCATCGATTCCGCTTTCTTTTGGCAGAATAAAATCGGCTAAAGCGATGTTTGGAGCTCCTTTAGTTTTTTGTGACTGCTGACGAAGCGTTAAGAATTTTTCTAAAACTTTTCCGTTTTCATCACGCAATTCGATATCGTCATCATTTACCTGATTCGCAGGGAAAATTCCGTAAATACCTTTTGCTTTTAATTTTTTCTCTTCTAAAATTACTTTTAGCATTGCCTGAGCATCATTAAAAACAGAAGTTGCTTCTTTACCCACAACCTCATCCGTTAGAATCGCAGGATATTTTCCGTACAATTCCCATGTTTGGAAAAATGGCGTCCAGTCGATATACGGAACCAAAACATCCAATTCTATTTCAATAGTTTGAGCGCCAATTACTTTTGGTTTAGTCGGCGTATACTCAGACCAATCCAATGGCAATTTGTTTTTGCGGGCATCTTCAATCGTCAGGAAGTTTTTATCTCTTGAACGGTTTAAAAATGTTTCTCTAAAAGAATCGTATTCTGCACGAATATCTGCCGCATATATTTTTCTATTATGATCTAACAGATTTCCTGCAACGGTAACAGCTCTCGAAGCATCGTTAACGTGAATTACAGTTTCTCTGTATTGAGGTGCAATTTTCACGGCTGTATGCGCGCGCGAAGTTGTAGCACCACCAATCATAATTGGGATTTTAATATCTTGTTTATCTAGTTCTTTGGCCAGATATACCATTTCGTCAAGCGAAGGTGTGATCAAGCCACTTAATCCGATGATATCCACTTCATGTTCAATTGCAGCCGAAATAATTTTCTCCGGAGGAACCATTACACCTAAGTCTACAATCTCGTAGTTATTACAAGCCAAAACTACCGAAACGATGTTTTTACCAATATCGTGAACGTCACCTTTTACGGTTGCCATCAAGATTTTTCCGTTTCCTTGTTTGTCTCCGGCTTGTTTGCTCGCTTCAATAAAAGGCAATAAATACGCCACCGCTTTTTTCATTACACGAGCCGATTTTACTACCTGAGGCAGGAACATTTTTCCGCTTCCGAATAAATCTCCAACCACATTCATTCCGGCCATTAAGTTAATCTCGATAACTTCAATTGGCTTTGTCGCCGCCAAACGTGCTTCTTCAACATCTTCTTCAATAAAAGCATCGATTCCTTTTACCAATGAATGTGTAATACGTTCTTGAACCGTTCCAAAACGCCATTCTTGAACCGTTTTTTCATCGCTTTTTGCTTCACCTTTTACGCTATCTGCAAAATCTAAAAGTCGTTCAGTAGCATCGTCGCGTCTGTCCAGAATTACGTCTTCAACGTATTCTAATAAGTCTTTCGGAATATCATCGTAAATCGTAAGCATCTCTGGATTAACGATTCCCATCGTCATTCCGTTTTTAATTGCGTGATATAAAAATACCGAGTGCATCGCTTCACGAACCGTATCGTTTCCTCTAAAAGAGAACGAAACGTTACTTACTCCACCGCTAATATGTGCGTGCGGAAGATTCTCGCGAACCCATTTTGTTCCTCTAAAGAAATCCAAAGCGTTCAATCTATGCTCTTCCATTCCCGTTGCAACTGGGAAAATATTCAAATCGAAAATAATATCTTGTGGAGGGAAATTAACTTTGTTCACCAAAATATCATACGAACGCTGGCAGATTTCCACTCTACGGTCGTAATTATCTGCCTGACCAACTTCATCAAAAGCCATTACAATCGCAGCTGCTCCGTAACGTTTGATTAATTTAGCGTGATGAATAAAGGCTTCTTCTCCTTCTTTTAACGAAATCGAGTTTACAACGCTTTTTCCTTGAACTACTTTTAGACCAGCTTCGATGATTTCCCATTTCGAACTGTCAATCATAATTGGCACTCTCGAAATGTCTGGTTCTGCAGCAATTAAATTCAAAAATTTAGTCATTGCCGTAACACCATCAAGCATTCCTTCATCCATATTAATATCGATGATCTGCGCTCCTCCTTCTACCTGCTGTCTTGCAATATCAAGCGCCTCGTCATATTTCTCTTCCTTGATTAATCTCAAGAATTTTCTTGAACCTGTTACGTTTGTACGCTCACCAACATTCACGAAAACACTTTCCGGCGTGATAATCAACGGTTCTAATCCTGATAATACAAGGTCTCTTCTTTTTTCTGTCATTTTTTTTAAAGTTACTAAGATCCTGAGATACTAAGGTTCTAAGTTTTTTATTCTATATCTTTTAGGTTTTTAAACCTGTAATCTTTTTAATAATTTGGGCGTGCCCCTCCGGGTCGGGCTATCCGTTGCAAGTCCTCGCTCTTCCTTCGTCAGGCTGTGGACTTTCCACTTCTATCCCTCACGCAAACTCGGTTTCATAAGACGATTTATGTTTTTCAAATTTCAATTTTAATTAATGCTAAAAATAATTTTTACAATTTTATTCTTCCAGCAATTTATCCAATTGATTCTGAAGCGTTTTTTTATCCGGCAAATACAATTGATATTTACTCAACAACACTTTATTTGTAATACTATCAGTAGCATATTCAACCAAAATATGATTTTTGTGTGCTCCCAATACAATACCAATTGGTTCATTATCTCCTTCTGTTGCTTCTTCCTTTTTGAAATAATTCAGATACAAATTCATTTGACCAATATCCTGATGATCAATTTCGCCTCTTTTTAAATCTACCAAAACAAAACATTTTAGTATTCGATGATAAAAAAGCAAGTCCAAGTAAAAATGTTTTCCCCCAATACTCATTCGATATTGTCTGCCAATAAAAGCAAATCCTTTTCCCATTTCCATAATGAACTGCTGTAAATTGGAAATGATTTTTTCTTCCAAATCATTCTCCAAATACTGATATGGTTCAGGGATATTTAAAAAGTCCAATACAAAGGGATCTTTAATTAAATCTTCTGCATTTTCTACAATATGTCCTTCTTTAGCCAATCTCAAAACGCCTTCTTTGTCTTTGCTCAAAGCTAATCTTTCAAACAATGAACTCTTCATTTGACGTTTTAATTCTCTTACACTCCACCGCTCATGCTGACATTGTTTAGTATAAAAACTAATTTCTAATTCCGAGTCAGCTTTCAAAATTTCAAAATAATGACTCCACGTCAATAAGTGAGACAGTGTCTCACTTATTGGAAACGATAAATATAACTTACGCATGTATAAAAGATTAGATCTACTAAACCCTTTACCATGAGCTTGTACCAAATCCTTTGAAAGCCTTTCAAATAATTGACTTCCGTATTCAGCTTTTTCATTTCCCTTTTGCTCAAACTCTACAATGTGCTGACCTACGTACCAATAAGTCTGCACCAAAATTGTATTGACTGATTGTACAGCTTGCTGTCTACCATTTTGCAACAAGGTGCCAATTTTATCGATAAGTTCACTATAAGGTTGTTTCTCTAAACTCATAATTAGCAATTAATACTTTGATTAGATCATCATTCAATAATCGGAGCCACTCTCGGTTTATAATCCTTCGCAACCTCAGCCATTAATCGAATATGATCTGGCGTTGTTCCGCAACAACCTCCGATGATATTAATTAAATTATCCTCTAAATATTCTTTAATGAAAACTTGAGTTTGTTCTGGTGTTTCATCGTATTGTCCAAATGCATTTGGCAATCCTGCATTTGGATGTGCCGAAACATTAAAACTTGTATTGTGCGCTAATGTTTTTAAATACGGTTTCAATAAATCAGCTCCAAGAGCGCAATTGAATCCCACACTTAATAACGGAATATGTGAAACTGAAATCAAAAACGCTTCAACTGTTTGCCCTGAAAGTGTTCTTCCTGAAGCATCTGTAATCGTTCCTGAAACCATGATTGGAATATCAAGATTGCGTTCTTCTTTTACTTCTTCGATTGCAAAAAGTGCAGCTTTTGCATTTAATGTATCAAAGATTGTTTCTACTAAAAGCAAATCACACCCACCATCCATTAAAGCTTCTGCTTGTTGTTTGTAAGCAATTCGTAAATCGTCAAACGTTACGGCTCTGTAACCTGGATCGTTTACATCTGGTGACATACTTGCTGTACGGTTTGTTGGCCCAATTGAACCGGCTACGAAACGTGGTTTATCCGGATTTTTTGCAGTAAACTCATCGGCTACTTGTCTTGCGATTTTTGCCGATTCGTAGTTTAACTCGTAAACCAAATCTTCCATGTGATAATCGGCCATACCGATTGTCGTTCCTGAGAAGGTGTTGGTTTCTACAATGTCAGCACCTGCTTCGTAATACGCGGCGTGTACATCGCGGATCGCTTGTGGTTGTGTTAGGGATAGTAAATCGTTGTTTCCTTTTAGCGGATGTGGAAAATCTTTGAAACGCTCTCCTCTGAAATCTTCTTCTGAGAAATTATAGCGCTGCAACATTGTTCCCATTGCTCCATCAAGGATTAGGATATTTTTTTTTATTGCTTCTTGAATTGTTATTGCCATATTTTTTTGTTTTAGCTACTAAGACGCTAAGGTTCTAAGATGCTAAGTTTTTTTATTATGATTGTGAAGGTTCTTTTAAACCCGACAGGTTTTTAAAACCTGTCGGGTTTAACCTTCGATATTTTTTTCACATTAATTCCAAAAGTGCACTATTGCTGGCTCATTAGCCCCGATTGAAGTGGAAATTATTTTGTCCGCCACTGCGGACAAAATGATTGCAACGAAAAGCGGGAACTACTGACTGCAAAAATGCGCCAATGATTCGCTCCTGATACAGAATCTGTTTCAGTAAATATTATATGTTATCGAGAAAAGTTTTGAGAAATACTAGTATGTATTTGTGTTATCTATCTTTAATACTGGAAAATGTCGTATAAAGTAGAATTTAGCACCTTCTTTATGATAAAGGGTTGCTAAGGTTTCATCGGGTCTATCCCTCCGCCTTTCGTGATAACGAACAATAATTTTAAGAACAGTGCAAAGGTATGAAATAGGGTTTCGATTTGCAAATGTTTTTTTTCTAAGGTTCTGAGGTTCTAAGTCACTAAGGTTCTAAGGTTTTTTAGTTTATGTTTTTCAAATATAGCCCCCGATTTCAACCGCGGGGAACGTATTGTGATTATGCGTTGTGTTTATATGATCATATGCACATTGATTATGCGATATATTCATACGTTGCGTTCCAGTTGTTGAAACCACTGGCTATGTTTTATACATTTTTTGCTATACTATTCAGCTCCTGAGGAGCGTAATATTTGTAGAAAACAATTAACCAAGCAAAAGCTCCAGCGGAGCGATACATTCGAGATATGTCGCTCCGCTGGAGCTTTATAGAGACCTAATCATTTCTTTTCTATAAATATGTCATCCCTCTGGGATTATCATGGTAATTAAAAAAGCCCAAACTTTTTAAAGTTTGGGCTTTATAATATTTTAAAAAATCTTAGCGCCTTAGTCCCTTAGAACCTCAGCCCCTCAGATTAAACAATTGCCTTCACAACCGCTTTTGGCGCTTCTTTACGAGTTCCGTCGAAACCATCTACACCAGAAACCGTTGTATATTTCAATACGTATTTTTTACCTGGGTTGATGATTGAATAAGCAGCCTGGCACATTAAAGTTGCTTCGTGGAAACCGCAAAGGATTAACTTTAATTTTCCTGGGTATGTGTTTACGTCTCCAATAGCGAAGATTCCAGGAATATTAGTTTGGTAATCTAATGCATTGTTTACTTTAATAGCATTTTTCTCGATTTCTAATCCCCAGTCACCGATTGGACCTAATTTTGGTGTTAATCCGAAAAGCGGAATGAAATAATCACATTCGATTTTACGGTGTGCTCCGTTTTCTTCGATATCTAATGATTCAACATGCTCAGCACCGTTGATTCCGATAACTTCTGCCGGAGTGATTAATTTGATTTTTCCAGCTGATTTTAATTCCTGTACTTTTTCTACAGAATCTAAAGCTCCTCTAAATTCGTTTCTTCTGTGGATTAAAGTTACTTCTGAAGCTACGTTTGCTAAGAAAATTGACCAGTCTAATGCTGAATCTCCTCCTCCTGCAATAACAACTCTTTTATCTCTGAATTTCTCAGGATTTTTGATGAAGTATTTTACTCCTTTATCTTCATAAAACTCGATATCTTCGATAAGTGGTTTACGAGGCTCGAAACTTCCTAATCCTCCAGCGATTGCAATTACTGGTGCGTGGAATTTAGTTCCTTTGTTTGAGGTTACAATGAATGTTCCGTCTTCTTGCTTTTCAACAGTTTCAGCACGTTCTCCTAAAGTAAATCCTGGCTCAAATTGTTTGATTTGCTCCATTAATCCGTCAACTAAATCTCCAGCTAATACTTCTGGGAATCCAGGAATATCATAAATTGGCTTTTTTGGATATAACTCTGATAGTTGTCCTCCTGGTTGTGGAAGCGCATCTAAAATGTGGCATTTTAATTTTAGCAATCCTGCCTCAAAAACGGCAAATAAACCTGTTGGGCCCGCTCCAATTATAAGTATATCTGTTTTAATCATTATGTTGTTGTTTATAATCATTCTTAATAACGCAAAGAAACGAATAAATCCTTGTACTTTCAATGATTTTTATCATTAATTTCTTTCCGAAACTTTTTTACTCTCTATTTTTTAATGAAGAGGTAATCTCATTCATTCTTTTTACCTTTTCTTCAAAATTGCCTTTTAAGGTTTTTCGATATTCATTCAGATTTTCAACCATTTGATTGATATCTTCGGGAATTACTTCTTCAAAAAACTCTCTAAGCCTTTTGGCTGTTGTTGGCGATTTTCCGTTTGTTGAAATGGCAATTTTGACATTTCCTTTAGTTACGATTCCGCCCAAATAATAATCGCATAAATCTGGTGTATCGGCAATATTGCAAATCAAATAGCGTTTTCTCGCTAAATCGTAAACCTTTTTATTTACTTTCAAATCGTCTGTACAGGCAATTACCATGTGACGTTTTTTAAGCATTTTCTTTTTGAACTTCGATTTTGTCAATGTTATCGAAGGGTGCTTTTCGGCTAAAACTTTTATTTCTAAATGAAATTCTTTTGCCACTACCTCAACATTAGCATTCGGACTTGATTTTAGCAAGAAAGAAAGCTTTTCCAGACCTACATTTCCTCCGCCTACAATTAATACATTTAAATTGTGAAGCTTTAGAAATATTGGATATAATTCGTTTTGTTCCATGTTACCAATATGTTGTTCCTAACGGAACAATTAATAATGCAAACTTCGGGTTAAAACCTGACGCTACAAAATCGGTGTCAATCAGATGTTCCTAACGGAACATTATTATTGTGAAAACATTTATTTTTTTTCTACCGATCAATTGTTCCTAACGGAACATTTATTGAAACCGTTTATTTTCTACCGATGAGATGTTCCTAACGGAACATATAAATTCTAACGAATTTCTTCTTTTGATAGAAATTCTTCGTAAAAACCTTTTAATTTATTGCTTTCACTGACAACTTCGCCTAAAACAATAATGGCTGGCGAACCTAATTCTTTTTGTTTTACAACTTCTAAAATCGAATCTACTGTTCCAACTCCAACTTTTTCGTCGGCTGTTGTTCCGTTTTGGATAATTGCAACTGGTAGGTTTCCTTTATCTTCTTTTTGAAACAAATCGATGATTTGAGGCAATTTGTGCATTCCCATCAAGATTACAACGGTTGCAGAAGATTGCGCTGCCAAGGCTACATCTGAAGATAATTTCCTATCAGAAGTTGTCCCTGTAATTGCCCAAAAGCTTTCTGAAACACCTCTTTTTGTAATCGAAATTCCCTGACTTGCAGGAACTGCAACTACTGATGAAATTCCTGGAACTACAATCGTTTCAATTCCGAAACTTTCTGCAAAATCAATTTCTTCTCCGCCTCTTCCAAAAATAAATGGATCACCACCTTTTAGTCGCACTACGTTTCCGTATGTCAGCGCATTGTCTACAATCAATTGATTGATTTGATCCTGCGTGTAGGCATGATTTCCGATTCTTTTTCCAACAAAAATTCTAATCACATTTTTGGGTGCATAATCCAGAATTTCTTCGTTGGCCAAAGCGTCGTATAAAACCACATTAGCTTCAGCCAATGCTTTTACAGCTTTTAGCGTAAGTAAATCGGGATCGCCCGGACCTGCACCGACTAAAGTTATTTTGGGTTTTATATTATGCATTTGCTAATTCCTGAGCTCTGAAAGTTTCGATTTTGTCAAAGAAAACAGTTGCTTGTGCAATGTAACCTTTAGCGAAAGCTTCAGATGGTTCATTTTTATTGATTTGGTAAACCAAGTCTTTAAAAGTTGAATTCAATTCTATTTTACTAGTTTCGATGAAAACAGTATCAAACAAATCAACAATTCCAGCGTGGTGGTTTGTTTTTTGGTTTTCTGCCAATAACAATGCTTTTGCACCGTTTACAAATCCTGCATAAGCATGGTAAATCGCATCTGACCATTTTTTCTCGTCGAAAGATTCCTGAGCCAAAATCAATTTCTCTTTAGCTTCAAACAATAATGTTGCTACTAAATCGATCACCACTCCCGCACATTCTCCAACTCCAACTGCTTTTACGTAATTGTCTGCGTTACCCCAATCCACAAAATCTGCTTCTGTTAAATTGGTAACATCTGCATAAGGTTTTAAGATTTCGTAGAAATACTTTTCTCCTTTTAGATCGTAATAATTCAAGAATTTTTCTCCGTTTCCATTTGCATCAAAATCATTTAAGATGGTACGCAATGCATCTGGTCCTCTACGGCTTGGAATTTTAATTACTTTATCAGCAAAACGTCCTGCTCCGTTTCCTAATCTTCCTCCGCCTAATAAAACCTGTAAAGCCGGAGCTACCAGTTTTCCTGAGTTGATAGACATTCCTTGGAATCCAATTGCAGACATATTGTGCTGTCCGCAGGCATTCATACAACCTGAAATTTTAATTTCGATTTCAGTATTGTTTAAATACTGAGGATATTCGGCACTTAAAACTCTTTCTAATTCTTCTGCAATACCGGTACTACTTGCAATCCCCAAGTTGCAAGTATCAGTACCCGGACATGCCGTAATATCTCCAACTGAATTATACCCTAATTGAACAAAGTCAAGTTTGGCTAATTCTTGATAAAAAAAAGGAAGATTCTCTTCTTTTACGTGACGTATTACAATATTTTGACGCAATGAAAAACGTAATTCGTTTGCTGCGTAATTTTTAATTAATGCGGCTAATAATCTAGCTTTATCAGTATAAAAATCTCCTAATAAAACTTTGATTCCGATAGCATAATAACCGTCTTGTTTCTGCTTAATTACATTCGATTTTTTCCAAGCTTCATAAGCCTCAGTATCTTCGATTGTAACTTGCGGAACTTCTAATACTGGCTCTGCAATTGGGCCGTCAAAAGCGGTTGTATCAATTTCGTATGTTTCAAAAGCGATGGCTTTTTTCTCTTTTTCAACCAAATCAAGGAAAGCATCTTTCCCCATTTCTTTGATTAAGAATTTCATACGCGCTTTCATTCTTTTTGCACGTTCTCCGTATCTATCAAAAATACGAATGATTCCTTCTGCTGTTGGAATGATTTCGTTTACGGGAACGAATTCCGAAAGCAATTCAGCATGTGCTGGCTGAGATCCTAAACCTCCACCAAACATGATTTTGAAACCTTTTTGCCCGTCTTTAATTTTCGGAATAAATCCTAAATCATGTAAATAACTCAAGGCCGTATCTTCGTCTGAAGATGAGAACGAAATTTTGAATTTACGTCCCATTTCCTGACAGATTGGGTTTCTTAACAGATATTGGAAAAGTCCGTGCGCATAAGGCGAAACATCAAATGGTTCGTTTACGTCAACTCCAGCCAATTCACTTCCTGTGATATTTCGAACCGTGTTTCCACAAGCTTCACGAAGCGTGATATCGTCTTTAGCCAAATCTGCCCAAAGTTCTGGTGTTCTGTCTAAACTCACGTAGTGAATCTGAATATCCTGACGTGTTGTAATATGCAAACGTCCTGTGGAATATTTGTCTGAAACTTGCGTAATACGCACCAATTGCTCGCTGGTTACTTTTCCATAAGGCAATTTGATACGGATCATCTGAACGCCTTCCTGACGCTGACCGTAGATTCCACGCGCTAAACGAAGACTACGAAAACGCTCATCATCAATTTTTCCTCCACGGAATAAGTGAATCTTTTTTTCTAATTCGATAATCTCCTTCTGAACTACCGGATTTTCTATTTCTGTTCTAAAACTTTCCATTTCTCTTAGTTTGTAGTTAGTTGTTGATTGTTTATAGTTATTTGTTGACAGTAGAACTATCAACTAAAAACCACAAACTATCTAATGAAACCTACTCCTGCTGTTGTGTTTGTTGCTGTATCAATTAAGATGAAAGCTCCGTTTGATTTGTTTTCGTTGTATGAATCAAAATATAACGGTTTGCTTAATTTGATCGTAACTTCTCCAATTTCGTTGATGGCCAATTGTGAAGCTTCTGTCGTTCCTGAGTAATCTGTAGCAATTGTATTTTTAATGCTTTCTACTTTTGCTAAAACTCTGTTGGTATTGTGTTGTACCAAATATTTAGTTCCTGCAACCAGTTTTTTACTGTCCATCCAGCAAACTGTTGTGGTAATGTCTTTTTCAATTTTTGGAAGTTCGCTTGATTTTACAATCATATCACCTCTCGTTACATTGATATCATTTTCTAATTCGATTGTGATTGAAGAACCTGCTGTAGCTTCGTCAAATGTTTTATCGAAAAAGTGAATTTTAGTAACTTTTGACTCTGTTAAAGATGGAAGAACTGTTACAGCATCTCCAACTTTAATTGAATTTCCGTACAATTTTCCTGCGTAACCTCTAAAATCGTGGTATTCTTCTGTTTTAGGACGAATAACCGTCTGAACTGGGAAACGTGCTTTTCCTGCTTCGTAAACATCAGAAGCATGTAATCCTTCTAAATGTTCTAAAACCGTTTGTCCTTCGTACCAAGGCATATTCTCAGATTTATCCACAACGTTTCCGCCGTTGATTGCACTTAACGGAATGTAGCTTACGTTTTGTTCTTTGAAAGTACTCTTCGCATTTAAAGCCTCAAAATCAGCTTTGATTTTATTGAAAACTTCTTCAGAATAATCTACTAAGTCCATTTTGTTGATGGCAACGATTACTTCTTTTACTCTCAATAAATTATTGATGAAAAAGTGACGGTAAGTCTGTTCGATAACACCTTTTCTGGCATCGATCAAAATGATAGAAACCTGAGAAGTCGAAGCTCCTGTAACCATGTTTCTTGTATATTCTACGTGACCCGGAGTATCGGCAATAATGTAACTTTTCTTTGCAGTCGAAAAATAAATATGCGCAACATCAATCGTGATTCCTTGTTCTCTTTCTGCTACTAAACCATCTGTAGCCAAAGAAAAATCAAGGTAATCGTATCCTTTTTGTTTACTGCTTTTCTCGATTGCTTCTATTTTATCAGTCGTCAACGATTTTGTATCATACAATAATCTTCCGATCAAAGTACTTTTTCCGTCATCTACACTTCCTGCTGTTGCTATTTTTAAAACGTCCATTCTAATATTTTTGTTTCAGGTTTAATTTTTTTTGTTTCAGGTTTCAAGTTTAAAGTTGCTTGTCTTTGAACTAAAATTTAAATCTGTATGTTTTTGTTTTCTTGATTTTTACTTTTAAAGGTTCCGAATTGCATTTACAATTAACAATTCATAATTAAACAATTATTAAAAGTATCCTTGTTGTTTTCTCTTTTCCATCGCCGCTTCAGAACGTTTATCGTCGATTCTGGCTCCTCTTTCAGAAATGGTTGATGATCTGATTTCTCCAACTACTTCTTCGATTGTTGCTGCGTAAGATTCAACAGCTGCTGTACAGCTCATATCTCCAACGGTTCTGAAGCGAACAATTCTTTCTTCGATTTGTTCGTCTTCTTCTTGGTACACAAAAGGAGAATGCGACCAGATTAAACCGTCTCTCAAAAAAACTTTTCTTTTATGTGAGAAATAGATTGACGGAATCTCGATTTTTTCTTTCTCGATATAACTCCAAACATCTAATTCTGTCCAGTTTGAAATTGGGAAAACACGAACGTTTTGACCATTTTCAATTTTTCCATTTAAGATATCAAACAACTCAGGTCTCTGATTTTTTTCATCCCATTGTCCGAAATCATCACGAACAGAGAAAATACGTTCTTTAGCTCTTGCTTTTTCTTCATCACGACGTGCACCACCAATACAAGCATCAAACTTAAATTCTTCAATTGCATCCAAAAGTGTTGTTGTCTGCAAGCTGTTACGGCTTGAATATTTTCCAGTTTCTTCAACTACTTTTCCTTCATCAATAGCATCCTGAACATTACGAACGATTAGCTCTAAACCTAATTCTTCTACCAATTTATCTCTGAAAGCAATTGTTTCAGGAAAATTGTGTCCCGTATCAACGTGCAAAAGAGGAAACGGAATCTTAGCAGGGAAAAATGCTTTTTGCGCCAAACGCACCAATGTAATAGAATCTTTTCCTCCTGAGAAAAGTAAAACTGGTTTGTCAAACTGTGAAATTACTTCTCTGAAAATGTATATCGCTTCACTCTCTAAAGCGTTTGTTTTTAATACTGAACTCATTTTTGTTTTTTGTTTCAAGTTTTAAGTTTCAGGTTTATTTTAGTTTTCCTAAATCTTCAACTTTGTTATTCTCTTAATACTTAATTCTTTTGTCTTAATACTAAAAAAGATTTACTCTTTCTTAGCACTGTGAAGCCCACACTCTTTATGGCTTGATTCCCACCACCATCTTCCAGCTCTGATATCTTCACCAGGGAAAATCGCTCTCGTACAAGGTGCACATCCAATACTTACGAAGCCTTGTTTGTGCAATGCATTTTGCGGAACATTGTTTTCTGACAAATACGTTTCAACTTCTTCTAAAGTCCATTTTAGCAACGGATTGAATTTGATGATTTCGAAGTTTCCATCGTATTCAAACAAACTTAAATCATGTCTGTTTTCTGATTGTTCAGCTCTTAAACCTGTAATCCAAACTGAATTTCCTGCCAAAGCTTTTCTCAACGGAACTACTTTTCGAATAAAACAGCATTCTTTTCTGTTTTCAACGGAATCGTAAAAGCTGTTTGGTCCCTTTGTTTGAAGCAGATTTTCTACTGAAGCCGCTTCTGGAAAATAAACCTCAATTGGTCTTTTGTATTTTTTTAATGTCTTATGAAAAACATCATACGTTTCCTGAAATAATCTTCCTGTGTCTAAAGTAAACACCTTAATATCTGTGTTACTTTTTGCAATAAAATCGGTAATTACCTGATCTTCTTGACCAAAAGAAGTTGAGAAAATTACTTTTCCCGGAAATTCTTTTGCTAAAAAAACTAAAGTTTCGTCAAGCGAAAGAGCTGCAGTTTTCTCTAATAATTCTTGTACAATACTCGCACTCATAATATCTTTTTCTTTCTAAAATTATTTTTATAATAATTTAGATAATGTTTTTAAACTCAATAATATAATTAGAATCCCAACAGCAACCATCATTGGTTTTCTTTTGATTTTATTTACTAAATAAGCTGCTAAAGGTGCTGAAACCACTCCTCCTAAAATCAGTCCGATGATAACCTGCCAGCCGTGGATTCCTCCAAAAAGCATAAAAGTAATTCCACTTGCAAATGAAATCGCAAACTCAGCTGCGTTTACTGAACCAATAGTATATCTCGGATTTCTTCCTCTTCCTAATAAAGTTGAAGTCACAATTGGTCCCCAGCCTCCGCCTCCAACTGAATCCATGAATCCGCCGAAAACTGCTAAGGCTCCTAACTTCTTAGTTTTCTTTTTTACAATATTCTTTTTTAACGCTTTTCTGATAATGATAATTGCCAAAACAATCATGTAAACTGCGATAAATGGCTTGATAACATCTCCATCAATTACATCAGACAATAAATAAGCTCCTGTAATAGAACCCAAAACTCCTGGAATCAATAAATGCTTTACCAGTTTTTTATTTATGTTACCAAAGCGATGGTGAGAAAGTGCCGATGCTCCTGTTGTAAACATTTCTGAAACGTGAACTGCTGTACTGCTTACCACTGGCGGAACTCCGTAAGCCAATAAAAATGACGTTGAAGTCGCTCCATAGCCCATTCCTAAGGTTCCATCGACCAATTGAGCAAAAACTCCAATGGCAAAAAACACCAAAAACTCTTCATTAAAACCATTCACAAATCCATCCCACGTAAATTCTGCGTGATGATTGTATATTAAAACAGATAATAAACCTACTAGTAAAACAACAGGAATTCCAATCCAAAGCTTTTCTTTAAAAGAATCAGCCGTATTTATTTTCAGTTCTTTTTCCATATTAAAAAAATGATTGAATTTGTTTCGAAAACCTATTACCCTATCGGGTTAGTAGATTACTTTGCAAAAATACTACTTATTTCTAAATTACAAAGCAATATTATTATTTTTTTAAAACTCATTTCATCTATTTATTGTATTCTAAAAGAGAGTTTTAGCAATTTTACTGTATAATTTCACAAATAACACCGTAATCCAAGATATTCAAACAATATATACATCAAAAACATTTGTTTATTAAATACCTTTTTCTAATCTCTATAAAATCGATAGGATTATTATAAAATTGTTGTATTTTAGCGGCAAATAATTTTTCATGGATTTTCAGATCGGTCTTGTAATTGCAGGTTTAGTAGTTGGTTTTATTGTCGGATTAACAGGTGTTGGCGGAGGCTCATTAATGACTCCTATTTTATTATATTTTAATATTCCGCCAACAACCGCAGTAGGAACCGATTTATTATACGCCGCATTTACTAAAGCAGGTGGTGTTTTTGTTCACAATAAAAAAGGCAATATCAACTGGAAAATTACAGGCTGGCTAACTCTCGGCAGTGTTCCCGCTTCTTTAATAACGTTATGGATTTTAAACAGCATTAAAACTGATATTGAAACTATAAATAGCGTTATTAAATATAGTTTAGGTTGGGCTTTACTATTTACCTCTGTTGCAATTATTTTCAAAAAAAGGCTTTTAAAGTTCTCTCAAAAACATGCTGGAGATAAATTCCATAGCGAAAGCACTACACAAAATATGCTGACAATAGGAATAGGAATACTATTAGGAGCAACTGTAACGTTAACTTCTATTGGAGCAGGAGCTTTAGGAACTGTGACTTTATTTTTCCTTTATCCACTTTTACCAACACCTCGTTTAGTTGGAACTGAAATCGCACACGCTGTCCCTTTAACTTTAGTTGCTGGAATTGGACATGCATCAATGGGAAATTTAGATTTAGGTTTGCTAGGACAATTATTAATGGGGTCACTTCCTGGAATATATTGTGGAAGTATGTTAAGCGGAAAAGTTCCCGATCAGTTTCTTAGAAATGCGATTGCTGTAATGCTTTTCTTAGCAGGTTATAAATTGATTTTCTAATACATCATAAATAAAAAAAGACCATTTCAAATTCAGAAATGGTCTTTTGTTTTATAATTAATAGTAGTTTCTAAAATGCAATATCTGCTAAAGAATTACTTTCTAATATTTTAAGTGTATTATCACGAACTTCTGTCATTAAACGTCGTGCCGCACAAGTTGATTCGTCGTCGCAGTCATCACATCTTTCGTAAAAATTATGACTCGCGCATGGCAATAATGCAATTGGCCCTTCTAGAATTCTGTAGACTTTTGCCATACTAATATCTTTTGGATCTTTTATCAGATAATAACCTCCGCCTTTTCCTTTTTTGGCACCAAGAAAACCCGAGTTTCTTAACAACAATAAAATACTTTCTAAAAATTTAATTGAAATATGTTCGCTTTTCGCAATTTCAGCTATTTGTACCGGTTCATTGTTTTCACGTCTTGCTAAATAAGTTAAAGCTTTAATTCCGTATTTTGTTTTCTTTGAAAGCACTAATGTAAAATTTAGATTGCCGAATTTAATTTCAAATCAAACTCTTGCAAATTATTGAATAACAAAAGTATGCTTTTTGTTTGAACTATCACAAAGAATAAAGTTAAATTCTACTAAATCTATCAGATTACTTCCTTTTGTCCAATTAAATCTAAAGAATAAAAATTTTCCATATCTTGTTCTAAATCTTTTTTCTCCACCACATAAGTTTTAGAAAAAGAGTCATGCCAAAATCTTGCCGATTTACTTAAAAACGATAATGCTTCAAAAGGAATTAAACGACATAAAGTTCTAACGAAAATAATTCTGAAACTTGGTTTTAAACCATTTTCATCTACTACAACACTTCCAGTGACAATTTTCCCAATTGTTCTTCCAAAAAGACCTTCTAAAAACAAATAATAAAGCATTGCAAAAGAAAGATATGTCCCTACTAGCCCAAGGCTTATCATAATTTCTACCCAAACACTATAAATATCCCATTGAAAAACATTACCCATAATTACAATCACAAGCGTAAAAACAAATATGCTTACTGAAATAAAAACAAAATCAATAATACCATTAAAGAAACGATCACGATCAGATGTCAACAATTTCTTTTCCACCACATATGTAGAATTATCCATTTTTTCACTTTGATTATTAAATATTCTAGATCCACAAAAATATACCTTTTAAAGCATTAATTACAAAAAATTACTACAAATAAGAAAAGCATAATCTTTTTCCTGATACAAAATATGATCTTGATTTTCAATAATCTCAGTTGAAATTTTTAAGTCCAAAAACCACTGCATATTAGGTTTATTCAAATCTTTTTCACCATAGTAAAGTTTCACTTTACAACTAGGAATTTCAGTTTCGAAACGCAATCTTGTTGAAGAAACAGCCAGTAATTGTGTAATCTCTAAGCCTCTTAGAGATGCTTTCCACGCAATAGTTCCGCCAATGCTAAAACCTAAAATGGCCACTTTTTCTTTTTCAAAATCCAATAAGTTATTTACTGCTTTTTCAATTCCGCCATTCAAAAATTGATTATGGATTTCCTTTTCATCACGTGAAGAATCAATCTGAGCTAATTTTAAAATATCATAATATTGAACATCAAATTTAATTTCTAAAATTTCGATATAATTCTGAATCCATTCAGGATTGCCTCCAAACAAATCTGACAGCAAAAGCAATCTTGGTTTTTTCATATGTTGCAAAACTAAATTAAGAAAAGTGGTTCTTTCAATAACAAAGAAAGGGCTATTTCAAAAAAAATAGCCCTTCAAAAGTATTATATTTTATGTTTAAGCCAACGCTTGTTTCAAATCTGCAATTACATCTTCAACCGTTTCTAAACCAACAGAAACACGAACTAAACCTTGTGTGATTCCAACTGCTAATTGATCTTCTTCAGATAATTTGCTGTGTGTTGTAGAAGCTGGATGCGTAACAATTGTTCTTGTATCTCCAATATTTGCTGATAATGAGCAAAGTTGAATTGCATTCAAGAATTTTCTTCCTGCTTCGATTCCGCCTTTAATTTCAAATGCAATGATGTTTCCACCAGCTTTCATCTGTTTTTTAGCAATTTCATACTGTGGGTGCGATTTCAAGAACGGATATTTTACGCTGTTTACATTTGGATGACTTTCTAAAAACTCAGCTACTTTTAAAGCATTTTCACAGTGTCTGTCTACACGAACTGCCAATGTTTCTAAACTTTTTGAAAGAACCCAAGCATTAAACGGAGATAAAGCTGGTCCTGTATTTCTTGAAAACAAATAAATCTGTCTGATTAATTCTGCGTCTCCAACTGTTACTCCACCTAAAACGCGTCCTTGTCCGTCAATTAATTTTGTTGCTGAATGGATAACCAAATGTGCTCCAAATTTAATTGGCTGCTGTAAATATGGTGTTGCAAAACAGTTATCGATAATTAAAATCAAGTTGTGTTTTTTAGCAATATTTCCCAACAATTCTAAATCGATTACATCAACTCCAGGATTTGTTGGAGATTCGGCGTATAATATTTTGGTGTTTGGTTTAATAAAACTTTCTATTGTCTCTGGCTTATTGATTTCAAAATAAGAAGTTTCGATATTCCATTTTGGGAAATAAGTCATGAACAAAGCGTGAGTAGAACCAAAAACACTGCTTGCAGAAACAATATGATCTCCAGAATTTAACAATGCTGCAAAAGTAGAATATACTGCTGCCATTCCGGTTGCAAATGCATAACCAGAATCGGCTCCTTCCATTTTGCAGATCTTTTCTACAAATTCTGTAGTGTTCGGGTTACTAAAACGGCTGTAAATATTTCTTTCTTTTTCTTCTGTAAAAGAAGCTCGCATATCTTCTGCATCTTCAAATATAAAACTTGACGATAAGTATAATGGCACCGAATGCTCTAAATACTGAGATCTTTCCAATTGTGTTCTAATGGCTTGTGTTTCAAAACCAAATTCTTCTGTATTCATTGTGTTGTTTTGTTTTTTTGTTTTAACACGAATTGCACTAATTAGCACTAATTCTATTTTTATATAAATTTCACAGAGACTCTCAAAGGAAACACAAAGCTTCACTAAGAACCAAAGCGAATTTCATTTTAAGAGGTCAAAAGAATTATCTAATTTTCTAATTATCCAATTCTCTAATTAACTAATTTATAAAGCTTCGTTGTTCAAGACAACTTTGTAATTAATTGTCGCTGTTGGTTCAACTGTTTTGGCAACTGAACAGTATTTCTCAAAAGAAAGTTGTGCTGCTTTTTTTGCTTTATCAGGATTGATTTCTCCTTCTAAATAAAAAACCACATCAATTTCTTTAAAAGGTTTTGCTTCTTCGATTTGCACACGTGTTCCTTCAACCTCAGCATTAAAAGAAGTGATTTCCTGACGCTGTTTTTTTAAGATCGAAATCATATCAATAGCGCTGCATCCTGCAACTCCCATTAATACTAATTCCATTGGACTTGCACCTAAATCGCTTCCGCCAAATTCGGCTCTGCTATCAACGTCAACTACGTGTCCGCGTTCATTTTTTACTTTAAAATGAAATGCGTCATTTACTCTGTTTAAAGTTACTTTCATTGTGTTGTTATTTTTTTGTTTTTTTATTCTGTATTTGAATCAATGTTTTTTGTTCTTTCAATAACATTGATTTTGTTTTCTATATTAATATGAAAATAGTCATTTAATAAAATAAATAGACCTATTGCCCATATAATTATTAGTGCATGAATACGATATTTCAGTATAAAACTATTCTCAATATTTCTATTTCTACTTTTCGCTATTAAAGGCAAAAAAATCAAAAAGAGAAGCAATGAATTCCACAATATTGAAAAAATCAACGTAAAAATAATGCTATCATTCACACCAGGAATTACTATTGATTCTTTGTTGTCATCGGGATCAACATAAACCATAATTCTTTTGCTTTCTTTTAAAACAAGAAACAAAGTATCATGATCTTCTATATTACTCAAGCCGTAGCCAAACCCGATTCTATTTCCCCAATATTTTTGCGCTCCTATTACATAAGAATATTTAATCGCAACTTCATACGAAGTACTTCCTTTTCTAGAATATGAATTCATATCGACTTTTTCGATATTCGCTGGAACTTGAATCCAATTTTCAGCCTGCACTCCCTTAGTTATGGCGTACAAACTAAAAAACAAAGTTCCTAACCCAACTATTACAAAAGGACCGAGAAATAATATTCCACAGCCCATCCCTGCAAAAAAGTCTTAATTTTCAATTTCTACGTGCAATTATCCTTTATCAGACAATCTCAAAATATCTCCGAAAACTCCTCTCGCTGTTACCGCAGAACCTGCACCAGCTCCCTGAATAACGATTGGACGATCTCCATAAGATTCTGTATAAATTTCGAAGAAAGAATCAGAACCTTTTAATCCGCCCAATGCAGTATCTTTTGGCACTGAAACTAATTTTACTTCTAGATTTCCTTTATCATTCTGCAAATCTCCAGACAATTCACCAATATATCTTAAAACGTGATTTGGCTGTTGATCTGCTTTTATTTTAGCATAAATTGGGTCGAATTCTTTCAATTTCGTCAAGAAATCGGTAGCGCTTCCTTCACGTAAGTGTTCCGGAATTAAATTCTGAATTGAGATTTCTTCAAACTCATTTTGCAAATCTAATTCTCTAGCTAAAATTAATAATTTTCTACCAACATCATTTCCGCATAAATCCTCACGCGGATCTGGCTCTGTATATCCGTTGTCAATAGCTTCCTGCAAGATTTCACTAAAAGGCGCATCTTTTGCAGAAAAATTATTAAATAAATAACTCAATGTTCCAGAGAAAACTCCTTTTATTTTTGTGATGTTTTCTCCTGAAAGGTGCAATAATTTAATGGTATCAATTAACGGTAATCCTGCACCAACATTGGTTTCGTATAAATAATTCTTCTGGTTTTCTGCCAAAGCTTTTCTCAATTCCTTGTAGAAACCATAGCTTAAAGTATTAGCAACTTTATTTGAAGAAATCAAGTCGAAACTGCTTTCTACTAGGGGAATATAATTCTCAACGAAAGTTGCACTTGCGGTGTTATCAATCGCAATTAAGTTTTCTAAATGATGTTCATTAGCGTAAGCAATAATATCTTTTATGGTGTAAGCCTCACCTTTAGCAACAATATCATTTTTCCAATTGCTGTTAACTCCGTACTTGTTTAAAAGCAATTTTTTAGAATTCGCTATAGCGAAAACATTCAGTTTAATGTCTTTACGTTTTTCAATTGCCGCAGCCGATTCTAAAATCTGATTGATTAAAGTTCCGCCTACTAATCCGTGACCGAAAATGGCAATGTTGATCTTTTTAGAAACTCCGAAAATCTCTCCGTGAATTACGTTTAATGCTTTATTTAATTCCTCTTTCTTAACAACCAAACTCACGTTTTTACCTGTTACGGTGTTGTTGAACAAAATCGGAACAATTTTATTTTTGATTAAAGCGGTGTATGGTTTATGGAAAGTACTCAAATCCTGCCCGATAATCGAAATTACAGATACATTGTCTGTCACCGTAATCTGATTTACGTCTTTAGAATAAAAGTCATTTTCAAATTCTTTCTCTAATTCAACCATCGCAAGAGTGGCTTTTTCTGTTGCTACAACCAATCCGATTCCTCTTTCTGAAGAACCTTGAGAAATTATACTCACGCTGATGTTATGATCACCCATTACTTTAAAAATTCGGGCATCAACTCCAGCTTTTCCAAGCAGTCCGCGTCCTTCAAGATTTACAAGAGAAACATTTTCTAAAACAGAAAGTGTTTTAATTCCTTCTTTTGAAGAATCCGATGTAATTAAAGTTCCTCGATTTTCATGATTGAAAGTATTTAAAATTCGCAACGGAATATTCTTCTCCAACAAAGGAATAATTGTCTTAGCATGAAGAATTGTTGCTCCAAAATTTGCCAGCTCATTTGCTTCGTTAAATGATAAATATTCAATTTTCTTAGCATCTGCAACCAAATCTGGATTTGCAGTATAGATTCCGTCTACGTGCGTGAAGTTTTGTAATTCTTCAGCATTTAAATAATTGGCGATTAACGAAGCGGTATAGTTACTGCCATTTCTACCTAAAGTAGTTGTGTCGTTGTTGTTATTAGATCCAATGAAACCTGTAACTATATTAACCGTTTCTCCGTTATGTTCTTTAAAATAATTTACTACATTTTTCTTAGAAAGCTGTTCTAAAGGCTGAGCATCACCAAATTTAGAATCTGTTTTCAACAAATCTCTTGTATCTACAAAATTGGCAGGAATTCCTTTTTCCAACAAAATAGCTGTCAATAATTTAGCCGAAAGCAATTCACCTTTAGATAAAATCTGATCTTTGATTTTTTTGCTGTAATCTCCAATTAAACTTACGCCTTCAAAAAGTTTGTCTAAGACATTAAATTCTTCAGATAAATCAACTTGTGGGTAATCTGAAATTTGATATTTTTTGAAGTTTTCTAATAATTCTTTGTAACTGCCATTTTTAGCCGCAATGCTTAAGATAAATTCCAATTCGTCTGTAGCATTTCCGCGTGCAGAAACTACAACGGCAATTTTTTCACCTTGATTTACTTTATCAGAAATGATTGAAACAACTTTGTTAAGTCCTTCTCCGTTTGCTAATGATTTACCTCCAAATTTTAATACTTTCATTTTATTTCTTTATTGTTTCTGCCTTAAAAATGTCGGCAAGTAAATGATCTAATTGTTTGTACTCGATTAAAAAAGCGTCATGTCCGTGAACCGAATCAATTTCGCTATAGAAAACATTGTCTTTAAACTTCTTCAATTCTTCGTAGGTTTCTACATTTTCTTTTGCTGTAAAAAACAAATCTGAATTGATTCCGACAATATGAATTGAAGCTTTTGTTTTAGACATTAAGTTTTCAAAACTTTCACTATTTCTAGTAATATCAATTGTTTTAAGCAACTGATTCATCAATTTATAAGAAGACAACTGAAATCTTTTCTGCAATTTTTTTCCGTGATGCGCCAGCCAGCTTTCGATATTAAAAATCAAAAGATCTTGATTGATCGTACGCTGGAATTTCTCTTTGAAAGATTCTGGCGAACGGTAACAAAGCATGGCGTGAATTCGAGCATCTTCGATTGGTTTTGAAGAATTATTTAGAATTTGCTCTTGCAAAAAGCAATTTGCAATAAGCCAATCAGTAGATTTCCAATCACTCGCAATTGGAATAAGGTTTTCAGTAATATTTGGTGCTAATGCCAAGATTTCCCACGCAATTCCGCCTCCGACAGAACCTCCGATAACAGCAAAAAGCTTTTCGATTTGTAAAGCTTTAATTCCTTCAATAAAGATTCTTGCAACATCTCTAGCAGTAAAATCATGGTAATTGTCGATTAAGAAAGAGTTGCTTCCGTTTCCAGGAATATCAAAGGCTAAAACAGTATAAACAGCAGTATCAATGGTTTTACCTTCGCCAATCAAGTCATTCCACCAGCCATTTTCGCCAGTCACCTGCGAATTTCCAGTTAAAGCATGATTAACCAAAACAATAGGCGCGCTGTGCAAAGGCTGCCCTGCAAGCGTAAAACTTAATGGTATAGAATGATAAGTTGCACCACTTTCTGTGATGAAATCTTGAATTATAATGGGATTTGGTATATTTTCCAATTTCAAATCTATTGTATTATTGACTTGTATATGGAAATATTAGAAAGAAAAACTAGGTTTAACTAGAAAAAATCTTGTTGTTATCTTTCCACGTTTGGCGTGGTAGAATGTAGCACCTTCTTCGTTTTACCGAAGGGTTGCTAAGGCTTCATCGGGTCTAATCCCTCGTCCTTTCTTTATAACATTTCAATATTTGTTTGAACTTAACGAGTGCAAATTAACTACTATTTTCTCTAACAAACAAATTTTATCTAAAAGTGTTTGTTAAATTTCTGAGACTTACTTTAGCAAAAACTATTATACGCAAAAATTTACCGAACAAAAATGCCCAGTAAAATTAAGCAGGGTTTACCCTAGTTTATGATACTTTTTCCGTTTAGATAAAAAGCGTTTCATTTTCTTTTGAATACATCAAAAACAATAAAGAGTTGGGTGCTTTTTTCTCAGCTGCTTTCCCTTCCTCTGTGATTCCAGCCTCTGTTATTCCGAATCTTGGATGAGCTAATTCGTTTGTTGGTGGCGGCGGATTATTTTTTCTAGTCCTTCTGTTTTTCAAATCTGAAATTTTTTCTGCTAAGTAGTTCAATGTGCTCATGATATTAAGTTTTAGTTAAGTTGTGTTTTATAATCTTTATTTCTCGTTTATCTTTTTGTTAATTCATTTTCTGGAATAAAAAAACCCTTTTGGATTTTTAGATACCAAAAGGGTTTAAGTTTTTACACTCATATATACTTTTAGTATCAACAGACGTATGCGCAAATAAGCGCGACAGTAAACATCTTGTTCATCTGTAAGGATTTATTCATCTGTGATTTATATTGTATTTTATTTAAATTCTGCATTTGTTGTAAATTAAAAAGCCTCCTAAATATTTCTTAGGAGGCTCTTACTATATTATTATTGTATTCTTACAATTTTTTTAAGCAATAGACACCCCAGCCTCGGTCTTAACCGAAATGGCACAAAACATTTTGTTGACTTTTAAGTTCATTTGATTTCTAGTAGTTTTTGGGTATAACAAATATGCAAATATTTTTTTTATTACACAAATTAAAATCAAGAATTTAATTACAAAATTCGTTGAAAATGTGTTTTTTAACGTCAAAAAACATCTTACAAAAACGAAAACGAAATAATAGAGGTAAAAAACTTACAAAACAAGCTTGTTTTTCTTAATAATTCCATTTGACAAATCAGTTTATCAAAGAACCTTTTTCTTTTTTTTCTAAAAAATTACAGCCAAACAGCTTCCTTCGTCCTAATTCGCTCGACAATTTTCAGAATATCGGTTATAATTCCTCTCGAAATTGCTTGTTTACATGGCGGAGCACTCTGAATTACAATCGGAATATCAGCGTAAGATTTAGTATAAATTTCAAAAATAGTGTCAGAACCTTTCAATTGTCCAATTGGAGAAGCTGCTGGTTCTGAAATTAATTTGGTTTCTAAAGTGTCTTTTTCTAAATCAAATTCTCCTACATATCGAAGCACATGATTTTCTGCTTGAGTAATCTTGGCGATTTTAAAAGATTTATCGACAGCGTCTTTGTTCAATACGCCATTTTTCTCCAAATGTTCTTCGGTTATAAATGGCTTAATTTTAATATCTGAAAACTCAAAATCTTTTCCTATTTCTCTGGCCAATATCAAAAGCTTTCTTGCCGTATCATTTCCTGAAAGGTCTTCTTTAAAATTTGATTTCATTAATCCCAAAAGGCTTGCGTCTTTTAAAACAGATGAAAAAGAAACTTCTTCTGATGAAAATCGATTAAAGACATAACTCAGATTATCCGAAAAAACGCCTCGAATCTTGGTGATTTTTTCTCCCGAATAGTACAAATCTCTTAAAGTCTGCAAAACAGGAATCCCAGTTTCAACCGATGTTTCATATAGAAACTCTTTGTCGTACTTTTTAAGATCTGCTCGCAGTTTTTTATACAAGTCAATCGGAAGCGTGTTGGCTTTTTTGTTTACTGCTACAATATTGAATCCGTTTTTAATTAACGTATTGTAATGTTTTACCAATTCATCGCTGGCTGTTGCGTCTACGGCAATCAAGTTTTCGAATTCATTTTCATGCGCAAATTCGACAATATCTTCTACTTTAAAAGGAACTGCCAATTGTCTGAAATTGGTTTCCCAAGAATAGCCTACACCTTCTTTTTCAAAAAAAGCAACCGTAGAATTGGTTATAATGGGAAAATGAAAATCGACATTTTTGCTTTCGAGAAAAAAATCCTGACTTTCAATAATCTGATTAATCAAAGTACTTCCGATATTACCAATTCCGAAAAGAATAATGTTTATTTTAAGCTTTGACATAATTTCTAACATTTTAGTTTTTTAAAACCATATAAGTGATGTAAGTTCATTTAATATTTTTTGCATCACAAAGCTAGACGCACTGCGGTGCGTCTCTACAGTGCGTCTCTACAAAATGCACTTATATTCCTTATATGGTTTAAATTTTATAAAGATGCTTTTCATAAAAAATTACCTTTAGCAAAACCACTCGCTAAAGGCAATTTTTCAAACAAAAAACAAAAAAACCTAATTTTTATTGATGCTGAATTGAGAAAGCGAAACGCTCTCAAAAACAGTTTGCAGATCTGCAATTAAATCTTCGATATCTTCAATTCCTACAGAAAGACGAATCAAATCTTTAGAAACTCCTGTTTCTATTTGTTCTGCTTCTGTCAATTGCTGGTGTGTTGTACTTGCTGGGTGAATAATCAGTGATTTTGTGTCACCAATATTCGCTAGCAGAGAGAATAATTTTGTGTCATCTACCACTTTTTTAGCCGCATCAAAACCTCCCTTTAATCCAAAAGTGATAATGCCGCTTTGCCCTTCAGGAAGATATTCTTTAGCCAAAGCATTATATTTATTCGATTTTAGACCTGGATAATTTACCCAAACCACCTCATCTTGTTTTTCTAACCATTCAGCTAGAGCCAAAGCATTTTCACTGTGTTTCTTGATTCGAATTGGAAGTGTTTCTAGTCCCTGAATAATCTGAAACGCATTAAATGGACTCAAAGCAGCACCAAAATCACGCAGTCCTTCAATTCGCGCTTTTGCAATAAAAGCTGCATTTCCTAAAGCTTCATGATATACTAATCCGTGGTATCCTGCAGATGGCTCGGTAAATTCTGGGAATTTTCCGTTTGCCCAATCAAAGTTTCCAGCATCAATGATAACGCCTCCTAATGAAGTTCCGTTTCCTGCGATATATTTTGTTAAGGAGTGAATTACAATATCGGCACCATATTTAATTGGGTTTAATAAATAAGGTGTCGCAACTGTATTGTCTACTATAAATGGTACTTTGAATGCTTTGGCTTCTGCCGAAATTGCTTTTAAATCTAGTACATCTAATTTTGGGTTTCCAAGAGACTCAACAAAGAAAGCTCTTGTATTTTCTTTTGCTGCTTTGGTAAAATTTTCAGGTTTTGAAGGATCTACAAATGTGGTAGTAATTCCTAATCTTGGCAAGGTAACTTTTAGAAGATTATAAGTTCCTCCGTATAAACTATTTGACGCTACGATATGATCTCCCGCTTTTAGCAAAGTCAATAAAGTTGTAGAAATTGCAGATGCTCCAGAAGCTGTTACTACTGCCCCAATTCCGCCTTCAAGTGCTGCAAGGCGCTGCTCTAAAATGTCGTTTGTCGGGTTGTTTAATCTGGTGTAGATAAATCCAGCTTCAGCAAGACCAAATAAATTGGCAGCATGATCGGCGTTATTAAACACATATGATGATGTCTGGTAAATTGGCACGGCTCTAGTTCCTGCGTTTTTAGTTACGTCGTGTCCTGCGTGTAATGCGTTTGTTGCAAATTTTTGTGTACTCATGATTTCTTAGTTTTTTAGGTATTTTTAATACGTTTATATATTGTAATTGATTTTAATTTTTGAAATTGATTGAAGCTAAAATATCTTCAGCTTCTTCTTCAAGGTCATATAAATGAAACAGTAATGATTTCTGCGTTTTTATATGCTGGGCAGGATCATATTTTGGAGTTTCAGTTGATGTCTCTTCCGAATTATTATTTCTTAATAAGTATTGAAATGCGATTGTATTTATATCTAGTGTATTCATGATTTAAAATTTAAAATGTTGGAAATAAAAAAAGCCCTTTCGGATGGCGACCAAAAGGGCTTATAGTTTAACTATAACAAAGATTGTCTCTTTCACTTTTGGCAACAGCAAATTGGGATGCACATTTGCATCATCTTACAACACATCATATTTCCTTTTGCTATTGTTTTCATTTTGATTTAAAATTTGAATTCGACTATTTTTTAAATTCGACTAATTCGATAGAGTAAATGTAATAAGTATTTTTTTAACGACCAAATTAAAATTGAAATTTTGTACTATTTTTTTGAAATTTCTTTCAAGCCTTTTAAATAAAGACTTGAAAGAAAATATTTTAATTAAAATTTAAAGCTCAAACGGGCAAAACCAAATCTTCCGTTTAATCCGAATTGAGAAACTGCTCTTGAATACGCAAACTGATTCGCATTTGTTAAATCTGTACTTGGCGCTGGCGACAAAGTTGGCGTTGTGTTTGTAAAGGCAGGAGTTGCAGGATTATTTCTATCCGGATAAACATCTCCTATATTATTAACCCCAATTGTTGCTCTCAAATGCTCGTTGATCTGATATCCTAAAGATAAATCGGTAACCAATTTTGCGCTGTATTCTGGATGCTCGTACACAGAAGAAAATCCGTCTAGATTAACATCTGTTGCTCCTGGATCTGTAACTTTTCCGAAATAGCTGTTTCTTAAATAAATATCCAGTTTTTTAATATTGAAAGTTGTCATCAAATTGGCTTTCAATTTCGGAATAGCTTCTTCCAAATATACTCGACTTGATTCTGGAAAGAAAGAATAAATGTAAGGTTCTCCTCCAGCATTAACGATAGATTGCGGAATATGCAGATCTCCTACTCTTTTCGTTTCGTTAAAACTTAATGCAAAATCGTTTCTAATTGTAAAATCTTGAATTACATCATATTTCTGAGAAATCACCAAATCAATTCCTTTTGTTTCAGAATCGATTCCGTTTGTCCAAAACGAAGCTCTTTCTACTCCTTTCAAATCAAATGCTTGTTGAAATAAAGTCAACGCCTCTGCCTGTTCTGGCGAAGTTGCCGCTGCGATCTGTGCATCTGTTGGTCTTGAATATTGCCCAGACAGTACAATTCTGTCGTTTATTCTTGTAAAATAAGCATCAGTAGCAATGGTTATGTTAGCTTCAGGAATTTTGAATGTAAATCCTGTACTGATGCTTTTTGATTTTTCTGGTTTTAAACTTTCAATTCCAATGCTTTTTGCTGCTTGCGAATCGTTTGTAAAATAGCCAACTTGGTACGGAGCACCGTTTATAAACTGTGTTGAACTTGACTCAAAATATCTTTGCTGCAAAGAAGGCGCTCTGAAACCTGTCTGTCCAGAAATTCTCCAATTGATATTATCATTTAATTTTAAAAGCGAAGCCAGTTTAAACGTAACTGTATTTCCAAAATCTGAATAGTTTTCATAACGTGCCGCTCCATTTATAAGCCATTTTTCAGTGGCATTCAATTCTAAATCAACATAAGCTGCGCCACTTTTTCTGTCTTTTTCTTTAGCATCTGAAGGCTGAAATCCTGAAAATCCTTGCGCTCCCGCTCCACGCTTGTTTCCGAAGAAATCTGTTACAATTAATGGTGAATTGCTTGGCAAAATTCCTGAAACCAGATTTCCGTTTACATCATATAATCCGTAAGAAGCTTCTTCTCCTGCTTTTATTTGATAGTTTTCATATCTGAATTCACCACCGAAAGCAACGTTCAGTCCAGCAAGAACATCGTATTTTCTGCTGAAATCTAAATTGGTCGTGCTTTGTAAAAAAGAAACTTTTCCAGCATCAAAACTAAATGGAGAATTCGTTCCTAAAGTTGCATTGATGGTATTATTTACATCATAGTTAAATGAGTTTGTTCCTAAGTTGGTACTTAAATCGGTATCGAACCCAAATAATTGTGTATTTATTCCAACTGCTCCAGAAGCATCCAAAATTTTTGATTCAATTTCTGGCAAGAATCCATTTTGGTACACTTGCGTGAAAGTTCCAGAACCGTTTGGCAGTCTATTAAATGCATATGATTTACCACCTCTATAAGAAACACCTCCAAAAGAATACAATGAAGTTGTTTCGCTCAAAGGATATTTAGCATTAAAATACAATTGTCCCGCAGCCAATTCTGACTGGCCAACACTCATATTATAATCACTTCTCTGCTGGCCTCTGTAAGCTAGTTCATTATTTGTAACATCAAAATTTAAAGCCGTCTGCATCTGTGCAATTGTTGAAGCCGATGCAATAGCGTTTTGCTGAGCTGGTGTAAAATAACTTACTTGCGGCGCATATTGTTTTAATGATGACAAAATCTGAGCTGAATTTGTAGTCGTATTAATATTGCTAAACAAAGAATTAATCTCTACTCCATCTTGCGCTGCTCTGTTTTCTACTGCATTGTAAGCATTAAAAATAGCATTGCTTCTAATTCCTGCTCTGCTTGTGGCTTGTCTAGTTACGGCAGTTCCTGTAATATTTAAGAAACTTCCTGGTTTGCCTAATGAAGTTCCGTAGTTTAAATCGATTTGGGCAGTTTGACCGTCTGCTCCTCCTTCAAAATTATTTGATTCAGAAGATAAATTTGCTCCATACTGAATTCCTCCGGTCAAATAATTAGCGTTTTTCTTTAAAACAATATTAATAACTCCCGCAATCGCATCAGAACCATATTGTGCGGCAGCTCCGTCTCTTAAAACTTCAATTCTTTCTATGGCAAAAGATGGAATTGCATTTAAGTCTGTCCCGACAGATCCTCTACCTGGCGAACCGTTTATATTTACCAAAGCACTTGTATGTCTTCTTTTTCCGTTTACTAAAATTAAAACTTGATCTGGCCCTAATCCTCTTAATTGTGCAGGATCAACGTGGTCTGTTGCATCTGCTGTAGAAGTTGGATTACTCGTAAATGAGGGAGCAACATAATTTAAAATTTGAGTTACGCTAGTTTGCGGCGCTCCTTTTGTTATTTCTGATACGTTAAAAACATCAACCGGAACTGGCACGTCTGTTTTAACCCTGTTTTTACTTCTTGATCCAATAATAGTAACTTCAGACAGTTCGTTGTTTTTTAAACTGTCTTGCTCTTTTTTATTGTCTTGAGCATAAAGTCCTGAAAATGTCACAAGACCTAAAACGATTAGTACATTTTTCTTCATTTCTTCTTTACTGATTAATTATTGTTTTTGGCTTAAAAAAAATCTTACAGGTTTCATTTTGACATAAAAAAAACCTCTGCGGTTCGGCAGAGGTTCTATTTATATTTTTATTGAAAAATAATTACAATAGTGTCTCTGCGGATAATTCCGGCATCTTACAAGACATCATATTGCAAACTGTAAATTTCATTTGTTTCTTTTGTTTTAACGGGGCAAAGTTGCGAAGTATTTTTTAATCGACCAAACAAAAAACAAAATATTTTCTATTACCCTATCAAAATAGTATGCTACTGTTAAATTTCTGCTATAAAAAATAAAAAAAGTTGAACTTTAATTTGCAAATCAAAATGGTTTCATACCTTTGCACCCGAAATAGAGGAAAAATTTGAACTGATTGCAACCTCTTCATAATGAAATGATTTCGTTATGAATGCTGAGAAATTAATTTCAGCAGTAAAAAATGCTAAAGCAGATACTCTCCTTTAGCCCTTTTTAGCAATCATTTCCTCGCTTAAATTTAAAATTAATACATTTTTATTACATTATTATGGCTTATTTATTTACGTCAGAATCTGTTAGTGAAGGGCATCCAGACAAAGTTGCAGATCAAATTTCGGATGCATTAATTGACAACTTTTTGGCATTTGACGCTGACTCAAAAGTAGCTTGTGAAACATTAGTTACAACTGGTCAGGTTATTTTAGCAGGTGAAGTAAAATCGAATACTTATCTTGATGTTCAGCAAATTGCACGTGAAGTAATCCGTAAAATTGGATATACTAAAAGTGAATATATGTTTGAAGCGAATTCTTGTGGAATTCTTTCAGCTATTCATGAGCAATCTGCAGATATTAACCAAGGTGTTGACAGAGCTAAGCCAGAAGAGCAAGGTGCAGGTGACCAAGGAATGATGTTTGGTTACGCTACAAACGAAACTGAAAACTTCATGCCATTGGCATTAGATTTATCTCATAAATTATTACAAGAGTTAGCAATTTTAAGACGTGAAAACAAAGAAATCACGTATTTACGTCCAGATGCTAAATCTCAAGTTACATTAGAATATAGCGATGATAACAAACCAACTCGTATTGATGCGATTGTTATCTCAACTCAGCATGATGATTTTGATGAAGAAGCTGCAATGTTGGCTAAAATCAAAAAAGACATTATCGAAATCTTGATTCCTAGAATTATCGCTAAAAACCCAGAGCACGCTCACTTATTTAACGATAAAATCAACTACCATATTAACCCAACAGGAAAATTCGTTATTGGAGGACCTCACGGAGATACTGGTTTAACAGGAAGAAAAATTATCGTGGATACTTACGGTGGAAAAGGTGCTCACGGTGGTGGTGCATTCTCTGGAAAAGATCCAAGTAAAGTAGATAGAAGTGCTGCTTATGCAACTCGTCATATCGCTAAAAACTTAGTTGCTGCTGGTGTTGCTGACGAAATCTTAGTTCAGGTTTCTTACGCAATTGGAGTTGCTGAGCCAATGGGAATTTTCATTGAAACTTACGGAACTTCTAAAGTAAACTTAACTAACGGTGAAATCGCTAAAAAAGTAGAAGCTATCTTTGATATGCGTCCTTACTTTATCGAACAACGTTTGAAATTAAGAAACCCTATTTACAGTGAAACTGCTGCATACGGACACATGGGACGTAAACCAGAAACTGTAACTAAAACTTTCTCTGCTCCAGGCGGAAACGAAAAAACAGTTACTGTTGAGTTGTTTACATGGGAAAAACTTGATTTTGTTGACCAAGTAAAAGCTGCATTTGGATTGTAATTCAATCTAAATCTTAAATATAAAAAACGGCTGTCTAAAATTTTAGACAGCCGTTTTTGTTTTCAACTATAATCAAACCTGACAAGTTTCGTACTATACTTAATATGTTCCGTTACTCATTTTAGTTAAAACTTCTTTCATTTGATTTGCAGTTTCTTCATCAACATCACTAGTAATATATTTTACCGCTAAAACCTGTGTTTCGATAGCTTTTTGTGTCTGTCCATCTTTATAATACAATTGTGCTAAAGTATCTAAATAGTACGGATTGTTTTTAGATATTACCAAGCTATATTCAGACCATTTAATAGCGTCTTTAATAAAGTTTGAATTCTGTGGCTTTAATACAACTGCCCAAGCCGCATTGTTACAAATATCTGAATGGTAAAGTTTAAATGAATTCCATCCATCATAAGAATAACTTGAACTAGAATCTAAACCTCCAAAAATAGCATCTAATTTTTCTATCGGACTTGGCCCTGCCAAAGTGTTATCAAAATATGTACTGAACTCTTTCAAGTAAGTAGTCTTAGAACCGTCCTGATCTTCAATCTGGCTTAAATAGTAGAAGTAATTTCTATAAACATCAAAATTTCCTTTTCCAGATGCGATGATCTTTTTATAAACAGAATTGATTTTTTCTTTGTTCATTTCACCTGTAAGTCCGTCCTGAGAAGCGTATAGATTTTGCTGTAATGCATTAGAAATTTCAGAAATAACATTCTCTAAATTATGAATACTGGAATCTGTACCATTAAATGTCGTGCGCTTGCTTTCGATTTCGTCAGAATGTTTTAATAAATAATCAATTGCTAGAAAATCGGTATCATTTAAGATTCTGTCTTCATTGAAAAGTTGTTTAGTAAATCCTTGATTTTTGATTTCTTTTACAATGGTTTCCACCAAAAACATATTGGCATTTTTATCTTTCTGATGCGCTTCAATCAATTTTTTCCATGTTTGAGCTACTTCTTTATTATCAAATGTTGTTTTTGAAATCACAAACTCTGTCGGATCTTCTGAAGTGTAAGCTGAATCATAGTCGTATGATATTTCCAATAAAGCCGCTTTGTTAAAAGCCTGAATTAAATCTGCATCCGATGCTTTTTTATTTTTTAATGTTTTGTCAACAGAGAGAAAAGCATCTGCTCTCAATAGCTTGCGATAGAAATCTCCGTAATAACTAAACTGATATTGTTTTGAGGTTAAATCTGATTTTGCAATAGCTAATACATCGCCTTTTCCGTTTAATATAACGATACTTGGCTCGTTGGTTATCTTATTATTTTTAAGCCATTTTTTATCATCGTTTCCGGCAAGATAATAATTATAGACATCATAAAGCGGATCGTATTTGTCGTACATATTATATCCAGTCTGAGTTTCCTGATCTTTTACAAAAGCATCAAAAGTTTCTTTTGCTGTATTATTTTTATTGTCAGCATAGATTACCAGAAACTTTTTTGGTGTTTCTTTAGTCGCTTTGATTGCTTTATCAAGACTATTCTCAATTTTTAATTTAAAAGCATAACCCGAATAAGCTGACGTGCTATACGGATAATCTACCGCCGCTGCATCAACTACAGCTACACTGTCAACCGCAACTACCGCACTGTCAACTGCTGCTGCTCCATAACTATCTCCATAATATGGATCTTTTCCAGGATAGGTCCAGTTTGTTATGTTCTGCGTTTCAAGAGGAATTATCGATGGAGTTTTTTCAGGAAGAGGAGTTTTTTCGTTTACAAATACCAAAGGATCTTTTCCTGTTTGATCCGAAATTTTTAATTCTTTTGTATTCTTATCAAATGATCCTGCAAGATTTAAATCATTCAGAACAGCAAAATCATAATTGATTGTTATCTCTGAAGCATCTTTTGGCAATGCATATTTATTAACATCACTTTTCCCTCCATATTCTTCATAAACCAAATAAAGGAAATCTACTTTGTCTATCTCAAAATCTAAATCTGTTTTGATATAATCAGGATCTACTTTCGCTTTTATGTCTGAAAGTCTTTGGTATTGAACTGTTTCTGTTCCTTTTTGAGTTCCTATGTAAAAAGAATAATAAGACGGATTCAAAAACTTAATCTTAATTTTTTTTGCTTTTTTATCTTTAGCAAAAGAAAGATCAAATCTATTATTTACAGTATTTTGATTTTTTAAGAAAACTAAAGAGTCGCCTTTAATCTCGTAACCTCCTGAATAAAAAACCAATTCATATTTATTATTATCCAATAAATTCAATTTGATTTTTCCTCCTTTATTAGTAGATAAATAGGTGCCTTTTTCTATTCCATTTGTTTGAGCGAAAGAGATAGAAATTCCAGCAAACAGGAGCGATACACTCCAAATAAAATTGCGCATAACTACATTTTTGTTGTTAATAATATAGCGCAAAGATATTTGATTCTTCTTTAAACAAATCACAAAAGGTGATAATCTTGCAATTAAAATACTACAAATTATATTTCATTGAAAATATGATATAACGTGGCTGTACAGTATATTGAGAAACCCTTGTAGAGAATTGTGAAAAGCTGTCATCGTTAAGATATCTAGTATTCAGCAGATTGGTTGCCGAGACTTTATACTCCCATTTACTGTTCTTTTTTTGATAAATTAAACTAGCGCTTAAAAAATCATATTCGTTATCAACCGTTTTATCTCCATTATAATAATGGTAAAACTCATATTCCGAAACAAATGAGAAACTATCCAAGAAATAATAATCTAATCTAGCAAATGGCTTATCAGTGTAAAAAGTTGAGCCACTGTATTTATTGACCAAAAGATTATAGCCAAATTCTATATTTGGAAGATTTTTATAATTTGTTGAAACTCGAACGGTATAACTCTGGCTGAAACTTTCGGTAGTCGACAATTGATTGTTTTGAATGTTATTAAATTTCGACCAATTAAAACTTGCATTTGCAGAAGCTTTATAATTCTTTAAAAACGAACGTCCATAATTTCCCATTCCAGTAAAAGTCTCATCGGCTAAATTGGAATTGTACGGAACAGAAGATTGGTTAATTCCATCAAAATTGGCTTTTGTTTTAATCGCATCAACTTTTCTTGTATAGGTTGCGTTGGCAAAAATGTTCTCAAAATTGAACATATTATACTTGAAATAACGAAGCGAATGCACTTGTGAAGTCGCATTTTCTAAGAAACGATTCCCACGAAACAAACTGCTATAATTAGACAAAACATAACTCGAAGCCAACTGATTGATATCTGTAAAATCATTTGTTAGCGAAAAATTATACGTCAATGTTTCTGATTTTTTAATTTGATATAAAGCAAAGAAATCTGGAAGCACTTTCGTGAAATTCTGAGAATAATCGGTTCCCAATTGTCCGTTTGTCATTTGATACGTATGAAAGCTTACTCCAGGCGTAAACGTAAATTTCCCTGTAAGGATTTTATAATGAAAACCTAAGAAAGCATCATTAAAACGATAATCTACGTCATTATTATTTTCAGCATTATTCAAATCATTTCTTGTTCCATTATCTAACATTTGGAAAATGTGAGAATTAAAGTTCTGATACGAATACGTGTTTCCTAACGTAATATTGAAATTGCTTTTTGGTGTAACCATATAATAATAATCCAATTTCGCATCCAATTTATTGGTTTTTACAAATCGGTCTTGATTATAATCATTTCTGTTTTGTCCCGAAATATATCCTGATAAATCAAAAGGAAGTGTTTGCAGGTTAGCATTATAAAATGGATTTTCATCTTGATATAAATGCTGCATTTCAAAAGCAAATATATTTTTAGCACTTTGCGTATAATACAAACTCAAATTCTGATTAATCGAAGTAGGATCTTGTTTTTTGGTTGTAAAAATGTCTTCTGAAGTCGCAACATTTTGAACAATCTGCTCTCTAAATAAATCTGAATATTCTTCTTGTTTAGTAAGTTTGGTTAAGATATCGTAATCAAACTGAAATTTGTCGCTTGGCTTATAAGTTGAGCTTAATTTAAAAAGTCCCAAATTATTTTTCTGACTAGTATTTTCGTTACTTTTCTGCTGATCTCCAGAATCTAAAATTGTTGTTTGCGATTTGGTTTCCAATTCTGTTTTTGAAGTTGATAGAATTCCAAAACCACTAATATTCCAAGCTTTATTGACAGAATAAGCAAAGTTTGTCGCGCCAAATTTGGTTTCAATTTCTTTTGCACGATTATTTCTAAGCAATGAAATTCCCAAATCATTGGAAGAAACATTAAAGCTACTCCCTCCTTTTTTCATCACGTTTTTGAATCCTCCTGTAAACTTGAAATAGTCTTGAGCCGTAAGAGGCAGTTCTCCAATATTATTAAAATTGGTAATCAAATTGATACTGTATTTTGGACTGTAATAAAATAGTTTTGGATTAATGAGATAACGACTGTCTAATTCCGCAACACCAATGCCTGCAGTAACATCTCCAAACCAAAAGTTCTTTTTTCCTTCTTTCAGTTTAATATTCATCGCTACATTTTCCTGATCATTTTCTAACCCCTTTAACTGGCTTACTTCATTATAATTTCGTAAAACCTGAACTTTATCAATAGCATCGGCTGGAATATTTTTAACGCCTAATTTTGTGTCTCCGTCAAAGAAATCTTTTCCTTCAACCATCAATTTGCTCACTTTCTTTCCTTCCACTTCAATTTCTCCATCAGCATTTACCTCAACTCCCGGGAGTTTCTTTAAGACATCTTCAAGCTTTTTTTCGGTTCCAGATTTAAAAGAATCAGCATTGTAAACAATTGTATCTCCTTTTATAGAAACGGGCATTTCACGAACAATTTCAACACCTTCCAATTCTATTCCAGCACCATCCAAAACAATGTTCTGAATCATGTTTTCAGACTTTGTCGATACTGCCATTTCTTTAGATTTCATTCCTAAATAACTCACCTTGATCGTATAAGCTGTATTAGGTTTCAAAGTCAACTGAAACTTTCCTTTATCATTCGTAATTCCATAAGAATCCATTGCTTTTGTGCCATTATTAATAGCCATAATATTGGCCATTTCTAACGGATTTTTCTGCTCGTCCTGAATCAGACCGTCAAAACGGATACTTTGTGAAAAAGAAATAGAGGTAAAAAGTAAGGCGAATACAAAAAGTATCTTATTCATTATAAGAATATTAAGAGTTTGGACCCGAGCGATAGTGAACAGGCAAAGCAATTTGGAATTTGGAATTTAAAAATTGGAATTTTAAAGATATTATCTACCCATTGGAGGAGGTGGCCCGCCTGCTCTGCCGCGATTCATCTCTCTAAATTCTTCCATTTTTTTAATTACCGTTTCGTCATATTCTTTCTGAGAAATTACTTTTCCTTTTTTAGAAGGCTTTATTTCCACTTTATCCTTGGCATTTAAGACAATTTTTGAGCACAAAATTGTAGTTGTTCCATCATTGATTTCTAAGATTAATCCCGGAAGTCCCCAATAATTTTCTGGTCCTTGATTGATCGGAATTTCTGGTGTATACCAAGCTGTCACGACAATTTCTTTTGGAATTTCAAAATTATCGGCAAAATTGGTCTTTGTCTCGCCCGAAGTCTTTTTCACTTCGTCTTTTTTGTCCTCATTATTTTTAGGTCTAAAGTTTCTGAAATCAGTTTTGCTAGCCTGTTTTACTGCTGTTGCTTTGAAGCAATTGTAACCACCTATTTGTTTGGTTTCCTGTTCCAATTTCCAGTTTAATTTTGGTAGAGAATCTACAACAAGAAATTCCTTGCCCATAAATTCTTTATCGACCGTATACGTTTTTGTTTTTACATCTTTATAAAAAGTGCCTCCGCCTCCTGTTAAAGAACCAAACATCATGCGAAAACCTCCCTGCTGTTGGCCTGGCGCTTCTAGTTTTTCTTCTTCTTTGTAAATTGATGCTGCTTTATCAAAATTTAAAATGAATGTTTTTTCGAGCATTTTTTTCATGCGCTCTTCCATATTTTTCTGCATTTCCGGCGTAATGTCTCTATTCCCACGCATGCCTTCAAATTTTGGTGCCTGTGTTTTGGACTCGTAAACAGCCATTCCCTGAAAATCTTTTTGCGCTTGAATCTGTAAAGAAACAAGTAGTATAATCATATAAAAAAATATCTTTTTCATTTCATTTTCTTTAAGTGAGTAAATCCGACAAAACTTACATTCAAATGTATTATTAATTTTAAAACCCAAAAAACTAAATATATAAACGGCATTAAGGCATAGATAGAACCGCTTATTTTTTAGACTATTAGAATTTAAAAAGGTTTAAGACTCCAAATTGAAATTTTAAGAAGAGATTTTTGTAATTTGGTGCTCTTGTAAAATAATTTCTAATGCGTAAAATGGTGCAAAAATTTTTATTCTCCGTATTTCTTTTCTGCACTTTTCATGCGCTTTCAGCTCAAGATTTGAGTATAAATCCAACTTTAATTTCTCAATATAAAAATACTTCTGATACGTTTTTAGGATATGATGCTTTTGGATATTCGTATCAGATCACGAATAATGTTTTTAGCAAGATTAAAGGAAAAGAAATCTTCGAATACAAGAATGTTTCTTTGGGAAAAATCACAAAAGTTGATCTCCAGAATCCGCTAAAGATTGTTCTATTTTATGAAGATTTCAATAGTGTTGTTTTATTAGATAATCAATTAAATAAAATGACCGAAATTAACTTTTCTCAAAACGCTACTCCAATTGTGGTGAGCGCCATCGGAATGTCTACTCAAAATCAGTTATGGATTTACAACACTCTGAACCAGCAAATTGGTCTATTTGATTATTTAAAAAACGAATACAAAACGGTTTCAATTCCGCTGATTGAACCTATTCAGTATTATCAAACCGATTTTAATACTTTCTATTGGATTGACAAGAAAAACAATTGGTACTCTTGCGACATTTTTGGGAAAATCACTTCGCTAGGAAAGATTACTGATTTTGACAGAATCACTATCGTTAATTCTTCTCAATATCTTTTCAGTAAAGATAATTTATTGTATTTTAAAGGAATGAATAAATTGAATCCCGGAGTAATTTCTGAAATTAAAGTTTTGGAAAAAACCTTTGACAATTTTTATTACAAAGACCAAATTTTATCTATTTTTACAGCTACAGATATATCAAATTATAAAATCGTAACACCGTAATGCACATAGCAATAGCAGGAAATATAGGCGCAGGAAAAACTACTTTGACCAAATTATTGGCGAAACATTTCAAATGGGAACCTCATTATGAAGATGTAGTTGATAATCCGTACTTAGATGATTTCTATCATCAGATGGAGCGCTGGTCGTTTAATCTTCAGATTTATTTCCTTAACAGCCGTTTCCGTCAAGTGCAGCAAATTCGCGAAAGCGGAAAAAAAATTATTCAGGATAGAACGATTTATGAAGATGCCCATATTTTTGCTCCCAATTTATACGCAATGGGATTAATGACAAGCCGTGATTTTGAAAATTACACGTCTTTGTTCGAATTAATGGAATCTTTGGTTAAAGCTCCAGATTTATTAATCTATCTTAGAAGTTCTATTCCAAATCTAGTGGGACAAATCCACAAACGCGGACGCGAATACGAAAACTCTATTTCTATAGATTATCTAAGCCGTTTGAACGAAAGATACGAAGCTTGGATTCAGACTTATAGTAAAGGAAAATTACTAATCATTGACGTTGACAACATTAATTTTGTTGACAATCCTGAGGATTTAGGAGATATCATTAATAAAATTGATGCTGAACTAAACGGATTGTTTTAAAACACAAATTACACAGATTTACACTAAATAAAAAAGCCTCTAAAATTATTTTAGAGGCTTTTTGTTTAAATATTTTCTTACATTTGTTTTGCTTTAAATTCATTTCCCTATTTGGGAAAAAATAAATATATTTGCAAAACTAAATTATGAGAATAATAGCAAAGAGAACCTTGCAAAATTTTTGGGAGCGATTTCCAAATTCAAAACAGCAATTATTATCCTGGTATCAAGTTTTTGATAAAAATAACTTTTCTAATTCCAATGCTGTGAAATCTTTTTTTGGTACAGCAGATTTTGTTGGAAATAATAAAGTAATCTTCAATATCTGCGGAAATCATTATCGTTTGATTGTAAAAATCAATTATGAAACCCAAATTGTATACATTCTTTTTATAGGAACACATAATGAGTATGATGATTTAAATGACATTAAAAATTTGTAAAATAATATGAATATAAAGCCAATAAAAACAGAACATGACTATAGTTTAGCATTGGAAAGAGTTAATTTTCTTTTCGACGCCAAACCAGATACTGCTGAAGGAGATGAGCTAGATATTCTGGTAACACTTATCGAAAAATACGAACAAATCCATTATCCAATTCCTGAACCTGATCCTATTGAAGCCATTAAATTTATGATGGAACAAAACGGATTAAGTGATGCTGATTTAGGAATTATTTTAAACAGCAGATCGAGAGTGTCGGAATTATTTAATCGTAAAAGAGCCTTAACAATAAAGCAAATAAGAGTTTTAACTGAAACCCTTCATATTCCCGCCTCTACATTAATTAAAGAATATGCTTTAAATCAATAAAAAAAGCCTCTAAATACTTTTAGAGGCTTTTAATGTTTTAAGAAATTTTGTAAAATTATTATTTCACAGCTTCTACTTTCGCTAAAACTTCTTCTTCAGTTCCTTCAAAAACTTCGGTTGTTGTTTTTCCGTCTACTGTTTTAGTAACCGTTCCCGTAGTTTTTCCGTTAATATTTTTAACCTCAACACGAACCGATTGTTTCTCATATTTACTGGTATCAAAACAATCTGTTTTTTGATATTTTCCAGTTTTATCAAAATGAGCCAGACATTTAGCTGTTTCTTCTTCAGAACAACCTTTTTCTTTACACATTTTAATGCATTCTTCTTTTGTCATTCCAGACATATCACCGCATTTCGACATTCCTGCATGCATTTCTGTTTTAGCACAGCAAGAAGCTTTTCCTGCAATGTTTGACTCAGAATGTCCTTCTCCTAAAATTGGAGCAACAACCAATCCAATCAAACAAGTTAATTTAATCAAGATATTCATTGATGGCCCAGAAGTATCTTTAAACGGATCTCCAACTGTATCTCCAGTTACGGCTGCTTTATGTGCATCAGAACCTTTATAAGTCATTTCTCCATTGATCATAACTCCTGCTTCAAAAGATTTCTTAGCGTTATCCCAAGCTCCTCCAGCATTATTTTGAAAAACTGCCCAAAGTACACCAGACACCGTAACTCCAGCCATATATCCTCCTAACATTTCAGCAATTAACTGATTGTTATCTGCATAAACCAATTTGCCAATAATAACAATTAAAATTGGAAAACCGATAGTTAAAACTCCTGGAAGCATCATTTCGCGTAAAGCGGCTTTTGTAGAAATTTCAACACATTTTCCATATTCTGGTTTTCCTGTTCCTTCCATAATTCCAGCAATTTCTTTGAACTGGCGACGAACTTCATACACCATATCCATTGCTGCTTTTCCAACAGAATTCATCGCTAAAGCTGAGAAAACCACCGGAATCATTCCACCAACAAATAACATCGCTAAAACTGGTGCTTTAAAGATATTAATTCCGTCAATTCCTGTGAAGGTAACATAAGCTGCAAACAAGGCCAATGAAGTTAAAGCCGCAGAAGCAATTGCAAATCCTTTTCCGGTTGCTGCCGTTGTATTTCCTACTGAATCTAGAATATCAGTTCTAGTACGAACCTCTTTTGGCAATTCACTCATTTCGGCGATTCCTCCAGCGTTATCCGAAATTGGTCCGAAAGCATCGATTGCCAATTGCATTGCTGTTGTAGCCATCATTGCAGAAGCTGCTAAAGCCACCCCATAAAATCCTGCTAAAGCATACGAAATCCAAATTGCCACCGCAAACAATAATACGGTTGGAAAAGTAGAAATCATACCTGTTGCTAAACCAGCAATCACGTTTGTTCCTGCTCCTGTAGAAGATTTTTGAACAATTGCCAAAACTGGTTTTGTTCCTAATCCTGTATAATATTCTGTCACTGATGAAATAGCTCCACCAACTACTAATCCGACTAAAGTAGCGTAGAAAACACGCATTGATGAAATCGCTTTAGAACCTTCTCCAAAGAAAGTCATTTGCATTGTTTCAGGAAGCATGTGCTGTACTAAGAAGAAACAAGCAACGGCTGTTAAAACAATAGAAACCCAGTTTCCTATATTTAATGCTTTCTGTACTTGCGCTTCTTTAGCATTGTCATCTGATATTTTTACTAATGTTGTTCCGATAATTGAAAACAAAATTCCGAAACCGGCAATTGCCATTGGAAGTAAAATTGGACCAATTCCGCCAAAAGCGTCATTAATGCTTCCGCCCATATCTTTTATCACATAGTTTCCAAGAACCATTGCAGCTAGGACAGTTGCTACATAAGAGCCAAATAAATCGGCACCCATACCTGCAACGTCTCCCACGTTGTCTCCTACGTTATCTGCAATTGTAGCAGGATTACGTGGATCATCTTCTGGAATTCCTGCTTCAACTTTACCTACTAAATCGGCTCCAACGTCGGCTGCTTTTGTGTAGATTCCACCACCCACTCTAGCAAACAAAGCGATTGATTCTGCACCAAGCGAAAATCCCGCTAATGTCTCCAAAACAACTGTCATTGTATCGGTATCTTTCCAAACTCCACCAGAGAATAAATGAAAGAAAATTATAAAAAATGATGTTAAACCTAAAACGGCTAAACCAGCAACGCCTAATCCCATTACGGTTCCGCCTCCAAAAGAAACTTTTAATGCCTGCGGAAGACTTGTACGAGCCGCCTGAGTAGTTCTAACGTTTGTTTTTGTTGCGATTTTCATTCCCATATTTCCTGCTAAAGCAGAAAAAAATGCACCAAAAATAAATGCAATTACGATTAATAAATGTGTTTTTACTCCCGGAATAAAAGTAATTCCTGCCAAAGCTAAACTGGCAATAATTACAAAGATGGTTAATAGTTTGTATTCAGCTTTTAGAAAGGCTAAGGCTCCTTCGTAGATGTAATCTGAAATCTCTTTCATCTTACCGTCTCCAGCATCTTGTTTTAAAACCCAAGTCCTTTTTATTCCCATGAAAAGTAATCCTAAAACTGCCATAATAATCGGCAGGTAAATCATAAATGCATTCATAATATTTTAATGGTTTTGGTTAATAGTCAACAATCTAACTAAAACGAATTTAAACAAAAAAGCAATACTCCTGACGGCAGTATTGCTTTTTTTATATTAGAATACGGTTAAAATTATTTAATGCTAAATAATCCTGCTGGTTTATTCTCAATGTCATCAAAACGCTTTGTACACTCAGCGATAATATCGTAAGCTTCTTTCACATCTCCCCATCCTTCTACATCTACTTTTTTGTTCTCAAGGTCTTTGTAAACTTGGAAAAAGTGCTCGATTTCTTTTAATAAGTGAGCATTAATATCAGAAAGATCGTTTAATGAATTCCAGATTGGATCTGAAACTGGTACACAAATAATTTTCTCGTCTGGTCCTTTATCATCTGCCATGTGGAATACACCAATAGGCTTAACTTCCATCACACATCCAGGAAAAGTTGGTTCGTTTACCAAAACTAATACGTCAAGAGGGTCACCATCTAAAGCTAAAGTTTCTGGAATAAATCCGTAATCAGCTGGGTACATCATTGAAGAGAATAACATTCTGTCGAAACGCATTCTTTTAATTTCAAAATCGTACTCGTATTTATTTCTGCTTCCTCTTGGTATTTCGATTAATACATCGAAAGTCGTTAATTTGTCTGCGGTCATTTTCGTTTTTTATTGTTTCTATAATTTCGGTTGCAAAAATAACTAAAGAATCTAGTTTTACAATAAAAAACAAGGTTAAATTATCTTCATTAGGGTTTAAAAAACAAGCATTTAATAGGTAATTGTTCGATTTCTTTTCTTCAGGTAATAATGCCACAGCAAATAGGTTGCGTAAGAACGATACGGACTCCACTGTTTGGCATGAATTTCCATTTCTTGTTTGTCATGAATATTCAATAATTCTTTAATTGTATTAATAACTGCAATATCCCCTAGCGGAATCAAATCGGGTTCTTCCAAACAGAACATTAAATAAATATCAATTGTCCAATTGCCAATTCCTTTTAATTTAATAAGCTCTTCTCGAACTTGTTTTGCCGATTTTGAAGCCAAACTTTCAATATCTAATTCTTTGTTTAAAACTGCTTCCGCTAAAATCTTGATGTATTTCGTTTTTTGTCGACTTACTCCAAGACTTCTAAATTCCTCATCAGAAAGAACAGCCATGTTTTCAGGATTACAAGTTGTAAAAGCTTTGATTTTTAAGAATGTGGCTTTCGCCGAATCTATAGAAACCTGCTGCTCTAGAATTAATAAAACCAAAGTTTCAAATCCAGGCGGGCGCCTTGGAATTGGCGGCAATCCGTATTTTTCAATAATTTCTAGAAATATTGGATTTTTATTGGTTAGAAAGTCGATAGCTTCTTGCATGGTTCTGGATTTCGAAAGTAAATCAAAAATAAGAAAAATGAAATTAGTTCTCGCAAAGACGCCAAGTCGCTAAGTTTTTTTTCACGCAGATCTAGCAGATAAATTAAAATTTTTAAAGAATATCAAATCTGCTTTATCTGCAAAATCTGCGTGAGACAAAATATTTAAACACAAAAAAGTCGCAAAGATTTTTAAACCTTTGCGACTCTGTAACTTTGAACCTTTGTCTCTAAAATACAATTAAAAATAAAACCCGAAAGATCCTTTAATTGCAAATTTGTGCGCGTCTGGCATATCTAGATAATTTCCTCTCCAAGAAAAATCAAGACGGAAAACTTTAAAGATATTTCCAATTCCTGCATTGTACTCCCAGTATACTTTTTCAGGAGCGTTATAAGGTAATCCCGAAGCATTAATGGCACGATTGGCATCAGAAATGGTTCCATGTACCGCTCTAATTCCGACAAACTCTCTCCAATTCAGTTTTCTCATGAATGGAATTCTGGCAAACAACCTACCTCCAAAATCATGATTCCACTGCAAAGTTGTATATTGATCTGTAACGAATTCATAGAAATTCAAGTTGCTGAAAGTATTCTCAATCGTAAAATAAGTTTGGTTACCCGGAATTACACTCATCAAACCTAACGGGATTGTACCAAAAGTTTTCCCTGTTTCGATTGTAATATTCGTTCTTCCTAAAGGCCCGATAATAATTGGCTGTCTATAGAAAACTTGAATCTTTTCGTACGCAAAATCACTATCAAAAACTCCTTTTAATCCGTAGCTAAAATTCACGAAGAAATGGCTAAAAGGGCTATCAACCAAACTCCTTTCTACACCATAACCGATAGTTTTTCTGTTTGGCATAAACTCAAACTGAATATTAGCTTCAGATTGTTTTACCATGCTTTCAACAACTCCAGCTGGATTTGCCGCGGTTGGTAAAGTTGTATAATAATCTAAACTAAATGTTTTTGATGCCGATTCTAATGTTCGATATGAAAGTCCTGCCGAGACAATAAAATTCTTTTTAGGCTCCATTTCTACAGAAACGTTACTCAAATTAATATTGGTCAATTTTCCGTTACTTCCTGTCGTAAACAGCGCAGAAGAGGCAAAACTTCGTCCTAAAACATCATTTGTGGTGGTTAAACTGGCACCTATTTGTTCAATATCGCGCCTGTTTCCTCCAGAAATAATAACTCGGTTTTTCTTATCAACCATCCATTTTCCAGAAACACCGTATTTAAATTTATTATCATCAAATCCGTAAGCTGTGTAAGCTTGAATACGCCAAGGATCATTTGGTCCAAAATAGGTTCTTCCACCAACTCTTAGCCTTATACCTTCGACTTCATTATATCCGAAAGTGGAGAAAATTGGTCCATAATCGAAGTTTTTAAATTCAATGTAACCGCTTCCTAAAATCGAAACGAGATTATACAGCTGTTTAAATCGCTTGACGGTTTGCAATGTATCAAGCATTTTATAAATTCCCTGTTCGTCTTTATTTAGTTTTTCAAAACGATTTTCTTCCCAGAATTCAGGCGGTCGTTCATAAACGGCATTGTCTATAAAATTGACTTCTTCTTTATAAAACTTCTCAGGTTTCTGAATGTTGAATTTATGGTTGCGGTATAAAGTTGTTCTTTTACCGTAAACTCCTTTTGATTTTTCTTTCTTGTTTAAAGCAAAATCAGACATCATGTAATCACGAGTCAAAAGGAATACAGAATCGTTTTCAACCTCAAATTCCTGTTCGATATAAATATCTTTTACCCAGTTAATATTGGCACTTTTAGTTACACCCATATTAATTTTCTTGATGGCAAAAGTGGTATCGTTAACCCAGAAGTCACCTTTAAAAGTCAATTCATTTTTACGTCTCGGATAAAATACAATATTATAACACCATTTTTTATCTACAAATGCACTATCTTTTAGAACATAATTGTAAACATCGATTCCTGTTCTTGAAAGTGGACTTGTAAAACTTTTATCAAAAAATTTAAGATGATTATCGTAAATATTATAATCTGAATAAAGATCTTTTACAAAAGACAGGATCTGCTGATTTCCGTTAAAACCAGACATTTTATTTCCAGTCAGATTTTCTTTTACTTTCTTTAATTTGTTATCTCCATAAACATCATAAACCGATTCGTTGATAAAAATTGGCAAATAAGTTTTCCCTGTAACATCAGAAGTATCAACATGATTAAAGATAAACTCCATTCCTTTAAAAAGCTTATTCTTCATGAATGCACTATCAATAGTGTTCATGTCAAATTCTACTTTTTCATATTTCTGCATTTGATATTGATTAAACAGGTACAGACCGTTTTTACGTTTTCTTTCCCAGATTTTTCTCAAAATATCCAATGCTGGATTGTTCTTCTTTGACGTTTTTCCGGTATAAATTACAACTTCATTAAGTACTTGTTCTTCAAACAAAACAATTTTGAAATTGTAATTGACTGCTTTTTCCAAAGGAACTTCCTTATCTGAAAATCCTGCCGAAGTTACCATAAGTGCTGTATAAGTATTTGGCGACTCTAAATAAAAACGTCCGTCTTCATTAGAAACGATTCCAATATTAGAACCTTTAAATACCACATTTGCAAAAGGTATCGGCTGATTGCTTTTGTCCAAAACAACTCCACTCACCTTAGTTTGTGCAGTAGCGACATTCGCAAAAGCAAATAAAAAATATAAGAGAAGTAGAGTTAATTTGTTCATTATAAAGTAAAAAAAAACTTCACCAATCCATTCTGTCTGATGAAGTTTTATGAGTATTTTATATTTGTATTATTTGTATAATACTTTTTTTACTGCTTTTACTACATCACCTGCATTTGGTAACCAGTCTTTTAGCAATACTGGAGAATACGGTGCAGGAGTATCTGCAGTTGTAATACGTTGAATTGGCGCATCAAGGAAGTCGAATGCTTGCTCTTGAACAATATAAGAAATCTCAGAAGAAAGGCTGGCAACTGGCCAAGCTTCTTCAAGAATAACTAAACGGTTTGTTTTTTTAACCGATTTTAAGATCGCATCTTTGTCCATTGGACGAACAGTTCTTAAATCGATAATCTCACAAGAGATTCCTTCTTTAGCTAATTCATCAGCAGCGATAAAAGCTTCTTTGATGATTTTTCCGAAAGAAACAATAGTTACATCAGTTCCTTCACGTTTAACATCAGCAACACCAAGAGGAATTGTGTATTCTCCGTCTGGCACTTCACCTTTGTCTCCGTACATTTGCTCAGATTCCATGAAAATAACTGGATCGTTATCACGGATAGCAGATTTTAAAAGTCCTTTTGCATCATAAGGAGTTGAAGGAACAACAACTTTTAAACCTGGAGTATTAGCAAACCAGTTTTCTAAAGCTTGTGAGTGAGTAGCTCCTAATTGACCAGCAGAAGCTGTTGGTCCGCGGAAAACGATAGGCACATTAAATTGTCCTCCTGTCATCTGACGCATCTTAGCAGCGTTATTTATAATTTGATCAATACCAACTAAACAGAAGTTGAATGTCATATATTCTACAATAGGTCGGTTTCCGTTCATTGCAGAACCTACTGCAATTCCTGAAAATCCAAGCTCAGCGATTGGAGTATCGATTACTCTTTTTTCACCAAACTCAGCAAGCATTCCTTTAGAAGCTTTGTAAGCTCCATTGTATTCTGCAACCTCTTCTCCCATTAAATATATGGATTCATCGCGACGCATTTCTTCGCTCATCGCTTCACAAATGGCCTCTCTAAATTGTATTGTTCTCATATTTTATATTGTATGTTGAATTTTCTGAAAAGCAAAAATAAATATTTTAAATAACTTAAAAGCAAAAATTGAATTTAAAATCGCATGAACTTCTATCTGTTCTCAGGTTTTAACTTTTTAAACTTTATTGTGATAATTACGAAATCGATATAATAGCGTATTATCAACACTTAATTCTTTCTAAAATATTTTTTAGACAAACTTTTATCGATTTGTTTAATTCTTGTCTCTCCAAAATTCATTCATCTAAACGTAAAAAACCAAAAGTTAGTATTTCTCATACATAATTAATTTGCTCTCCAACTATCGGTTATTGCAAAATTCCTAACAATCAGACAAAATGAATATTGTTTTATTTTTAGATTCCGATGAAATTCACTCCAAACTGCATAATCAGCGAAATCGTAATAGTTTTAAAAAATATTATGCATGCATAGTATAATTATTCCAAATTAAATTCTAAATTTGTAAAAGCATATTATAAATTCAAAATATATACTTATGAAAATACTAGTTTGCATCAGCCATGTGCCTGATACTACTTCAAAAATCAACTTTACCAACGGTGACTCAGAATTTGACACTAATGGAGTACAATATGTAATTAACCCTAACGACGAATTCGGTCTTACACGCGCTATCTGGTTTCAAGAGCAACAAGGTGCAAATGTAACGGTTGTAAACGTTGGAGGTCCTGATACTGAACCAACTTTACGTAAAGCATTAGCAATTGGAGCAAACGAAGCAATTCGTGTGAATGCTAATCCTACAGATGGTTTCTTCGTTGCAAAACAATTAGCAGAAGTAATTAAAAATGGCGGTTACGATCTTGTAATTGCTGGTAAAGAATCTTTAGATTATAACGGAGGAATGGTTCCTGGAATGATTGCTGGAATTTTAGGATACAATTTCTTAAACTCTTGTACAGCTTTAACTGTTGATGGAAACAATGTAAAAGCTGTTCGTGAAATTGATGGCGGAAAAGAAACTGTAAGCACTACTCTTCCTTTAATCATTGGAGGTCAAAAAGGCCTTGTTGAAGAAAAAGACTTACGTATCCCAAACATGAGAGGAATTATGACTGCAAGAACAAAAGCGCTTACTATTCTTGAGCCAGTTGATGCAGCGGTAAATACAAAAGCGGTAAAATTTGAAAAACCAGCTCCAAAATCAGCAGTAAAACTAGTTTCTGCAGATAATTTAGATGAGTTAATCAATTTATTACACAACGAAGCGAAAGTAATCTAGTAATCAGTTTTCAGTCGCGGTTTTCAACTTGAAACCTGAAACTTTAAACCTCAAAACAAAAAATCATGTCAATATTAATATACGCAGAATCTGCAGAAGGAAAATTTAAAAAAGTTGCTTTCGAATTAGCTTCTTACGCTAAGAAAGTAGCTGAATCATTAGGAACAACTGTTACTGCTTTAACAGTAAACATCAGTGATGTTAGCGAGTTAGGCAAATACGGAGTTGATAAAGTTTTAAAAGTAAGCAACGACAAATTAGCTGGTTTTAATGCAAAAGCTTACGCTGATGTTATCAAACAAGCTGCTGAAAAAGAAGGAACAAAAGTAGTATTGCTCTCTTCTACAACAGATAGCATTTATCTTTCACCGCTAGTTGCTGTGGCTTTAAATGCTGGTTTTGCTTCAAATGTTGTAGGATTGCCAGTTAGCACTTCTCCATTTCAAGTAAAAAGAAACGCTTTCTCAAACAAAGCTTTCAACATTACACAAATCGATACAGATGTAAAAGTTCTTGGTTTAGCTAAAAACTCTTACGGACTTTTTGAAAGCACAGGAGCTGCTGCCGCAGAAGACTTCAATCCAACTGTTGGTGACAATGACTTTGGAGTAAAAGTAGAATCTGTAGAAAAAGTATCTGGAAAAGTTTCTATTGCTGACGCAGATATCGTAGTTTCTGGTGGACGCGGATTAAAAGGCCCTGAAAACTGGGGATTAGTAGAAAATCTTGCTGCTGTTCTTGGCGCTGCCACTGCTTGTTCTAAACCAGTTTCAGATTTAGGATGGAGACCTCATAGCGAGCACGTTGGGCAAACAGGAAAACCAGTTGCAACCAACTTATATATTGCTATAGGTATTTCTGGAGCAATTCAGCACATTGCTGGTATTAACTCTTCTAAAGTAAAAGTAGTGATCAATAACGATCCAGAAGCTCCTTTCTTCAAAGTTGCTGATTATGGTGTAGTTGGAGATGCTTTTGAAATTGTGCCACAATTAACAGAGAAATTAAAAGCTTTCAAAGCTCAGCATTCTTAATACAAAGAATTCTCTTTAAAAATATTGCTGCCTAAAAACAAGATGTTGTATCTTTGTTTATAGGCAGCTTTTTTGTTCCATATTTTTTGATTAAAATTGCAGCTTTATTTTCCAAACCAAAATAGTATTAAAATAAGGTGCTAAGTGCCTTTTTTACAAACATATATGAGTCTAGTAAAATTATCCATAAAAGGAATTTCATACAGTCAAACTCAAAATGGCGCTTATGCCTTAATTTTGAATGAAGTCGACGGCGAAAGAAAATTACCTATTGTTATTGGCGCTTTTGAAGCCCAGTCGATCGCTATTGCTCTAGAGAAAGAAATAAAACCGCCACGTCCGTTAACACACGATTTATTTAAAAATTTTGCCGAAAGATTTGATATCGTGGTAAAACAGGTTATCATTCACAAATTGGTTGACGGTGTTTTTTATTCAAGTTTAATCTGCGAAAGAGATAAAATCGAAGAAATTATCGACGCAAGAACTTCTGATGCTATTGCTTTGGCACTGCGTTTCAACGCTCCTATTTTTACCTATAAAAACATCTTGGACAAAGCTGGTATTTATTTAAAATCAAATACTGCTGAAACAGATTCTGGCGCTCAAGAAATTGATGATGTCCTTTCAAACCCTGAAACTTTTGGACATGAAGAAGAAAGCAACCAATCTGGAGACGTTTACGCAAAACATTCTTTACAAGAATTAAACGAGCTTTTAGACCAAGCCGTTTCTCAGGAAGATTACGAAAAAGCAGCAAAAATTAGAGACGAAATCTCTAGAAGATAATTTTTAAGCTTTAAGCTATAAGCAATAGGCTATAAGCTAAAAGACGAAAGATACAGCAAACGATTACAATATAAAAAAGCTTAAAGCCTAAAGCTTAAGGCCTAAAGCAATACAAAAACAAGCTAAAAGCATTAGGTAAAAAGCCTAAAGCTTAAAGCCTAAAGCCTAAAGCAAAAATGAAACAATACTTAGATTTAGTAAAACACGTTTTAGAAAACGGCAATCAAAAAGGAGACCGTACCGGAACAGGAACTAAAAGCGTTTTTGGCTACCAAATGCGTTTTGATTTAAGTGAAGGTTTCCCAATGGTTACAACCAAAAAACTTCATTTAAAATCCATCATTTACGAATTGCTTTGGTTTTTAAAAGGAGACACCAATATTAAATACCTTCAGGAAAACGGAGTAAAAATCTGGGATGAATGGGCAGATTCTAATGGCGATTTAGGGCCCGTTTATGGTCATCAATGGCGCAACTGGAACAGCGAAGAAATCGATCAGATTTCGGAATTAATCACTGAATTAAAAACAAATCCGAACAGCCGAAGAATGCTGGTTTCTGCATGGAATCCTTCGGTTCTGCCAGATACCAAAAAATCTTTTGAGGAAAATGTAGCCAATAACAAAGCGGCTTTACCTCCTTGCCATGCATTTTTTCAGTTTTATGTAGCAAGCCCAGATCCTGAAAAAGGTGAAACAAAAGGAAAACTTTCTTGTCAATTATATCAACGAAGTGCCGATATCTTTTTAGGAGTGCCTTTTAACATTGCTTCGTACGCATTGTTGACCATGATGATTGCACAAGTATGCGACTTAGAACCAGGTGAATTTATTCACACATTTGGCGACGCGCATATTTACAACAATCATTTTGAACAATTGGAACTGCAATTAACGCGTGAACCAAAACCATTACCAAAAATGATTTTAAATCCAGAGATTAAAAACATTTTTGATTTTGATTTTAATGATTTTACACTTGTAGATTACGATCCGCATCCTGCCATTAAAGGTAGTGTCGCTGTATAAAACAAAAAATCCGCTTTAAAAATTAAAGCGGATTTTTTTATACAATTAAAACACTGTTTTCACTTCCAGCAAAGTCATTCCATTTATAAGAATCGGCTTCTGGATCATTCACATAATTCCCGTCAACTAGATACTTAAATTCGTAAATCGCATCTTTCACCAAATCGTAAGTTGCTTTAAACGTTCCGTTTTTCAACTTGCTCAAAGCTCCTTCTGAGGCATTCCAGTTATTAAAATCTCCAACCACCGCTGCCGAATCAGCATCTTTGGCATCTATTGAAAATGTAACTTTAACAACCGGCTTCGTTTTGATAAATTGTTTTTTCAAAGACATAACTATTTCGTTTTTAGATTTATACATCTAAAATTAATTAAATTCAGCGAAACACTAACTACCGCTAGAACCGATTTATGATAATACTAAAAACAACATATTTTTTTCGCTTTATTGGTAATTTAAAGCGGTTAAAATTTTGTTTTTCAAATTCTTAGATTATTAAAAAGCAAATATTCTATACCCAAAATATTGTCTTTCGAAAATAAATTCTAACTTTATAATCTCATTTTTATCTTATGGAAAAAGAAGTGCACGAACAATACGAATACGCTAGACGCCGATTAAGACAAAAAAAGGTCTTATATTTTCATTTTGTACTTTTCCTGCTTGGAAGTTTATTTTTATTTATTGCCAATAGATTTTTTGGCTTTGGACAAGGCACAAGTCAAAACTGGTGTATTTGGGGAATCACTATCTGGCTTTTCCTTTTTATTCTTCATTTCATAAAAGTGTATATAACCGACCGTTTTATGAATAAAAAATGGGAAAGAGAACAAATTGACCGCTTAGTTGCTTTACAGCAAAAAAGAATCAGCCAGCTTGAATCTTCTATCAACGAAGAGAATGAAAATAAAATTTAGTTAAGCATACCATGATTATAATGATAGCGGCTGCGGCCGAAAATAATGCGCTTGGAAAAAACAACGAATTAGTATGGCATCTGCCAAATGATTTTAAAAGATTTAAATCGCTTACAACTGGTCACCATATTATTATGGGAAGAAAAACTTTTGAAAGTTTTCCGAAACCGTTACCAGATCGCGTTCATATTGTAATTTCACGTCAAGAAAATTATAAACCAGAAGGATGTATTGTAGTAGATAGTATTGAAAAAGCAATTGCTATTTGCCCTGAAAATGACGACAGTTATGTTATAGGCGGTGGTGAAATTTACAATCTTGCCCTTCCATTTACTGATATCATTGAACTAACCAAAGTGCATCATTCTTTTGATGCAGATGCTTTTTTTCCTAAAATAAATAAAAGCGAATGGGTCTTGGTAGAATCTGAAGAAAATTATAAAGATGAAAAACACCTTTATGATTATACGTATGAAACTTACATTAGAAAATAAATAAAAAACATCCTCTTTTTAGGGAGGATGTTTTTAAATAATTGATTTTTGAAGCCTAACTCGCTCAAGAAGAATTTTGTTTAAAAAAAATCACAAATGTCGAGAAACATATGTAAAACTGAATAACATTTAATGTTATTTGAGACCTAAGCCTCAAACGCCTCTAATAACAAATACCACTAAGATATTAAAGGCAGAAAATTAAAATTTCCAAAAACAAATTTAATCCTAAGAACGTACTTTGTGCTTAAATATAGTATTTCCCCCCAAGAACAATACTTACAAAACTCTTTCATGAACAAATGAAATTACCAGCACAAAAAAAGTAATCATCTGTTTAAGTCATGGCGACATTATCAATCATTAAAACTTAATCATTTTTACTTGAACAAAGTTGCTCATAATAACGCTATTAGACAATACCAAGATTTAGGGATTTTGGCAAAATACCTAGATTTAGGGATGGCAAAATGCTGGCTTAATCTCTTTTAAAACAAATCCTCCAAAACATTTATTTTACAAATTAAAAAACTCAATTACAGTTAAACTAGATTGTTTATATTTGCCTAAATAAAAAAAATGTCTGAAAAAATAACTCCGTATAAAGACTCTTCTTTAGGTAAAAAAGAGCAAGTAACCCAAATGTTCGATACCATTTCTGGAAATTACGATAATCTTAATCGTGTAATTTCATTTGGAATCGACGTTAAATGGCGCAAAAAAGTATTAAAAATAGTATCAGACAAAAAACCAAAAGTTATTCTTGATATTGCAACTGGAACTGGCGACTTGGCCATTTTACTTTCACAAACTAATGCCGAAAAAATTATTGGACTAGATATTTCTGCAGGAATGCTAGAAGTGGGAAAAAAGAAAGTAGAAGAAAAAAAACTTTCGAATGTAATTGAACTAGTTTTAGGTGATTCTGAAAATATGCCATTTGAGGACAATTATTTTGACGCTATCACAGTTGGTTTTGGAGTAAGAAATTTTGAAAACCTAGAGAAAGGCTTCTCAGAAATCTTAAGAGTTTTAAAGCCAAATGGCGTATTTGTTATATTGGAAACCTCTGTTCCGGATAAATTTCCTTATAAACAAGGCTACAATTTCTACAGTAAAAACATACTTCCGTTAATTGGAAAATTATTTTCTAAAGATAATGATGCTTATGGCTATTTGTCTGAATCAGCTGCTGCTTTTCCTTATGGAGAAGCCTTAAACAATATTTTAAGAAAAACTGGGTTTATAGATGTTGTGGCAATGCCTCAAACTTTTGGTGTCGCAACAATTTATTCTGCATCTAAAAAATAGTATGAAAAAAGTTGTAATCTTATTTTTATTGGTCTTAACGACAAAAGGACATTCGCAATTTGCTAAAAACATGTTTAGCAAAGATCCTATTATTAATCTTGAAAACTGGCAAAAGCAACGTATCTACTTTGGTTACTATTTAGGTTTTAATAGTTTCGACTTTAAATTTGATTACAAAACTCCTGTACAAGAAGATATTCAGGTTAAAAAAACAACTGGTTTTAATGTGGGTGTTGTGGCCGATTTAAGACTTCAGGAATATATTAACCTGCGCTTTGAACCAGGTTTGTATTACACAAAACGAGATTTATATTTCCCTGGCATAAGCAACAAAGAAAGTGATTATTTGAGAGAAGTAAACAGTACTTACATTCACTTTCCTTTGTTATTGAAATTTTCTGCTTTGCGTACAGGGAATATACGCCCATATTTGGTTGGCGGTATGTCTACTACTTTAAATCTATCTAGCAATGCTAAATCTAAAGACGATAACTTTGAGCAGAAATTTAGAGTAAAACAATGGACTGCTGCTTACGAATTAGGTTTAGGAATTGATATTTTTACCGAATACTTTATCTTCTCTCCTTCTGTTAGAGGAATGTTTGGCATAACAGATGAACTTATTAGAGATAACACTCCAGACAGCCCATGGACAGGAAACATTGATTCGATGAAATCTAGAGCACTTTTAATAAATTTCACTTTTCATTAAAACAAAGTATCAACTATTTCGTTTAAATTCACTAAGAATAATTGCTGTTGCAGTAGCTACATTTAAACTTTCGGTTTTTTGAAGCTCTCCAAATCTAGGAATTGTGAGACGGCTGGTGACAGTTTTTTCAATCTCTTCTGAAATCCCATTGGCTTCATTACCCATAATAATGATTCCATCCTGAGGCAGTTTTGATTGGTAAATATTTTCTCCGTCCATAAAGGTCCCAAAAACAGGCAGTTTAGTTTGAGCAAGAAAAAGTTTTAAATCAACATAACTTACATTTACTCTGGTAATAGACCCCATTGTAGCTTGTACCACTTTTGGATTATAAATATCTACTGTTTCTTTAGAACAGATAATCTGCTCAATGCCAAACCAATCGCAAAGACGTAAAATAGTACCTAGATTTCCTGGGTCTCTAATGTCGTCTAAAGCTAAAATTAAGCCTGAATGAATTATTTCTTTTTCGGCTGGAATTTTAAAAACTGCCAAACAAGAATTTGGAGTCGACAAAGCACTTATTTTTTTCAGTTCTTGTTCATTAATAACAGTGCGTTTTGAGGCATGAACCGTTTGAAAATCATTCAATGTGGTGTATAAATGTTCTAATTCAAAATTGGATTGCAGCAATTCTTGAATTACTTTTACTCCTTCGGCAAAAAATAATTGATTGGCAAAACGCTGCTTTTTTTGATGCAAGCCTGATATTAGTTTTATTTGGTTTTTACTAACCATAAAATAATGTACTTTTGAATTAAATATTAAAAAACACTTGAAAAATAATTCCACAAAAATAATAGCATTTCTTCTAATTGCAATATTAATTTGCGCTTGTAATGCCGTAAAAAGAGTTCCCGATGGAAAAAACCTTCTTGTAAAAAATAATATTCTTGTTAACGGAAAATCGACAAACGATGAGACGGCTTCAAATCAGATGTACCAAAAACCAAATGGTAAATTATTAGGTTATAAGCTTCGATTAAATCTGTACAATTTAGCAAATTTAAATCCCGATTCTACTTATCAGGCCAAATTTAAAAACAATCCTGGAAAGTATGAACGTATGTCTAAAATATTCTCTGCAAAGCAGGTAGACCGTCTTGGACAATCTTTCTATTACAAAGGAATTCATGAATTTCTAAAAAACACTGGTGAACCTCCTGTAATAATTGACACTTCGAAAACTAAAAAATCATTACTGCGATTAAAATACTATTATTTTAACAGTGGCTACTTCAATGTCACAACCGATTATACTATTGATACAGTAGGAAAAAAGAGAGCCGAGATTAATTATAACATCACAACAGGTCCAGCTTACAAATTAGATACTATTAGAACTAAAATAATGACTCCTGCCCTAGACTCATTATATAGAACTAATAACGAACCTTCTTTATTAAAATCTGGAAATCAATACAAAACTACAGATTTTGACGAAGAGAAAAACCGTATTACAACTTACTTTAGAAATCACGGAGCTTACTATTTTCAACCAACTTATGTGACTTTTGACATTGATACTATTGGCAAAAAAGCCAAAGCTGATGTAACCTTAATTATAAACAACAACACAATTCAAGGAAGAGATTCTAGCCGTACAGAACCTTTTAAATTGTATAAAATTAGTGATGTAAATATCTACACCGATTATTCTGCTGCAAATGCCAAGAAGAAACCAACAGATAGTGTAACATACAATAATTTCAACCTATACAGCTACAAGACTTTAAAATACAAACCACGTGCCATCACAGATGCTATTTTTATTACAAAAGGAAGCACTTTTGCCGATTTCAGAACGACTCTTTCTTCTCGCTATTTAAACAATTTAAGGATTTTCAACTATCCTTCAATCCAATATGAAGTAGACAAAAGAGATTCTACAGCACAATCTCTTATTGCTAATGTTTATTTGACTCCGAGAAAAAAATACAGTTTTGGAGCCACTCTTGACGTAACGCATTCTAACATTCAGGACTTCGGAATTGGAGCCAGTGTTTCTGAAACTATTCGAAATGTATTTAACCGTGCCGAAACTCTTGAAATTTCTGCGCGTTTAAACGTAGGCTCTTCCAGAGATATGGCCAACCCTAACGATAATTTCTTTAATGTTTCTGAATATGGTCTAGATATGAAATTGAATTTCCCTAGAATCCTACTCCCCTTTGGAACTGAAAAAATTATCCCCAAGAGTATGATTCCCTATACTTCGATAACTTCTGGTTTCTCGAAACAGCGAAATATTGGTTTGGATAAAGAAAATTTTACGGGCGGTATCTCATACAACTGGACACCAAAACGCCATAACACAGCAAAATTCGAATTGTTAAATGCACAGTTTGTTCGTAACTTAAATCCAGACAACTACTTTAATGTGTATACTTCATCTTATGATGATTTGAATTATATTGGTAAAGATTACAACGTTGATCCTCTTAACTGGGGAGACACAACAGAGGAGCAAGCCAGAAAAGACTTGACTATACCAAAAGGAACTACAGGATTTACGAATGACGTATTAACCGGAAAAACAGCTTTGACTCCTGGGAGCTCACAGTACCAAGAAGTTGAAAGCATCGAAGAAAGAAGAGTTCGTTTGACTGAAAATGATTTTATTCTCGCCACAAGTTTTTCTTTTACCAAGACAACCAAAAAAGATTTAGCGGACAATAATTTCTATCAATTCAGAACCAAAATTGAGTCTGCAGGAACATTGCTTTCATTGATTTCTGAAGTTGGAAATCTTCCAAAAAATACAAAAGGCAATTACGAAATTTTTAATCTGGAATATTCAGAATACATAAAAACCGAATTTGATTATATTAAACACTGGGATTTTGGAAAAGAGAAAGTTCTGGCGGTGAGAAGCTTTTTCGGAATTGCAATTCCGTTTGGAAATTCAAACTATATACCGTTTTCACGAAGTTATTATGGCGGAGGTTCCAATGATAACCGTGCTTGGCAACCTTATGCTTTAGGGCCTGGAAGCACCAATGCCGTAAACGACTTTAACGAGGCCAATATGAAAATTGCGGCAAGTGCCGAATTTCGTTTCAAAATTTTTGGAGATGTTAAAGGTGCATTCTTTGCAGACGCTGGAAATATCTGGAATGTACTCGATAATGTGATCGATCCGAAAGCAAGATTCGACAACTTAAACGATTTAGCTGAAATTGCTTTAGGTACAGGATTCGGTTTAAGATACGATTTAAGCTTTTTTGTGATTCGTTTAGATTTAGGCTTTAAGACTTATAATCCAGCACATGAGAAGGGAGACAGATGGTTTAAAGAATACAATTTTGGACACTCCGTTTTAAATTTTGGTATAAATTATCCGTTCTAATGCTAATTAATTCTTATTTTTGCAACCTAAAAACTAAAAACAACTATAAAAAAAAATTAAAATGGCACACAACATTAAACCAGGAGTAGCTACAGGAGATCAAGTACAAGAGATCTTTAATTATGCGAAAGAGAAGGGTTTTGCTCTTCCAGCAGTAAACGTTACTGGGTCAAGCACAATTAATGGAGTTCTTGAAACTGCAGCGAAACTTAACGCGCCAGTTATCATTCAATTTTCTAACGGTGGAGCTCAATTCAACGCTGGAAAAGGATTATCAAATGCAGGTGAAAAAGCAGCAATCGCGGGAGGAATCGCAGGAGCAAAACATATTCATACTTTGGCAGAAGCTTACGGTGCAACTGTAATCTTACACACTGACCACTGTGCAAAAAAACTTTTACCTTGGATTGATGGTTTATTAGATGCTTCTGAAAAACATTTCGCAGAAACAGGAAAACCATTATTCAGTTCTCACATGATCGATTTATCTGAAGAGCCAATCGAAGAAAACATCGAAATCTGCAAAGAATATTTAGCTAGAATGAGCAAAATGGGAATGACATTGGAAATCGAACTTGGTATTACAGGTGGAGAAGAAGATGGCGTTGACAACTCAGACGTAGATAGCTCAAAATTATATACTCAACCAGAAGAAGTAGCTTACGCTTACGAAGAATTATCTAAAGTGAGCCCTAAATTTACAATTGCTGCTGCTTTCGGAAACGTTCACGGTGTTTACAAACCAGGAAACGTAAAATTAACTCCAAAAATCTTAAAAAATTCTCAAGATTTCGTACAACGCAAATTCAACACTGGACACAACCCAGTTGATTTCGTTTTCCACGGAGGTTCAGGTTCTACACTTGAAGAAATTAGAGAAGCTATTGGTTACGGAGTTATCAAAATGAACATTGATACAGATTTACAATTTGCATATACTGAAGGAATCCGTGATTATATGGTAAACAATATTGAGTACTTAAAAACTCAAATTGGTAACCCAGAAGGTGCTGATGTTCCTAACAAGAAATACTACGATCCAAGAAAATGGGTTCGTGAAAGCGAAGTGACATTCAACGCGAGACTTGAACAAGCTTTTGCTGATTTAAATAACGTAAACACGTTGTAATTAACAATTAACAATTGTCAATTGATAATTAATTTATCAATTGACAATTATCAATTATCAATTAAAATATGGCTTGGTTTAAAAGACAAGAAAAAGGGATTACGACCGCTACTGAAGATAAGATGGACGTTCCGAAAGGATTGTGGTACAAATCTCCTACTGGAAAAATTATTGATGCTGACGAATTGGCGAGAAATTTGTTCGTGAGCCCTGAAGATGATTTTCACGTTCGAATTGGAAGCGCAACCTATTTTGAAATTTTATTCGACAACAACGAATTTGTTGAGTTAGATAAAAACATGACTTCTAAAGACCCTCTGCACTTTGTTGATACAAAGAAATATGCAGATCGTTTGAAAGATGTAATGGAAAAAACTCATCTTAAAGACGCTGTACGTACGGGAGTAGGAAAATCTAAAGGAAAAGAACTTGTAATCTGCTGTATGGACTTTGCATTCATCGGTGGATCTATGGGTGCTGTCGTAGGTGAAAAAATCGCGAGAGGTATTGATCACGCTATTAAAAACAAACTTCCTTTTGTAATGATTTCTAAATCTGGTGGAGCTCGTATGATGGAAGCTGCTTATTCTTTAATGCAATTAGCAAAAACTTCTGTAAAACTAGCTCAATTAGCTGAAGCTAAATTACCATATATCTCTCTTTGTACAGATCCAACAACGGGTGGAACAACTGCATCTTACGCAATGTTAGGAGACATCAATATCTCTGAGCCAGGCGCTTTGATTGGTTTTGCTGGTCCTCGTGTTGTTCGCGATACTACAGGAAAAGATTTGCCAGAAGGTTTCCAAACTGCTGAATTCTTATTAGAGCACGGTTTCTTAGACTTTATCACGCCAAGAAAAGAATTGAAAGATAAGATTAACTTATATATCGATTTGATTCAAAATAATGATATTAGATAGTTTTAAAACTACTTAAAATAGAAAATCCCAAGAATTGCTTCTTGGGATTTTTTTATATCTTTATTTTAAATCTAATTTTCTATGGCAAGAATTTTTATTGGTTTTATGATTTGTTTTCTCTTTTTGAATTGTGACAAAAAAGAAAACGCCCCTTATTTAATTTCTATCGAAAAAATCAAATTATTAAATGAATTAAAGAAGAAAAACATTCCTCCGCCACCTCCTGGTTTTTATTCATACAATAATATCATCATCGATCAAAAAGGTAATTTTTATTTTTATCAGAGAGAATCTACTCCTTGGCATTGTATACCATCAGAAAAAGACACAATTCCAGATTTCTTCGATATCAAACCAATTGAAATTACAAAAATCCCAAACAACACTATTACCGATTTCATTAAACAAAATGTAACAAGTAAAAATGAGATGAAACGTATTTTAATTATAGCATCTCAAAATGACACAATAAAGGACAAGACTTTAATTTCTTATTTAAACGAAAATGAATTACGAGCTTTCTGCATAAGAAGAACAACTCAAGAAGAAGACACAGTTTTAAAATACAAGAAAAATAACGAATACTACAGTTATAAGAATATTAAATGGGACCAAAACAGAATTATACTTCCCTTTTACAAAACTGAAGCTAAATAAATATCTCATTCTTACGGAACTTCTTAATTCTCGCTTCATCTTTTCAACGAAATAAATTCCGTTGCTACCGACATTTCATTCCTACGGAATTTTTCTTAGCTCGCTTTCTTCAAATCCTTCTTCAATTCTTTTTCAGCAATTTTAAAGACTAATTTTTCACGCCAAAGCGCATAACGTTCTCTAAAAACTACTTTTATAGCGCTATCTACTGCACCATGCATAAATAAACTCCAAACGCTGGCCATTTTTCTACTAATCGATTGATCCCATGCGCGAAGCGTAAGCGAAAAAGAACCATCTATATAACGCATCCAGTGCCACATTCCTGTTGGCATGAATAATGTATCTCCGTGTTCCAGAAAAACTTCGTAACCTTCTACTCCTTTCAAAGCAGGAAATTTTTCAAAATCAGGATTGGCAACATCGTAATCTTCTAAAGCATAAGTCGTATTTGGAAGACAGTAAAGCCTTTTTTTCCATTTATTATCGAATAAAATAATATGTTTTCGCCCTCCGAAATGAGTATGGAAAAGATGTGGCAAATCGATATCATAATGCAGAAAAGTAATCGCTTTTGAACCGCCAAAAAACATGGCTGGCATACTTTCTATAAAACCGCCCATTAATTCTTTTGGGATTTTTACATCGTCAATTAATTCGGGTCTATGTTTAAAAAGATTGAAGAAAAAAATACGCAGTTGTGTTGGTTCACGTTTGATCAAATCCAGATATTCTCCAAATTTCATACTGGCAATAGAAGCGTTGATCACTTTTGTTGGATCTGCCTTTGAGTTATCTACAAGTTTAACCTCTATATCTCCAGCAATCTGCTTGAAATAATCTGTTGACCATTTTTCTCTTGCAGGCCAATCCTTAGTGAGTCCCTTTATAATCAAGGGCTTTCTTTTGTCTAAATAATTCTTTTTGAAATCTTCTCTAGAAATAGACTCAACGGTATCGACAGATCTAAGGTTAAAGCTCATTTATTTAGTGGTTTAGGTTCTTGGTCTATCAAAAATATCTAATTATTTCGAGCCATCAAAATTTACAGTAAAATAACACAAAAACAATATTACATTCCTGTACGAATGGCCTCTACAGGATCTAAACTTGCTGCCGAAACTGCTGGCAGTATACCAGAAATCAGTCCAATAAAAGCAGCTAAACTTGTTCCTAAAACTATATTTCCAAGACTTAAAACAAATTCAAAATCTAGCAATTTTGTTAAAGCCAAAGCAATTCCCCAAACCATTAGCAGGCCAATGATTCCGCCAATAACTGACAGAATAATAGCTTCAAACAAAAATTGGAATAAGATAAATTTATTTTTAGCCCCTAAAGATTTCTGGATCCCTATAAGATTGGTTCTTTCTTTTACCGAAACAAACATAATATTGGCAATTCCGAAACCACCAACTAGAAGAGAAAACCCGCTGATGATCCAGCCTACAAAGTTCATCTGGCCTAAAATTCCATCAATAAAATCAGTAAATCCAGAAAGGACATTAATAAAGAAATTATCCATTTCCCCTGCTTTCATTCCGCGGATTGCTCTCAGTTTTTGTGCAATTTCTGCTTTATAGGCATCCATATCGACACCTTTCACTGGTTTTAATACAATAACTGGCGTCATAGAATCGCTATCTCCGTACATTCTTCTTAAAAAATTTGCCGGAAGATAAACCGAAGTATCATTGCTGTCTCCAAAAAAACCAGCTCCTTGTTTTGCAATTACGCCAATTACAGTAAAGCGCTGTCCGTACAAACGAATATTTTTCCCAATGGGATCACTTGCTCCAAAAAGCCCATCCGCGATATCATATCCTAGAACAATAACAGGAGTTCCAGAATTAGATTCAGATTCATTATAAAATCTTCCTTTATCAAAACTCAGTCCGTCGATATCGACCATTTCGCTTGACGCTGGAATAATATTTACATCGCTGACAGTTTTAGAATCGTATTTTAAACTTTCTCTATTTACAAAAAGCTGATATGCTACTTGATCTGTATTATTCATTGAGTTTTTCAGACCGATATACTCATCATATTTTACATTTGGAAACTGCTCTCTCTTCCATTGCGGAATTTCAGATGGCCCAAAGCAATATTTCATTAAATAAATCGTATTTTTATCTAAGCTGCTCAAATCTTTAGAGATTTTTTTATCTAAAGAGTCAACAGCGGCCAAAACAGCGATAATTGAAAAAATACCGATCGTAACACCTAAGAGCGACAATAAAGTGCGTAATTTATTATTTCGCAAAGCATTGATGGCAAAACTCAAACTTTCTTTTAATAATCTTAGATAAACGATCATATTTTCGTATTTTTCAATAAAGTAAAATTCAATAATTTAAATTCAAAAACCTAATAAAAGTTAACTTACTCATCAGTAGATTTTTTTAGCATTTTGTTACACTAATTTTTTTTAATATAATATATAAAAAAACTACTTTTGCAGTCTCAAAATCATAACTACACAATGAGCACAACTAAAAAAATACAATCGGCATTAATTTCTGTTTTTTCTAAAGATGGATTAGAACCAATTGTTAGAAAATTACACGAACAAAATGTAACACTTTATTCAACTGGAGGAACTGAAGATTTCATCAAAAACCTTGGTATTCCAGTAGTTCCTGTTGAAGACATCACTTCTTTCCCTGAAATTCTTGGTGGAAGAGTTAAAACTTTACACCCAAAAATTTTTGGTGGTATCTTGAATCGTCAAGACAACGAAAGCGATGTTCAGCAAATGAAAGAATTTGATATTCCTCAAATCGATTTAGTGATTGTTGATTTATATCCTTTTGAAAAAACGGTTGCTTCTGGAGCTAGCGAACAAGATATTATTGAAAAAATTGATATCGGTGGCATCTCATTAATTCGTGCTGGTGCGAAGAATTTCAAAGACACTGTAATCGTTGCTTCTGTTAACGAGTATAGCTTGCTTTTGGATTTGATTACAGAGCAAGATGGAGCAACAACTTTGGAGAACAGAAGATTGTTGGCTACTAAAGCATTCCACGTTTCATCTCATTACGATGGAGCTATTTTTAATTATTTCAATACAGACGAGACTATTTACAAAGAAAGTATTGCAAACGGTCAAGTTTTAAGATATGGTGAAAACCCTCACCAAAAAGGATTCTTCTTTGGAGATTTTGACGCAATGTTCAAAAAACTTCACGGAAAAGAATTATCATACAACAACTTACTAGATGTTGATGCTGCGGTAAATTTAATTGCTGAGTTTAAAACAGACGGACCAACATTCGCTATTTTAAAACACAATAATGCTTGCGGATTAGCTTCAAGAAAAACAATCAGCGAAGCTTATTTAGCAGCTTTAGCTTGTGATCCTACTTCAGCTTTTGGAGGAGTGTTAATTTCTAACACAAAAATTGATTTAGAGACTGCACAGGAAATCAACAAATTATTCTGCGAGGTTGTAATCGCTCCAGCTTATGATGCTGAAGCAGTTACAGTTTTACAAGAGAAGAAAAACAGAATCATATTAGTACAAAACGACGTTGAATTGCCAGCTCGTCAAGTAAGAACTTGTCTTAACGGATTGTTAATTCAGGACAGAAATAATATTACGGATAATAAAGAGCATTTAAAAACCGTTACAATAACAGAACCTACTGCTCAAGAGATCGAAGATTTGATCTTTGCTTCTAAAATCTGCAAGAATACAAAATCAAATACTATTGTTTTTGCTAAAAACGGAACATTGATTTCATCAGGTACAGGTCAGACTTCAAGAGTTGACGCTTTAATTCAAGCTGTTGACAAAGCAAAAGCTTTTGGATTTGATCTAAATGGAGCTTCGATGGCAAGTGATGCATTTTTCCCATTTCCGGATTGTGTAGAATTAGCCAAAAAAGCAGGAATAACTGCTGTAATTCAGCCAGGAGGTTCGATAAAAGACGAATTAAGTATAAATTATTGCAACGAAAATAATCTTGCAATGGTATTTACAGGAACTCGTCATTTTAAACATTAATTTGTTTAACTTTGTTCGATAAATAATTTATAACATTTTAAACCCCTAAAAAACTTATGGGATTTTTTGATTTCATGACCGAGGATATTGCGATAGACCTTGGAACCGCAAACACTTTAATCATTCATAATGATAAAGTTGTCATTGATAGTCCATCTATCGTTGCACGTGATAGAGTATCAGGCAAAATCATTGCTGTTGGTAAGGAAGCCAATATGATGCAAGGTAAAACACATGAAAACATCAAAACTATAAGGCCTTTGAAAGATGGTGTAATCGCTGATTTTGATGCTTCGGAAAAAATGATCAATATGTTCATTAAAAGTATTCCTGCATTGAAAAAAAGAATGTTTACTCCAGCTTTACGTATGGTTGTATGTATTCCTTCTGGTATTACTGAAGTGGAGATGAGAGCGGTGAAGGAATCTTGTGAGAGAGTAAACGGAAAAGAAGTTTACTTGATTCATGAACCAATGGCGGCGGCAATTGGTATTGGTATTGATATTATGCAACCAAAAGGAAACATGATTGTCGATATCGGAGGTGGTACAACAGAAATTGCTGTTATCGCTTTGGGCGGAATTGTTTGTGACAAGTCTGTTAAAATTGCGGGTGACGTTTTTACAAACGACATCGTGTATTATATGCGTACACAGCACAACTTATTTGTTGGAGAAAGTACTGCTGAGAAAATTAAAATTCAGATTGGAGCGGCTATTGAAGATTTAGATGGCCCGCCAGAAGATATGTCAGTTCAAGGTAGAGATTTGCTTACTGGTAAACCAAAACAAGTAGATGTTTCTTACCGTGAAATTGCAAAAGCATTAGACAAATCTATTCAGCGTATCGAAGATGCGGTAATGGAAACATTATCTCAGACCCCGCCTGAGTTAGCAGCAGATATCTACAACACTGGTATCTATTTAGCTGGTGGAGGATCTATGTTAAGAGGTCTTGACAAACGTATCTCTCAAAAAACAGATTTGCCTGTTTATATTGCTGAAGATCCTTTGAGAGCTGTTGTTCGCGGTACAGGAATGGCTCTTAAAAACATTGCAAAATTCAAAAGCATCTTAATCAAATAAGATTCAAAATAATAATCAATTTACTTTTATAAGGGTCAAATTACAACCTTTTGACCCTTGTAAAAACTGAAACCTTTAAGCATATCCTGAAACAAAATAACCAGACAAGAAATGCAGCAAATATTTAATTTCCTTATAAGAAACAGTAATCGATTGCTGTTTTTGCTGCTTTTAGGTATTTCGTTAGGACTCACTATTCAATCTCATTCTTACCACAGAAGCAAAATAATCAGTTCTGCCAATTTTCTAAGCGGAGGTGTTTATGAAAAAATCAATCGTTTTAATGAATATTTGAATTTAAGAGCTGAAAACGACGAACTTGTACTTGAGAACGCAAGATTAAAAAGTCTTTTATTCAACAAAGAAGACACATCAAAATTACCTTTACCTGATACCATTAAAGGTGTAAAACCTGCTGACATCATTGTATCAAAAGTAATTCATAACACATACAGCACACACGAAAACTTTCTTACTTTAAATTCTGGATCTAACGAAGGCGTTAAACCAGATATGGGAGTAATAAACAGTTTAGGAATTGTGGGTATCATAGATGATACATCTCCAAGATATTCTACAGTTGTGAGTATTTTGAACATGAAATCAAGGATTAATGCCAAGTTAAAAAAATCAAATCATTTTGGTTCTTTGACCTGGGATGGAAAAAGCACTGGATTTGTACAGTTAAGAGATGTTCCGAGGCTAGCTTCAGTTAAAAAAGGAGATACAATTGTAACAGGAGGACAATCTGTAATTTTCCCTGAAGGAATCAACATTGGAACCGTTGAAACAATTTACAAAGAGACCCAAACAAGTTTTTACGTTATAAAAGTTAAGCTATTTAACGACATGACAAACTTAGGACATGTTTATATTATCAAGAGCAAAGACAGAGAGGAACTTATTAATTTAGAAAACAAAGAAAAAAATGAATAGCGCTCTGTTAGTCAATATTTTTCGATTTATTATGTTGCTGGCAATTCAAATTGTTATTTTTAACAATATGAATTTCTTAGGATATATAAGTCCGTTTCCGTATATCTTGTATATCATTCTTTACCCTGTAAACAGTAATAAAGCAGGATTAATTATTTCTAGCTTTTTCTTAGGATTAATAATGGATATGTTCTGTAATTCTGGCGGGATACACGCCACTGCGTGTGTTATATTAGCATATTACAGGCCTTACATTTTTAAATTTTCTTTTGGTTTAAGTTACGAATATCAAACCATTAAATTGAATGACTCCTTAACACCAGAACGATTTTCATTTATATTGGTTTCGGTTTTAATGCATCATATTGTATTATTTGTCTTAGAAGCATTTCAATTCAAATTCATCTGGGACATTTTGCTTCGAACCTTATTTAGTTCTATCTTTACTATAATCACCTCAATAATAATAATTTATCTTATTAAGCCCAATAAACGATGAGAAAAGTCCTGCTGCCCACTATAATTATTATTGCAGCGTCTTTGCTAGTGATTAGAATTTTTTACCTGCAGATTATCGATGATTCTTTTAAACTGAAATCAGAAAATAATGCGATAAAAAAAGTATATGACTACCCTGAAAGAGGTTATATTTATGATCGTAACGGAAAACTTCTAGTTGCGAATCAGGCTTCTTATGATATCATGGTTATTCCAAGAGATATAAAAAAAGACTTAAATATTGCCGAGTTCTGTGCTCTTTTGAATATTACTGAAGAAGAATATCATAAGCGTATTGAAAAAGCAAAAGTGTACAGCCCAAGACTTCCATCTGTATTTTTATCTCAGCTGAATAAAAACGAATTTGCTGCTTTTCAGGAGAAAATCAGAAAATATGATGGCTTTTATTTCCAAAAAAGATCACTTCGTGACTACGAAGTAGATTACGGAGCAAATATTTTTGGTTTTATTACTCAGGTAAACGAAAAACAAATCGAAAAGAATCCGTACTATAATAGTGGCGATTTAATTGGAAAGCAAGGTGTAGAAGAAAGCTATGAAGAGATTTTACGCGGAATAAAAGGTGTAAAATACATTCAGAAAGACAAATACAATCGAGAAATTGGCCCTTATAAAGAAGGGAAGTACGATACAATTGCCGTTGCTGGAGAGGACATTAATTTAACGATCGATGCGGAACTTCAAAAATATGGCGAGGAATTGATGATTAATAAGCGAGGAGGAATTGTTGCTATTGAACCTAAATCTGGAGAAATTCTAGCATTGGTTACAGCTCCTTCTTATGATCCAGGTATTTTAGTAGGGCGTCAGAGATCTAAAAACTACACACTTTTATATCACGATTCTATTGCAAAACCTTTATATGACAGAGGGCTTTTAGCAGAGTATCCTCCAGGTTCTCCATTTAAAATCCTGACTGGTTTGGTTGCGCTTCAAGAAGGTGTTGTAAATGAACAGACTACTTTCATGTGCCATCACGGATTTAGTTATGGAGGAGGCCGTTTTATGAAATGCCACGGTTTTGGCCCGCATCAATTGCATAACGGAATTTACAACTCTTGTAATACTTATTTTGGCCAAGCTTATATGCTGACAATCAACAAGTATAAAGACCCCGGTCACGCTGTTGATGTTTGGAGTAGTCACATAAAAAGTTTTGGTTTAGGTCAGTTTATGGGGTATGATTTGCCTACAGGAAAAAGAGGAAATATCCCGACTTCTAAAACATATAAAAGAATTTATCCTAACGGCGGATGGAGAAGTTCAACTATTGTCTCTAATGCAATTGGTCAGGGAGAGGTTTTGATGACCCCTATTCAGCTAGCCAATATGATGGCAACCGTTGCCAATCAGGGTTATTATTATACTCCTCACATCATTAAAAAGATCGAAGGGGAAAAGATTGATGAAAAGTTCACGACAAAACATGTGACTACGATTGATCAAAAGTATTTTCCACCGGTTATCAGCGGATTATTTGATGTGTACAATAAAGGTACAGCTTATGCTCTTAGAGTAGAGGGAATAGATATTTGTGGAAAAACAGGTACCGCAGAGAACTTTGCTAAAATAAACGGCAAAAGAACACAGCTTAAAGACCACTCTATATTTGTTGCTTTTGCCCCAAAAGACAATCCAAAAATTGCTATTGCTGTTATGATTGAGAATGGAGGTTTTGGAGCAACAGTAGCTGGTCCGATTGCGAGTTTAATGATTGAAAAATATCTAAGAAAGAAAATTACAAGAACCGATCTAGAAGTAAGAGTATTGAATAAAAGCTTACTTTCTGAATATGCTAAAGTAGGCGGAATAAGTGATGCTCTTAAAATTGAATCTGTACCAAAAGATTCTGTTTTACAAGCAAAAATTATAAAACCAAAAGCACCAGCAGCCGTAACAGCACCTAAAACGGAAGTTAAAAAAACAGCAGTAGACACAACTAAGAAAGATTATTTCAAATGAAAAATCAAAGTGTAAAAAATAATATTGATTGGATAAGTGTCTTTATCTACATTGCGCTGGTAACTTTAGGTTGGCTGAATATTTATTCGTCTTCTTTATTATCTACCGATGGAACGTACCAAAAACAGCTGATTTTTATCTGCTGTACTATTCCATTGATATTTGTTGTGCTTTTTGTTGATGGTAAATTTTACGAAAAATATGCGAGCATCATCTTTGGAGTTTCCTTACTGTCTCTTGCAGGATTATTCCTTTTCGGAAAAACCATAGCAGGACAGCGATGCTGGTACGCTATAGGGAGTTTTACTTTACAGCCATCTGAGTTTGCAAAAGCCGCAACTTCTCTAGCATTGGCCAAATATTTGAGCGATACACAAATCAACTTAAAAGAAACCAATAGGCAAATCCAAGCTTTGGCTATTATGCTATTACCTGTAATATTGATTTTACCACAGCCAGATCCTGGAAGTGCTTTAATTTATAGCGCATTCATTCTTGTTTTATACAGAGAAGGTTTGCCTTCTTGGTATGTATGGACGGCATTTATAACCATTACACTTTTCGTTCTTACTTTAGTTTTAGAACCATACGCTGTTATCGGAATGGCATTTGTTGTGTTAGCCATTATACATTTTAAAGGCAGAGTAGTTGATAGAAATATCATTTTAAGCGGAATTTTATTAGTCTTAATATCTGGATTTGTTTTCTCTGTTGATTATGTATTTGACAACGTTTTCAAACAGCACCACAGAGACCGTTTCAATATTTTACTTGGTAAAACTGTAGATATGAAAGGTATTGGATACAATACCAACCAATCTGAAATTGCTATTGGTTCTGGAGGATGGCTTGGAAAAGGTTTTCTTGAAGGTACGCAAACCAAAGGAGGATTTGTACCTGAGCAGCACACCGATTATATCTTTACCACTGTTGGTGAAGAATGGGGTTTTGCAGGTTCATTAGTGGTGATTTTACTTTTTACAGGTCTGCTTCTTAGAGTTATTTATTTGGCAGAAAGACAAAAAACTAAATTCAGTCGGGTTTACGGGTATTGTGTCGCCGCAATTCTCTTTATCCATTTCTTTGTAAACATTGCGATGGTAATTGGTATTTTCCCAACAATCGGGGTTCCTCTGCCCTTCTTTTCATATGGAGGTTCTGGACTCTGGGGATTCACTATTTTGCTGTTTATTTTCCTTAAAATGGATGCCAACAAAGTGAACGAATGGTAGATTTAAAACATTCAATTTTTTAAATCCCAAATTCCAATTCAAAATATCTTTTATATAAAATATAAATAAATTTCAAAAGCTGTAATTACGTTTCAAGAACTAATTACAGCTTTTTTGATTCTACATTTGCTCTATTAACCTTTTTACCGCTAAAAAGAAATATATTATCTATACAATTAGAAATATTATCGCCAATAAACTTTAATAGCAGACATAAAAAATCCGAAGTTTTTGGCTTCGGATTTTTTTAATATTCTTTACTTGATTATATCTCTTCGTGTGGTCTCTTTTTCAAAAGTTTCACTAGAACTGGAAACGTTGAAATAATGATGATAATGATAATGATATATTCAATATGTTTCTTTAAATCTATACCTTGTTTTAAGAAAACGCCATATAAATAATGTCCTGCGAAGATCAATATAAATGACCAAAGAAAAGAACTCAAGACATTATAAAACATAAATTTCTTTCTGTCCATCGAAACAATTCCAGCAACAATTGGAGCAAACGTTCTGAAAATTGGCAGGAAGCGCGCATAAATAATTGCCTTTCCTCCATATTTTTCAAAAAAGTCTTTTGATTGAAGCAGGTACTTTTTCTTAAACCAGAAAGTGTCTTCTTTTTTAAACAAATAATAACCGCTTTTTGCACCAAACCAATAACCAGTCATATTACCTAAAACTCCCATTACAGCTACTGCTGTTGCAAGCAGAAAAACATTTACAAAATCATTTGGGATAAAAGCAACATTTTCAACTAGATCACGACTGTAAATACCTGCTAAGAAAAGTAAACTATCTCCAGGCAGAAAAAAGCCTGCAAAAAGTCCTGTCTCAGCAAAAACTATAAACAGAACGATAAACAACCCAATTTGAAAACCTCCGACGCTTAAAGTAATATAAAATTCAGGGTTTAGTAACTGAGTCCATTCAAAATTATTCATAAATGTGATTGGTTATTTTTTATAGTTCGTGAAAGTAACAATAATTTACCTTAACCACAATAAAATGCGGTATTTTAAACATAAATTAACTATTAAAAAAAGCCCAAACTAATTGTCTGGGCTTCTCTGTATAATTATTCTCTTACATACTTACAACAGCTATGAAGGTTGTCATAATCTTCAGTTGTTGCTTTAACTTCCTTAGTATCATGGCCTGCCTTTGCAATTGCTTTATTCAAATCTGCAGGAGAACATTTCTCTTCATTTAAAATAACCGAAAGCTGATGCGAACCAACATCCCAAGTTGCCGTTTTTACTCCCGGAACGCCATAAGCCGCTTTTTCAATTCGTTTCTTACATTGTTCACAGTTGCCGTTTACTTCTGTGGTATATTTTAAATTCTTATTTTTTTTAGTTTGAGCCTGAGCCGAAAATCCTAAAAAAACCATCATTGCTATTAAAACTATTTTATTCATTGCATTTAATTTTATTGTTATTGAAATTGATTTTTACTATTGTTATTTAATTTTAAACCTAAGTCCCGCATAATACATCTGCCCAAAAATTGGTGCGTATGCAATTGATGCATCAAAATTAGGTCCAAAAGGATCGTTGGCTCCTAAAATTGCTTTTTCTTGTCTATAATTCCCAATATTTTCTCCTCCTACATACACTTCAAAAACTGGAGAAAAAACTCGGGTTACTTGCGCATTCATTACAGCATAAGCAGGTGAAAAATCTGGAAACTGATCTGCTGAAGGATTTGATGCTGTATACGGCAATTGTTGTTTTCCTGACCAATTATAAGTAAAATCAAACCTCCATTGCTTATCATTATTCATCGTTGTTTCATATTCTAAATTTCCTAAGAAACGATGTTTAGCCTGAAGCGGACGCTGGAATGTCCCTCTTAAATAATCAGTCTGAATGTCATAATATTTGTAAGCTGTTCTTAAATTCAAATTGTGAATCAATTCGTAATTGAATTCAACCTGAAGACTATTTGCAAAAGAACTTCCTTTCAAATCATAAAACAACACTTGTTGTGGACTTTGCATCACATCTACAACAGCCTGATTTTGGAAATCGGTTCTATAAAGATCAAAACCTGCATCGGCATTTCTGTTGAAAAGACGGAATTTCTGAGAAAAACTAACTCCGTAATTCCATGCAATTTCAGGATTCAAACCGTATATTTTTCCGTTAGAATCTAAAATTGAAAAAGTTCTAGAGCTGGCAAAAAGCTGCTGATTCTCAGCAAAGATATTAGCAGAACGCTTTCCTCTTCCTGCAGAAAAACGAACTACTCCATTTTTCCAAGGATTATATCTCATGTGCAATCTTGGCGTAACAAAAACTCCCAATCGGTTATGATTGTCTACCCTTCCGCCTAGAATCAAACTGAAATTATCTGTATTATCGTAAGTATATTCGAAGAAAGCACCAACTGAGTTATCAATTCTGCTTACATCTGTCAGGTTTACAAATTCCTGATATTGATCGTAAGTAAAATTCAGACCTGTCGAAAACTTATGCATCGTATTATTGATGATCGAATTGAAAATCAAATTGGAATAAAAGCTATTCTGTTTGATGTCGTATTGATTTAAACCATAATAAGAATCCTGTTTGTGACTGTTAAAGGCATTTTGAAAACCGATACTTTGATATGGCATATCTTTAAATACATATCCGATTTTTGTAGAAACATCAAAACGCTCTGTATTAATTTCTGAACCCCAGTAATTGGTTGTGCCACGATCACGATCTTTATCAAAATCAACCTCTCCAGTTTGTTTTTTATCATTCATATACCTGAAATTGATAAAACTCACCAAGCCACTTTCTGGATTATAATACTGATAACGATTTAAAACGTTGATTTGTTTTCCTAACGGATTATCAAGAAAACCATCCTTATTCATATCGTTTTTTGCTACACGCGCATTTCCGTGAACAAACAAACTAGTTGCCCATTTATCTGATATTTTTTTATTGAAATGGGTATTTAATTCAAAACGAGAATCTGTAGAACCATAAGCATTTAGAAAGAAAGGAATATCATTTAAAGGCTTTAAAAGCTCAGTATTAATCTGACCAGAAATGCTTTCGTAACCGTTTATAACACTTCCCGCTCCTTTTGTAATTTGAACACTTTCAATCCAAGTTCCAGGCGTAAAGGATAAACCATACGCTTGAGACGCTCCTCTTACAGAAGGAATATTTTCTTCTGTAATCATTAAATACGGACTAGTTAACCCAAGCATTTTGATCTGCTTAGTTCCCGTTAAAGCATCAGAAAAATTAACGTCGATCGACGGATTGGTTTCAAAACTTTCAGCCAGATTACAACAAGCTGCCTTAAGCAGTTCTTTACTGGTAATTACAGATGTATTGGCTGTTACTGTGAAGGATTTTTTAATTCCTTTTTGCTTTTTAGTAATTTTTACTTCTTGCAGATCTTCTTGTGAAAAAGCAGAAAAAGAAAGCAAAATCATTGCAAAAAGCATTATATTTTTTTGCATAAAAAATTGATTTTAATGTTGAAATAGAATTACATTTTTGATGTTTTTCAAAAACAAAAACTATCAAAATGTAAATACACAGTCTTAATCAAGACTTGCATTGCATCTTAACATTAAAATCAGGAATAGAAAATATACTGATGGTATAATTTAAATAAGGGGGGCGCATTCGCATCAGCGTAATACGAAAGAACTTCTTTCTTTTTAAAATTTGGAATTTCTAAAAAGACTAGAGGTTTATAATCTTGTATAACTGCTGGGAATGCAAATTGAAAAAAGAAGAATTTGATAGTAGCATTGTCTGATTTCTTTTCGAAATGAACAACTTTATCCTTGCAACAAGAGTTTTCCTTCTCTTTAGAACCGCAGCATTTCTTTTCAACAACTGGCTCTGCTGTAGTTTTTAAAGAAACCGAAGCAATTTCTCCGCCACAATAATGCACATCAAAAGCAAACCCTATATTGGAAACCAATAAAAGGAGCGCTAAAAACAGACCTGTGCACTTTTTCAAATTCATACTGCAAAGCTATTTAAAAACCGCATAAAAAAAACCTAAACAAATGTTATTTTTTAGTTTTTTGAAGCTGATAGTAAAATCCAGGAATAAATAATAGCACTAAAATAGGTTGAATCAAAAATCGACGCACATAAAAAAGAAGCCAGCTGCCATCTGCAAAATACCCTAGAATAATAAAAAATGCTATTAGAAAAATGACTAAAAGCACACTATAAATCAGAAGACTAAATTTAAAGATTTCACGATCCTGAAATAAGGCATAAATCAGCCAAAGCGATAAAGCTGAATTTAAAAAATAACGAAAAAAAAGTCCTGTAAAAAGTTTTAGGTTTTCTACTGGTGGATATGGAATGGAATGAAAATCGGCATTAAAATACCCTAGAAATGGATCGTAAAACAGTTTTCTTTCGAATGTTCTAATCAAAGTAAAACCAATTACCACAACAATTGCAATAAAGATTTTAGATTTATTCTCTTTTAGTTTATTTAGCATATTTTGAAAATCTATTGATCCAGAAAATCCATAAAATAAAAACATATCCGTAAATCATTAAAGGAAATAAAGTTCCGTGCAGAAAATGGGAATATTGCGGAAAGTGGTACACCAGTACAATCAACAGTGAAATCCTTATGACATTTAGAATATAAATTGACACAACCCCAAACATTATAAATAATAATGTCTTTTTTAAATTTCCTGAAAAAGCTGCCACAAAAGCTACAAAAAGTATCATAACACTTACAGCATTGCAACCTTCTGTTATACGCGCTATAAACATGCCATTTAAAATAATCTCCTGCCACGGATTTTGGGAACTTTTCTGAATTATTACATCATAATTAAAAAGCTTCAGTAATTGTTCTGAGTTTTTGCCAGAAATCATGGTTATAGCGTCAAGATCTTCCGCTTGATAACTGTCTAAATAAAGCTTATAAAATGACATAAGGACAATATATGTCAGAAAAAAAATGCTTATAAAAATCAGGAATGGCTTAAACTGGACTAAATATTTTTTCAAGAGATTTTTTTTTCAAATTTATATATTTTTTGAGTTCAGCTTTAAATACTTTTGTATAAAATTTAATATCATGACATTTCAAGAATTACAACCACAGATAACCAGCATTATTGCTGACATTCAAAAAAATAGAGACGAAAAATTATTAGCAGTTTGTAAGCTTTTAAACGAAAACGTAGAATATTACAACTGGGTTGGTTTTTATTTTGCAAATCACGACGCTAAAACATTACACTTAGGACCTTACGTTGGAGCAGAAACAGACCATACTGTTATTCCGTTTGGAAAAGGAATCTGCGGTCAGGTTGCCGAAAGCAATGCTAATTTTGTAGTGCCTGACGTTAAAGCGCAAGACAATTATATTGCCTGCAGTTTAACTGTTAAATCTGAAATCGTAGTGCCTCTTTTTGTTAATGGAGTAAATATTGGCCAGATTGATATTGACAGCCATGTTATTGATCCCTTTACAGAAGCTGACGAAAGATTTTTAGAATTTGTAAATCAAGAAGTTGCTAAATTATTCTAGAAAAATTATCTTTAAGAATAAAAAATAGAACTGAATGAAAGGAAACATCTTACTCTTTTTGCTTCTGATTATTTCAGTTCAACTTTCTGCGCAAATTAACATGGTTTCTAAAAAAATCTTTTTAGATTCTTTAAATCGTGAATGCACACCTGAAAATTATGCTTACACAAGAGTAATCACCAATTATTCGCAGAAAAGTATCCGTTATGTTGTTACTGATTTCTACAAAAATGGAAGAAAAAAAATGACAGGATCAACCTTGGATAGAGATGTTTTAAAAAAAGACGGAGAGTTTATTTGCTATTATAAAAATGGTACAAAAGAATCTGTTATAAATTATTCTGAAGATCATAAAACAGGCAAAGAGATTAGCTGGTATGAAAATCAGGGTAAAAAATGTGAAAAACAAAATATTTGGGATCCAAAAACAAAAAAGCTCCAGACGCTGATCCTTAATTGCTGGGATGAAAATAAAAATCAAACCGTAACGGACGGAAATGGAGATTATGAAGAAAGAGATCAATTTGTTACCCAAAAAGGCTCAATCAAAGATGGCTTAAAACAAGGCTATTGGGAAGGAAGCGATAGCCTGAAAAAAATTACATTTATTGATAATTACGATAAAGGAGTTTTAATTTCTGGAGTAAGCGTAGACGAAAACAACGTTAAATTTTCTTATTCTTCTTTAAGTGAAAAACAAGCAGGTAAAAAAACTTCGAAATTAAAATAAACCTTTTTTCTTAATTTGTTAATTTCAAAAATTTTGCCAGTTTGTATTAAAAATATTACTTTGCGTGATTTTTTATTTTTAATCACGTTATGAAACAAATTTTACGTCTTATATTTTTAGTTTTACTATCTATAAAAGTATTTTCACAAAACGCTGTAACCGCTAATAAACTAATTTATCTTGACTCCATGTGGGTGCCAAGTACTCAGGAAAATTATAAATACACCAGACTTATTGAAGAATACTACTCTGATAAAAAAACATATGTCTATAAAGACTATTACAAATCAGGAAAGATAAAATTTATCGCTACTACGACAGACAGAGATATTATGAAAATAGAGGGACAAGCTGTCTCTTACTATGAAAATGGAAACAAAAAATACACTGTCAACTATGTTAATTCAAAAAAATCAGGAAAAGAATATAACTGGTACGAAAATGGAAATATAAAATCTGAAATTTACTATCCTGAAGACGAAAAAGGCAGCATTGAGGGCAAACTAAACAACTTTTGGAATCCTGAAAAAGAACAAATTATAAAAGATGGAAACGGATATTATTCTTACAAAAGCGAAAATAGTGAAGAAGCCGGGCAAATAAAAGACGGCGAACCAGAAGGAACATGGAAAGGAAGTGATTTTAAGAGAAAATCAAATTTCATTGAAATTTATAAAAATGGGAAGTTAGTTTCTGGTATCACTACAGATTCTCTAAATATAAAGCATTCTTACGGTACAAGATACCTTCAGCCAAGTCCGAAGAATGGAATAAATTCATTCTACAGCTATATAGGAAAATCTATGCGTATTCCTGCAGAGGCTAGAAATAAAGTTTCTGGAAAAATATATATGACCTTTATAGTAGATGAAGAAGGAAATCTAGTCGAACCAAAAATAATAAAAGGTGTTGGTCATGGTATCGATGAAAATGCAATACAATTGATTAAAGAAGCTAAAAAATGGAATCCAGGAAAGAACAGAGGTATTCCAGTAAGAGCTCTTTATAAATTGCCAATAACTATAATGACCAAATAAAATTAAAATCTTAAATTAAAAAGACTCCTTCTAAATCATTAAAATTGAATTTTATAGACCTCTATTCTAAGATTCTTTTATTTTTTTTGATTTTTCTGTTTTTTTAATCTAATTTTGCACCCGTCTTACAAAAGTTGTATGACATACATAAAAATCATTTAAAACAATATTGGAATGTATTTAAGCAAAGAAAAGAAAGAAGAGATTTTCGCACAACACGGTGGTGCAACAAACACTGGAAGCGCAGAAGGTCAAATTGCATTGTTCACTTATAGAATTTCACACTTAACTGAACACTTGAAAAAAAATCGTCACGATTACAACACTGAGCGTTCTCTTGTCCTATTAGTAGGTAAAAGAAGAGCTTTGTTGGACTACTTGAAAAAGAAAGATATCAACAGATATCGTGAGATTATCAAAGTATTGAATATCAGAAAATAATCAATATAGAAAAGAGGTGCGAGAGTGCCTCTTTTTGTTTTTACATTACAGCTATTTATAATAAGCACGTTACAAGAAAAAAAGTTTGGTTTTTCATTGGGTTTTAGATAACAACAACTACACACAACAACAACTACAACACAACTAAAACCCATTGTATAATCAAAAAGGAAAAATTTATGATTCCACAAGTTTCACAAGAAATTATCGATTTAGGAGATGGAAGAAGCATCTCAATCGAAACTGGTAAATTAGCAAAACAAGCCGATGGTTCAGTTGTTGTACGTTTAGGAAACTGTATGCTTTTAGCAACTGCAGTTTCTGCAAGAACATCTAACCCAGGTGTTGACTTTTTACCATTAACGGTAGATTACCGCGAAAAATTTGCTGCTGCAGGACGTTTCCCAGGAGGATTTTTCAAAAGAGAAGCAAGACCAAGCGACAGTGAGGTATTAACAATGAGATTAGTTGACCGTGTATTGCGTCCGCTTTTCCCAGACGATTACCATGCTGAAACTCAGGTTATGATTCAATTAATGTCTCATGACGATAATGTTATGCCAGATGCATTAGCTGGTTTAGCAGCATCTGCAGCATTAGCTGTTTCTGACATTCCGTTTTACAACTTAATTTCTGAAGTACGTGTTGCTCGTATCGACGGAAAATTAGTAATCAACCCAAGCAGAGAAGAACTAGAAAAATCTGATATCGACATGATGATTGGAGCTTCTATGGATTCTGTTGCCATGGTTGAAGGTGAGATGAAAGAAATTTCAGAAGCTGAAATGGTTGAGGCTATTAAATTTGCACACGAAGCTATCAAAGTTCAAATTGTTGCTCAACAAAAATTAAGAGCAAAATTAAGCTCTCAAGAATACAGAACTTACGAAGGTGAAATTGAAGACGAAGCTGTTTACGCTAAAGTTAAAGTTGCCGCTTACGATAAATGCTATGCAATTGCACAAGAAGCTTCTGGAAAAGCAGAAAGAGGTGAAAAATTTGCAGCTGTAAAAGAAGAAGCAAAAGCTTTATTTACTGAAGAAGAATATGCTGAAAATGCAGATCTTGCTGGTTTAGTTGGAAAATACTTCTACAAAACAAACAAAGAAGCAGTACGTAACGTAATTCTTGAAAAAGGAATTCGTCTAGACGGTAGAAAAACTACAGAGATCAGACCAATCTGGTGTGAAACTGATTATTTGCCATCTGTACACGGATCTTCTTTATTTACACGTGGAGAAACTCAAGCTTTGGCTACAGTAACTTTAGGAACTTCTAAAGAAGCTAACCAAATCGATTCTCCATCTGAGCAAGGTGAAGAAAAATTCTACTTACACTATAACTTCCCTCCTTTCTCTACTGGTGAAGCAAAACCATTAAGAGGAACATCAAGAAGAGAGGTTGGTCACGGTAACTTAGCTCAAAGAGCTTTAAAAAATATGATCCCTGCTGATTGTCCTTACACAATTCGTGTTGTTTCTGAGGTTTTAGAATCTAACGGTTCTTCTTCTATGGCAACAGTTTGTGCTGGAACAATGGCCCTTATGGATGCTGGAGTACAAATGACAAAACCAGTTTCTGGTATTGCTATGGGATTAATTACTGACGGTGAGAAATTTGCTGTATTGTCTGATATCTTAGGAGACGAAGATCACTTAGGAGATATGGACTTTAAAGTAACTGGAACTGCTGACGGTATTACGGCTTGCCAAATGGATATCAAAATCGAAGGATTACGTTATGACATTATGGAACAAGCTTTGGCACAAGCTCGTGATGGACGTTTACACATTTTAGGTAAATTAACTGAAACTATTGCAACTCCAAGAGCAGAAGTTAAAGCTCATGCACCAAAAATCATTACTAGAACTATTCCTGGAAACTTTATTGGAGCATTGATCGGACCTGGAGGAAAAGTAATTCAAGAATTACAAAAAGCTACAGGAACTACAATTGTAATCAACGAAGTAGATGAGCAAGGTGTAGTTGAAATTTTAGGAACTAATCCAGATGGTATCAAAGCAGTATTGGCTAAAATTGATGCCTTAACTTTCAAACCACAAGTTGGAGAAGCTTACGAAGTAAAAGTAATCAAGATGCTTGATTTTGGAGCTGTAGTAGAATATACTGCTGCACCAGGAAACGAGGTATTGCTTCACGTATCTGAGCTAGCTTGGGAACGTACAGAAAATGTTGCCGATGTTGTTAAAATGGGAGATGTTTTCCAAGTGAAATACTTAGGAGTTGACCCTAAAACTAAAAAAGAAAAAGTGTCTAAAAAAGCACTTGTTCCAAGACCTCCACGTGAGGAGAAAAAAGAGTAATCAGATCTTAGTTTACTAAAGGTTTATTCATAAAAAACCCCAATTCATTTATTTGAATTGGGGTTTTTAAGTTTTTACACCTGCTTTTCAACTTAAAATCGAATACTTAAAATACTAATCTACAACGTTTTCAGAAAACGCATTATAGATTAAATAATGTTGTTGGTTTAAAAATCAATGTTGTTGGTTTAATTTATTTTTTAAAGGACTGTCATTAACATAGTTTTATATAGAAAATAGCCACACAAAACCAAATTATTGATGAGAAAGAGTATTGCAATGTCAAGAATAAAAACACTATTATTTATCATCTCTTTTAAATTCAAACCCCATTATAAAAGCCAACCATTGAAAATCACAAATTACTCAACAGTAATTTTCATCCTACTATTAATTTCAATCAACAGTTTTTCTCAAACTAATGAAAAAAAAGAAGTCTCCAAGTATTTTGACAAAATAGTTAACGGAGAGATCTTAAACATCAATAATGGCAAAATTCATATTGATCCTTATAATTTAAAAAGCAGCCACAATTATTATTCGAGCAAAGACTTCATTAAAGGATCTGTTTTTTACGACAATCAGTTATACGAAAACATCTTGATAAAGTATGACATATACAAGGACCAACTTGTTAAGTCATTCGAAAACATCAGCACTTTCGGCATAACACTCATAAATGAAAAAACTGATTATTTTATAATTGGAGAAAAGAGATTTATCAACATTGACAATAAATATAGATATCCGAAAACCATCACTGGTTTTTTTGAAGAAAAATATTTAGGCAAAAATATCTCCTTATACATTAAGCACACTAAAACTGCTAAAGAAACAATTAGCGAAACTACTTTATATACAGAATTCAAAGTATACACTAACTACCAACTACTTTATAATTCAAAATTTGCATCTGTAAATACGCAAAAAGAAATCCTCGCAATATTTCCTCAACTAAAAAAAGAAATAAAAGATTTTTACAAAAAAAATAAAATTCTGGAAGAGACAAATCCATACCAATTCAAAGCAGATTTAATAAAATTTATTGACATCAATTTATAAGCTCTATTCTAAAATCTAAATGAAAAAACACTTCATCATCTATTTATTTTTTTTACTGCCAAATTTTCTCTTTTCGCAAGAAAAAAATGTCTCTATTAAATATTCAAATGTAACACGAAAGAAAGCTATTGAAATAGTCGAAAAAAACACTTCTTTTCATTTCTATTTTGAGGATCAGTGGCTATCTAATGATGAACTGATTTCTGGAGAATTCAGCAATACATCTATTTCAGTAGTTTTAGATGCTATTTTGAACAACACAACTATAAATTACATTATCGACAACAACAATATTATCCTAAGTAATGGACTTTTAATCTCAAACATTATAACTGAAAAATATTTTGAAACTACCGATGATAAAGGCGCTAATAAGACTGCCAATTTGCAAATCGTTCCAATTTATAATAGACAGTATCTGAATGATTCCAAGAAAGATACAGACTCTATTATTTCCCTAGGAAAACAGTCTTTGATAAACACCTCTCAAACCTATACCCTTTCTGGCTATATAAAAGACAGAATTTCAGGAAAGCCAGAATACAATATCACCATCAAAGTAAAAGACAAAGACATAAGCACTACAACTGATGCAAATGGTTATTATAGCTTTAGAGTTCCTGCAGGTATCAATATAATAGAGACACAATCATTAAATCATCAATCAAAGACCAAAAAGATTGTGCTTTACAGCAACGGAAAGGTTGATTTTAATTTGGACGAAAATGTAAATGCACTTAAAGAAGTTGTCATCGAAAATAAAAGAACCAAAAACACAGCTTCGGCAGTGGCAGGTCTTACAAGTATTAATGTCGAAAATATCAAAAATGTACCTTTAATTCTGGGTGAAAGAGATATTTTTAAAGTTGCGACAACACTTCCGGGGATAAAAACCGCAGGAGAAGGTTCTGCAGGTTTTAATGTACGCGGAGGAAAAGATGATCAAAACTTATTTTTACTTGACAATGCTTCTCTTTACAATCCATCTCACTTTTTGGGTTTCTTTTCTTCTGTAAATCCATTTACAACCAAAACAGCCGATATCTATAAAGGAAGTATTCCTGCTGAGTTTGGAGGACGTCTTTCTTCTGTTTTTGATATTAAATCTAAAAACGGAAATACCGAAAAAGTTTCCGGCGAAGCGGGAATTGGCCCTGTAATGAGTAATGTTACACTTGAAATCCCAATAGTAAAAGGAAAATCAAGCTTGGTATTTGGCGGTAGAGCAAGTTATTCTGACTGGATTCTAAAAACTATTAAAGAGCCTGAATTAGACAATAGTCAAGCTTCTTTTTATGATTTGCTCTTAAAATACAATCATCAGATCTCAAAAAAAGATGATTTGGAAACCTCCTTATATTATAGTCATGACAAATACAGTATTAACTCAGATTCTATTTACAAATACAGCAACTTATTAGCAACAGTAAAATGGGATCATGATTTCAATGCAAAAAACAAATCTTCGCTAATTATTACTAATAGCCAATATAAATTTAACATCGATTATGACTCTCAACCTGAAAAATCATTTGATTACGGCTATAAAATCAATGAGACTCAGTTTGTTTTTAAAATGAAATACGCTCTTAATGAGAAGCATTTACTCAATTATGGCATTAGCAGTAAATTATATAATGTTGAGCCTGGCTTCCTCAAACCAACAGGCAGCAACTCCGTAATTAAAGATCTCACACTTGAAAAAGAAAAAGCTTTAGAATCTGCTTTATTTTTTACCGAAAATTATAAAGTCAACGATAAGTTTTTAATTAACTTAGGTTTGCGCTATTCTTTCTATTCTGCACTTGGCCCTTCTACCCAAAACATTTACCAAGATGGCCAGCCTAAATCTGATAGAACTGTTGTTGACACCAAAACTTACTCTAATAATGAGTCTATAAAAACTTATGGTGGCTTTGAACCAAGGGTATCTGCTCGTTATTTTATACTTTCGGATTTATCTATAAAAGCAAGTTTTGACAGAACATACCAATATATGCATTTACTGTCTACAAACACCACGCAGTCTCCAATGGATGTCTGGAAACTTTCAGATTTAAATACTGAGCCACAATCTTCTAATCAATTTTCGTTAGGACTTTTCAAAAATATAATTGAAAAATCGTTAGAACTAAGCGTCGAAGGTTACTATAAGCGTTCAAAAAACATTCTAGACTATAAGGTCGGTGCCGAATTGTTTTTGAACGAAAACATAGAAACTGAACTTCTTCAAGGAGAAGGAAAAGCCTATGGAGTTGAATTTTTGATCAAGAAAGAAAAAGGAAGTTTTAACGGATGGCTGAGTTATACTTATTCTCGGGCATTAATAAAACTCGACAGCAGATTTGACACTGAAAAAATAAACAATGGCCAATATTTTCCAACTAATTATGACAAACCACATGATTTTAGCGCTATTCTAAATTATAAATTCACGAAAAGATATAGTTTGTCAACCAATTTTGTTTACCAAACTGGTAGACCTGTCACTTTTCCAATTGGATCATATGACTTAACAGGAGAGCAATTTACTTTGTATAGCAATCGCAACCAATATAGAATCCCAGACTATTATAGATTAGATATTGGTCTTAATTTTGAAGGAAATCACAAAATAAAAAAACTCGCTCATAGCTTTTGGAACCTTTCCGTTTATAATGTTCTTGGGCGAAATAATCCTTACAATGTTTATTTTGTTACTGAAGACAAAAAGATCAAGGCTTATAAAACCTCTATTTTTTCTGTTCCAATTCCGACAATAACTTACAATATTAAGTTTTAATTCATTTATCTCATGCATATGAATTTATCAATAATCAAAAAAACATCATTGGCCATTTTTGCATTTGCCTTCTTATCCAGTTGCACAGAACAATATGTCTATCAAAATCAAGATTTTGAAGACGCAATGACTGTTGAGGCTACATTAACCAACGAATTAAAATATCAGGAAATAAACATTTCACGAACAAGACTAGTTAATGATACAATAAAAAAACCCGAATCTGGAGCTAACGTTACTGTTGTTGATAGCGATGGAAACGTATTTAATTTTGACGAAAAAGATGGAAAATATATTTCTGTAAATGAATTTAAAGCAGAACCAAATAAAAACTATCAATTAAAAATTACAACAAAATCTGGAAAATCGTATGTCTCTTCTACAGAAATTTTGCCTACAGAAAATAATATTAATCTAGAAACTGCAATAGAAGAAAAAGATGGTACTCGAGGGGTTCAAGTAAACGTTAAAAGTTTTGACCCAACCAATACTTCCAAATATTATCGATATGAATATGAAGAGACATACAAAATAATAACTCCTTATAATATTCAAACACGTTTAAAATTAGTCCAAAAAAGCGACTACTCCTATAGCTTCGAAAAAGTTCCTGCCGAGCCAAATACTCAAATTTGCTACACAACCAAAAACTCTACAGGAATAAGACAAACCAGTACGGTCAATTTAACCGAAGATCGTGTAAAATATCCTGTCCGCTTCATAAAAGACACAGATTATATGCTAACTAATCGTTATAGCATAATGGTTTCTCAATACACACAAAGTCAGTCTGCTTATGATTATTATTATAAATCAAAAAAAATGATTGATTCTGGAGAATTATTGTCTCCAAATCAGCCAGGATATGTTGTCGGAAACATTAAATCAACCACAGATTTACATGAAAAAGTTGTGGGCTATTTTGAAGTTGCATCCGTTTCTAGAAAAAGAATCTTTTTTAACTTCAATGATTTTTTCCCTTCAGAAAAGCCCGTTAAATATTTTCAAACTTGCGATGCCAGACCATTTGGTTTTGATGAAATTAAGCAACAAAATTATCTCTTACTTAGCACACATGTTTATATAGGAGATGGCCCTGGAGGAATTATTCCCACCAGTTTCATAATGGTTGAAAAAAAATGTGGCGATTGCACAACATTTTCGTCTAACGTAATACCTTCATTTTGGGAAAATTAAACATCAAATTGGCTTTTCTACTCTTATTAGTAAATTTTACTTTTAAAAGCAGTGCTCAAAACAATACTATTTTGAGTACAGAATCATTATTAGTTAAAACAAATACTTCAGTAATTCTAACCGGCGAAACCTTATATTTTCAGTTATACTGTTTAAATAAGACGAATGTATTTTCTGACATTAGTGAAATTGCATATGTAGAGATAATTAATGATAAGAAAGAAAGTGTTTTCAAGAATAAAACTAGCCTGAAAAACGGGATCGGATCTGGTGATTATTTTATTCCAACAATATTAAAAACCGGAAACTATAAACTTATTGCTTATACAAGCTGGATGCTAAACAATAGTCAAAATAACTTTTTTGAAAAAGATTTTACTATTATCAATCCGTTTCAAGAACACATCAATATGATTATTGATAGCACTTCTAGCGAAGTTAACGTTTCTAAAAATGAAACTGGATACACTCTTTTATTTCTTGATAAAGAAAAATATTCTAAACGAGAAAAAGTTTCTCTTGTAATACCAAAAACATTAGATCGAGGAAATTACTTTCTAAATATTAGAAAAATAGGTCTTTTACCTACAGACACAAATAGTGAGACTAGTAATACTGCTATAAATTTAATCCAAGAAATAAAAATTCTACCAGAAACAAGGGGCGAAATTATAACCGGGTATATAACTGCAAAAGTTGCAAATTCTAATTTAGATTCTAAAGTAGTTACATTATCTATTCCAGGAAAAAATTTCATTTTCAAAACAACTAAAACAGATAGCAACGGAAAATTCCTTTTTTTAATAGATAAACAAACTAGTACATCAGACTGTTATGTTCAGTTATCAGAACTTGACAAAGAAAATTACGCTATTGTACTAGATAAAACACCAAGTCCAGATTTATCAAATTTAGTTTTCACTAAAACCACCTCTATTTCAGCTAAACATTTAAAAGAGATTCAAGAGCGTTCCCTAGCAACTCAGGTAGAAAACGTTTATTTTTCGCAGAAAAAAGACAGCCTTATTGAAACCACTAATCCTGATTTCTTTTTTCAACCTACCGAAAAAAAATACAATCTTGATGATTTCCAAAGATTTAGAACGTTCAAAGAAACAATAATAGAAATTGTTATCGAACTTAATTTTAAAGATTATAATCAAGTGCCTTCATTATATTTGAGAGATTCCAGATATAATATTATACAATCTCCCGAACCATGTCTAGTTTTGGTTGACGGGCTGCAGATTCAGGACATAAATGCATTATTAAATTACAACACTTATCAAATTGAAAGTATTAGCGTTGTAGATAGACCTTATTGTTATGGCCCTAAAATATTTAATGGAATTGTTAGCATCGTTACAAAAAACAAAGATTTTGCAACAATTTATACTGATAAAAATGTCTTAAAAACATCGATTTTAAGACCGGAACCTGCAAAAGTATATTTTGAACCAAAATATGAAACATCAAGTAACCTTACCCGAATTCCTGACTATAGACATCAATTACTTTGGAAACCTAACATAGTTTTTAAAAATAACGACATGACAATCCCTTTTTACACATCTGATATTTCTGGAGATTATCAGATCAGTTTAGAAGGAATTACCGAAACTGGAAAGTATGTTCACCTTTATAAAACATTCAAAACTGAATAAGCTTTAAGATCTTATTGTGCTAAAGATTTATTATAGAACCCCCAATTCTTTATTGAATTAGGGGGCTTTCAATTTAAAGAAACATTATTTTTTCAGATTTAATGATTAAAAATAAAAAATAAGCAGAAATGATATTTAAGTCAAATTTTAGACCAAAAAAATATACTATAAATATAATTTAAAATAAATTCCATAGAATTTTTATTACATTTTAACAATATAACGTGATTTTTATAACATTTTTTTAATACTTTTGAAAATCATCAATCCAAAAACAAAAATTACGTTTCCTTTGAAAAATTATAAAAAAAAAGCCATTTATCTTTCGATATTTGCAAGTCTATTAAACATATCATACACACACTCCCAATCCGCTGAAAAATCCTCACTATACGATTACTTCGATGAAGCGGTTGGAAAAGACAACCTAAACATCAATAATGGAATCATTCATAGCGAGTCTTTCCGCCCGTTAGAAGGCAAAAACAGATATTACATTGATGAGTTCAACCTTGGAGATATAAGTTTCGAAGGTCAGATTTATTCAAATGTTAATCTTAAATACGATATTCTTCTTGATCAAGTCATTTACAAACAAAATGGTTCCTCAGAGAATGCACCTATAAACCTAATTACCGATAAGGTTGATTATTTCTTTATTAAAAACAAAAAAATTGTCAACCTAAAAGAAGAATCTGTAAAATTTCCTTCCATTATAAAAGGCATTTATGAGGAGACATACATTGGAGACAATGTCTCTCTCTACATCAAGCATACCAAAGAAAAAGTAAAGTCTTTTCAGGCAGATATTATCTACTATAATTTCATTTATAAAATAGGTTATATCCTAAAATATAACAATTATTTCTACAAGGTAGAAACAGAAAAAGATTTCAAGAAAATTTTTCCAAATTTTAAGAAAGAAATAAATAGTATTTATAATACTGACAAAAAATTAGAACGCTCCAACAAGCCCCAATTCATGGAAAATCTAACGAAACAAATCAATGGTCTTTTAAAAAAAAGTTCTAATTAAATGAAAAAAATTACTCTTATTCTATTTCTAATTGCCTTTCAACAAATTATATATTCTCAAGTAATCAGTGACAAAATATCTGTTGATTTTAAAAATGCTAATATAAAAACTGCTATTCAAGACATTGAAAAAGTGTCTTATTATAAATTTTATTTTGATGAAAAATGGTTTGATAACGACAGTACATCTATAACCAAACAATATAAAGAAGTTAAAATTGGTGAAGTTCTTGAAGACGTTTTTCAAAATACAAGCTTTAATTTTTATATTTCTGAAAACAAAGTTATAGTAACCAATAACAGTGTTATATACAGCCAACTAGCTGATGACTATTTTGGAATTCCGCTTGAAAGAGATGAAAACGGACAAATAACTCCGATATTTTATCAGCAATACGACTCGATAAAAAAGACAAACTCCCGAAATCCTAATAAAAACATTCGAGATCTTGTTCTTATTGGTAAAGAAGTAAAAAATCAAAAAAAGAAATCTACTTATACACTATCTGGATTTATAAAGGGCGGAAAAAACAATTCTGGCCTTGCTAATATCGTAGTAAAAATACCAAACTCTGAGTTTTCTGCTGTAACAGACAAAAAAGGATTCTACAGCTTGCAAGTTCCAGGAGGATTAAATGTCGTGGAAACCGAAAGTTTCTCCTATAATAAGGTTACTAAAAATATAATGGTTTATAACGATGGCTCATTAAATCTTTCTTTAACTGACAATATAAACCAACTAGACGAAGTACTTATTAAAACCAATAAAAGTAAAAGCGCAAAATCTGCCATAACAGGAGTAACAACAATTGATTCTGAAGGAATTAAAAACGTTCCTTTGGTTCTTGGCGAGAGAGATATCCTTAAAGTTGCTTTAACCATGCCTGGAATAAAAACAGCTGGAGAAGGTTCTGCAGGATTTAATGTTAGAGGTGGTAAAGAAGATCAAAATCTATTCTTATTAGACCATGCTACTTTATACAATCCCTCACATTTCTTTGGCTTTTTTACAGCGCTAAATCCTTATACAACTAAAAAAGTTGACATTTACAAAGGAAGTATTCCTGCTGAATTTGGAGGAAGATTGTCATCTGTTTTTGATATTTCATCAAAAAGTGGCAATGTCAACGAATTTCAAGGTGAGGGAGGTATTGGACCTGTGACCAGCAATTTAATGGTTTCAACTCCAATTGTAAAAGGGAAATCAAGCCTAGTTGCGGGAGGAAGAGCAACTTATTCTGATTATATTTTAAAAAGTCTTGACGATGAAAATTTAAAAAACAGTCAAGCTTCATTTTACGATTTAATTCTAAAATACAACCATAAAATAAATGCGAGTAACGATATTGAATCTACCTTATATTACAGTCATGATAAATTTAGCGTCTCTTCAGATTCTTTATACAAGTACAGCAACAGACTGGCAACTTTAAAATGGAATCATACTTTTAATGAAAAAAATAAAGGTTCTCTGATTGTTACTAATAGTGAATATAAATTCAATATTGATTATGAGTCTGAAGGAGTAAACAATTTTGATTTTGGCTATAAAATCAACGAAACTCAGGCAATGATCAAAATGAATTATTTGTACAACGAAAAGCACAAATTTAGTTATGGTATTTCGACAAAATTATATTCTGTTGATCCAGGATATTTAAATCCGAAAAATCCTGAAACTACTTTGGTTCCTGTTGATGTTGAAACAGAAAAAGGCTTAGAATCTGCCGCATATATTGGTGATAATTTCAAAATAAGCGATAAATTTCTTCTTGATTTCGGTTTACGCTATTCCACTTTTGCTGCCTTAGGAAAATCTACTCAGAGAATTTACGAAGAAAATCAACCTATAAGCGATGCTACTGTAATTGACACCAAAACTTATGGCAACAATGAAGTGATCAAAAGATATGGTGGACTTGAACCGAGAGTTGCTGCGAGATATTTTATTACAGATGATTTTTCTGTAAGAGCAAGTTACGACAAAACGTATCAATATATTCATTTACTATCTAACAATACCACACAATCGCCGACTGACATTTGGAAACTTTCAGATTTGAATGTTAAACCAGAAAGCGCTCAGCAGGTTTCTTTAGGTCTTTACAAAAACCTGAAAGGAGGCGACATAGAATTTAGCGTGGAAGGATACTATAAAAGATCTAAAAACATCTTGGATTACAAAGTTGGAGCTGAATTATTATTGAATGAAAATATAGAAACTGAACTTTTACAAGGAGAAGGAAAAGCTTATGGCGTAGAATTTTTAGTTAAAAAACAAGTTGGAAAATTAAATGGGTGGTTAGGATATACATATTCAAGATCTTTAATAAAATTGGATAGCCAGTTTAATGAAGAAAAAGTAAACAACGGAAAATACTTTCCTTCAAACTTTGATAAACCACACGATTTCAGTGCCGTTTTAAACTATAAAATTACTAAGCGCTATAGTTTTTCAAGTAATTTTACATATCAAACCGGAAGACCAATTACATATCCTATTGGAAGATACGATTACGGCAACGCACAATATACTGTTTACAGTGATCGTAACAAATTTAGAATCCCAGATTATCTCAGACTTGACATCGGTCTTAACATTGAAGGAAATCATAAAATTAAAAAGTTAGCTCATAGTTTTTGGAATATTTCAGTGTATAATGTTTTAGGAAGAAACAATCCTTACTCGGTATTTTTTGTTACCGACAAAGGACAAATTAAAGCATACAAAACATCTATTTTTTCTATTCCAATTCCAAGTATTACCTATAATTTCAAGTTTTAAAATCATGACAAAATATCTATATAAAATATCATTATTATTAATCCTAACATTTGCTACTAGCAGTTGTACAGAGCAATATGTCTTTCAAAATACGGATTTTGAAAGTGCTCTTGTTGTAGAAGGAACTATTACAAACGAATTAAAAAATCAAGTTATTAGAGTTTCTCAAGTTTATCAGCTTGAAGAAACAGGTCCGAGACTTGAAAAAGGAGCAAATGTTTTTATTTCTGACGATAAAGGAAACGAATATCAATTTGAGGAAAAAGATACAATCTATTCTTCTATAACTCCTTTTAAAGCAGAACCTGGAAGAAAATACCAATTAAAAATTAGAACAAGTGCAGGTAAAAACTATACCTCTGACGAACAGGTTCTAACTACTGAAACCAAAATTGACAATGTCACTGCAACTGTTGAGAATGTTAATGGACAAAGGGGGGTGCAAATAAATGTAAATAGTTTCGACCCAGCCAATACTTCAAAATATTACAGATATGAATATGCAGAAACCTATAAAATTATAGCACCTAGATGGTATTTTCAAGAAACTAATACAGTAACAATTCCCGCACAGCCTGGAAATCCTATTGAAGGAACACCTCCTTCTCCTCAACAAGAAGTAATTTTAGTAACACCTAGAACTAAAGAGACTAGAGTTTGCTTTTCTACAAAAAAATCAGACGCTATAATTTTAAACAATACAAGTGGACTTAGTGAAGACCGCGTTCATTTTCCTGTACGTTTCATCAGCGATCAAAATTACATTATATCGCATCGCTACAGCATTCTTGTAAAACAATACGTTCAAAATCTAGCTGCTTATACTTTTTATAAAACATTACGAGATTTATCAACCTCGGGGGGTGTTCTTTCACCAAAACAACCTGGGTTCTTTTATGGAAATATAAAATCTGTCGAAAATCCTGAAGAAAAAGTAATTGGATTCTTTGAAGTTTCTTCGGTTTCTACAGAAAGAATTTATTTTAATTATGCCGATTTATTTCCAAAAGAAGCTCTACCTCCTTACTACGAATCTGACTGTGAACCTGAAGAGTTTAAAGACTGTATTGGCGATCTTCCTTGTAAAGGCTCAATATTACGTTCTTTCATTCGCACAAAGGCTAGAGTATTGTTTTCATGGAACTATGACGACCTTTATTTTATGGTAAAAACACCGTGCGGTGACTGTACTTCTTTTTCATCTAATATTGTTCCTCCTTTTTGGGTAGATTAATACAATTTTTTAAATCTCATGAAACAACTTTCCATATATAATCAGAATAATTTTTCAATTAGAATTAAACAATTGCTGTTTTTGATGTTTTTGTTTATTCAAATCGAATTTGCTTGCGCCCAGAGTTTGCAAAACAAAAATTCATTACCAAATATTACCGATCAGGAAACTATTTTTATCCATTCAAATACAACAACTTTTTTGACTGGCGAGACATTATATTTCAAATTATATTGTCTAAATCCATTAAATAATAAAACTAGTCTAATAAGTAAAATTGCTTATGTTGAATTGATTGACAGTGAAAAGAAACCACTCCAGAAAAACAAAATATATCTTGATAAAGGAATTGGAACGGGAGATTATTTTATACCGACAACCTTAAAAACAGGAAATTATAAAATTGTAGCCTATACAAAATGGATGCTGAATAATGTTAATTCTCAAAAATATGAAATTGATGTTTTTATTATTAACCCATTTCAGACTCAAGAACCAAATGACAATATCACATTTGATATTATTAATCCAGCAAAATCTAATACCACAATTCAAACCACAAATTCTAACTCTGAAAATGACAAAAGAATTGATTTTGAATTTGACAAAGAAAGCTATTACACTAGAGAAAAAGTAAATTTAAAATTAAAACATCTAACCGAAACAATTGAAAAAGGGAACTATTCTGTTTCAATACGTAAAACAGATCAAATTCCAACACTAAAACAATTAACGCCATCAGATTTTGTAAAAAAAACTGCTGAAAACTATGTTAATACTCCAAACAGTTTTGATTATATCCCAGAAATCAGATCAGAATTAATTACTGGAAATCTAACCTCAAAAAACGATCGAAGCATTGCCAACAAATCGATTGCGTTATCGCTACCGGGTAAGGAATATGTTTTAAAAATTGTAAAAACAAATGCTCAGGGAAAATTTGCATTTTTATTGGATCAATTTCCTAATTTTCCAAATGCAATTTTACAGGTCCTTGATGAAAACCGAAATGATTATACTATCAATCTAGATCCGTTTCCAAAATTTGATATTTCTTCATTACACTTTACATCAAAACTAAATTTATCTCCAGAATTAAAAAATGACATTGAAGAAAGATCAACAGCAAGTCAAATTCAAAATGCTTATTACCAAATTAAAAAAGACAGTTTGGTTACAGAAGCTGTTATGAATCCCTTTTTTACTACGATTGAAAAATCATATGTTTTAGACGATTACACCCGATTTCCAACTTTAAAAGAAAACATAGTTGAGATTATCATAGAACTTTATTATAGAAGAAACAACGGTAAATATCAACTCTATATCAGAAACAATCAAAAAGATTTACAGATTTACGGACCTCCATTGGTACTAGTTGATGGACTTTTAATTCAAGATCCAAGTGATCTTTTTGACTACAATATGGCAAATGTAAGCAGGGTGAGTTTAATAACAGAACCATATGTATATGGACCAAATTTGTATGGCGGACTAATTAGTTTTGAAACCAAAAACAATGAATTTTCCGAAAATTACGCCAAGAAATATCTGAAAACAATGGAACTTCAGCGTCCTAATCCTGAAAAAGTATATAATAATCCCGATTATTCAGCGGGAAATAAGTTACAGAGAATTCCCGATTATAGATACCAATTGTTATGGAAACCAAATATTAAACTAGAAACAAAAGAAGAAAATTTATCATTTTACACTTCCGACATTAAAGGAAATTTTGAAGTTATTCTAGAAGGTTTTACTGAAAATGGACATCCTATATACGTTTCAAAAAATATTACGGTAAAATAATTATTCTTTATTTACATATTAAAAGCCTTGACCAAGCATTTTTGGTCAAGGCTTATTTTTTTTATTCAATTTGCACGCAACCTTTTTAACTTCTGTAGACTATTATTTAGAACCGAACTTAAAAGTCAGACACAATGGAAAACTTTTCAAAAATAGCCACAGCACTTCTACTATTCATTTTTATTGTTTACGGATGCGAATTTCAAGATAATCCGCACGAAGCTGTTAATTTAGAAACGGGAGAATTTGGAAAATTAATTACAAAAGATTCCGAGTTATATAATACATTAGAAAACACGACTTCTGAAAAAACGCTCGAAGAAGGAGAAACACCTCCATGCGTAGAATTTATCTATCCTTTATCTTTAAAGGTTTACGACAACAATCAGAATCCTATTGGAGTACAATATATAATGAGCGACGTTCAATTCAGTAAAATTTTAGAAAATCTTTCTGCCGATCAATCTTTAAGCATTAGCTATCCTATTTCAACCACTTTAGCAGATAATACGGTTTATTCCGTAAATAGTAATTCGGAACTGGACATTGCTCTTAAAAACTGTACTAGAGAAGACATTATAGTATATTGCAACGGAATTATTGCTCCGCCTTTGGATAAACCGTTAGATTATTATTGGAGAGTAACTTATTCTCAAACCAATGAAAACACATATTTAAGTGGTCGGTTTTTGATAAACTCAGACGGAACCTTAGTTTTTTATTTTAATAATCAAGAATACAAAGGAACATGGTTTTTCTTATTTGTAGATGACAAACTGCATCTAAATATAAAGCTAGATGGCGAATCTGAATTAGCAAAATATTGGAGTATTGATGGCAAAGTTGAAATGGGCGGCACAAACATGACCATAAAAATGTTGGATAAAAATATAAAATTAGAACTTCTATATGAGACTAAATATCCATATAAAATTGGCAATAGAGGACCTGCAAATGGAATTGTTTTTTATGACAAAGGCCAATATAGTTTTGGGTGGCGATACATAGAGGTTGCAACAACAGATTTAAAAGATCTAGAATGGGGATGTGTGGCTTCATCTGTATCAAAAGCAAGAAATAGCGAAATCGGAAATGGTTATTACAATACAGCACAAATTGTAATTTATCATGACAATCTAACCAATTACTACACAAATCCAGCGGTTTGTAGCAATTTAAATAATGGAACTCTTTTAGCCAAAGATGCTCTATCATTTAATCAAGGTATTTATAACGATTGGTTTTTACCATCATACAATGAATTAGAACTAATATATAAAAATCTATATTCAAGAAATTTAGACAATTTTACAGAATCAATTTATTGGAGTTCTACAGAAATTGATCAAAACACAGTTTCAACAATTAATTTTAAAACAGGAGAAAAAACTTCTACATCAAAAATTCCTGGAAAAGGCAATGCTAAAGCTAGAGCTATAAGATATTTTTAAATTACCGTAAAAGGATTTTGATTCTTATATTTAAAAAACAATATAAAAACGTTTCATTTTTGAATTTAGACCAAATCATAAAAGGTTGCATTAAGCAAAACCGAAAATCACAAGAAGAACTTTATAATCTCTATTATAAAAGTCTTTTTGTGATTAGTCTAAAATATTGCCAAAATGATTCTGAAGCCGAAGACAATCTCCATGATGCTTTTATTGAGATATTCACCAACATCAAAAACTTTAAATCAACCGGAAGTTTTGAAGGATGGATGAAACGGATTTTAATAAATAAAGCAATCAGCAGATATAAAAAATCCTTTTTTCTCACATCAATTAAAGATGATAATATTCCTGAGATAATGATCGCTGATACTGAAATGAATTATCCTATAGATTATTTATTGTCATTAATACAAGAGTTACCACATCAATATCGGTTGATTTTTAACCTCTATGAACTTGATGAATACAGCCATAAAGAAATTGCCGAAATGCTTTCTATAAGCGAAAGCACATCAAAATCTAATTTGCATAGAGCAAAATCAATTCTAAAAGAAAAAATCACTTCAAAAAGATCATTCCATAATTATCAAGCGAGCCATGGAAAATAAAAAAGAAATAGGCAAAATATTCAAAGACAAATTAGAGCTTCTGGACAAAAGTCCGAGTAATAATTTATGGGCTTCAATTGAAAGTGATTTAAACAAAAAAAGAAAAAGACGCCTTTTATTCTGGCTTATTCCAAGTCTTTTATTAATAGGACTTGCGAGTTCAGTTTTTGTTTTAGAATTAAAACAAAATCAAAATAACCCTTTGGGTTTTGAAAAAGATAAAACCATTATCAATCAATCAAAAACAACCCATGACCAAAAGCAGTCTTTAGCAACTAAAAACAATACGGCACAAGATTCTGTAAACAAAACTTCTTCTGAAAATAAGCCAAGTATAAAAAAGACAATTCAAAATTCAAGTGAAACCAAAACAACAATTAAAAAAAGCAAAACAGAAAAACTAATCAAACAATCTTCAAAATTGGTAACCTCTACAGATGAATATGAAGAATATGAAGTGGTAAAAAAATATAAAGTAATCATTAGAAAAAATAAAACTGTTACCACTTCTAAAAAGCCTAATTCTATTTCAGAAAAACCAGAAAGCTCTCCAAAGAAATCAAATGGTATTGCTAAAAAAGCATCCATAATTTCTAAAAAACCAAGATCTAAAACTACTTTAAAGAATCCAAAAAATAGCATTTCAAAAAATAACATTTCAAAAAATAACATTTCAAAAAGCAAAAACAAGAAATCAACTATTCAAAAAACACCGCATGATTCTATTGTTTACAAACAAAATCAATCAATAAAAACTGAAGATTCAGAAAAAAGCAATACAAAAACCAGCAAAGAAAATTTACAGGATTCAGACAATCCGAAAACAATTAAACAGGACAGCATTATTCCCAAACAGGAGAAAAAAACAACTCCTAAAAGAGAATATATCGAAAGAGAATACCCTGAACAAAAAAATGAAGACGATCCTGAATTTTCCGTTTCTGTTTTTTACGGACCAGCAATTTTTGGTTCCCTATCAGGAAAATCAACAATAAATGAATCTTTAGATAATGTCTCAAAAAGCCATCCGATAACTTCTCATTACGGAGTTTACTTCAAAACCATGTATGGAAAATATGGTTTCAAAGCTGGTTTTTCTAAAATAAATTTAAAAATATCTAATCATCTAAATAATCAATCCCCAATTAATTACGAGAATATGGTTTTAACCAATAATGACATTTATAAAGTTATGGGTAATGATGCGGACATTCGGCTAGTGCAAAAAATATCCTATTATGAAATCCCTTTAGAATTTAATTATGCTATTAAAAAAGATGAAACTCCATACGGAATGGAAGCTTTTAGCGGATTCAGCGTATTGTTTTCTGATGCAAATCAGCTTTACCTTTCCTCAAATAATTTAAAAACTGAAGGAATTGGTTCAACTAAAAACCTAAATAAAATGAATTTATCACTTAATTTGGGAATGGGTTTTTATTATAAACTAAATGAAAAATTTCAATTCGATTTCAATCCAATTTTCAAATATTATTTAAGCACTTTTAAAGATTACAGTGCTCCAAAACCTTATAGTTTATCGATTCAATCTGGGGTTACATATAAATTTTAAAAAAATAAATAATTATTGTAACTTTTTTGATACTCCTTACGTATAACCATTTGTACACTTTAAAAATAGGGAGACAACAACATGAGACAACTTAAAATCACCAAGCAGGTAACTAATCGTGAAACTGCATCGTTAGATAAATATCTACAAGAAATTGGAAAAGTTGACCTAATTACCGCTGATGAAGAGGTAGAATTAGCACAAAGAATAAAGGCTGGTGATCAAAGAGCTTTAGAAAAACTAACAAAAGCCAACCTACGTTTCGTAGTATCTGTGGCTAAACAATATCAAAACCAAGGATTAACTCTTCCTGACTTAATTAATGAAGGAAACTTAGGTTTAATTAAAGCGGCTCAACGTTTTGATGAAACTCGTGGTTTTAAATTCATTTCTTACGCTGTATGGTGGATTCGTCAATCGATTCTTCAAGCTTTAGCTGAACAGTCTCGTATTGTACGTTTGCCATTAAATAAAATTGGTTCTATCAATAAAATCAACAAAATGTACGCTTTATTAGAGCAATCTAACGAGCGTCCGCCTTCTGCTGAAGAAATTGCAAAAGAACTAGACATGACTGTAAACGACGTAAAAGAGTCTATGAAAAACTCTGGACGTCACCTATCTATGGACGCACCTCTTGTTGAAGGGGAAGATTCTAACCTTTATGACGTATTACGTTCTGGTGAATCTCCAAATCCAGATAGAGAATTAATTCACGAATCTCTTCGTACTGAAATTGAACGTTCTTTAGAAACATTAACTCCAAGAGAGGCAGATGTTGTACGTTTGTATTTTGGTCTTGGCGATCAGCACCCAATGACTCTTGAAGAAATTGGAGAAACTTTCGACCTAACTCGTGAGCGTGTTCGTCAGATTAAAGAAAAAGCAATCCGTAGATTGAAACACACTTCTAGAAGTAAAATCCTTAAAACTTATTTAGGATAAGACAATATTTGTTTCAGGTTTAAAGTTTCAGGTTGCTTTTGTAACTTGAAACATGAAACTTGAAACCTTTGTACCGCAAACAACAGTTTGATTGACTGTTCGTTTTTTGATTGATGATTGAAACTCCGGCTGATTACCGGAGTTTTTTATTTTTTAGTATTGAGCTGAAATGTTTGTAACGCAGAGTACACAAAGATTTTTCGCAAAGTTCGCTAAGTTTTCTAAGCTATATTTTAATAGAGTAAAGAGAACACAAAGCTTTGAGAACTTTGCCTTCTCAAATAATTTCAAACAGAAACTCTCCAAACTTTGCGAAAAATCTTTGCGCTCTTTGCGTTATTTATTAAACAAAAAAACCTCACGAACTTTGCGTAATTCTTAGCGAACTTTGCGGTTAAACTTTATCTTTGCAATAAAAACAACACACAACAAACACAATGAAAAATACACTTATTGCTCCTTCAGTTCTTGCTGCCGATTTTGGTAATTTACAGCGTGATTCAGAAATGATTAACAACAGTCAAGCAGATTGGTTTCATATCGATATTATGGATGGCGTTTTCGTTCCAAACATCTCATTTGGAATGCCAGTTTTAGAAGCAATTTCAAAACATGCTAAAAAATATATCGATGTACACTTAATGATTGTCGATCCAGACCGCTACATTAAAACTTTTGCAGATTTAGGCGCAAATGGTTTAACCGTACATTACGAAGCTTGCACGCATTTGCATAGAACGTTACAGGCAATTAAAGCAGAAGGAATGAAAGCTGGAGTTGCCATGAATCCTCATACCAATGTTGACTTATTAGAAGACGTTATTAATGACATCGATGTGGTTTGCATAATGAGTGTAAATCCAGGATTTGGCGGACAATCATTCATTGAAAATACTTACGACAAAGTAAAGAAACTAAAAGCACTGATAACACGCAAAAACGCTTCAACACTAATAGAGATTGATGGAGGTGTAACCAGCAAAAATGCTAAACAATTAGTAGAAGCTGGCGCAGATGTTTTAGTAGCTGGAAGCTTTGTTTTTAAAGCCGAAAACCCAACAGAAACCATAGCTGATTTAAAAAGTCTTACTGCTTTTTAAATTTTCAAAAACAAAAAAGAAAAGTCCAAAAAATAATTTTGGACTTTTCTTTTTTTACCTAAAACCTATTTAGGTTCAATCCAATAAGGATTTGCTTTAAGTTTTTCTACAACATATTGGATCACTTTCTGCGCTTTCAAACTATTTCCAGATTCATCTAATGGTGGTGAAATAACAGCAATTCCAAATTTACCTGGACATACTGCCAATATTCCTCCTCCAACACCACTCTTTGCTGAAAGTCCCGAATTAAACAGCCATATCCCAGAATTATCATAGAGACCTGCAGTTGCCATTACAGGTAAAGTATACATTACAGTCGACTGACTAACCACCTTTTTCTTTGTAACAGGATTAACGCCTCCATTTGCCAATGTAGCCGCCATTGTAGCGAGATCCTTTACATTTACATTCAATGCGCACTGTTTCGTATAAAGATCTGTTGCTTGGGCTGGATCAAAATATATTCGGTTATAAGCCAATAACAAATGTGCAATAGCTTGATTTCGCAAATTATCACTAGCCTCGCTTATATAAACAGGACGATTCATGGAAAGCTGCCTCCCGGCAAAATCACTCTGAATTTTCTGAATATCTTTCCATTTTGCTATAGAATCGTTACCTCGAATAAGACTCGTAGTTGCAATAGCTCCCGGATTTACTAGAGGATTGATTTTATCACCTTTATGCATTTCAACAGCAACAATAGAATTAAACGGCAATCCAGTCGCATTTACCCCTATTTTGTCTTGCAAAAATTGTGGTCCTTCTTGCTCAATTACTTTTGCCATAGTAAATACTTTCGATATGCTTTGAATGGAGACCATCGACGTTATATCACCCTTTGTATATACAGCTCCATCTGCAGTAACAAGCGCAATACCAAAAATATTGGGATCAACATTGGCTAGCTCTTTAATATAGTCGGCGTTTTTACCTTCTTTTAAATCTTTAAATTTATTAAAAGCATCGTTAAGTGTGTTTTCTATATTTTGTTTATTAAGTGTTGTTTGGCTATAGCCGTGGCTTATGATAAAAGAAAATATCAAACCAACAAACATCATTTTTTGCTTGTTCATTTTAAAAAAAGGCATTCTTATTTATATTCTAGATTAATTTATAGGTAAACAGTATTTAATTAAAAATCTTTACTGCTTTTTAGATTTTTAAGATTGGGGAAGAAATCAATTCCAGTCATTTTTTCTAAAGTTTCGATTGGAACAACAAAATCATAGATGGATTTATCACTTTTTTCGTTTGGAACTAAGAAAGCAATTGCCTTATGATCTTTTCCTGATTTAGCTAAAACAATTTTATAAAAATATTTAGGAACCGCAACTTTCTCTGTTCCAATTCTTTTGTCAGAATCTTTCGCAATTCCGCCAGTTACTACATAAATATCATTGTATTTTCCTGCCCAATAGCGCGTCTTCTGCTCTATTCTATTCCAAATTCCAGCGTTAAATTCTTTTTTCTGAGGCGAAATATTCGAAGTATAAAAAGTATCGTTGTATGCATCTTTACTAAACTCCATATCACCGGCAGGACAAAGATGGCCTTTATCGTAACCTGATTTTTTATAGTTTCTCCAATCGGCAGAACCGGTAGTTACTTTTGGATCTTCTATAAAATAAGGTCTTTTGTAATCATTATTTTTTAAATATTCTTTTTTCAATTCGTATGCCACCCATTCTGCCTGCTCAAACTTTTCATTGTAAGAAAGCGTGTAATATTGGTGTTTTACAATTTGTTTGGTTGTTGAAGTCGGGAGATAAGCAACTGTGTATAAAGAATCTTTGTGAGTAGAATTTTCTTTAAAAGAAACCACTTCATTAGTTTTTATCTCTTCATCAATTTTTACGTTTTCTCTTTTACATGATAATAATGCAAAACTCAGCAAAATTAAACCTACACAACCTTTCATATTTCTATTTTTAAAAGCGAACTTACAAAAAAAACGCTCCATAAATTCAAAATTTATAGAGCGTTTTTAAACAAATTAAATTCTTCTCGAACTTAAGACTTCACTAGTTTATCCTTTTTCATTTTAGGATTAACCGTATTTTTCACCAAACTTTTTGTTTGTAGATCATCTAATACATTTAAAGCCTCTTCTACATAAACATCTTTAGACAATGCTTGGTGCCATGCATCTCTTTTCTCTTTTAAAGAAGCATCAGCTTTCATTTCATCTTCTTCATACGGAAGTGATTTGAAAATCAAATCGTTTTTGTAATCAGAAATTGGCTTATATTTTTTTCCTTCGTTTTCAACTTGTTCCTGAGTTTCTTTAAAACTCTTAATGTTCAAGCTATAAACGTTTTCTTTATTTTTAACATCGATCCATTTTGCATTATCATCAATTAATTTAAATTGAGGATTTTGAGCAATTCTATTCCTACTGTTATTGATTGCTTTAGTAAAATTCTCATTAGAAGTCCATGTGCTGTAATCAGCTGGATCAATTTTATCCCAAGGCATTGCATTGTCAATATCTCTTTCGCCCATTTTAAGGTAAGCATAACGATCTGGCATTACAACGTCACTATGAACCCCTTCAAGCTGAGTAGAACCACCGTTTATTCTATAAAACTTCTGTCCTGTAATTTTCAATGCACCAAGATCTCCATAATTTGCATTACGCACAAACTGATTCAAATCTAAAACATTTTGTACAGTTCCTTTTCCGTAAGTCTGTTTGCTTCCGATAATTACACCACGTTTGTAATCCTGAATTGCAGCAGCTAAAATCTCAGATGCCGAAGCAGAAAAACTGTTTACCATAATAACCAATGGACCATCCCACTCGATTTTTTTGTCTTTATCGTATAAAACTTCTTTCTTTTTTCCAGCTGATTTTACTTGAACGATTGGTCCGTCTTCGATAAATAAACCTGCAATATCAACCACTGTAGAAAGAGATCCTCCACCATCATCACGAACATCTAAAACAATACCATTAACATTTGCTTGTTTCAATCTTTCTACCTCGCGTGCAATATCTTTTCCGGCATCACGACCGTCTTTATTTTCAAAGTCGATATAGAATTTAGGAAGATAAATTACTCCGTATTTCAAACCATTTTTCTCAACAACACTAGATTTAGCGTATGTTTCTTCAATTTCTACAACATCACGAATGATAGAAATCACTTTGATAGAACCATCTACTTTTTTAACTGTCAGTTTTACTTCAGTTCCTTTGTGACCTTTAATTTTCTTCACAACATCATCCAAACGCATACCCACAACATCAACTGGCTCTTCGTTTCCTTGAGCAACTTTCAAGATTAAATCTCCTGCCTCTAGTTGTTTTCCTTTCCAGGCCGGGCCTCCAGAAATTAATTCATCAATTTGAGTAAAGTCGTTTTTCTTAGTCAAACGAGCTCCAATACCTTCAAGTTTTCCACTGATATTTACATCAAAACGATCTTTTTCTTCTGGTGCAAAATAGCTTGTATGCGGATCAAAACGAGCCATAATAGAATTCAAATACACTGAAAACCAGTATTCTCTATTCAAATCTTTAATTACACTAAAATTATCATCTAGAGATTTTAAAGAACTTTCGCGTGTTTCTTTTTCTAAAGTTTCAAAAGATTTTTCTTTGTAAGCCGGATCTTTTTTCTTCTTTTCTTCTTCAATTTTTTGTTTTGTAACTAAAGAAGAAAGAGTCGATAATTTGATTTGTTTTCTCCATCTTTCATTAATCTCCGTTAAGTTTTTTGCATACGGCATTTTCTCATAATCCGCATCAAAATTCTCATCTACATTGTAGTTAAATGGCTGAGCCAAAATTGTTTTATAACGTTTTTTACTTTCCTCCATACGTTTCATCAGCCTTGTATAAGTAAGGTTGAAAAAAGTAATATCTTTATTCAAAAACTGATCATCAAGCATTAATTCATACTGCTTAAATTCGTCAATATCTGACTGAAGGAAGAATCTTTTTGATGGGTCTAAAGCATCGATGTAATCCTTGAAAATACCTTTTGAAAACTCATCATTTATTTCCGCTGGACTATAATGCCCTTTTTCAATAACAAATGCTAGTAATTCTAAAAGTGTCTTGTCTCTATTCGGATCTGGGTCGATTGTCCTATCGGCATTCATCTTAAATGCAAATAATGTAAGCGATAAGCACAATACGGCTATGAGTATCTTATAATTTCTTTTCATAAACTTTATAATAGCATTCATCAATTTTTTTATCTAAGTTACGTTAAAAACTATGCCACGAGAGCTAACGCTTCGATAATTTTTTGTTAAAGATATAAAAATGTTTAATTCGTAAAAAAGTTCTTTACCTTAGTTGACAAATTTTACAGTATTTGTGACTTCTCGCAAATAATTGTGATTAATTTTGTTCTTAAAATCCTACAATTGTTAAAACTACACATAATATTTATTATATGAAAGCTGAAAAACCACTAATATTAGTGACCAACGATGATGGTATTTTGGCTCCTGGAATTAGAGCCCTTATTAGCGTTATGGAAACCATAGGCGATGTCATTGTTGTTGCACCAGACAAACCTCAAAGCGCAATGGGACACGCTATCACTGTCAACAATACTTTATTTATAGATAAAATTTCAAAAGACGATGACACAATTGCAGAGTACAGCTGTTCTGGAACTCCTGTAGATTGTGTAAAATTGGCAGTAAACGAAATCTTGAAACGTAAACCTGACTTATGCGTTTCGGGAATAAATCACGGATCAAATTCCTCAATCAATGTAATTTATTCAGGAACCATGAGCGCAGCTGTAGAAGCCGGCATAGAAGGCATTCAGGCAATAGGTTTTTCTCTTTTAGATTTTGATTGGAACGCTGATTTTGAACCAATCAAGTCTTTCGTAAAAAAAATTGCTTTAGAAACTCTAGCCAACAAACTGCCTCCAGGAGTAGTTTTAAATGTCAACTTTCCAAAATTAAAGGAATCTGAAATTAAAGGAATTAAAGTTTGTCGTCAAGCGAAAGCGTATTACGCACAAAAGTTTGACAAAAGACAAACTCCTTTCGGGAAAGATTATTACTGGCTTGCAGGCAAATTTGTAAATGAAGACAAAGGCGAAGATACCGACGAATGGGCTTTGGCAAACGGATACATTTCGGTAGTTCCGGTACAGTTTGACTTGACCGCCCACCACTCTATTCAGCAACTTAATACTTGGAAATTAAATGACTAAAGAAATACTGATTGGTTTTATTATCGGAATTTTTACAGCTCTTTTAGGAAGCTATTTGTTTATCACTTTTTTTACCACATTTGAAATTTCGCAAGGATTTCACATGATTCGAGAATACGGATATCTTGGAAAAATAATTACCATAGGAACACTTTTAGATCTTGGCGTATTTGCGATTCTTCTTAAAAGAGACAAAGAATATATGGCTCGAGGTGTAATTTTAGCCGTGATTGTATTGGCAATTTCTACATTAGTTATTTAAATCTTATCTTTGCTAAGTTCCCTTTAACGGTTACAACTTTAGCACATTTACAAAAAAACCAACATGAAATATTACATAATTGCAGGAGAAGCCTCTGGAGATTTACATGGTTCAAATTTAATGAAGGCATTATACGTTGAAGATCCAGAAGCAGAAATTAGATTTTGGGGCGGAGACTTAATGCAGAAAGCAGGCGGAACTTTGGTAAAACATTATCGCGATCTAGCTTTTATGGGCTTTATTGAAGTGGTTTTCAACTTAAAAACCATTTTAAACAATATCAAAATCTGTAAAAAAGACATCACAGAGTTCAAACCAGATGTGATTATTTTTATTGATTATCCAGGCTTTAATATGCGAATTGCAAAATGGGCAAAAGAATTAGGCTATAAAACGCATTACTATATTTCTCCTCAAATTTGGGCTTGGAAAGAAAACAGAATTAAAGCTATCAAACAAGACGTTGATAAAATGTATGTGATTTTGCCTTTTGAGAAAAGTTTCTACGAAGACAAACATCATTTCCCTGTAGATTTTGTTGGACATCCGCTTATTGATGCGATTCAGAATCAGCCTGCTTTTGATGAAGCTTTGTTTAGAAAAGAAAATAATCTAGGAGAAAAACCAATCATTGCAGTTCTTCCTGGAAGCCGTAAACAGGAAATCACCAAAATGTTGAGCGTGATGCTGAGCGTTGTGGATGATTTTCAAGATTACGAATTTGTTATTGCTGGCGCTCCAAGTCAGGAATATGAATTTTATCAGCAATTCTTAAAAAATAAAAACATTGCATTTGTTTCCAATAAAACGTACGATTTGCTTCGTTCTTCGACAGCTGCATTAGTAACTTCTGGAACTGCCACTCTTGAAACAGCGCTTTTTAAAGTACCTGAAGTGGTTTGCTATAAAGGAAGCGAAGTTTCGTATCAGATTGCAAAAAGAATTATCACTTTAAAATATATTTCTCTTGTCAATTTAATTATGGATCAGGAAGTTGTAACTGAATTGATTCAAGGAGATTGCAACAAAAAACGAATCAAAGAAGAGCTTCAAAAATTATTAGAGCCTAGTCATCGCAATAAAGTGCTACAAAATTACGATATATTAGAACAAAAATTGGGCGGAGTTGGTGCAAGCAAAAACACTGCAAAACTCATTGTTGCCGATTTAAAACAAACTAATTAATCTATTTTGAAAAGAATACTCCTTTTTCTGCTTTTAGCGATTGCCTTTACTTCTTGTAAATCGACTTCTTCGGTTACAAACAAAAACGAATCTAAAAAAGAAAACAGAACTTTAGTAAATAATCTTATTGAAAAAGCTACTGACAATATAGGTGTTCGATATAAAGCGGGAGGAACTACAAAAAGCGGATTTGATTGTTCTGGATTGGTCTACACTACTTTCGAAAGTGAAAGTATCAATCTTCCGAGAAGTTCTTATGAGCAAGCAAAAATTGGCAAAGTAGTTCCGTTAAATGATGCCAAAAAAGGTGACTTAATTTTCTTTAAAACCAACAAAAGCAGACAAATTAATCATGTTGGATTAATTACAGAAGTCAATTCTGACGAAGTAAAATTTGTGCATTCCTCAACCTCAAAAGGAGTCATTATTTCTTCTACCAAAGAGCCTTATTACAAAAACTCTTTTGAGCAAGTAAACAGAGTTTTGCCTTAAAAACTTTTTTTCATTATTTTTCTTACAAAAAATTAATACTTTTATGCCATGAAAGTATTAGATTTTCCGTTAGTAAAAATTACGTCCGCTTTTGTACTTGGCATAATTGCTTCGTATTATCTTCATTTTTCTATCACGCTGATCGTACTTTTGACTTCGATTGGTTTTATAATATTTTCCGGAGCTTTCATTTGGAATTTAAAACGTAATAAAAAAACGATACTGTTCGGAAGCTTTAGTTACATTTTATCATTCTGTATTGGCGCACTAACACTTTTATGCCATACACAAAGCCTTCAAAAAAGCAATTACACACATTGTCAGACTGCTTTCAAAAACCCTCAATCAGTAACATTAATTTTAAGAGAAAAACTAAAAAGTAATGATTATAGCGATCGATACATTGGTCTTGTAAAAACAATATCTGAAAAATCATATTCGGGAAAAATAATTGTAAATGTTCAAAAAGACAGCACCAAAGCCCCTTTAATTGTAGGGAATAGCATTAAAATTCAAACCATTTTACAGCAAAATAAGCCCAGTAAAAATCCAAATCAATTTGATTACGGCAGATATTTGGCAGACAAACAAATCTACGCTCAGATTTATTGTCAGAAGAAAGATATTCTGGTTAGCAAAACGATTCAAAAAGACATTTGGTATTATTGTGCACAGTTACATTCGAGAATAATTTCCAATCTCGAAAAATCAAATTTCAATAAAGATGAAATGAATGTAGCTTTAGCTTTGATTTTAGGACAGCAACAGGAGATTTCACAAGATATTATCCAAGATTATCAATATTCTGGAGCAACGCATATATTATCTGTTTCAGGGCTTCATGTGGGCTTTATAATGCTTTTTATCACTTTTATTCTTAAACCTATTCCAAACACAAGAAAAGGCTCATTCTTTAAATTAGCATCAATCTTAATATCATTGGCTGGTTTTGCTATAATTTCTGGCTTATCTCCTTCGGTTTTGAGATCGGTAGTTATGTTCTCATTTGTTGCAATCGGAAGTCATTTACGTAGAAATGGCAATATCTATCACACTTTATTAGTTTCTATTTTATTGATATTACTTTTTGAACCGTATTTTTTATTTGATGTTGGTTTTCAATTAAGTTATATCGCCTTATTCTTTATTCTTTGGTTACATCCTATTCTAAAAAACATTTACAAACCAAAGAACAAGTTGACAGTTTATATCTGGGAAGCTTTGACCGTTTCTTTTGCAGCACAAATTGGTACTTTGCCTTTATGCCTTTACTATTTCCATCAATTTCCAGGTCTGTTTTTTGTCACAAATATCATTATCCTTCCTGTTCTATCATTTATTATGATTGCAGGAATTGTAGTTATGATAGTAGCTATTTTTACCAGTCCACCGCTATTCATGACGATGATTTTCGAAAAAAGCATTTATTTGCTAAACCTCATGATTCACGCTGTAGCTTCTGTCGATTCATTTGTCATTAGAGATATCAGCTTCAATTTTTATCATCTATGGGCATTCTCATTCTTTATAATTGGCACAATAATCTGGATTAAAAAACCAAGCTTTAACAAATTGATATTGGTGTTTGCCTCAATTATTTTCATCCAAATTTCTTTTATTTTAACTAAAGTAGAAACCGAAAACAAAGAAGAATTGATTGTTTACAATGAAAAAAACAACACCCTTATTTCTGAGCGTTTAGGAAGCCACATTACGCTTTACACCCGAGACACTATTCAAAAGGACATCAATACAAGAAATATAAATTCTTATCTCGTTGGAAATTCAATTAGGCTGACTAAAATTCAAGAGATTAAAAATGTGCTTTACTTTAAAAACAACAAAATTTTAATAATTGATAGTACTAAAGCTTTCTCAGAAAAAATTCAGCCTGATATTTTAGTCCTTACTCAAACCTCAAAAATAAATCTAGATCGAGTATTAAAGAATATTCATCCCAAAATTGTTATTGCAGATGGCTCAAATTCCAATTCAATTCAGAAATACTGGAAAAAAAGCTGTCTTAAAAAAAACATCCCTTTCCATTCGACAAAAGAAAAGGGATATTATCAATTTTAATTTTTATTCTGGATTTATAATCGAATTAGATTCAGAAATCCAATTCTTAACTCCAGGAGCTTTATAAGCAATGAGCCCTAATTTATTAAAACTTGTTTTTCCCTTTCTGACCGTCACTTCAGAAAAGCATACTTGAGGAATATCTTCAATACCAAAAGCGTTCTTCAACATTAGATTTTGTTCTTTAACAGCATCAGATGCAGAAGGATCAGAAAGATCTAGTTTTACCAGAATAACGTTTTTACGAGACCACTCTTCAAAATCTCGAGTGGCAAAAATTTCATTTTGTAATTGAGAATTTACCCCTTGAGCAGTAAAGAATATCAATAATGGTTTTCTTTTTTCTGCACTCGCAGTTACAGCATCGTTGATGTCGGTTTTCCAGATTATATTTTGAGAAATCATACAAAATGGATTTAAAAATAATAGTAGGATAAGTAGTTTTTTGGGCATATAATTTTGGTTTTGGTTATGTTAATAAAACTAAAATAATACAAAAACAGAATCCAATAAAGATTTTAAGCCATTAAAAATCAACTTCTAAGAATTAAAATCAAATTGATAATATATGAGTCGATTTTTAATAAATGTAGAAAAAACACTATTTAAAATAATCAAATTCGCGATTTATTCTCTTAAGAGCAAAAAAAAATCCCCTTCTGCAAAACAGAGAGGGGACTAAAAAAAATTAAAATAAAAGTCGAATGAAATCGTTTACTATTCTGCTGGATGTAAAATTGCATTTGATTCTGCAATCCAAGCTTTCGCTCCTCCAGGTTTGTAGGCTATTTTTCCTAAAGCGCTAAATGTCGTTTTGTTTTTTCTTACTGATGCCATTGCGAAACATACTTCTGGAAGATCTTCAACTCCAAATGCATTTTTCAATTTTACATTTTGTTCGCGATCGCTATCTGACGCATTCATATCAGATAAATCTAATTTTACTAAGACCACGTTATCTCGCGACCATACAGCAAAATCGGGTGTTTTAAAGATTTCGTTTTGAAGATTTTCTGGTACACCTGAGGCAGTGAATAAAATCAGCATTGGTTTTCTCTGGTCATTACTTATAGCAATAGCATCTGTCATGTTTGTTCTCCACGCTAAGTTTTGTGCTTGCATCATAAATGAACCTAAAAAAAACAGTAGGATAAGTAATTTTTTAGTCATATAAATTGGTTTTGGTTAGATTAGCAAGACGAAATTAACATTATATTTTAATTATCCAAATTATATTAATACAAAAAATACATTATATGTTTTTTTACATATAATAAAATATAAAATACTCAATTTAAAATATTTTTTATAAAGAATTTTTCTTACTAAACAAAAAAAGGTCCCTTACAGAGTAAGGGACCTTTTGATTTTTATCAAATTGAATTTACATTTTCTTTGGATGCACTATTCCTTCTGCAACAGTTAACCATGCTGATGGTCCCCCGGCAACATATCCTGTTTTACCAAGACCTTTAAAGTTTACTTTCCCATCTTTCGTTTCTGCACTAGTAAAGAAAACTGTTGGAAAACCTTGAATTCCAAAAGCCTGCTGCAATTCGTTATTCTGACTTTTAAGCTCTGGTGTCTGAGGAACAGATCTAGGATAATCTAACTCAACTAAAACCACATTATCTGTTGCCCATTTTTTAAACTCTGCAGTCTTTAAAACTTCATTTTGCAAACGAATACACCATCCACACCAATCACTACCTGTAAAAAACATCAGCATCGGCTTTTGTTCTTTATTACTTACAGTAATTGCTTCTCTAACATCTGTATACCATTTTAATTCTTGTGCCTGAAGATTTGCAGCACCAATTAAAAACAAAGCAATAAGTACTATTTTTTTCATAATGGAAATTTTATACAAATTTATGTAAAAAGTGATTACAATATAATTATTTAACTTCTTGCATTAATCTTCTGATTAACGGAGTTAGAACAATAAATGCAATACCCGCAACAAGAGCATATAAGGCTAATTGATAATATCCATCCGTGTAAGCCATAAGTTTAGACATTAATGTAGTTCCAGTATTGGCATCAGACATTTCAGCACCCAATTTTCCTGCAGCAAATTGACCAAATGCACTTGACAAAAACCATAATCCCATCATCATTCCGAACAATCTTTTAGGAGATAATTTAGTTATTACAGACATTCCGATTGGACCAATACACAATTCTCCCAATGTATACAAAAGATATCCTAAAGCAAATACATCCAACGAACTTAATCCGTCTTGGTTTACAAAATATCTAGCAGCATAGAAGATAAAGAAACCTGCCGCCAATAAAATAAATGACAACCCAAATTTAATAACAGTATTAGGCTCTATTTTTCGTTTAGCCATAAATATCCATAACAATCCTACTAATGGACTAAAAATAATAACATAAAGTGAGTTTATACTATTATTTACCACATTTGGATCGATATTAAAAAACAATAGCTTATTGGTTAAATTATCTTTCGCAAATAGCGACAACGAACCTCCTGACTGTTCAGAAATTGCCATGAACATAAAATATGCAAAAATAAAGATGAAGGCAGCCAAAAACTTAAGTTGCTGCTTTCTTTCTTTTATCAATATCAATTCATATAAAAAATATCCCAATGCCAAAACCCCGATAGTATACATAAAATACTCTGTAAAATCGGAATTGATAACCATTATATACACTAATGGAATAACAACAAAAGATCCCACGTAAACGGCTATTTCATAAAGATTTCGTTTTTTAGGCGCATGATTTTCTAACGGAGAATTTCCAATTGGTGCTAAATGTTTTTTAGTCAAAAGAAAAGTTACAACTCCTATAATCATAACAATTGCAGCAGAAAGAAAACAAAGGCTCCAAGAATAGTTCTTTCCTAAATAAATTGGTATTGCTCCACCAAGCATTCCCCCAATATTAATTCCAGCGTAAAATAATCCGTATCCTGCATCTCGGCGACCATCATTTTCATGGTACAGCTCCCCTACCATTGAAGAAACATTTGGCTTAAAGAAACCTGTTCCAATAATAGAAAGTGTTATTCCGTAATAAAAGAAATCATGAGGAGAAGCTGCAATAAGCAAATTCCCTAAAATCATCACGATTCCTCCAAAAAGAAGTGATTTTTTAAATCCTAAAACTTTATCGGCAAAAATTCCCCCGATAAATGTAAAAGCGTACACAAACGCCTGAATGGCTCCGTATTGCAAGTTCGCTTTTCCTTCAACGAGACCAAGTTGGTCTACCATAAAAACCGCTAAAACCCCTCTCATTCCGTAGAAACAGAAACGTTCCCACATTTCAACCAAAAACAAGTACCACAATTGCTTTGGGTACTTGCCTTTAAAATTTTGAATTTCTTCTAAAGTAATATTGTTTTCCATTTTTTATCTAACACCGTGCATTAATTTTTTCAATAGTGGTGTTAAAGCAAATAATAAAATTGCAGCAATACCTGTAAGTACAACAAATACCATAAAGAATTCATATAAATTATGGATTTCAAATCCAGCAAAAATTGGATTTTGTGCACTAATCTGATGATGATCCAACAAAGCCAATTGGTCTGCTGAAAGCGTTATTTTTTTATCTAAAACTGCTTGAAGATCGATTCCTAATTCTTTTGCTTTTGCAAATTTATCGCCAGTTGCTGGTAAGATAGAACCCAAAGTCCCTCCTAGTGCATATCCTGAAGCATTAGACAAAAAGAATACTCCGTATAATAATGACGCGAAACGTTTTGGAGATAATTTACCAACCAATGACAAACCAATTGGAGACAAACATAATTCTGCACATGTATTTAAGAAATATAATAAAATAAGCCATTTAACTAGCAATAAACCAGAAGTTCCGATATAAGAAACCTGAGTCGCAATCATAAAGAAACTCACAGAAATGATCACTAATCCAGCTGCTAATTTTACAGGAGAAATTGGCTCTTTTCCTTTAGCTCTTAAAGTATCCCAAAGAATACTGAAAGGAACTGCTAAAAGCACAACAAACATTCCGTTAAAAATTTGAACCATCGATGGTGGCATTGCCCAACCAAAGAAATGTCTGTCTGTTTGGTTATCTGCAATAAAAGTTAAAGATGAACCAGCTTGTTCAAATGCTGCCCAAAAGAAAATAATAAAAAACGATACGATGTAGATTACATAAATTCTATCTCTTTCAACTTTAGTTAAAGACGTGTCTGAAATAATTAATCCTGCTAACGCCAAACCACTTGAATAAATCAAAGTATAGATCAAGTTCTGACCAACCACATAGTGGAAAAAGAATCCTAAAGCAACAAAAGCAATTCCTGCACCGATAAGGGCTTTAGTAGAAAAGTTTGCTTGCTGTGCTTCTCCTTCTTCAAAGTCTGAAGCATCATTTTTAGAAGGAAGTCCTCCTAATGGTTTTCCTTCTGGAGAAACCACATATTTATTTTTCAAGAAGTAGAAAAGAACTGTTCCTAATAACATTGCAGTAGAAGCTGCCAAGAATCCCCATCTAAAAGCGTGGATATCTCTAATTCCGCCTGCATCTTTAACATCTCCTAATAACGGACAAATAGACTGACCTAAAAATGCTCCGATGTTAATTCCCATATAGAAAATAGTAAAAGCACTATCTAATTTTGTTTTTTCTTGTTTTGGATACAAACTTCCAACCATACTAGAAATATTTGGTTTGAAGAATCCGTTACCAAAAACAATCACTCCTAACGCAGAGTACATGATAATTTTTGCTAAACCTAAGTTAGATCCAAAAAGACTTCCGCTCGTAAACAAAAGCAATTGTCCTATTGCCATTAATAATCCTCCTAATAGGATACAATTTCTGTTTCCTAAATAACGGTCGGCAACAAAACCACCTAACATTGGTGTTAAATAACAAAGTCCAAGAAAACCTCCATAAATTAATGACGCTTCCTCTTCCTTCATCAATAATGAATTTACAAGAAATAAAGTCAATAAAGCTCGCATTCCATAAAAATTGAACCGCTCCCACATCTCCGTTCCAAATAATACCCAAAGTCCTTTTGGATGCGCTGTTTTTACTTGAGTTTCTCCCATATTATTCGTTTATTTAATTAGGTTTTAATTATTTTTAGATTATAAATTTTCTTTGATAAAGTTTGTCATTTTAGTATAAAGCTGAACTCTCGTTTTCCCGCCATAAATACCATGATCTTTATCTGGATAAATTTGAGAATCAAATTGTTTATTTGCCTGAATTAAAGCTTCCATCATTTGCATTGTATTCTGAACATGAACGTTGTCATCTGCAGAACCGTGAATCAACAAGAACTTTCCTTTCAATTTATCAACATGGTTTATAGGAGAGTTTTGATCATATCCGCTTGCATTTTCTTGCGGAGTTTGCATGTATCTTTCTGTATAAACGCTGTCATAAAATCTCCAGTTTGTAACTGGTGCAACCGCGATTGCCATTTTAAATACATCGTTTCCTTGAAAAATACAGTTAGATGCCATAAATCCACCATAGCTCCATCCGAAGATTCCGATTCTTGAAGCATCAACATAAGGATAAGCGCCAATTACTTTTGCCGCATCAATCTGGTCTTCTACTTCGTATTTACCTAATTCTTTTTGAGTTACTTTTTTGAAATCAGCTCCTTTGTAACCTGTTCCTCTTCCGTCAACACAAGCTACAATGTAACCTTGCTGTGTTAATGAAGCGAACCAGTAATCATTAGAATTATTCCATTGATTTGCCACCTGCTGAGATCCTGGACCTGAATATTGGAACATGAAAACAGGATATTTTTTTGAAGGGTCAAAATCTTTTGGTTTTAAAATCCACGCATTTAGTTCGTTTCCTTTAGCCGTTTTTAAAACAAAGTATTCTTTTGACGGAAGATCATACGCTTTCAATTTATCAGCAAGAGCTTGGTTATTTTCTATAACCTGAATTTCTTTTCCTGTTTTAGCCTCATTCAAAGTATATGTTGTTGGCTGCGTATTACTAGAGAAAGTTGCAATGAAGTATTGGAAATTTGGACTGAAAGTCGCTGCACTTGTTCCTGTTTTTGAAGACAAACGCACTTTATTTTTTCCGTCTAAACCAATTCTGTAAAGATCTCTGTTGATAGAACCATTTTCTGTAGATTGGTAGAAAATAGTTTTTGTTTTTTCGTCGAAACCGTAGTATGAAACCACTTCCCAGTTTCCTTTTGTCACTTGATTTTTAAGTTTTCCGTTTTTATCATACACATAAATATGATTAAAACCGTCTTTTTCGCTAGTCCAGATAAAACTGTTGTCTTTTAAGAAAGTCAAATTATCAGTTATATCTACATAAGCTTTATCTTTTTCATTTAAAACTACTTTTGAAGTTGCTGTATTACCATCAATGAACAGTATATCTAAATTGTCTTGGTGACGGTTTAAAACCTGCGCTGAAAGTACATTGGCATCATTTGTCCACTGCATTCTAGCAATGTAGAAATCATTGTAGTTTCCTAAATTAACTTTTTTCGTTGCTCCCGCAGCTACATCATAGATATGTAACGAAACATCTGAATTTTTTTCTCCAGCTTTAGGATATTTAAAAGTCTCAATTTTAGGATATAAATCTTTGTGGAAGATTGACATTGAAAACTCAGGAACCTGGCTTTCGTCAAAACGAATATAAGCTACTTTTTTACTGTCTTTACTCCAATCGAAAGCACGCACAAATGCAAATTCTTCTTCGTAAACCCAGTCAGTAATACCGTTTATAACCGCATTTTTCTTTCCGTCTGTTGTAATAGCCGTAGATTTTTTTGAAGCTACGTCATATACATATAAGTTATTTTCTCTTGCGTAAGCGATTTTTGTTCCGTCAGGTGAGAATGTCGGTTCTTGAATCTGAAAATCAACAAGTTTTGTCAAGGATTTTGCTGCGATATCATAAAGGAAATAATCGGCAGTAAAAGAGTGACGGAAGATTTTAGAAGAATGACAAGCAATTAAGATCTTTTTTTCAGAAGCATCAAAAGTATAGCTGTCAATTCCTTCTGCAAGTTCTTTAAAGCTTTTAGTATCAATAAGATTTGATACTTTTTTCAGTGTAGCAAAATCATATAAATCAATCTGCATACTTCTGCTCGCTTGATCAACATTTAAAACAGTATATTGATTTGTATTTTTTAGCGATTGCAGTTCATCCATTCCTTTTGCCCGGAAAGTACCGCTAAAAACATTTTCGACAGTTATCTTCTGCTGCCCAAAAACAACTGCAGTTAAGAATAAAAGTACTGCAGTAAATTTGCTTGTATTCATTAGAATTATTTTAAATATAAAAAGAGCCCAATTTTAGTAAAAAAAATAAACATAATACACATTTTAAGTGTTAAATGTTAAAAAAAATAACGATTGCGTACTTACATGTCTGAAATAGATTGCAATCAAAACTCTTAAAATAGTATCTTTGCCGCAACATTATTATTTAATACATTGAGAATGAACAACGCTGTTGCCGGATTTTCTAAATTATCCAAAAAAGAAAAAATTAACTGGATTGCAAATGAATATTTTTCAAATCCTGAAGAGGCGCAAAATATTATAAGAAATTACTGGAATTCAGACGAAAAGCTTCAGCAGCTTCATGATGAATTTATAGAAAACACCATTACAAACCTTTATATCCCGCTTGGTGTTGCGCCTAACTTTTTGATAAACGGAAAATACAAAACCATTCCGATGGCAATTGAAGAAAGTTCTGTGGTTGCAGCAGCGTCTAAAGCCGCAAAATACTGGTCAACAAGAGGTGGATTTAAAGCTACAATTATAGATACTGAAAAAATTGGCCAAGTTCACTTTACTTATAGTGGAGACGCAGAAAAGTTAACTCAGTTTTTTAACCAAATCAAACCAAAATTCTTCTCAGAAACGCAAAGCATTACCAAAAATATGCAGCAGCGTGGCGGTGGTATTTTAGACATCAAACTAAAAGACAAAAGAAGTTTACTAGAAAATTACTATCAGCTTCATGCTACTTTTGAAACCAAAGATAGCATGGGAGCCAATTTTATAAACTCTTGTTTAGAGCAATTTGCTACTACTTTAAAAGAAGAAGGTCAAAATTCTGACTTATGTCAAAATGGCGAAAAACTAGAAGTTATAATGAGCATTCTCTCGAATTATGTGCCTCATTGTCTTGTTAGAGCAGAAGTTTCTTGCCCTATTGAAGATTTAGCTGAAAAACACATTACAAATCCACAAGAATTTGCAGAGCGTTTTGTTCAAGCAGTACAAATTGCAGAAGTTGAGCCTTTTAGAGCCGTTACACATAATAAAGGCATCATGAATGGCGTAGATGCCGTGATTCTAGCAACAGGAAATGATTTTAGAGCTGTAGAAGCTGGCGTACACGCTTATGCTTCCAGAAATGGCCAATACGCAAGTTTATCACATGCTAAAATCGAAAACGGAATTTTCACTTTTTGGCTTGAAATTCCTTTAGCAGTTGGTACTGTTGGCGGTTTAACTTCTTTGCATCCTTTAGTAAAATTGTGTCTCGAAATTTTAGAAAAACCTTCTGCTCCAGAGTTAATGGAAATTGTAGCAGTTGCAGGTTTAGCACAAAATTTTGCCGCATTGCGTTCCTTAACTACAACAGGAATCCAAGAAGGCCACATGAAAATGCACCTTAACAACATTATCAATCAATTTGAAGCTACTGATGAAGAGCGTCATTTAATCAAATCTCACTTCAAAAAAACAGCCGTTTCTCACAGTGCTGTGGTAGAATTTATTGAAAGTTTAAGAAAATAACCTAGTTCAAAAATCCAATATTTTAAATTCCAAATTCCAACGTTAGTTCTTGGAATTTGGAATTTCAGATTTGGAATTTATAATAAAAACAAGTATGCCAACAACCTTTTATAGCAACGGAAAATTATTTATTGCTGGAGAATATCTAGTTTTGGATGGAGCAGATGCATTTGCGCTACCAACAAAATTTGGTCAGAATTTAGTAATTGAAGATTCAGAAGACAAACAAATTGAATGGAAAAGTTATGATTACGACAAACATTTATGGTTTGAAGAGACTATTTTATTTGATGAAGTTATAAAAGGTTCAGATCCACAAATTGACACAGTAAAATCAACTCTAGTCAATATTCTACATGAGGCTTATATTTTAAATCCAAAATTTATTGATAACGCTAACGGATATAAAGTAAGCACACATTTGAGTTTTCCAAGAAATTGGGGATTAGGAACATCTTCTACTCTTATCAACAATATTGCACAATGGACTGAAATTAATGCTTTTACACTACTGAAAAACAGTTTTGGCGGAAGCGGTTACGATATTGCATGCGCGCAAAACAATACTCCTGTTTTGTATCGAATAAAGGATAATTTTGTACAACAAGTTGAATTTAATCCTGACTTTAAAGAACACCTTTATTTTGTTTATCTAAACAAAAAACAAAACAGTAAATCTGCCATATACTCCTACAACAACCACAAAGGCAATCATCTAGCGGCTAATATTGCAGAAAACAATAAAATCACAAATGAAATTCTTCACGCCAAAACATTAAAAGAATTTGCTGCAGCAATTCAGAAACATGAAATTCATCTGAGCAAGGTTTTAGAAATGCAGACCATAAAAGAAGCTGTTTTTCCTGATTTTAATGGTGTGATTAAAAGCCTTGGAGCTTGGGGTGGCGATTTTATTCTGGTAGTTTCTAAAGAAGATCCCAAAGAATATTTCTTCAATAAAGGATACGAGACTATTCTGACTTACGAAGAAATGATCTTATAAATCATTTCAAAAAAGCTATTAGTTTACTTTTTTACTGCTTTTAACTTCTTTTGTCTCCAAACGACGAACAGATTTGTCTTGCTCATTTGACTCTATAAGTCTATTATGCAAGCGCTCAGCCATTTTTTCGATGCTGTTGGTAATAGAGTCATAAACCACTTCCATACGTCGGTGTTTTTCTTCTTTTACAGCTTTCAAAACATCTTCGACAAAAACTTTATCATATTTTTCGGCAACAGAATCATGTGTATTGGTTAACCTGATTACATAATCGTTACTCAAAATAGTAACTTTAAAATGCTGCTCTTCATTACTCAAATAATACTTCCCACCCAATTCATCAACATTGATGTCGGTGCTGCTCACTTTTAAAAGCTCAGTAATAATACCATAGATATGACTTTCTATTTTGGTATATACTCTTGGCTTCTTTCTAAAAAATTTAAAAGTAAAAAACATTAAATGATTTATTATTAAAGCTTTTGTTTTGGATATTACTATTTTATTGTGTGGTAAAAGCCAAAAATATGTTAAAATTAAAAAACGAGCAAATTAACTGTAATATTTTGAAAATCACAAGTTTTTTAAATTAAATTTCGATAATTCCTATATACTTTTAGAAAATTAACAGTAAAAAATCATATCCAAATTTCTAACTTTCAAAAAAAGAAAACCCGAAACACTTAAAGCGTTTCGGGTTTTTATAAGATGGATTACTTTCTAATTAATAATTAAACTGCAATCTGTTATCTTCAATTTTAGCATTGTTTTTCAACGCTGGTAATACTCTGTTTACATCAGATGCGCTTTGAGCTTTTACTTTCTCTACGTAAGCTGCATGATTAGCAATTGCTGGAGCTTTTACAGTTTTGATGTTTTTTACAACATACACTCCTGTATTTCCTTCAATTGGAGCAGAGATTTTGTTTGCAGTTAAAGCAAATGCATTACCAACCACTCTTGGCTCTTGTCCAACTCCACCAGGTAAAACTGGATTATCTAGAGTCACATCAGCAGCTTGCTGAACAGCAACTCCAGCAGCTTTAGCGATAGCTTCAAGGCTTGATCCTTGCATTTTAGCTTTCAATAATTCTGCTTTTTTCTTGTTTTTCAAGATTGGCTCTACATAAGGTCTTGCCATATCAACAGAAACTAAACCTGATTTGTTTTCACCTTTATATTGTGCGATAACGTGTCCAATGTTTGCAATTTCAAAACGTTTTACGTCACCTTTGCTTGTTTCTTTATCAAAAGCCCATCTTACAATGTTACGTTGGTTTCCTAATGATCCAAACGCTTCATCCATAGCTTTTGCATTAACTGGCTGAGCAACTTTTAATCCTAATTCTTTTGCTGCAGCATTGAAGTCTTTATCAGCAGCATCCATTTCAAATTTAGTTGCTAATGTAAATACTTTATCAGAAGTAGCTTCAGATGGCTCAATTTTTTGAGCAATTGTAGCTAAACGAATTCCGTCTTGTTTATCTGTAATTTTGATAATGTGAAATCCGAAAGGAGTTTCAACTAAACCAACTTTACCAATTCCGTTGCTGAATACAAAATCATTGAAAGGTTTTACCATTTGGTTAGGACCAAAATATCCTAAATCACCACCTTGCTGTGCAGATGAATCATCAGAACTTGTAAAAGCCAACATCATAAAACTATCTGGATTAGCTTGAACTTGTGCTAAAATTTCTTCCGCTTTAGCTTTAGCTTCTTCTTTTGTTCTTTTCTCTTTTGGATTTGGAGTTTGAGACCCTTCATAACCAATTAAGATGTGACTAGCTTTTGCATTAACACCAGCTTTAAATCCTTGAGATTTAGAAATTGCATAGTATCTTCCGTAAACGTATGGTCCGTAGATTGCTCCAGCAGGTAGGCTGAATAATTTGTCAGCATCAACAGCTGGCAATGCATTTTTAGGAACATAAGTAGAATCGTAAGGAACATCAGAATTTGCGTTTACAAATTCAGCAATGTTTGTAGCGCTTCTGAATCCTGGCAATGAATCGTTTTTACCCGTTTTTGCATTGTAAACAACGCTTCCAGATAATAATGCAGTTAATTTAGCTTTAATTTCAGCTTCATCTTCTTTAGAAGCTTTATCTTCAACTAATACATATTGGATTTCACGAGTTGCATCTGCTTTGAATTTTTTCTCGTTTTTCTTCATGTAAGCTACAATCTCATCATCAGAGATTTTTACTTCACTATCTTTTATAGAAGAATAAGGAGCAGCTGCAAAAGCAAAACTTACTTTATTAGTTTCCATTTCATACTTTAATTTTCCTTCACTAGCAGTTGTGTAAAGTCCTGATTTGATTAAAGTATTATAGATTTGAAATTTTGCGTTCAATTCAGCATCTTTTTCTTTTTGAGAAATGTATTGCGCTGCTTCTGGATTTGATTTAAAATAATCTTTGAACTTAACAACATCAAACATTCCTGCTGCGTTTAAGAACATTGGATTTTTACCAATATTTGGATCTGATTTTAAAACCTCTAAAATGTGTTTTTCACCAACTCTCAATCCTAATTTATCAAATTGTGATGACAATAAAGCGATTGAAACTTCTTGATCCCAAACTCGGTTTGCAGCTTCAGTGGAAGTTATCCCTTGCCCACTTTTTTCAACATTACTAACTTTAACTCTAAAGTCTTCAAATGAAATATCTTTTCCATCGATGCTTCCTACATCTTTTGAACTTTGACCGAATGTTCCTCTTGTGAATAGATCTTGTATTATAAATGCAAATAATGCAAGTGCAATAACTCCTATCAATAAAGCGGAACGCTGTCTAATTTTTGCTAAAACTGCCATTTTATTATCGTTAATTTTATATTCAGTTTGCGAAAATACAATTATCTAGTTAATAACAATACAACTAGCGTTTTATTTTCAACATTTTTTTTCATTAATTTAAAAAATCACTCTTTAATTGTCAATTTGACTAGTTCTATTTTCTTATTTGAAGCCTCTTCAATAAAAAAATGAAACTTATCTATTACAATTTTATCCCCTTTTTGTGGGATTTCTTTTGTATGATGCACAATAAAACCTCCTAATGTGCCATAAGAATCTTCTTCTGGAATCATCAATTTATAGGTTTCGTTCAGATACTCAACATCTAATCGGGTTGAGAACAAATATTTGCCTTCCCCTATTTCTTCTTCGATCAATTCCTCATCCAAATCGTGTTCGTCTTCAATTTCACCAAAAAGCTCTTCTACAATATCTTCAATGGTAACAATTCCAGAAGTCCCTCCATATTCATCTAAAACAACAGCAACATTTTTTCGTTTTTTGATTAATAAATTCAAAACATCTTTAATTAAAATGGTTTCCGGAACAAACTCAACTGTCATTAAAACCGATTTTATTGTTGCAGGCTTTTTAAACAAATCGAACGAATGAACATACCCCACAATATCATCTAATGAATTTTGGCTTACTATAATTTTAGAATAACCCGTTTCTATAAACAGAGCTTTAAGATCGTCAACTGTATCAAACAGATCTATATCTACAATTTCTGTTCGAGGCGTCATAATATCGCGCGCCTTTACATTTGAAAATTCTAAAGCATTCTGAAAAATCTGAATTTCAGAATCTACTTCTTCATCTTCTTCAACAGTACTCATTTGTTCCGTTATATAATTTCCCAACTCTATACGACTAAACAAATGGATTTGATTCCCTTCGGTTTTAAAGAATTTACTCAACACAAAATCGGCTATCCAAATAAAGAAAGTCGAGATATAATAAAACAATCGGTAGAATAAATACGCTGGAAGCGCCAGAATTTTAATTAAGGAATTGGCATAAATCTGAAAAAACACTTTCGGAAAAAACTCCGAAGTAAGCAAAACCACAAATGTGGCAAGAAGAGTCTGAATGAGAATATTCCACCAATCAGAAAAAACCAATCCAAAATAAGCCATCCAACCTAAAATGAGATCGCCCATAAAAAAACCGTAAATCACCAAGGCCACATTGTTGCCAATAAGCATGGCAGCAATAAATTTGGATGGATTTTCGGTTAGTTTGGTTAAGATTCGAGACAGAAAATCGTCTTGTTTCTTTTCTATCTCAAGATAAATTTTGTTTGCGGATGTAAAAGCGATTTCCATCCCAGAGAAAAAGGCTGCTAGTATTAAACATATTATTATAATACTAATTCCCATTTTTATTGGTTTTTGTTTCGATCGTTATGCTTATTAAGAAATCTTCTCCTAAAGAAAAACATAAAAACAGCCATTCCCGCAATTACAAAATAAAAAGGATAGCTCTCATCTCCTTCATTTAGCTTTACTATACCATCGTAAGTAAAGAAAACTGCAAAAAGGATGTAAACGTATTGTGTATATTTTAAATACCCCATAATATTATAATTCTTCGTTCGATTCAATTTCGCCACTTATTCGCTGCGAATTGATCACTTTAAAATCTTTGCTAAAATCTATTCCTTGACCATAGGAAACGCCTTTTATATCGGTCAATTTAAATTTTCTTTCTGTATAAAACCACTCGTTTTTCTGATCGAAATACAATTGTTCGGTCTCTAAAATCTGTCCCGCTTCTGAAGTGATTTTTACTTTTCCTATCAAATCAATGATTCCAGTATTTTTATACGAAACAGCATAATTACCTTTTATAAAGGTACGCTTTTGCTTTTTATCATATAAAGTAACATCAATTCCTTTCGGAAATTCTGTAAAAGGAAAATCAAGATTTGAATAATCCAGCATTTTTGGACTTATCAAAATACCTGTAATGTGCCCAGAATCTGTGTATTTAATATTTACAGTATCGGCATCGCTGGCAGGAACAAATTCTGAGAAGTTAATTTTCTGAACTTCTTTAAAATTACTTTCGCATCCAAAAAATAGTGTCACAGCAAAAACTGTGACAGCTATGAGACTATATCTTTTTGGTAAATTCATTTGCCAAATGTAATAAATTGTAATGAGCTTCTAAAAGATATTATATTTTGATTATTGGTATTTGCTCTTCACGAACCATTTATCGTTGAAAGAGAAACTCAGGCTAAAATTAACATAATTCTCTTGCACCAAATCAGCTGCAGTTGTACCACGTTTACCAAATTCAATTCCGAAATTTACATTTGAAAAAGATCCTGGAATTGGAATTCCTGCTCCCAATGACATTCCGATATCTTTAATTGATTCGTTATTTACAATTAAGCCAATTTTTTCATATTTCAAACCAGCTCTATACGTAATTCTGCTCATATAACTTGTAAAAGAAGTATAGTTTGGAAGATAATATCCTCCCAGAGCGTATTTAGAATAGCTTTCGTACCTTACATTATCAGCCGCATTATAATAATTTCCTAACTGTCCATCTCCTTGAAAAGTCATATTTGCTCCTACAAGCCATTTTCTAGCTTCTCCAACTCCAAATCCAATACTTAATTTATTTGGAAGTTTTAATTTTGTCGATTCTGTTGGAACTACATAAGGATCTGGATCTCCTTGAACTGAAATAACTCGTGTATTATCTGAATTTAAATCACTTGCAAAAGAATAACTCAAACTTGAGAATAGGCTCATCTTTTTATAGATCTTTCTCTGGTACATGGTCCCGAAACTAAATGCCATACCAGACAGTTCTGAAGTATTTACTTCTGCTGTTCCATTTTGAACTCCTGTAACAGCTTCGATACTTGTTGTAGTAATTTTTCCAAAATTATACTGCGCGTCTACTCCGATATTCCAGTCGTTCATTATTTTATATGATAAACCAAAATATACCTTATTTACACCACCTTTTCCATCAAGCTGTGAACTCGTTGCCCCTTCTGTTGCAGAATTGTCGTTACGAATTTTGTATCCTACTGAAGTTACAGGAATCAAACCAAATGAAGCACCAAATTTTCCCATTGGGATTCCTAATGCTAAATAATCAAAAGTAGAACGCTGTGCTTTTTCTGACGCAGAAGTTGTTTTTAAATTTGAAGTCGCAAATGTTCCTCCAACTGTAAAAGTTGTTTGAATTAAGCTGGCATAACTTGCCGGATTTTCTAAATTTAAGTGAATCGTATCTTGTTCTATTGCAACTCCTGCCATAGATCTGTTTTCAAGAGTTCCCTTGAATCTCACATCTCCTATTCCGAAAAAAGAATAAGGTGAAGCAGTACCTTGTTGAGCGAATGAAACGAACGATATAAGCAAACAAGCGCTTAGTATTACTTTTTTAATCATTGTCGATTTTATATTGATATGTTTGGCTCAAACTCTCCAGAAGGAAATTTGAATTGGCAAATATGGTATTTTTTAATCGTTTAGCCAAAAAATCTGCATCACCTCCCGTTAAAATTATGATAAAATTTGAAAACTCTTTGCGATATTCATCGATAAAACCGTCAATCTCATAGACGAAACCATTGACAACACCAGAATGTATGGCTTGTGCCGTAGAGTTTCCTACATAAGAATCGGGTTCTTCTAAGGTTAGTAACGGCAGTCTGGCTGTAAAATTATGCAGTGATTCATATCGCAAACGAAGACCTGGAGATATGGCTCCTCCTAAATAATTGTCATTTTCGTCGATAAAATCGTAGGTAATGCAAGTTCCGGCATCTATAACTAAACGGTTTTGTTTAGGAAATTGCAATGTTGCTCCTGCTGCCAAAATCATTCGGTCTATTCCCAAAGTTTTTGGCGTTGCATATTTATTATGGAAAGGAAAAACATCTTCGTGGGTAAAAAAATGAACTTTGAGTCTATTTTCAAAAGTTAAAAAGGCTTGTTTTTCGATATTTCCTACCGAAGCAACAACCAAATCGGAGCATTTTGGATATTTTTCTAAAATTTTTTCAATTTTTTTTTCGAGTTCGTTTTTCTCAAAAACAAAATTTTCGAGAGCAGTATTATCCTCAAAGACAGATGCTTTAATTCTGGTATTTCCAACATCGACCGTTAAAATCATATTTCCTTTTTTGCTTTTGCGAAGATACGAATTGATTTTTTCTAAAAAATGTTTTGCACAAACCAAAAATGATTATATATTTGCACCCGCAACAAGCACGGTACCTTAGCTCAGATGGTAGAGCAATGGACTGAAAATCCATGTGTCCCTGGTTCGATCCCTGGAGGTACCACAAAACCCGAATAGAAATATTCGGGTTTTTTGTTTTTTAATACTTTTCGGTTTTTTTAACCGCAAAGAGCGCTAGGATTTACGCAAAGGTTCGCAAAGTTTTAACAATTAAACTTTGCGAACCTTTGCGCTTTTTCTTTGTGCCCTTTGCAGTTAAATCCTTTTCAAATTTTCTTTTGTGAGCCAATTCAAAAAAACCTTGCGAACCTTTGCGCTTTTTCTTTGCGTCTTTGCGGTTAAATTCAAAAGTCAACAAATAAATAGTTTTTGTTAAAAAAGTATTGACTGAATAAAAAAATATCTTCTATATTCGTAAAACTGTATTTTTATATTTCATTCATTAATAAGATCTCAAAGCAGTTTTATGAGCAAAACTTCTACTAAGGGCATTTGGAAAGTAATTTCGGCCTCTTCTATGGGCACCATGATTGAATGGTATGATTTTTATATTTTTGGCAGCTTGGCTGTCGTTATTTCGACAAAATTTTTTCCTAGTGACAATCCCACTGCTGCGTTTTTATCTACTTTAGCCACATTTGCTGCCGGATTTGTAGTTCGCCCATTTGGAGCTCTATTCTTCGGAAGGCTTGGGGACATTATTGGACGCAAATATACTTTTATGGCTACCTTATTATTAATGGGTGGTTCAACCTTTTTAATAGGCTGTATTCCAAGTTATGAAACAATTGGCTTTCTGGCTCCTTTATTGGTTTTAATTTTACGCTTACTTCAAGGTCTTGCTCTTGGAGGCGAATATGGTGGTGCAGCGACGTATGTTGCCGAACATGCGCCAGCAGGAGAAAAAGGATACTGGACTTCTTGGATTCAGACTACTGCTACAGTTGGTTTGTTTATTTCGCTAATGGTTATTCTAGCAACCAAAAGTATACTTTCTGCAGAAGCTTTTGATTTATGGGGATGGCGTGTTCCTTTTTGGGTTTCGATTGCCATGGTTGGGGTTTCGTATCTCATTAGAAAAAACATGGATGAATCTCCTGTTTTCGCGAAAGCTAAAAAAGAAGGGACAACAAGCACAAATCCGTTAAAGGAAAGTTTTGGAAACCGATACAATTTAAAATTTGTTCTTTTAGCTTTATTTGGCGCTACTATGGGACAAGGAGTTGTCTGGTATACGGGACAATTTTATGCCATGAGCTTTATGAAAACGGTGATGAATATTGACTCTTCGCAAGTTGATGAATTATTAGGAATTGCTCTTTTAATTGGAACTCCATTTTTTATTGTTTTCGGATGGTTGAGCGACAAAGTTGGCCGTAAATACATTATGATGTTCGGAATGCTGATTGCGATACTATCCTATAGACCCATTTATAAGGTAATGTATGATACGACTGACATAAGCAAGAAAACAGAAATTCCTGAAACTCCAAGAATTTCAACTGAAAACAAAGCTGATGGAAGTTCGGTTACAATTACTGAAAAAAAATATACAGACGGTACATCCGTGGTGGAGAAAAAAACGTATTTGAACAAAAAAGATACTCAAACTAGTGTATCAATACTAATCAATTCAAGCGATAAATGGACATTGACCTTCTTAGTTTTTATTCAGGTACTATTTGTAACCATGGTTTATGGTCCTATTGCGGCATTTTTGGTGGAAATGTTTCCAACCAAAATTAGATATACTTCCATGTCTCTTCCTTATCATGTAGGAAATGGCATTTTTGGCGGATTGCTCCCTGCCATATCAACTTACTTTGTATCACATGCCAAAACAGCAGGCAAAACCGATTTTTATTTGGACGGATTATGGTATCCGATAATTATTGCAGGAATCTGCTTTGTAATTGGAATGATTTATATTGACAACAAAAACAAAACTACTCACCTTTAAAATTTAAAAAATGAATGCGATTAAACAAGTTTTAGGGGCTTTATGGATTGCTTTAGCGGCTGCAGCGGCTTATTTCTGTGTCTTTGAATTTGGTTTGCCTAAACTGCTTTCAGACCAGCAGGATGATTTGGTATTTGGCGCCATCATTCTATTTATACTTACACCGCTTATTGTTATGGGCCTAGGAACATTTGGATATTATTCTCTAATTGGAGAATACAACGATACAAAAAGAAAAAAATAAATAAACCCAATCTTGAAAAATTAGAAAAGGGCTGCCTGCAATATGCAGAACAGCCCTTTGTCATTACTAACCTAACCAAATTTTTAATCTGTTAAGATTTATTTTCAAGTTTATCTCTTAATAAACTTCATCACCTGAGTTTTGTTATTTTCGTCAGAAGCTTTTACAATATATAATCCTGATTGTAATTCGCTTACGCCAAATTGAGAATCGGAAGTGCCATTTGAATTAAAGCTTTTTACCAATTGTCCAGAAACAGAATAAATTTGAACTTTTACAAAACCAGCATTTAAAGTAAAATAATCTGATACTGGATTTGGATACAGATTAACAGAATTCCCTTTTTCAAAATCTTCTATTGCTAAATTTGCCACTTTGTTACCGTAAATTCTATATTCTCCAGCTGGAAGATTTACAGGAGCATTAACATCTGTTACCGTAATTGTAGTATTGTCCATTAAATTATACCAAGTTCCAGCGTACGGAAAACCAGTTGCAATGTTTTGAGCCGTAGTGCCAAAATTGGCTAGAATCAAAACGTCTTTTAACTGTGCCGAAGTTAAACTGCTGTTGGTAATTTTGATGTTTACTGCTAAAGTAGCCGCATTGTTCATTGTTGCTGTTCCTAAAAATACTGGCTCAGTTTTTTTAAGCGTAATCATCTTAGCCCAATCGTTATAAATTTTATTTCGATTAGAATCACCCAACCAATTTTCTGTCCATTGTGGTTGTGGTTTTGTATCTAATTTACAATCACCTGGAGTTGTTGTTGTTTCATCATTTACAGTTCCGTTATTACAGCTAAAAATAGAATCATCCATTCCTAGTTCTCCAAAATGCCAAATCATTTTTGGACCAGGAATTAGCAAAGAAACTGCTCCAATGGCAGACATTCTAGACAAAGCTGTATTTAATGTTTTTACATTGTAAGAACCATTTACAGCTCCGTACTGTACATTTTTATACATCAAACGCTCTTCGTCATGACTTTCAGCATAACCCATTAAACGATTGGCAGCAAAACCACGATTTGCACTATTCATTCTATAAATATTGCTTTCAGAAGCATATCCCATCGACAATTGATTGTACTCTTTTGTCATTTTACCCCACATCATAACACCTTTACTTGGTGTTTCTGTTACTCTGTAATTGGCCCATTCTTTTTCTTCTGCATCAGTTCCTAAATGTTCAAAAATGGTGTAATGTGTCGGATCTACTGCCCAAGAAAAATCAGCATATTTCTTTAGAATATCAACACGATCTTGTCTATACCCATCTGTACAAGCATTATCGCCAGCTGTACATGATTGAGTAAATCCTTTGGTTAAATCCCAACGGAAACCATCAATTTTATACTCTTGAATCCATTGTTTGATAACTCGATTTACGTAATACTGCGTTTTTAGTGATTGATGATTAAAATCTTCCCCTACACTATAACTATGTTTTGCTACTGTATTAAAATATGGATTTTCTGCGGTTGGCGATCCAAAACCATCTCCATCTGGATCATTCATCCACATTCTCACCATTGGATTTCTTCCAAAAGCATGATTTAAAGCTACATCAAGAATCACCGCAATTCCGTTTTGGTGGCACAAGTCAATAAACTCTTTTAATTTATCCGAAGTTCCGTAAAACTTATCTAGGGCCATGTGGAATGAAGTATTATAGCCCCAGCTTTCATTGCCTTCAAATTCCATTACCGGCATTAATTCAATAGCATTGATTTTTAGATTTTTAAAATAATCTATTCGATCAATTAAACTTTGATAGCTTCTTGACGCATCAAAATCACGAACTAATACTTCATAAACAACTAGTTTTTCTTTTTCCGGTTTTTCAAAATTGGTTACCTGCCAATTGTATGGAGTCTGTCCCGTTTTCAAAACCGTTACCTCAAAATTTTGTCCTATTGGATAAACAGGCATATTTGGATATTTTGAAGCAGGAATTGAGGGATCATCATAAGGAGACAATACTAGAGTAGAATATGGATCTGCCGTTTTTACCATTGATGGCGAATTGGCGATAGGCGTAGTATCTACAACCCAATATTGATAGGTATTATTTACGCCCGAAACCAATCCAGTCAATTCCAACCAGAATTTACCCGTCGCTGGATCTTTTTTCATGGCATAAGCCGATGTTGGTTGCCAATTGTTGAAACTTCCAGCAACATAAACAAAGTCTTTTAGCGGAGCATCTAAGACCAAAGTTGCTTTTGTAAAATCGGTAGGATTATAATTAATTCCATCTACTAAACCTGCGGGCATAGCTTCTGAAATAGTATTTGGATTTACGACCACTGCAAATTTCTTAGAAACTGTAGTTGTTCCTTGAGTTGCAATTAGTTCATAACTCTGATTCCCCGTAATATTGGTATGCGTATAAGAATAACTTGAAGTACTGGCATTTGTATTAATTGTTGTTCCGTTGGATTTCAAAGTGTAACTACCAGCTCCACCCGAATTGGTCGCACTAATGGCAAAACTTGAACCAGAATTAATAATTGTAGTACTGTTTTCGGCTGGAGAAGTCAAGGTTACTTGAAAAGATCCGACGTTAACAAAAAAATCAGAACATGATGGCGCCAATTTTAAAGTCTGACTTCCATTTGCATTTCTAAATACAATTCCCATTTTTGTCGCCGCAGTTTGCTGTGTAGCTGTCAATCCAAAATAAACGCTCGGTGTAATGGTAATGCTCCATGTTCCGTTTGTTTCTTTTGTCATTAGGCCAACACCGTCATCAGCTCCCCAATTTCCCTTTACAACTTGCCAAGGATTTGCTTCGTTACCTATACCTGCATGCATATATACTTTAGTAGGACTTGTTCCCATTGTATTACATGTACTCGATGCAAATGAAGCTGTTATTTTGATCTGTTGATTAACCTGAAACACAGCTGGAGACACTGTTATCTGTTGAGCTTCAGCAATAATCGACAATAAAAAGAAAATAAAAAGTAATGTTTTTTTCATAATCTCGTGGTTTGTATGGTTAGTTTGATTAAAAAAGGGCTATCTTGAAGATAGCCCTTTCTGTAAATTACATTAAAAACTAGTCTAATGTTATTTTCTTCGCACCATTGTCAATAGTTAAAACTCTTGGTCCTGTTGGTCCAGTATATTTAAAGTTGCTGTCACCATCTCCAGCGTTTACTAATTCGTCATCAATAGTATAACCTAATCCAGAGTAGTAAGAATAGTTATGACTTGCATCCCAGTTACCATTGCTTGTAAAGTTATTTCCTAAGAATTCTCTAAATGCTTCCCCGCTTTTAAGAACAACAGTTACTTGGTAAACATCTGTTTTACCAACTACTAATGGAAACTCAGTTTCAGCATCGCCATCCCAAGTCCATCCTCCTGGAGTAGCAGCACCAACTAACCAGTGAGAAGTTGCTAATGGAGTGTGATAAGGAGTTGCTTTAAAAGTATAGAAGTTAGAATATTGCGCTTCAGCTCCAGTACCAACTGTAGCTTTGATACGAATATCAACATTGTTTTCTTCTTTTTCAATAAAACCCCCATTAATCAAAGCAGAGTTTAGTTCAGCTACAGTTAATGCTCTATAACGCTCTGTAGTTGTAGTAACTGCAATAGGTGCAGCAAATTTTGTACCCGCTTTTGCAATTTCGATAGTATAATTAATAACAGTAGCTGTACCTGCATATTTTGCGTAATCCCAAATTACTGTAGTTGCAATCTCTTTTTCATTTTCTTTAGTAAGAACAATGTTAAAGTCATTTTGTGGACTAAGTAAAACAGGTGTTGACTCTGGCGTAATTACTGGTCTTTCTTCTACATCATCTGCATTACATGACACCGCTAATACACCAATGAATGCGATTAAAATTTTATATATATTTTTCATTTTATTTATTTTTATAGGGGTTAGTTAGTATCCTGGATTTTGTTTTAAAGTTGGGTTTGCTTGGATAGTACGTGATGGAATAGGCATCAAATCTCTGAATGAGTCTGTACCGCTACCATTTTTAACGCCACCTTTCCATTGCCAGATTTTAGACGATCCTGTGAATTTGCCAAAACGAATCAAATCTGTTCTTCTATGACATTCCCAAAACAATTCACGTCCTCTCTCATCTAAAAGAAAATCTAATGTTAATTCAGAATTTGTAATAAGACCAGCATTAGCTCTTGCTCTGATTTTATTTACGTACTCTAAAGCTAATGTCATATTACCTGACGATGCACCTCTAAGTGTAGCTTCAGCATACATTAAATATACGTCTGACAATCTGTACATTGGAAAATCTGTGTCTGGCATATCTGGTCTTTGTGCCTTAGAACCATCAGAATTTACATTTGTAAATTTTGTAACTGCATAACCGTTAGAAAATACTCCGTAATCAGCTATATCCAAAGTTTGTCCATCAGTAAAAAATGTTCCTCTCTTATCAGAAGCAGCATTTACGTCAGGAAATAATTGAACAAATTCTGGTCTTGTTCTGATACCAGACCAACCTCCATCCATTCCTTGATCTGCACTAACCATTTTTCCTCCGATAGATGCGTGCAAAATAAAACTCATACCTCCACCAATTGCTCTAATTGCATTTCCATCACCAACAATTGGGAAAATAACTTCGCTTTGTGCTCCATTTCTATTATTATCTGCAGAAAATAAATAACGGTAAGGAACATTTGCAAAAGTATATGCAGAACCTGTTACAATTTCATTACATATTGTAGCTACATCATTATATCTTTCTGTTCCTGTATAAACCTTAGAATTCAAGTAAATCTGCGCCAATAAAAATTTAGCAGCTGTTTTATCAACTCTACCATATTCATTAGATCCAGAAGGAGCTAAAGTAGCATCCATATCTTTTAATTCTGATTCTACAAAAGCAAAAACTTCTGCTCTTGTTTTTTGTTCTGGAAAGTAGTATCCTACAGGGTCATTTTCAGTTGTAATTGGCACATTACCAAACAAGTCCATCAAATTAACATAAGAAAAAGCTCTTAAAAAACGTGCTTCTGCTCGTAAAGTAGTAACCTCTGCTTTTAATTTAGCATCAACACCTCTCTGCGTAAGTTTTTCATCTGTCGTCTGTCTTAAAAATTCATTAGCAACACTAATTTCATAAAAAGCTCGCGAAAAGATTCCGTACAAGAATTGATTACTTGGACTCCATTTTTGCCCATTTATTGCAGGCAAACCATCATCACTCCACGCTACAATCGCCTCGTCTGTTGGAAACTCCTGAGTTACAAATAGTAGTCTAAGGTAACTACTAAAATCTCCTCCAAGTCCAGAAATATCAGCTTGTCCGTCACCATCATTACCCCCTACATACAAACCTGCATATAATTTTGCCATTACTTGCTTATATGATGCTGGATCTTGAAAAAAGTCATCAGAAAGAAACTCATCATCATCTGTTGGCTTCACATCTAAGTCACTCGTACATGAAGTAAGTGTCATACTTAATCCTAATATAAATAGGAGAAAATAAGATATATATTTAAATGATATTTTCATTTTGTTTATTTTTTAAATTTAATTTTCAATGTACTATTAGAAATTCGCGTTTACTCCAAACAAGAATGTTCTCGCTCTCGGATAAACATTATTATCTATTCCGTTGAATTTTTCAGGATCTAAACCATTGTATTTTGTAAATACCAAAACATTCTGAACTCCAGCTGTAAATCTTAATGAAGCAGCTTTTAATAATGTTTTGTCAAATGTATATCCTAATACGATGTTATCTAACTTAATGAAAGAAGCATCTTTTACATAATAATTTGAGTAATTACGTTGAGTTCCATTAGAGTTACTTTCAGTTGTAAAACCTGTATTGTAATAATCTGTAGTAATATTTGCCAAATCTGAATCTCTTCTTAAACCAGCTTGTAAATATCCTTTATCAGAACTTACGTTATCGAAAATATAATTTCCTAAACTAGCTCTCCAGTTCATTGTAAAATCGAACTTTTTGTAATTCAATGTAGAATACAGTCCAAAAGTATAGTCTGCTGTTGGTTTATGATATTTATAACGGTCAGCATCTGTAATTACACCGTCACCATTTCTATCAGCGTAAGCACCTTGAATAGGTCTTTTGTTCGCATCATACAATTGCTCAAATACGAAGAATGAATTTGGTGCATATCCTTCTGAGTGAATTAACACCTGATTTCCTGTACCACCAGCAATTACATCTCCAGTAATATATCCTTGGAATCCTGGAACTGTTACACCCAAATCAGATATTTTTTGATCAATATATGTTACGTTAGCGGCAACATTCCATGTCAATTTATCATTTTTAATGATATCTGATTGAAGACTAAACTCAACCCCTTTTGTTCTAACGCTTCCAATGTTGCTATATCCTTGGTTACGAATGTTTGCCCCATCAGGAACTGGGATATCTGCCAATAAATCACTAGATTTTTTATCAAAATAGTTAAGAGTACCTGTTAGTCTTTCGTTAAAAAAGCCAAAATCTACTCCAATATTCATTTCTGCTAAATCTTCCCATTTAATATCTTTGTTATATCCTTCAGGTCTTGCAGCTCTATAAATAACACCATCAAAAACATATTGTGTATTTAGCGTTCCTAATGTTACTCGCTGCAAATAATCGTATGCACGCGGAATATCTTGCTGCCCAGTAGTTCCGTATCCAACTCTTAATTTTAAACTAGATAAAGTTTCATTGTCCTTTAAGAATGCTTCTTCTGCCAAGTTCCATGCAAAAGCACCTCCTGCAAAATTACCCCATCTGTTTTCTTTAGAGAAACGTGAAGTTCCGTCTCTTCTATAGTTCACAGTTAATAAATATCTACTGTCATATCCTAAATTCAAACGTCCAAAATACGACTGCAAGTTAACGTCTGCGTCTGTTGTAACATCCGCAGGTGGATTAGGCTGTTTAATATCTCCTGAGTTAAATCCTTCTCTCTGGAATAGCTGATAGTTGTAACCAGCTGTAGCATCAATTTTAAACTTACCAATATCTTTAGTATAATTAAAGTATGTGTTTAAGTTTTTGTTCTGACGAGTATCTGTATAATGAGTATACCCTCCTAAATTAACCCAGTTACCTTTATCAAATGTGTTAGGCTGGTATCCTAAAATACTTTCAGTACTGATTGCATTATAACCATCACTATCAAATTTATCGATACCTGCTTCGGCAACGATTCTTAAATCTTCAAAGAAATGAAATTTATAATCTAATCTAATATTACCCCACTTTCTAGTAGATGTCGCTCTTCTGTCTTCTTGATTTATTCTTGCCACAGGGTTTCTCGCTGGCAACAATGGCACATTTCCATTTGCTTCTAGCCATTCAAAGTATCCTCCATATCTAGAACCTTCTTGATAAACTGACTGTGTTGGATCAAATATAATAGCACTACTAATTGCTGCTCCTTCATTTTGGAATTGATTTTTTCCAAAAGCTAAATTTCCTGTAATATCGATTTTTAAATGATTATCAAATAAAACTGGATTTAACGATAACGATGTCGTAGTTCTCTCAAAAGAAGTATTCATTAATATTCCAGGATTATCCACATTACCTACAGATAAACGCACAGGAAGTTTATTAAATAATGAACCACTTACCGATATGTTATTATTTGTTGTTAGGGCCGTGTGAAAAATTTCATCCTGCCAATTAGTATTTGCTGTACCAAGTAAAGCTTTTTGAGCTGGAGTACCGTTTGCATTTACAATTGCACGATATTCATCAGCACTCATCACATCTACAGTGTTAGCAACAGTATTGATACCAACTTGAGAGCTAAAGTTTACTTTCACACCACCTTTTGTTCCTTTTTTAGTTGTAATTACAATTACTCCATTTGCAGCACGAGAACCATAAATTGCCGCTGCAGAGGCATCTTTAAGAACAGTGAAAGATTCAATATCATTAGGATCAATTGTTGACAAAACACTTGTTGCTCCATCAGGAACTGAATTACTCATTGGAAGTCCGTCAATAACAATTAATGGCTCATTAGAAGCACTTAAAGAAGATCCCCCACGAATTCTAATATCGGCTTTTGCTCCTGGAGCTCCTCCCCCAACAACATTAACACCAGCAATACGTCCGCTGATTAATGTTTCAGGAGTTACGTTAATTCCTTTATTAAAGTCTTTTGCCGCAATTTGAGAAACAGATCCTGTTGCGTCTTTTTTCTTCACAGTTCCGTAACCAACTTGCACCACAACTTCTTTAAGCTGATTGGTGTCTTCTTCTAAAGTAACGTTAAGTGTTTTTTGACCTGTGTACTCAATTGTTTCTGTTTTGTAACCAATAAAAGAAACAACAATTTTGTTACCATTTTTAACATTTGATAGCTGGTAATTTCCATCAAATCCAGTTGATGCGCCATTTGGAGCACCTTGTACATTTACATTTACTCCTGGTATTGGCTGACCTGTTGTTTTATCAACAACAGTCCCTTTTAAAGTGTTCTGAGCCAACACTGTAAAAGGCAACAATAGGAATAAAAATAACAACTTTTTGTAAATTGTTTTCATACTTTTTGTTTAAATTAGTTTTGAGTTTTTGAATGTTAGTTAAGTTTTTAATTTTACTTCGAATTTCAAAATTATGAATTTATTAACATGCTCGACAGCAGGCACTTTTTATTGCTTTACGAAAACGTGGTAGTGTTGAAAACTTTCTATTTTTTGTAATCTTTCAGTGTTAAAATTGCAAATACCAAAAATATTATACACCTTTATTATTAATTAGATTTTTTTCGATTAACTCCATGAAACGTAAAATAACCCTCAAACAGATTGCAAAGGAACTTGACGTATCCATTTCAACTGTCTCAAAATCACTCAGAAACAGTCTTGAAATTGGTGAAGAAACACGCCTAAAAGTTCAGGCTTTTGCAAAGTTTTATAACTATAAACCAAACAATATTGCCCTTAGTTTAAAAAACCGAAAAACTAAGAGTATCGGCATCATTATTCCCGAAATTGTGCACTACTTTTTCTCCACTGTAATCAACGGAATTGAACAGGTTGCGAACGAATATGGCTACAGTGTTGTCATCTGTGTATCTGATGATTCTTTTGATAAAGAGGTTCTAAATATGGAGATGTTAGCCAACGGAAGCATCGATGGTTTTATCATGTCTCTTTCTAAAGAAACGCAGTATAAAGGCGACTTTCATCACATTACAGAAGTTATCAATCAAGGAATGCCCGTAGTCATGTTTGACCGCGTTACCAACGATATTTTATGCGATAAAGTGATTATTGATGATAAATCTGCAGCGTATGAAGCAGTTCAGAGTTTAATTGACAGCGGACGTAAAAAAATTGCTTTAGTTACAACTGTAGATTATGTAAGCGTTGGAAAACTGCGAACAGACGGTTACGAAAAAGCTTTACTAGATAACGAACTTCCTTTCAATGAAGATTTAATTATAAAAATTGAAGATGTAGATACCTGCGAAATAACCATTTCTGAACTTCTACACGCCAGAGCTTTTGACGCTGTTTTTGCTGTAAATGAGCTTTTTGCGGTAACCATTATCAAAACCGCAAATAAAATGGGATTAAAAGTTCCTGAAGATTTAGCTGTAATCGCATTTACTGACGGAATTATTTCAAAATACTCTACTCCAACCATTACAACTGTTAGTCAGAGTGGAGAAAAAATGGGGAATAAAGCAGCTAAAATGCTTATAGAAAGAATAGAAGCCGAAGAAGATGACGACGAAGAACACAATGAAAATTATATTACAGAAGTCATAGAAACTCACCTTATAAAAAGAGAATCTACTGACTAAAACACTTAAAATCAATAATTTCTAGAGCCATAAAAAATATTTATGACTTTTTTATTAGCATATATAAAAAAATAATTTATAATTTTACGCCCGTCAAGGCTTTTAGTTTTACTTCGAAAGGAACAAAGTTTTGATAAGCAAAGCGCTTATCGTATAATTTTCACAAATTACGATAATGGAAAAGCGTAAATTAAGTTTCTGGGAAATCTGGAACATGAGTTTCGGATTCTTAGGAATCCAAATGGGGTTTGCACTTCAGAATGCAAATGCCAGCAGAATTCTTCAAATTTTTGGTGCTGATGTACATGAACTTTCGTGGTTCTGGATTATTGCTCCCCTTATGGGATTAATAGTTCAGCCTATCATTGGTCATTATAGCGACAAAACCTGGGGAAGATTCGGCAGACGAAAACCTTTCTTTTTAGTAGGAGCCGTTTTAGCTTCGGTGGGATTAATTCTAATGCCGCAGGCTAACATTTTCATTTCTGTTTTACCTGCCTTATGGGTTGGAGCGGGAATGTTAATGATTATGGACGCTTCCTTCAACATTGCAATGGAACCTTTCCGTGCTCTTGTTGGAGACAATTTAAGAACAGACCAGCGTACTGCAGGATTTAGTATTCAAACTTCATTAATTGGTTTTGGAGCCGTAATTGGTTCTGCATTGCCATACATTCTTACGAAATATTTTGGCGTACCAAACAGCACAGTTCCTGGAAGCGTTCCGTTAAATCTAACGTTGTCTTTTATTATTGGTGCAGCAGTTTTAATTGGTTCAATCTTAGTTACGTTATTCACAACAAAAGAATATTCGCCAGAAGAATTAGCAAAATTTGAAGATCCACAAAATGATGCAATTCCTGATTCTGAAGAAAAATCAAAAATCACAGACATCTTTACCGATTTTGCAAAAATGCCTGTTACAATGCGTCAGTTAAGCTGGGTACAGTTTTTCTCTTGGTTCGGATTATTCGGAATGTGGGTTTTTACCACTCCAGCAATCGCACACCACATTTACGGTTTGCCATTAGAAGATACGTCAAGCCAGCAATATCAAGACGCTGGTGACTGGGTCGGAATACTGTTTGGTGTTTACAACTTAGTTTCGGCTATCGTTGCTTTGTTTTTCTTACCGTATATCGCTAAAAAAATTGGCCGAAAAGCAACACACTCCCTTTCGCTAATAATTGGAGGAATAGGTTTAATCTCCATTTATTTCATGCCAAATGAAGACTGGGTTGTACTTCCAATGATCTTAATCGGAGTTGCTTGGGCGAGTATCCTAGCAATGCCATACGCTATTCTTGCGGGTTCTATTACACCTAAAAAAATGGGAGTTTACATGGGAATCTTCAACTTCTTTGTTGTTATTCCTCAAATTGTAAATGCTCTAATTGGTGGTCCAATTGTAAAATACCTTTACAACGGAGACGCAATTTATGCCTTAGTTACAAGCGGTGTTAGTTTCTTAATCGCCGCAGCTTTAGTTTCTAAAGTAAAAGACGTAGACGACTTTACTCAAAAATCATAATAAAGAATTTTCCACACAATGAGCAAAAAAGCATTCATATTCGATCTTGACGGAGTGATCGTTGATACCGCTAAATACCACTTTTTGGCTTGGCAGAAAATTGCCAAATCGTTAAATATAAATTTTACACACGAAGACAACGAACTTCTGAAAGGTGTTAGCCGCGTTCGTTCGCTAGACATTATACTTGGGTTAGGAAATGTTCAGGCTACTCAGGAACAGAAAGATCAATGGTTAATTCAAAAAAATGAAGATTACCTATCTTATTTAGTTGACATGGATGAAAGTGAGGTTCTTCCAGGAGTTTTAAAAATTCTAAAACTATTAAAAGAGAAAAATCAAGGAATTGCATTAGGCTCAGCGAGTAAAAATGCAAGACCAATTCTAGAAAAAACAGGAGTGCTGTCTTACTTTGATGTTATTGTTGACGGAAACGATGTCAGCAATGCAAAACCAGACCCTGAAGTATTCTTAAAAGCGGCTCAATTATTAAATATTGATCCCAAAAATTCAATCGTATTTGAAGATTCTGTTGCCGGAATTCAGGCAGCAAACATAGGAGAAATGGTAAGTGTGGGAATTGGTGAGGAAACAATTTTACATGAAGCTGACTATATTTTTAAAGATTTTACCCAAATCGAAACAAGCTTTATAGAGCAGTTAATTGGATAATTAGAAAATGTGTCAATGAGATAATCATGCTCTCTGACAAATATTCTAAGACTCTAATTATTGAAATGAATGTAAAAAAGTTATTAAAAAACAAGGCAATTATCTCATTATCAAATTGCCCAATTATCTAATTTAGAAGATGAACCAAGATTATATAAAACCAGACAATTGGTCTATTATCGAAGAAGGATTTGATGCAGAAAGAGTAAAATCATCTGAAAGTCTTTTTAGTATCGGAAACGGTGCTATGGGACAACGTGCCAATTTTGAAGAAACCTATTCAGCAGAAACTTTTCAGGGAAGTTACATCGCAGGAATTTACTATCCAGACAAAACAAAAGTGGGCTGGTGGAAGAACGGTTACCCTAAATATTTCGCCAAAGTTCTAAATGCTCCAAACTGGATTGGAATTGACATCGAAATCAACGAAGAAAATCTTGATTTAAATACATGTACTGAGGTTAGAAATTTCCGTAGAGAATTGAATATGAAAGAAGGATGGTACAATCGTTCTTTTGAAGCAGTTTTGAAAAACGGAACTGAAATCGCTGTAAATGTTCGTCGTTTTCTTTCATTAGATTTAGACGAAGCCGGAGTTATCAAATACGATATTACTCCTTTAAACAAAGATGCTAAAATCGTTTACAAACCTTATATTGACGCTGGTGTAACCAATGAAGATGCGAACTGGGAAGAAAAATTCTGGGAACCGCTTGAAGTTAAAAAAGGCACAAATGAAGCTTTTGTAACCGCTCAAACGTTCAAAACGCATTTTAAGGTTACGACTTTCATGCACAATACAATTTTGGCAAATGGAGAAAATATTAATGTTTCGCCATCAACAATCGATTCAACGGTAGATAAAGTTCAATATACTTACGGAACTATAATTGCAAAAGGACAAACCTCAACAATTCAAAAAATTGGAGGTTACACGGTTTCTTTAAACCACGAAAATACTTTGGCTGGAGCCGAAAAAGTAATCAAATCTGCTGTTGCTTTAGGTTATGATACTTTACTTCAAAACCAAATTGATGCTTGGGCAAAAATCTGGGAAATGTCAGATATTACCATTGAAGGCGATGTGAAAGCACAACAGGGTATTCGTTTCAACATTTTCCAATTGAACCAAACCTATTCAGGAAAAGATTCTCGTTTAAACATTGGTCCAAAAGGATTTACAGGAGAAAAATACGGCGGATCAACTTACTGGGACACTGAGGCTTATTGTATTCCATTTTATATGGCTACAAAAGATCAACAAGTGGCAAGAAACTTATTAACGTATCGTTACAACCAATTGGATAAAGCAATTGAAAATGCTAAAGATAATTTAGGTTTCAAAAACGGTGCAGCTTTATACCCAATGGTTACCATGAATGGTGAAGAATGTCACAACGAATGGGAAATCACACACGAAGAAATTCATAGAAATGGAGCAATTGCTTTTGCTATTTACAACTACAACCGTTACACGGGAGATTACTCTTATATTCCAGAAAAAGGTTTAGAAGTTTTAATCGGAATTGCACGTTTCTGGCATCAGAGAGCATCTTTTTCTAAAGATAAAAATCAGTATGTAATCCTTGGAGTTACTGGTCCAAATGAATACGAAAACAACATCAATAATAATTTCTACACCAATTATATTGCGAAATGGTGTATTGATTTTGCTGCTGAACAAATTGAAAAAGTAGCTTCAGAATATCCTGCAGACCACAAAAGAGTTATGGATAAAGTAAATCTTTCTGCTGAAGAAATCAAAGAATGGAAAAAAGTAGCAGACGATATGTACTTCCCTATTTCTGAAGAACTTGGAATCTACTTACAGCAAGATGGTTTCTTAGACAAAGATTTAGTTCCGGTAAAAGATTTAGACAAATCACAGCGTCCTATTAACCAAAAATGGTCTTGGGATCGCGTATTGCGTTCGCCTTACATTAAACAGGCTGACGTTTTACAAGGTTTTTATTTCTTCGAAGATCATTTTTCTAAAGAAGAATTAAAACGCAATTTCGAATTCTATGAGTCATTTACGGTTCACGAAAGTTCGCTTTCGCCTTGCGTACACTCGATTCAGGCTGCAGCATTAGATAAAATGGACATGGCATATACATTTTATTTAAGAACTTCTCGTTTAGATTTGGACGATTACAATAAAGAAGTGGAAGAAGGTTGTCATATCACGTCAATGGCCGGTACATGGATGAGTATCGTGGAAGGCTTTGGAGGAATGCGTGTTAAAAATGACCAGCTTCATTTCTCTCCAAAAATCCCAAAAGAATGGAACGGTTACTCTTTTAAAATTAATTTCAGAAACCAAATTTTAAAAGTAGCTGTAAATCACAACGAAACAACTTTTACGGTAGACGGCGATCAAGATTTAACAATTATCGTAAATGGAAATCCTGTAACTGCAAGTAAATTTGTACAAATAAATTAAATACAATACTCTAAAAATCAAAAAACATGAAAAACTTATTTTTCGCAAGTTTAATTTTGTTTGCGTTTAGCACCGTTGCAAAAGCGCAGCAATTAAAATCACCCGAAGGCAAGTTCGTAATGGAATTTTCTCTTCAAAACGACGGAACTCCAACGTACAATTTAAAATACAAAAACAACGAAGTTGTAAAAACCAGCAAACTAGGTCTTGAACTTAAAGATGATAAAAAATCTTTATTGAATGACTTTACAATTACTGATACGAAAACTTCGACTTTTGATGAAACTTGGAAACCAGTTTGGGGAGAAGTTGATCACATCAGAAATCATTATAATGAATTGGCTGTTACTTTAAACCAAAAAAGTACAGACAGACAAATCGTAATCCGTTTTCGTTTATTTGATGACGGTTTAGGATTTAGATATGAATTTCCAGCACAAAAGAATCTTACTTATTTTGTAATTAAAGAAGAAAGATCTCAATTTGCCATGACTGGAGATCATACTGCTTTCTGGATTCCAGGAGATTATGACACTCAAGAATACGATTATACAAAATCTAAATTATCTGAAATTAGAGGTTTATCTCAAAAAGCATATACGTCAAACGTTTCTCAAAAATCTTTTTCTCCAACAGGAGTTCAGACTTCTTTGATGTTAAAAACTGCTGACGGAATCTACATCAACTTACACGAAGCAGCTTTGATTGACTATTCTTGTATGCACTTGAATTTAGATGACAAAAACTTAGTTTTCGAATCTTGGTTAACGCCAGATGCAAAAGGAAACAAAGGTCATATGCAAGCGCCAAATCATTCTCCTTGGAGAACGATTATTGTGAGCGACGATGCTAGAGAAATCTTAGCTTCAAAAATGACTTATAACTTAAACGATCCATCAAAAATTGAAAATACTTCTTGGATTAAACCAGTAAAATATGTTGGTGTTTGGTGGGAAATGATTACAGGAAAAAGCTCTTGGTCGTACACAAATGATTTCCCAACAGTTCAATTAGGTGTTTCTGATTTTTCAAAAGCAAAACCAAACGGAACACACGGAGCAAACAACGCTAACGTAAAAAAATACATTGATTTCGCTGCTGCAAATGGTTTTGACGCTGTTTTAGTTGAAGGATGGAACGAAGGCTGGGAAGACTGGTTTGGACATTCTAAAGATTATGTTTTTGATTTCTTGACTCCTTACCCAGATTTTGATGTAAAAGGTTTGCACGAATATGCTAAATCTAAAGGCGTAAAAATCATCATGCACCACGAAACTTCTGGATCTGTTCGTAACTATGAGCGTCATATGGACGCTGCTTACAAATTCATGAACGATAACGGATACGATGCTGTAAAAAGCGGTTATGTAGGCAATATTTTGCCAAGAGGTGAAAACCACTACAGCCAATGGATTGTAAACCATTACCAATACGCTATCGAAAAAGCTGCTGATTATAAAATTATGGTGAACGCTCACGAAGCAGTTCGCCCGACAGGAATTGCAAGAACGTATCCAAACTTAATCGGAAACGAAGCAGCAAGAGGAACAGAGTACCAAGCGTTTGGAGGTTCTAAACCAAATCACGTTACAGTATTGCCTTTTACACGTTTAATTGGTGGTCCAATGGATTATACTCCTGGGATCTTCGAAATGGATATCAGCAAAATGAATCCTGATAATAAATCGCATGTAAACAGCACAATTTGTAATCAATTGGCTTTATATGTTACGATGTACAGCCCTTTACAAATGGCTGCTGATACTCCAGAGAACTACAACCGTTTTCCAGATGCATTCCAATTCATTAAAGATGTGGCTGTAGATTGGTCAGAAAGTAAATATATCGAGGCTGAGCCAGGAGATTTTATCACAGTTGCCCGTAAAGCAAAAGGAACAAACAACTGGTTTGTTGGAAATGTAAACGGAGAAACTCCGCGTACCTCAAACATCGATTTCAGTTTCCTTGAAAAAGGTAAAAAATATACAGCTACAATTTACGCTGATGCAAAAGATGCGCATTACAAAACAAATCCGCAAGCTTACACCATCAAGAAAATTGCTGTAACGAATAAATCAAAATTATCTCAGTTTTCTGCTCCTGGAGGAGGTTATGCAATAAGCATTATTGAAACTAAGTAATTTTTTTAAAGACAAGTAATTTCCCCCATAGATTACTTGTCTTTTTTTTAATCTTTTAGAGCTGTCCTGCAAGGTTTTCAAAACCTTGTAGGTCATCTATCTAAAAATTTATAATTCAATTCATACCTACAAGGTTTTGAAAACCTTGCAGGAAATCGAACAAAAAGAAATCTATGAACTACCTAAAAATAAACCACCTTATTTATAAATTAGCATTATTGGCTTTGCTGTTTTCCGCTTCCGCGAAAGCGCAAATTCAAAAAGTAGAGCCACCATTTTGGTATGCCGGAATGAAAAACACGGAACTTCAGATTATGTTCTACGGAAAAAATATTGCACAATACGAAGCTTCGGTTTCTAATAATGTTGCGATTAAAAACGTTGAGAAAACAGAAAATCCAAACTACCTTTTCGTAACAATCGATACAAAAGACGTAAAAGCTTCTGAATTGGTTTTCTCTTTCAAAAACAAAAACAAAGTCGCTTTTACTCAAAAATATACTCTAAAAGAAAGAAGAGCAAATTCGGCAGAAAGAAAAAGTTATGATGCATCTGATCTAATTTACCTAATTATGCCAGATCGTTTTGCTAACGGAAATCCGAAAAATGACAGCGATGCTTCTTTAACTGAAAAAGGAAACCGTCAAGATCCAAGCGGACGTCACGGCGGAGATATCGAAGGAATCATCAAAAATTTAGATTATATTTCCTCTCTTGGTGCAACGACGATTTGGAGCACGCCTTTATGCGAAGATAACGACAAACAGCATTCTTATCATACGTACGGACAATCTGATGTTTACAAAATCGATCCACGTTACGGAACGAACGACGATTACGCTCGTTTATCGGCAGAAATGCACAAAAAGAACATGAAGTTGGTTATGGATTATGTGACCAATCACTGGGGAATTACGCATTGGATGGTTAAAGATTTACCAACAAAATCATGGCTTAATCAATTTGAAAACTACACTCAAACACACCACAGACGTGAAGTAATTACAGATATTCACGCTTCAAAAATCGATCAGGAAGTTTGTGTTGACGGCTGGTTCGTCCCTTCAATGCCAGATTTAAATTTAAGAAATCCACTTGTTGCAAAATATTTAACTCAAAATGCCATTTGGTGGATTGAATTTGCTAATCTTGACGGATTTAGAGTAGATACTTATAACTACTCTGATAAAACTGCGATGGCAAATTGGGCGAAAGCCATTACAGATGAATATCCTAATTTTAATATTGTGGGAGAAATCTGGATGCACAATCAGGCGAATTTAGCTTTTTGGCAAAAAGACAGTAAAATTGGTGCGATTGAAAACTACAATTCAAACCTTCCTTCTGTAATGGATTTTACGCTTCAAAGTCAGATTACTTCTGCTTTTAACGAAAATGAACCAAGCTGGGACAATGGATTGATAAAATTCTACAACAATTTTGCAATGGATTTTCTATATCCAAATACCAATAATATCTTAGTTTTTGCAGAAAATCACGATACAGATCGTATGAACGAAAAGTTCAAATATGATTTGCCAAAATACAAACTGGCAATGACTTTGTTAGCAACAGTTCGCGGAATTCCGCAAATCTATTACGGTTCAGAAATCGGAATGGGCGGTGATAAAGGCAAAGGCGGAGATGCCGATATTCGTCAGGATTTTCCAGGCGGATGGGCTGGCGACAAAAACAACGCTTTCACCAAAGAAGGAAGAACTCCAGAACAAGCAGCTTACTTTGATTTCAGTTCGAAATTATTCAACTGGAGAAAAACAAACGAAGCGGTTCATTTCGGAAAAATGACACATTATATTCCTGAAAATAACACTTATGTATATTTCAGATATACTGATGCTAAAACGGTAATGGTAGTTTTCAATAACAATGCAAAAGAACAGGTTGTTAAAACAGCTCGTTTTAAAGAAAGCATCAAAAACTACAAATCTGGTAAAGATGTTATAACAGGAAAAACATTCGATTTGGCTTCTGAAATTACGTTAGAACCAAAATCAGCTTTGGTTTTAGAATTGGAATAAAAACAAAATACGTTTAATTTTTTCCGCCACAAATTCACGAATTTTTTATCCTCAAAGATTGTCAAAAAATAATTCGTGAATTCGTGGCGGAAATTTATAGATATGTTATGAAAAAATACACTTTCCTTTTTTTATCTTTAGTATACTTAACAATGAGTTGTTCTGGCTCAAAATCAGTTACAATGAATGATACCTCAAAAACACCTTTCGTCTGGGAAGGAGCAAATGTTTATTTTTTACTTACAGATCGTTTTTACAACGGAGACACTTCAAACGACGTCAATTTTAACCGAACCAAAACTCCCGGAAAACTTCGCGGATTTGAAGGCGGTGACATCATCGGAATCACTAAAAAAATCGAATCGGGATATTTTGAAAAACTAGGAATAAATGCCATTTGGCTTACGCCGATTGTAGAGCAAATCCATGATGGCGTTGATGAAGGAACTGGGTTGAGTTATGGCTTTCACGGCTACTGGGCAAAAGATTGGACGGCTTTAGATCCAAACTTCGGAACCAAAGAAGATTTAGCCAATTTAGTAAAAAAAGCACACGAAAAAGGAATCAGAATCATTCTCGACGGAGTTATCAATCATACCGGTCCAGTAACTCCAGAAGATCCTGTTTGGCCATCTGATTGGGTTAGAACTGGCGTTGTCTGCGATTACAAATCGTTCGAAAATACAACCATGTGTACTTTGGTTGACAATCTTCCAGATGTTAGAACAGAAAGTACTCAGGAAGTAGCGCTCCCTCCTTTTTTAATTGAAAAATGGAAAAAAGAAGGTCGGTACGAAAAAGAAGTATCTTCTTTGGATGAATTCTTCAAAAGAACTGGTTACCCAAGAACGCCAAAATATTACATCATAAAATGGCTGACGGATTATATTTTAGAATTCGGAATTGATGGCTACAGAGGAGATACGGTAAAACATACCGACGAAAAGGTTTGGGCGGATTTCAAAAAAGAATGTGAGTACGCTTTTGAAACTTGGAAAAAACATCATCCTTTACAGGTTTTAGATCAGAATCCGTTTTACACCATTGCCGAAGTTTACGGTTACGGAATCAGCGGTGGACAGGATTATGATTTTGGCGATCGAAAAGTCAATTATTTCCAAAATGGTTTTAACAGCATGATCAATTTTGAATTTAAATGGAATGCTGCCCAAAACGATTATGAAGGTTTATTTTCTAAATATTCGAATGCGTTAAACAATGATTTAAAAGGCTATTCTGTCCTTAATTATATGTCTTCTCACGATGACGGCCAGCCTTTTGATGCCAATAGAATCAAAAGCATTGAAACAGCAAACAAACTCTTACTTTCCCCAGGAATGTCTCAGGTTTATTACGGCGACGAATCGGCAAGATCTTTAGTTGTTGAAGGCACTCAAGGTGATGCTACTTTGCGTTCTAACATGAATTGGGATGATATTCAGAACAATCCCGAAACGCAAAAAACGCTTTTGCACTGGCAGAAATTAGGTCAATTTAGACGAAATCATCCTGCAGTTGGTGCTGGCGTTCACAAACTGATTAATCCTTATCCTTATACTTTTTCCAGAACTTTTACAAAAGGCTCTTTTACAGATAAAGTTGTTATGGGAGTAGATTTACCAAAAGGGAGAAAAGAACTTCCAGTTGGCGATCTCTTCCCAAACGGAACAAAATTAAAAGATGCTTACTCGAATCAAGAAGTTGAAGTTATTGATGGAAAAGTGATTATCGACAATGATTTTGATATTGTTTTACTGGAGATAATTTAACCGCAAAGCACGCTAAAATTTACGCTAAGTGCACTAAGTTTTGTTAGCCACGAATTCACGAATTTTTTATTCTTAAAGATTGTAAAAAAATAATTCGTGAATTCGTGGCTATTTAATTTTCACAAATCATTGTGTGCTTTGCGTAAAACTTTGCGACCTTTGCGGTTAGAAAAAAAACTGCAAAATGCTAAAAATTGCACATCGAGGCGCCAAAGCCTACGAACCTGAAAATACTTTACAAGCTTTTCAAAAAGCGTTAGACTTAAATTCAGACGGAATTGAACTTGATGTTCATTTAAGCTCTGACGGGCATATCATCGTAATTCACGACGAAACCATCGATAGAACAACAAACGGAAAAGGTTTAGTAAATGATTTTATTCTAGCAGAATTAAAATCATTTTTAATTGATGGAAAATATCAAATTCCAACTTTAAACGAGGTTTTTGATTTAGTTGACAAAAGATGTTTAATCAATATCGAATTAAAAGGTTTAGGAACTCCTAGCAAAGTTGTCCAGCTTATTGAGGAATATATTTCAGAAAAAAACTGGAATTACGATCATTTCATCATTTCAAGTTTTGATTGGGATATGTTAGAAGAAACATCAAATCTAAACTCAAATATCTCAATTGGCGTTTTAACAGAAGAAAATATTGATACAGCTTTGGCTTTCGCCGAAAAAATAAAAGCAAAAGCAATTCATCCTGATTTTAATTTATTGAATGAAGAAAATGTTCAACAAATTCAGGAAAAAGGATTTCAGGTTTTGCCGTGGACAGTTAATTCAAAAGAAGACATTCAAAAAGTAAAAAGCTATAAAGTAGACGGAATTATCTCTGATAATCCAGACAAAATATAAAGTTTAAAATAGCAACAGATTAAAAGTTTTTTTTGCCACAAATTCCACAAATTTTCACAAATTAAATGCGAAAATCAATTTGTGAAAATTTGTGGAATTTGTGGTTAAATAAAAAAATTAGTGCCAATTCGTGTAATTAGTGGCAACCAAAAAAAATATGATCAAAAATTTCGATATAATCATCGTTGGCGGAGGCGCTGCAGGTTTTTTTACCGCAATTAATATTGCAGAGAAAAATCCGAAACTTAAAATCGCCATTTTAGAAAGAGGCAAAGAAGTGCTTTCTAAAGTTCGCGTTTCTGGAGGCGGACGATGCAACGTTACGCACGCTTGTTTTGAACCCAATGAATTGGTTAAATTTTATCCTCGCGGAGAAAAAGAACTTCGAGGGCCTTTCCATCAATTTTGCTCTGGCGATACAATTGAATGGTTCGAGAAACATGGCGTAGAATTAAAAATTGAAGAAGACGGGCGACTATTTCCTGTTTCCAATTCTTCACAAACTATTATCGATTGCTTCTTAAAAGCAACTGAAAAATTAGGTATAAAAGTCTTGACAGGACAAAGTGTACAATCTATTTTCAAAAAAGAAAACCATTGGAAAATTGATACACAAAGTGACAATTATGCTGCCGAAAAATTAGTTATGGCAACAGGAAGCAATCCCAAAATCTGGGAAATGCTTCAGGAACACGGACATGCAATTGTGAGCCCTGTCCCTTCCCTATTTACTTTTAATATCAAAGATTCTCGAATTAAAGAATTACCAGGCGTTGCTGCACAAGTTACCGTAAATGTAAAAGATACTAAACTAGAATCGACAGGTCCTTTGTTGATTACGCACTGGGGAATGAGCGGACCAGCAATTTTAAAACTTTCGGCTTGGGGCGCTCGTATTTTGCATGACAAAAACTATCAGTTTACCATTTTCGTTAATTGGCTAAATGATGTTGATTTTGAAGATGCCGAAAAAATCCTAAAAGACTTAAAACAGGAACACGCTAAAAAAGCAGTTTCTAAAAAATCGCCTTTTGACTTCCCTAACCGTTTATGGGAAAGTCTGGTTCTCGCTTCAGGAATTGATTCAGAAACCAAATGGGCAGATTTATCTAAAAACCAATTACAGAACTTGACTTCACAACTCACAAAAGCCGAATTTAAAGTCAACGGAAAAAGTACTTTCAAGGAAGAATTTGTAACTGCTGGTGGAATCGATTTAAAAGAGATCAACTTTAAAACCATGGAAAGTAAAATTCACGAAAAGCTTTATTTTGCTGGTGAAATTGTAAACATCGACGCTATTACCGGCGGATTTAATTTTCAGAATGCCTGGACGAGCGGGTTTATTCTGGCTCAAAATATTTAACACAAAATGAAATTTAAAGGAATTATTTTTGATTTAGACGGAACGCTAGTAGATTCATTACATGACATTTCAGATGCAATGAATAAAGTACTTACCGCTCTAAGTTACCCAACACATGATTACGATACTTACCAATATTTTATCGGAAGTGGTTTACGAAATTTGGTTAGTAAAGCATTGCCAGCCACAAACAATTCTGACGATGAAATCGAAAGTTGTTTTGAATGTATGGTCGATGAATACACTAAAATCTGTACGCTGAAAACAAAACCTTATGACGGAATTGTTGAATTGCTTGAAAATCTGACTTCACAAAACATCAAAATGGCTGTTTTCTCAAACAAAGCTGATGAATTGACGAAGAAAATAGCTTATGAATTATTTCCAAAACAATTTGACGCAGCAGTTGGTCTGAGCACAGAAGAACTGAAAAAACCGAATCCGTTTGAAGCAATTGAAATCAGTAAAAAATGGAATTTAAAACCCGAAGAAATCCTTTTTGTCGGCGATTCTGATATTGATATGAAAACAGCTGTAAATGCTAATATGTTTCCTGTTGGCGTAACTTGGGGTTATAGAACCGAAGATGAATTGAAAAACAGTGGCGCAAAAGCGGTTATTAATAATGCCTCTGAATTAATTGCAATTCTATAGTTATTTACAAAAGACTTGTATATATTTGCCTCCAAAAACAGGGCAAAACTTACAAAAAAAATGCAGAAAATATTATTAGCAGCTATACTTTTGTTTACAATTTATAGTTGTGAAAACGACAACGATTCTCCAAAAAATAAAGAAGAAAAAATAATATTAAAAACGAATGTTATAGATGCTGAATATTCCAAAAAGACAGATCAATTAGTCTTTATCTCATCAAATCCTTCTCAAGTAAACATTTTTAACTCCAACACCGAAACATTTCAAAAAATTTCATTGGCTTATGCCCCAACATGTATTTCTATTTCGCAAGATGGCAATACAGCTGTTGTAGGTCATGATGGCCACATCACACATGTTAATTTAAAAAATCCATCCATAATCCAAACCTACAACATTTCTTGCTCTGCACTTGATATTGTTCTTGGAAAAAATAGATGGGCGTATGTTTTTCCTGAAAAAGATCAATGGACATACATAAAAAGTGTTAACATGAATTTGGAATATAATTATGAAATGCCCATAAGTATATACAATCAATTACACGCTGGAGCTAAAGGACGGTTAGATCCTTCAGGTAATTATATTTACATGCAAAGTCCACTATCAAGAGGGCAAGTTCAACGTCTAACAATTAAAAATGGAGATATCGATGATAGATACGAATCTAACTTTGAAGAAGAAAACTACACTATTCCAAGCATATGGTTTTCAGAAAACGGCGATAGACTTTTTACTAGAGAAAGAAGTGTTTTAAAAACCTCTGAACTTAATAGTTTAGATGGGGTATATAATGGCAGAATTCCTTCAGAAAATAATTACAAGATTGATTGGCTTGATCATTCTTCTTTAAAAGGAAAATTATATGTAATCTTTTCAAGTGGCGATCAATGGGATTTAATTAAATCGAATAGCATTTATGTTTTTAACGATGCAGATCTTAGTTATGTAAATAAACTTGAATTGGAAAAATATTTCAATCAAACGGGAAGAAACAATGTAGAAACTTTTGATGCTATGCCTTATTTTGCTTTTAGCAACTCAACTGGAAAAAATCTATTTGTAATAACAAAGGCACTTGATTCTGATTTGGTTAATGAATGGGCAATTCAAAAAATCAATATTAACTAATCACTATTTCTTTTAATTAAAACCTCTTAATTATTTCCATTATACTATAGTTCTAAAACACTATTAAAAATTATGAAAAAAATTATTTTATCATTAATAATATTGTCAACCATTGTTGGATGTTCTAATAATGATTCAAACGAAAAAAACAAAGAAGCAAATTATTCAGTACCAGACACATTAAATTTTACTATTTTCAATAACAAACTTGTCCTTAATATTGAAAATCAAGGAGAAACAGCTTTAAATTATACCATAACAAGTTCAAAAAACTATGTTGCGCTTTCTAAAAAAGAAGGAGCTGTAACTTCACTAAATCATGATGAAATTACGGTTACTGTTGATAAACAAAACTTACCAAATGGCAAATCATATTCAAAATTATATCTAAATATCAATAATAAAAAAGATTCTATAGTTGTAAGTGTAACCAATTTTGTAGAGCAGAAAGTAACTTTAAATTCTGATGTTGTTGATGCAGAATTTTCTAAAGTTACCAATCAGCTTGTATATGTCTCCGCAAGTCCTTCTGCTGTAAATATTTTATCAGCAAATACAGGTTCAATTGAAAGTATAACTTTACCATATGCCCCAACATGTGTCTCAATATCTCCTGATGGAAAAACCGCAGTAACCGGACATGATCGATATATTTCTTATATCAATCTAATCAACAAAACTATTATAAAAACATATCCAGTATCTTGTTACGCAAATGATATTGTACTTGGAAACAATAAATGGGCATATGTTTTCCCTGCCAAAGGTCAATCGACTTTTATAAGATCCATAAATTTAAGCTTGACAACCGATAATGAATACGAACACATTGGTGAAAGAATTTACGAAGGAAATAAAGCGCGATTACACCCTTCAGGTAAATATATTTATGGAGCAGAAAATAACTTATCACCAATGGATATAGAGAAATATGACATTCAAAATGGAAATGCAGAATACAGCTACGATTCTCCCTATCATGGAGATTATATTATGAACGGAAACCTATGGTTTTCTGAAGATGGAAATAGAATATTTACGAGAGGAAAAACCGTTTTTAAAACTTCTGAACTTAGAAGTCAGGATATGTTATATAATGGCACAATCACTACTGAAACGAACCCATACACACCTATTCAATGGTTAGATCATTCATCAGTAAAAAACAATCTCTATCTATTACTTGTAGCTGATGATAATTGGAATCAAAAGAAACTTCCTAATATTTATGTTTATAATGACTCCAATCTTAGCTTTAAAAGCAAGATTCCGCTAGAGCAGTTTCTTGTATCAAAAAGTGAATCGAATAAAGTATTTTACGATGCAGAACCCTATTTTGTATTTAGTAATTCTGCTGGAAATAATTTATTTGTAATTGTAAAAGCAACCGGAGCAGGTTTAGCCAAAGAATGGGCAATTGAAAAAATAAATATAGAATAATAATCAATTACGTTTAAGCGTAAATGAAATCAACATATTCTTTATTACAAAAACAAATCTTAGCAATTGCCTCTTTTTCTGAAAATGAAATGGAGGCAATTACTTCTTGTTTTAAATATGAAAAGTTCAATGCCAAAGAATACCTTTCGTCGATGGGAAAAACTAGCAACAAGATTTTCTTTATTGTCGAAGGTCTTGCTCGTGTTTATTATCTCAAAGACGGAAAAGAAATTACCACTTATTTAAGCTGTGATGAAGGTTTTATTGCCTCGTATTCCAGTTTTATAAATCAATCGGTTTCTTTTGAAAATATTCAATGTATTGAAGATTGCGAAGTCCTTTCTATCACTTTCGAGAAAATGCAGTTTTTGTATAACGAAATTCCAAATTGGGAACGTGTTGGAAGAATTCTCGCCGAACAGAATTACCTCTGCATGGCAGACAGAGTTTTAAAATTACAAATGATTCCAGCCAAAGAAAAATACCAGACTTTTTTATCATCGGCTCCAGCCAAAATAATGCAGCGAACACCTTTAATTTACATCGCTTCCTTTCTCGGCATTACGCCCGAATCATTGAGCAGAATCCGTCAGGACATTTCTTAACATTTATCAAGTGAGTTGAAAAACGGAATTCGAATCTTTGTCAAAATAAAATTTGAAAAAGATGAAGAATATTGCCAAAGACGTTTACCAGATTCCTTTGTTTCCAAGAAATGCCATTAATTGTTATCTAATTGAAGATGTTTTGATTGATGCTGGAATTCGTAGTTCTGCAAATACAATTTTTAAAGCATTAAACGAGAAACCAATTAGTAAACATGTCTTAACCCATGCACATGCCGATCATCAGGGAAGCAGCAAAACAATCTGCGAAACTTTAAACATTCCGCTTTTATGCAGTGAACCCGAAAAAGAGTTTGCCGAAAACGGAAATGTAGTCACAGAATACCCAAACCCGAATCATTTAATTTCAAAATTTCAGAAAAACTTCTGGGCAGGAAAAGGACATTTTGTTTCTCATACTTTAAAAGAAGGCGATCAAATTGGCGGATTCACGGTTATTGAAACTCCAGGACATTCACGGGGTCACATCTCATTTTTTAGAGAAAAAGATGGCGTTTTAATTGTTGGAGATGTTATGACCAATATGAATCTTCTAACAACAAAAGTCGGTTTGCATGAACCTCCGAATTTGTTTACCGCTGATAAAGAAACCAATAGAAAATCCATTCAAAAACTAGCTTTTCTAAAACCAAAAATACTGTGTTTTGGTCACGGACCTGTTTTGTTTCGTAATGGCGAATTCGAAAAATTTACCCAAAACATCAGGTAATTTTATTAACAAGAATTTACATGTTCTGTAAGTTTTCGTTAAGACTATTCTAATAATTTTACTCTCAACTAATTAATCCTATATGAGAGTAAAATTACTTACCACAATTTCTATTTTCACCTATCAGCTTAGTATTTCTCAAAATGAAAAATTATTAAACGGAAAAGTTCTTTCACAGAATATTCCGCTCAATAAAGTAGAAGTAATTAATAAAACTGCCAAGACCAGCACGAGAACAAACGAACTTGGCGAATTTTCGATTCTGGTACGACCACAAGATAGTGTGTTGTTTTTCTCTAAAGATTACTTTTTTAAAAGACTAAAAATTTCTCAGGAAAATATAGATCAGAACAATATTATTGTAAATATGATTCTAAAACCTGAAGAATTGGATGAAGTTTTAATTACAACTATAAAATTTCCCCATGTAAGTATGACACAAGAAGTTTCAGATTCGATTGCATTAATAAAAGCTTCCCGTAATTTACAGAAATATACTGGCGTTTATGATGGCACCATTTCAAATGGAATGAATTTTGGTACTATGGGAGCAGGTCTTTTAGGTTTGTTTAAAAAGGAAGAAAACAGCAATAAAAAGCCTAAAAAGAAAACTCCCGAATTAGATTTCAAAACATTTGCGGAAGCAACCTGTCCTCTGGATTTCTTTACAAAAGACTTAAAATTAAATCCAAATGAAAAGGCTCTTTTTCTAGAATTTTGTTCCGCCGATCCGCAATCTGAAATTATTCTAAAACAAAAAAATCTACTTTATACAATGGATTTTTTATATGCTAAAAATGAAGAATTTAAGAAACTGAAAACGGAGATTAAAAATTAAAAAACTACTTATTTAACCACCAAATACTAGCATTCAAAACAGTCGCAAATCCAACCCAAGCTAAATATGGAATCAATAAATAACCTGCAGTTTTATTGATTTTGACGAATTTCAAATACGTTTCATAAATCATCAGCCATAAAAGCACAATTTCGATTAAAGCTAACATCGGATTTTTTAATCCGAAGAATAAATACGACCAAATTGAATTTAAAATTAATTGAATAATAAAAAACAGCAATGCTTTTTTAACTTCTTCTGTATTTTCTTTTATTCTGTCCCAAACCAACGCAACTGCAATTGCCATTAGAATATAAATCACTGTCCAAACTGGCATAAAAACCCAATTCGGCGGATTAAAAACTGGCTTCTCTAGCATTATATACCAAGTTTCAATACTAGGTTTTGTAACTACTCCGGCAGAATATCCTACTGTTAAACAAATTACTAAAGCTATAGCGATTTTTACGAACTTATTCATGAATTCTAATTTTGGATTCAAAAATAGTCAAAAGAAAAGTTTAAACCATATAAGTTATATAAGTTCATTTGAAGGATTTAATTCTGTGTCAGGCTGAGCGGAGTCGAAGCCCTTTCCAATTCATAAGCCTTCGACTCCGCTCAGGATGATAATCATGTCAAAGTTCATTTTTAGTAAACCGTGCTTATAATTTCTTATATAACTTACATGGTGAAAAAATGAAAAAGTTATCTTTGCCAAAATTTTATAATTCATGTTAACAGCAGCTGATTTTATACCAAATCCATATACTTCAACAATCGAAAACGGAAACTTTGAATGGAGCGCTCCAAGCAACATTGCGTTAGTGAAATACTGGGGAAAAAAAGACAACCAGATTCCAGCAAATCCTTCTGTAAGTTTTACTTTGAATAATTGTAAAACGATTACGAAATTGGCTTTTGAAAGAAGAGCAAACCAAAATGCTTTTTCTTTTGATTTACTTTTTGAAGGAAAGCCAAAAGAAGATTTCAAACCAAAGATTCAGAAGTTTTTAGAAAGAGTTGAGGTTTATTTGCCGTTTTTGAAAGACTATCATTTTACAATTGATACTCAGAATACATTTCCGCACAGTTCGGGAATTGCTTCTTCAGCTTCTGGAATGGCAGCTTTGGCAATGAATTTTATGAGTTTAGAAAAACAACTGAATCCTGAAATGACTGACGAATATTTTTATCAGAAAGCTTCATTTTTGGCTCGTTTAGGTTCTGGAAGTGCTTGCCGAAGCGTAAAAGGAAATGTTGTCGTTTGGGGAAATCAGGAAAATATTGAGGGAAGTACGGATTTATTTGGAGTAGAATTTCCGTATACGATTCATGAAAATTTCAAGAATTATCAAGACACTATTTTATTGGTTGATAAAGGCGAAAAACAAGTTTCTAGCACCGTTGGACACGATTTAATGCACAATCATCCTTATGCTGAAAGACGTTTTACACAAGCACACGAAAATCTAGATAAATTAATTGCCATTTTTGAAAGTGGAAACTTAGACGAATTCATCAAAGTTGTAGAAAGTGAAGCATTAACGCTACACGCCATGATGATGACATCGTTGCCATATTTCATTTTAATGAAGCCAAATACGCTGCAAATCATAAATGCAATCTGGAAATTTAGAAATGAAACTCAGATTCCTGTGTGTTTTACGCTTGATGCTGGAGCAAATGTGCATGCACTTTATCCCGAAAACGTTACAGAAAAAGTACTTCAATTTATTCAAGACGAATTAGTTGTATTTTGTCAGAATAGTCAATACATTTGCGACAAAATTGGACACGGTGCGATTGCATTATAATTTTGCGTATCTTTAGTTAAATTTTTGGTTATGGACATGCAATTAGAAAAATTAGAACTGATAAAGCTTTTAGCTGAAACAGAAAATCCTAACATCATAAAATCTATTCGAAAAATTTTCAAAAAAGAACAGAAAGATTGGTGGGATGATTTGACCGACGAGCAAAAGGCGGAAATTGAAGAAGGAGAAAGACAAATTGAACGTGGTGAATTTGTTGAGTATGAAGAAATGATGAAAAAATTTCGTTAATGAAAAGAACAATAGTTTTTTCACAAAATGCCGAAAAAAAATTATCTGAATTATTTGAATATTTAGAAAACCGATGGTCTGAAAGAATAAAAAATAAATTTATATCAAATCTCGACAAAGTAATTTATCTAATACAAATTGATCCTGAAATTTTCCCTAAATCGGAATTAAATAAAAATTATAGAAAATGTGTCTTGTCAAAACAAACAACAATTTATTATAAATTCAACACAAAAAGAATTGAAATAATTGCATTTTTCGACACCAGACAAAACCCAAATAAAATAAAGAAAGACATTAAATAAATCATGAAAGGACCACTATTTTACTCAAAAATATTACTCTTTGGAGAATACGGAATTATCCGTGACTCTAAAGGACTTTCTATCCCTTATAACTTTTACAATGGCGCTTTAAAAAAATCTGAAGAGCCTACAGAAGAAGCGATTTCATCAAACAGAAGTTTAAGAAGTTTTGCTTCTTACCTTGAAGTATTGCATACACAGCAGCCAGAATTGGTTACTTTCGATTTAGAAACACTTCAGAACGATGTTGAAACTGGAATGTATTTCGATTCTAGTATTCCGCAAGGGTATGGTGTTGGAAGCAGCGGTGCACTTGTTGCTGCTATTTACGATAAATATGCGACCAACAAAATCACTGTTCTGGAGAATCTGACTCGTGAAAAATTATTACACTTAAAAAATATATTTTCTCAAATGGAAAGCTTTTTCCACGGAAAAAGTTCTGGTTTAGACCCTTTAAACAGCTATTTGAGTATTCCAATCCTGATTAATTCAAAAGATAACATTGAAGCAACTGGAATTCCGACTCAAAGTTTTGACGGAAAAGGTGCTGTGTTTTTGTTAGACTCAGGAATTGTTGGAGAAACAGCTCCAATGGTTAGCATTTTTATGGAAAACTTAAAAGATAAAGGTTTCCGTGCAATGCTTAAAAATCAGTTTGTGAAATATACAGATGCTTGCGTAGAGAACTTTTTACATGGAGACATGAAGTCTTTGTTTACCAATACTAAAAAGCTTTCTAAAGTTGTCTTAAACCATTTTAAGCCAATGATTCCAGAACAGTTTCACGGAATTTGGCAACACGGAATTGACACAAACGATTATTACTTAAAACTTTGTGGTTCTGGCGGTGGCGGTTACATTCTAGGTTTTACCGAAGATTTAGAAAGAGCTAAAGCATCCTTGAAAGACTATAAATTAGAAGTAGTTTACCAGTTCTAAAGTTAAACCTCTTAAAATACTGCTATTTATTGAATACCATTTCCTAAACATCTAATCCTAAAAAATTATTGCCTATGAAAAGTATTTTAAAGATTCTCAAAGCAACTTTTTTAGGAGGAATTCTATTTTTAGTACCGTTAGTTGTACTATTAATTGTTTTGGAAAAAGGATATGGACTTGTGCAAAAAACCACACTGCCACTTGTAAGCACTTTGCCAAAAGTAAGCGTTTTAGGACTTGCAATTCAGGAGCTTGTTGGAATATTTATTATAATCCTAATTTGTTTTATTGCTGGATTATTGGCAAAAACTACAGCCGCTGAAAAGTTAGTTCAGAAATTAGAAGATGGAATTTTAAGTTTTGTTCCTGGCTATTCATTTATGAAAAGCATGAATGAAAATATATTAGGTTTAGAATCTAAAGACGATTTAAAAGTAATTTTAGTTCCTACTGATGCTGGTTTGCAATTTGCTTTTTTAATAGAGCAAGTCAGTGATGAAAAATTTACAGTTTTTATACCCGATGCTCCAAATCCGTGGAGTGGATCGGTGGTTTTTGTGGACAAAAAAGATATTACAGAAATCGATATTACACAAAAGCAAGCTTTGGCCTGTATTCGAAAATTAGGTTACGGGTCTCAAGAATTGTTAAAAAACAAACTCTAGTTTTTAAAATCAAAAAATATACTTTAACTTCCCTAAATCAAATCAATACCACCCTATCATCTATGTTAAGCAGACAGCAAAAACTTTTAGTAATGAAAATTGTTAGTCTGTTCTCTGTAGTTCGAGGTTACAATATTCCGATCATTGTTTTAGCCCAATACTTGTCGGCTATTTTTATTTTGGCTCCAGAAATTAGAGCGCTAGATATCTTACTTGATTTTCATTTATTTTTAATTGTATTCGCATCGGCTATTACGATCGCGTCAGGATATATCATCAATAATTTTTACGACAGTCAGAAGGATTTGATTAATCGTCCAAATAAATCGATGCTGGATCGTTTGGTAAGTCAGAAGACCAAATTGAACGTTTATTTCAGTTTGAATTTTCTTGCTGTTCTAATGGCTTTTATAGTTTCATGGAGAGCTTTTTTGTTCTTTTCTGCTTACATTTTCATGATTTGGTTTTATTCTCATAAAATTAAAAAGTATCCGATTGTTGGGAATTTAATGTCTGCATTGCTTGCTGTGACGCCGTTTTTTGCCATTTTACTTTATTTCTATAATAAGATTTCGTTTGAAGAAATTGAGAATCACATGAGCCATTTTGTGGTAATTTCGGCACATGCGGTTTTTTTGTTTCTTCTTTTATTGATTCGCGAAATGATAAAAGATTTAGAAAACCTCAAAGGCGATTTGGTAAGTGATTATAGAACGATTCCCGTCTTATACGGAGAAAAAATTTCTAAGCAAATTATAACGCTTTTGACTTTGTTAACCATTTTACCTGTATATGTTTTGGTTAACATTTATGATGTGGGTTATATGGACATTTATTTTTATGTCTGTTTTGGAATCCTACTTTTTTTCTTGATCTATTTATGGAAATCTGACTCTAAAGAGCAGTACTTAAGACTTCATAATGTTCTTAAATTCTTGATTGTATCAGGCGTTTGCTGTATTGTTCTTATTAATCCGAGCGTCTTATGGCATGGTCGCGAATTGATTTCTAATTATTAAGTTTTTATTCCACAGAGATTCACAAAGAATTTCACGAAGATTCGCAAAGTCTTTTTGTGTAACTCGTGAAATAATCCATTTAAAAAAAAGCCAATTGTATTGCTCCTGAACATCTTAAAATAAAACGCTATTAATCTAAGAACATTGAACTTAAGATTTATTAGCAGGAAAAAACTATCTTTGCACAAATTAATGATTCTATGAACAACAAGGAAGGCAACAATAAAAGAGGCGGATCGAGACCAAACAGCTCACGACCAAACTCTAACAAGCCAAAACCTCCTATGGCTAAGCGCGCGCAAGGGCCTAAAAAAGTAAAACCTGAAGTTAAAGCTGCTCAGGAAGCTGCTGCTGAAAAATTTAGAAAACAAAATCAGCCGGCTAAGAGACAAAAGGCTTCAGATGAAATTCGTCTTAACAAATACATCTCTAATTCTGGCGTTTGTTCTCGTCGTGACGCCGACATTTACATTCAGTCTGGAAACGTAAAAGTTAACGGTACTGTAGTGACAGAAATGGGTTATTTGGTAAAACTAAATGATGTTGTAAACTTTGACGGTGTTACATTAACTCCCGAAAAGAAAGAATATATTTTATTGAACAAACCTAAAAACTTTACAACTGCCTTTGATGAAGGTCAGGAATATCGTAACGTTCTAGAACTTGTTCGTGGTGCTACAAATGCAAAAATTGCTGCTGTAGGAAGAATGGACAAGAATACAACCGGTTTGCTATTGTTTACAAATGACACTGATATGATTCGTAAATTTACATTGCCGAATCAGAAATCGTCTAAGATTTATCAGGTATCTTTAGATAAAAACTTGAAGTTTGAAGATTTAGAAAAAATCAGCAAAGGTCTTGTTCTTGACGGACACCGCGTTTTTGTTGAAGAAGTAAGCTATATTGATAACGAACCAAAAAGCGAAGTTGGTCTTAAATTGCGTACTGCTAACGTAAAAGTGGTGCGTTCTATTTTTGAATCTTTCGAATATAATGTTTTAAGAATTGACCGTGTTTCGTTTGCTGGATTGACCAAAAAGAATCTTCCTCGCGGAAACTGGCGCTTTTTGACCGATCAAGAAATTATCAATTTGAAAAACACATAAGCATTTTTCAAATTTAAGTCATAACTAAATCCTGTTTTCTTTTGAAAATGGGATTTTTTATTTTTAAAAACTAAAGAAATTATGTCCGAAAAGGGTAAAAATAGATCTTCCGATAGATTGGTTTTTATCTTCTACTGTTTCGTAATTTGAAAAACCTAGGATGATTTTGATTCCGGGCGGAATGCTGTTTAAAATATCTCTTTTTTGATCTTCTAAAAGGAGTTTTAAACTTTCTATTAATTGAAGATTATATCTTAAATAAGACATTACAAGTAATGCTGAAAAGTTAAGTATTTCTCTGGCTGTTTCGCTTTTAATGCCAACTTCGTTAGAAACCATTTCTGAAATTCTGCCTTTTTTGTTAGAGAACAATTCTTTTAGCAAAACATTGCCTTCTAAACGGTAACAGTCATCGACTGATAAAATTCTGCCTGCATTAAAATCTACTTCTTGGTAAAAAGTGGAATCTTCTTGGATTAGTGAAACAATTTCGGAGTAAAAATCAGATTCTTCGGCTTTGTTGTAGAGTCCCATCAAAATTGTGCCGATCGAGACGTCTATTCCCTTGATTAAAAGTGCATCATTTTCAAAATAAAACTTGTTTAACTTGGAGACAACATTAGAAGAAATAAAGCGTCTAAGTTCAATTTGTAGGTTTGGGGTCATACTCATAACTTAAAAAATGATTATTTATACTTGTTTAAAATAACCGATAAAGTGAGGCTTTTTATCGATTATCGTGATAAAAATATAAAATATTTTAACATTTCCAAAAATTAAGTTAAAAATTTAGGTGGTCGATTTTCAAGCATTTAGCCTTAAAAAATAGGAAAATGAGGAAATATAAAGCTTAGCGTAACTTATAAGATACAAAACTTATTTTTAAAATTTTAAGAGTTTCTCTAAAAAAATCAAAAATATAAGAAAAAGCTTAAGGTCAAAATTACCATTTAGAAAATAAGCTGTCTATTTTGCCAGAGGATAGTCAGAAAAATCCCGAGATAAATTACTGAGAAAAAGAAGTTCACAAAACTCGAAGCCAAGAATCCGAGAACAGAACCCGTGGCTGCTTTTAATGCACGTTTATGATTTTGAGAATCGTATAATAACTCGCCTACGAGCGCTCCGACAAACGGTCCAATGATAATTCCAAACGGAATAGGCACCAGAATCCCAACAATCAAACCAATATTGGTTCCCCAGACTCCATATGAACTTCCTCCAAACTTTTTGGTTCCCTTAGATGGAATCACATAATCCAAAATTGTAATCGTGACCATCAAAACAAAAGTGATTCCTAAAATCCAATAGTTGTTCTCTACTGCCTTGGTAAGGTACAGCAATAAAAGCCCTACCCAGCAGCTTGATAATCCAGGCAAAACAGGAAGAAAACTCCCAAAAACACCAACAATTACACATATAAAACCCAACAAAACTAAAAGTAAATCCAAATTCATTTTTATCAATTTATTTTTACAAATTACTACTTTATTTTTTTCTTCACAAACCTTAAAATATGTATCTTTAAAGTATTGAAGATTCACAAACATCGGCAAGCTTCGCAAAAAAAATCGTATTTTTGTTCATTCATTCAATTTTAAAACTTTGAGGCAGTTTTTCCCTTTTTTTATATGTATTCTTTTTAATTCTTGTCAATATTTTGAGAAGCAGGTTCCGTCTGAAAAAGAGTTACTTCAAAAAGAGCTAAAATCAATTAATTGGAAAGAAGTTGACGAATATCCTTCTGTTCCTAATTGCGATAAAATTGCCGATAAAAAACTGCGCCAGCAATGCTTTTTTGAGGTCATGTCAAGTCTTATACAAGAAAAACTAAACGTTGATACTCTGTCTATATTATATCCAGAATTGGATACTATTGAGGTGAAAGTAACTGTTTTCCCAAATTCAACCATGAAGTTTGAACCTCAGTTTCCAAAAGACTCTGTGGCTTACGACACCATAAAGATTGACAGTATCCTACATGCCCGTCTAGTTGATTTCCCGAAAGTAAATCCCGCAATAAAACGTGGAATTCCAGTAAAAACACAATTTATCCTGCCTGTTATTCTAAAAGCAAAAGACGATAAATAATTTACACCATATAAGTAATGTAAGTTCATTTAAAATTGGGATGTGTTTACCGCTTCGCTTAACTTAAATTTCTTATATAACTTAAATGGTTAATTTATTTTACAAAGTGTCGGTCTTTCCATTCATAGGAACCAAACAAACTGTAGAATGCTACTGCAGAACTAAAAAATGGATAAAACAAACTGCTCAATAAAAGACTTTTAACTCGTGTTTCTGTCAAAAATTGATTGGTTACAGAAAGCAAACCAAAATCGATTATAAATTTTAAAAAGGCAAATAAAACTAGAATCGGATAACTTAGAACTCCAAAAAGAAATAAGAAAAAGCAAATAACCAAAGTTAGATTCCCGAAGAAAACAATAAGTCCTAAAAACTTTCCAAAAGCGCTTTTGTACGAACTTGTTTTTGCAGCCCAGCGCACTCTTTGATGAAATAATGCTTTCCAATTTTCAGCTGGTTTTGTAACTACAATTGCTTCTTGAGCTTTTAAATAATGAACTTCGTCAGGGAATTTTTCAGTTGCTTTCTGAAGTAAAAACACATCGTCTCCGCTGGCAATTTTGTCGTTTCCTTCAAAGCCGTTTAAGCTTTCAAACAATGATTTCGTGTATGCAAAATTGGCTCCGTTGCACATAAATCCTTTATTCAAACCAAAACTTCCAATGGTTGCACCTTGCAAACTCGTTAAATCCAATTGCTGAAAATGATCTAAAAATGAGTTTTCACATTGATACGTTACAGCACCCGCTAGCATAGAAACTTTATTCTGTTGAATGTAATTGTCAAAAGTCAAAAGCCAGTTTTCAGGAACAATACAATCAGCATCGGTTGTAATAACCCAATCGGTTTTTACATGCTGCATTGCCGTTGTAATGGCGTCCTTTTTGGGAGAACTGGAAGTTCTAATATTATCAATTATTGAAACTTGAAACCTGAAACTTGAAACCTGAAACTTTTCAATTGAAGCATCATCAACCAAAATCACTTTAAATAAATCTGCTGGGTAATTTGAGTTTGAAAAACTCTCTAAAAGTATAGGCAGATTTTCTTCTTCATTCCGAAACGGAACTATAATGGTAAAACTGGTCTTCGGTTCTAAATCTGTTTTCTGATGTTTTTTCACTTTGAAAAAGCCATAAATCAGCAGAGAAATGCTAACAATATAAATGGCTAATATTGCGAACAATCCGAAAATCATTCTGCTGTTTTGGTTTTAAAATTCAGTACAAAATAACTTCCTAAAACAACTGGTAAAACAACATTCAAAAACCACATTAAAGTGCTGATGAAAATTACAATCCATTCGTTGACACCCAAAATCCCCAAGAAATATATTGCTACACTTCCTTTTACAGCAAAGTCTAAAAACTGAAATGTCGGTAAAGACGAAGCCAAAAAGTAAACCGATGTTATCGCCGCCATTAAAGTCAAATAAGGCAAGTCGACATCAAAACCTAAAAACAAAAAGTAATATTGATGCGAGAAAACCAAATAACGGCAAATTCCTAAAAAGATATTTTTCTGATGAATCGATTTCGGAATTTCATTGATTTTATGAATCAGTTTTTCGATTGAATATCCTTTTACTTTTATCTTTTTAATGGAGAATAATAGAATTAAAATCAGTGCAAATCCACCAAAAAGAATCAGAACCGTTTTGGTTGTAATTACATTGAATTCAGCATTAAAATACAGTAGTCCGAAAATCCCAAAAATGATAGTCAAAATCATCTGGATTCCGTTGCAGATTAAGTTTAAGAAAACAACTCTTTTAGCTTCAGATTTTGGGTAATACAAAGCTTTCCCCGCATACTCTCCCACTCCATTTGGCGTAAAAATTCCAGCTGTCAAAGCCGCTAAAACCTGTTTTGTAGCTTCATAAACCGAGATTTTATGAATAACCTGTGCTAAATTTTGCCATTTCAAAATCTCGAAATAACGATTCAAAATACTCAAAAGCAAGATAAACGAAATTCCCAAAACTGATTGGTTTTTCTTGAACAGAACAATAAACTTCTGCCAATCTAATTTGTCGTTGTTTGCGAGCTGATTATAAATAAAATAAAATGCACCGCCAACAATTAAAAGTTTGGCCAGAAGAACTAGGAATTGCTTAGCTTTGTGAGGAATTGAAATCATGCCGCAAAAGTAAATCAATTTGATAATGTGGCAATGAAAATGTGCCAATTAGAAAATGAGTCAATTTTCTAACTTGAAACTTTAAACTTGAAACAACAATCTATTGACACAAGAACGCATCATATTAGGCTTTCTCTTATTGCTAATAACGTCATGCAGTAAGATTGAGAACAATTCTACGAAATTGTACGAACGAATTATGGGGCAAAATTCGTGGGGATATAATGATGGTAAAGGGAACGTTGTTATTCCCCTAGGAAAATATAAATTTCTAAATCCAATTGATGAAAAAGGGATGATTTATGCCAACAAAGGAACTAAATACGGTTATATTGATATTCACGAAAATATACTTGTTCCTTTTGAATATGATGATTTAACTGTTTTTTCACAGGAATTGTCTTGTGCAAAAAAGAACGGAAAATTTGGTTTTATTAATCGAAAAGGAAAAATTGTAATTCCGATTCAATTTGAAAATGAAACTTTTTTCCGTAAAAATGGCTTGGCTTTAGTGAAGAAAAATGATCTTTATGGTTTTATTGATAAAAAAGGGAAGGAAATAATTCCACTTTTATATCAAAACGCAAATCAAGTTATTCTTGACAGTTTAGTCACTGTGAAGAAACAAGGAAAATGGGCTTTTTTTGATTCTTTCGGAAAACAAAAAACAGATTTTATTTATGATGAAATTGCTGCAACAAGTTTCAATTATAAAGATACGTTCTGGAAAAATGGTTTGATTTTAGTTCGAAAAAATAGACAAATTGGTTATTTGGATAAAAATTTAAAAGAGGTAGTTGCGTTTGGAAAATATGAAACTGGTGACAGATTCAATTCAAATAGAATAGCAATCGTTTCAAAAAATCAAAAATATGGCATCATTGATGAATTTGGAAAAGAAGTTGTAAAAACTGAATACGACACAATAGAACATCCCGAAGAATCTTATCGTGAATCTGAAATTTTTCTTGCAAAAAAGGGTAATTATTTGATTTTACTTGATAAGAATGGAAAGAAAATTTATGACAAGATAAAAGACTTTTCATTTGATCATGCATCATTAGGAAATAAGACTCAAAAAATTTATCATATTCAGGACTTAAATGGAAAATATGGCGCAATTAATACCAAAGGAGAATTAGTAATTCCTGTTATGTACGATGAATTTCGAGATTTCAGAAGCAATAACAATGCAATCGTAAAACATAAGGGTAAATTTGGCCTTGTTGATTTGAACAACAAAATCACTTATCCTATTGACAACGAAGAAATCGAGCAAAATAGTCGGGATTTAGCTTTTTATATCATAAAGAAAAATGGTAAGGTTGGAATTATTAATAAAGAATTAAAAACAATGATAAATTTTGATTATCAAGATTTACAACCCTGTTTTTATGACCAGATTAATAAATTTATTGCCAAGCAGAATGGTTTATATGGTGTTATAGACAGATTGGGTGGAATTATTATTCCTTTTCAGTATACCGAAATGTCAAATTGGGTAGAATATGGTCCCGGCTCGAACTTTCATTTCGTAACAAAAGATAAAAAACAAGGTTTAATTACTAAAGAAGGAAAAACCGTTATCCCAGTAATCTATGACAGTCTTTTTTATGATAGTGATAAAATAATTATTCTATCTAAAAATGGTAAATACGGTGTTGTTACGATTCAAAACAAACAGATAATTCCTTTTGCATATGAAAAAATTTATTTGGAGCCGAGTCTCTTTTCAAAGAAAAAAGAAACTGAATTTTACGTCTTGAAGAATGGAAAATATTCGATAATAAATGATAAAAATGAAGTAATTAAATCGGATCTTCCCAAAAATGAAGTAGAAAATAAATTCTCTTATTATTACAATTAAAAAAATTGACACAAGAACGCATCATATTAGGTATTGACCCCGGAACCACAATTATGGGTTTTGGATTGATTAAAGTAATCAATAAAAAAATGGAATTTCTGCAATTGAACGAATTGCAGCTTTCCAAATATGACAATCATTACCAAAAACTAAGAATCATTTTCGAGCGAACGATCGAATTAATCGAAACGCATTGTCCAGACGAAATCGCTATTGAAGCTCCTTTCTTTGGTAAAAATGTACAATCGATGTTGAAATTAGGACGCGCGCAAGGTGTTGCAATGGCAGCAGGACTTTCGCGAGGAATTCCAATTACAGAATACGAGCCTAAAAAGATAAAAATGGCGATTACCGGAAACGGAAATGCCAGCAAAGAACAAGTTGCTAAAATGCTTCAACAGCTTTTGGGTTTAAAAGAATTACCAAAAAATCTCGATTCCACAGACGGTTTGGCAGCTGCAGTTTGCCATCACTTTAATTCTGGGAAAGTTGTCGCAGGAAAAAGTTATTCGGGCTGGGAAGCTTTTGTGAAACAAAACGAGGATCGAGTTAAGAAGTAGTGTTCAGTGTTCAGTTTTTAGTGATCAGTTAATTCAGATCTTGCCAAAAAACAATCTTGTTTTAAGATAATTTTCTTACAAATATTTCGTTGTGATTAAAAAAATATAATGAGATTTCAAGATTTATTAGCTTACAAAAAATCTTTTTCTTTAGCAATGAAGATATTTAATATTACAAAACAGTTTCCTAAAGAAGAAACTTATTCATTAACCGATCAAATTAGACGCTCATCCAGAAGTGTTACTGTAACTATTGCAGAAGCTTATAGAAAACGTATCTATCCAAAACATTTTTACAGCAAATTAACCGATTCTGATGGTGAAAATTCTGAAACACAAACTTGGCTGGAATTTGCTTTTGCTTGTAAATATATTTCAAATGAAACTTATGATGAACTTTTATCCGAAAGTATTGAAATAGGTAAATTATTAAACTATATGCTTTTAAACCCAGAGAAGTTTGGAGTCAGAAAAGAGTGATCAGTGATCACTAAAATCTGAACACTAATATTCTGAACACTGAACACTAAAAAAATGAGCGGCATCTACATTCACATACCATTCTGCAAGCAAGCTTGCCATTATTGCGACTTTCATTTTTCTACTTCGATGAAAAAGAAAGACGATATGGTTTTGGCTTTGGCTAAAGAAATCGCTATACGCAAAAACGAATTTGCGAATGAGATTGTAGAAACCATTTATTTTGGCGGCGGAACCCCTTCGGTTTTATCGAATGACGAAATCAACTTTTTAATTTCAGAAGTTTATAAAAACTATAAGGTTGTCGAAAATCCTGAAATTACGCTTGAAGCCAATCCAGATGATTTATCTGCTGAACGAATTTTAGAATTATCCCAAAGTCCAATAAATCGTCTGAGCATCGGAATTCAGTCTTTTTATGAAGACGATTTAAAAATGATGAATCGCGCTCATAATTCGGCGGAAGCCAAAAAATGTTTGGAAGAAGCAACAAAATATTTTGATAATATTTCATTGGATTTGATTTACGGAATTCCAGGAATGAGTGACGAAATGTGGAAACAGAATATTCAAACGGCTTTAGATTTTGGTATTCCGCATATTTCGAGTTATGCTTTGACGGTTGAACCGAAAACAGCTTTAAGCAAATTAATTCAAACAGGAAAAATTGCTGAACCGCAAGATGAAGTAGCATCCAATCATTTTATGATTTTGGTTGAAATGCTTCAGAAAAACGGTTTTATACATTACGAATTATCCAATTTTGGAAAAGAGAATTATTTCTCTAAAAACAATTCGGCGTATTGGCTGGGGAAAAAATATATCGGAATCGGGCCTTCGGCACATAGTTATGATGGCGAAAAAAGAGGCTGGAATATTGCAAATAATTCTCTGTATTTGAAAGCAATTCAAAACGACGAACTTCCTATTGAAACAGAAGTCTTAACCATTTCAGATCGTTATAATGAATATATTATGACCGGATTACGAACGATTTGGGGCGTTTCTTTAGAAAGAATTGAAAAGGAATTTGGGTCAGAATATTTGAAATATTTATTGGAACAATCTCAAAAATTCTTAAACGACGATTTACTTTCGATCGAAAACAACATTTTAAAACCAACTCCAAAAGGAAAATTTTTAACGGATGGAATTGCTTCAGATTTATTTTATCTGGCTCCTTAAGTTTAACCGCAAGGTTCGCTAAGGGTTACGCAAAGAACGCGATTTGTTGTTTTTTTTGTAAGAATAAAATTATAATTTAAATTTCAAACATTATATTTGACCTTTTAAATATTGATTTTATGTCAGAAAATGATTTATCTCGAATTGTATTTCATTCGGCTTTGAAGGTTCATCAAACTTTAGGACCTAGACTTTTAGAAAGTGCTTATGAAGAATGTCTATTTTATGAGTTGAAAAAATTTAACTTGACAGTTGAAAAACAAAAGGCTTTACCATTAATTTACGAAGAAGTAAAATTAGATGTTGGTTATAGATTAGATATTTTAGTGGAAAATAAACTAATTTTGGAAATAAAGTCTGTAGATTGTCTAAATGAAGTTCATTTTGCTCAACTATTGACTTACTTAAAATTAACAAATTGCAAACTAGGGTTATTAATAAATTTTAATGTTGCATTACTAAAACATGGAGTTAAAAGAATAGCAAACAATCTTTAATAAAATCCTTGCGAACTTTACGTAAATCTTAGCGCCCCTTGCGGTTAAATCAACATGATAGCAAAAATCAACAACTTCGAAATCGACTTATCTAAACCAATCGATATCTCTATTCCATTAACTAATACTGACGAAAACCCAATTGCGTGGTACATCGAAAAACCCGTTATTGAACCAGTAGTTTTTGGCGACTGGATAGGTAAAGTTTCGGAAGGAAAATCATCTACTAATTTCAATAATATTTTCTTCAATCCGCATGGGCATGGAACGCATACGGAATGTCTCGGGCATATTACCAATGATTTTTATAGCATTAATCAATCTTTGAAACAGTTTTTCTTTTTTGCCAAACTGATTACAGTTGAACCTGAAAGAATTGGAGATGATTTTGTGATTACGCAAGAACAAGTTTCAGCTTTAGTAAATAATAAAATTGAAGCCTTAATAATTCGCACACTTCCAAATCAAAAAGAAAAGAAATCAAGAAAATATTCCAATACCAATCCGCCGTATTTGTCTGAAGAGGCTGCGATTTTCATCCGCGAAAGCGAAATTCAACATTTACTAATTGATCTTCCAAGTGTTGATAAAGAACATGATGAAGGAAAATTATTGGCTCATAAAGCATTTTGGAACGTAAAAGACACTGTAAATCTAAATTCTGACGCAAGATTAAATGCGACAATTACAGAAATGATTTATGTTTCAGACGAAATTGAAGATGGGGATTATATCCTAAATCTTCAAATTGCTTCCTTTGAAAATGATGCAAGTCCATCAAAACCTATTTTATACAAGATTTAAAAAAAACAACCACAAATTTCGCAAATTTTCGCAAATTATTTTTTGCCACAAATTAAAGGATTAAAATGATTTAATCTGTGAAAATCAATTAATCTGTAGTAAAATCTTAAAAAGAAATTTGTGAGAATTTGTGTAATTTGTGGCTAAAAAAAAACAAAAAATAATGGTAGCCATATCTACAGATAAAACTAAACTCGATGTTCCGTTTATACAGAACTTTTTAAAAGACATATATTGGGCGGCGGGGCGAACTATTGAAGAAGTACAACGCACAATTGATGCTTCTGTTTGTTTTGGAATTTATTTAGATGGCAAGCAAATTGGTTTCGCGCGCGTCATTACCGATTATGTTGTTTTTGCTTATTTAATGGATGTTTTTATTGATGAAGAACATCGCGGAAAAGGCTATTCATCGATTTTAATTGATGCCATGATGAATGAACCTCAATTGCAAGAAGTAAAAATCTGGCGTCTGGCTACAACCGATGCTCACTTTTTATATGAGAAATTCGGATTTACAAAACTGAATCATCCCGAAAAGATGATGGAAAAAATAGTAAAATGAAAACAGTCCTAAAACTAGAAGAAGCGACTTTATTTATTCTCGGAATATTTCTTTTTAACCGTTTAAGCTATGAATGGTGGTGGTTTCTGGTTTTAATTCTGGCTCCAGATTTATCGATGATTGGTTATGCTTTTGGGAATAAAATTGGTGCTTTTGCTTATAATATCTTTCACCATAAAGGAATTGCACTTTTAATTTATGCGGTCGGACTTTATTTAAGTATTGAAATTGTGCAGTTAGCGGGAATTATTTTATTTTCACATTCGGCAATGGATCGCATTTTCGGTTATGGTCTTAAATATGAAAAAGGTTTTAAATACACACATTTAGGTGAAATTGGTAAATAAGCAGTTATGAATTTAGAAACGTTTTACGAATATTGTCTGTCGAAAAAAGGTGTCAGCGAACATTTTCCTTTTGATGAAGATACTTTGGTTTTTAAAGTGGGCGGAAAAATGTTTGCTTTGTCTTCTCTTTCTCAATGGGAGAAAAACGAACAGTCTGTCAATTTAAAATGTGATCCAGACCGCGCACAGGAGCTTAGAGCCGAATATGACGAAATTCAACCCGGTTATCATATGAGCAAAGTACACTGGAATACGATCGCTTTAAACGGAAATCTTCCAGACAAATTCGTCAAAGAATTGATAGACCATTCGTATGAATTGGTTTTCAAAAGTTTGACAAAGAAAATTCAGAACGAAATTATCGAATTAAAAAATTAGGCATTACATTTGCAGGGTAAGATCAAAACTTAAAAACCCGAATCAGTTTGCAAATTAGCATTTTATAGCATCATGAAAGAACAATTTAAAAAATTTCTAAACGAAGAACAAGATCCAAAAGCGATTGAAAAAATCACTTCGAAACTCTCAGATTTATTGATGAAAGGCGAAGAAGTTGGATACATCGCAGTGCAAAAAAAACCTGCAATCACTGTTTTTCCTGATAGTATCGTATTAACAAATAAACGTATCATTATCTGCAAGCCTAAAAATCTAGGTCTTTCTATGGATTTTACAGATTACACTTGGGATGATATTGCAAGTACTTTTGTAAAAGAAAACATTTTGGGTTCTGAATTTTCATTTGGAACAAAAACAGATTTAGCTGTTTCTATTGATTATATTCCGAAAATTCAGGCTAGAAAAATTTATACTTACGCTAAAGAACAATTGGATTTATTAAAAAATCCTGTTCAGACTGCAACACCAGTTCAAGAAACTGCTGAACCTGTTTTTGAAGAAGAAGCAGAGGAAGAAATTGAAGAAGTGGAAACTGAAGAAGTAACAAGCTTTGCTGAAATTTTACCAGCTGCTCCTGCTGTTACAGAAACTTACGAACCGCTTCCAACTCAGCCAGCTCAACCAACAGGAGAACGCAAATTAAGCGATTTATCTAAAGAAGAACTGTTCGATAAATTACAGAACTACAAAAAACTTCTTGATAATGGTTTAATCATGCAGGGAGAATATGATGCTTATAAAAAAGAGATTTTAAGTTACATGTAAAATTAGTCTTAAAGTCAAAAGTCGAAAGTCTTAAAGTTTTCTTCACTTTATAAATAAAAAAGCCAGAAATAGAAATTCTATTTCTGGCTTTCTTTTTTAAGTCTCTACATCGACTTTATGACTTTAGACTTTTCAACTTTCGACTTATAAAGTCGCTTTCTGTTTTTCTACAAATTTATGCGATTGCAGTTCTAGTAACTCTTTTGCATTTTTTCGTTGCAGGTCAAATAAACCTTTATCTTCTGCAATGTCAGCGTAGACTTTATCATGCATTTCGGCACTTGTTTTCACTAATAAATCACGTTGGTATTTGTTTTGAGCCAAAGTCGCTTTCATTGCCGTTTCGGCTTCTTCTTGCTTGAAATCGAATTCTCCTTTTGGCGCTAATAATTTGGCAATAATTGGTGATGTTTCGATGGCTAAAAACAAAAGCATAATGAAAAATGACGGCAGCCAAGGCAGTTTGTTTAAGGCATTTATACGCGCCATTAATCCGTCAAAACCTTCAATGATTGGCTGTGTTTGCGAAACTTTTTTGTCCAAATCAGCTTGAAGCTGTACGCCTGCTTTTTCTTTTTCGGCAATTTTAGCTTCGTTGGTCTTTTTAAGCGTTTCGAATTCTTTTAGAGCAGCATCGTGTTTTTCGCGTTTCTCTTTATAAACTGGCCCTTTTCCTAGCTTTTTAGTTCCCGCAGTTCCTTCGGCTTCTGTAATATAAACCGAATACAAATCGTTTACTTCTTTCTCTTTCTTTACAATATCAGCTTTTAATGCTGCAATCTCAGCTTTATTTTTATCTAAATCTGTTTTGAAATACGTTCCAATTTGTTTCTTGTTGGCCAATTCCATTTCGTTTTTCTCTTTCAGCAAAACGGTATTGATTTCTTTTTCGAAGATTTTAATTTCCAAAGGTTTCGAAATTACAATAGCAATAATAATGGCCAAAGCAATACGCGGAGTTGCTTGAAGAAATTCGTCTAAGAAACGATCTCTTTTCTTAATGGTAGAAACGATGAATCGGTCTAAATTGAAGATTAGTAAACTCCAAACAAATCCAAAAATTAAAGCAGGATAAATAGAATCGAAAACGGTAAAAAGCGCATAAGCGCTGGCCAAGAAAGCCATAACTGCTGTAAAGAATACCGTAGCGCCAATACCAACATATTTGGTTTGTTCGCCTTCTGAGCAGTCTTTCAAGAGATCACGGTCGGCTCCTGAACATAGGATGAAAAATTGTTTTAACATGATTGATGATTTTTGATTGTGATTGATACGGCAAATTTAACGCCAAATTTTCAAATACAGTCAAAATATCAATTTCTTTTTAGTTGTGAATCAAACGTTTGAATTTTAAATGTTAGTTAAACATTATTAACTATAAGCAATAACTGACGAATCATAACACTATGTTAATTTTTTTTCAAGGCTTTAGTAATACGCAGGTCTTAGTTTCGCAACCGAAATCAAACTAAACACACACAATGAAAAAATTTTATCTATTAACCGCATTCTTTTTATTCGCCTTTACAGGTTTTGCTCAGAAAGCCATTATCTCTGGAAAGATATTAGATACTGATGACAAACTGCCTCTTCCTGGAGCTATGGTTCAAATTGTTGGCGAGAAAAAATACACCGTTTCTGATTATAACGGTCGTTTCGAATTATTAAATATTAATGAAGGAACTTACAAAGTTGAAGTAAAGTATATTGGATATACTACTTTAACACAAGAAATAAAAGTGGAACAGGGAAAAAACAACGTAATTGATTTTTCTCTTAAAGCTTCTGAAAATGAGCTGAAAGAAGTTGTCGTTGGAGATATCTTAAAAGGTCAAGCCAAAGCACTGAACCAGCAGAAAAACAATAAAAATATCGGAAACGTAATTTCTTCTGATCAAATGGGACGTTTTCCAGATGCTAACGTGGGAGACGCTTTAAAACGTGTTCCAGGTATCACAATGCAAAATGACCAAGGTGAAGCGCGTAACATTATTATTAGAGGTTTGGCTCCATCTTTGAACTCTGTAACTTTAAATGGTGATAGAATTCCATCTGCTGAAGGAGATAACAGAAACGTACAAATGGACTTAATTCCGTCTGATATGATTTCGACAATCGAAGTAAACAAAACGCTTACTTCTGACATGGATGCTGATGCAATAGGAGGTTCTGTAAACTTAATTACAAGAGCAACTCCAAATGGAGAAAGAATTTCAGCAACATTGGCTGGAGGATATTTGCCAATTCGTGATCACGCTTCTTATACCGCTGGTTTTGTTTACGGTAATCGTTTTATTGACAACAAATTAGGAGTTGTAGTAAGCGGATCTTATAACAATGTTGATTACGGTTCTGATAATATCGAAAACGAATGGGTAAAAGACGATTTTGGAAATGAGTATTTACAAGCATCTGAAATTAGAAAATATGATGTACAGCGTATTCGTCGTAGTGCATCTGTTGCTTTAGATTACAAATTCAATGACAACAATACCATTTTTGCAAACGCTATCTACAACTGGAGAGATGACAGAGAAAACCGTTTCAGAACTACTTACGATGACATCGAACCGCTTTATAATGGTGAAGAAATTGTTGGTTTTGAAGGGCGAGTGAAACGTCAAACAAAAGGTGGTTTAGACAACAATAGAAACAAAAACAGAAGATTAGAAGACCAAAGAGTTCAGAATTATTCTATTCGCGGAGAGCATTTAATCAACTCTACTTTAGATTTAGACTGGTCTGCTAATTATGCAAAAGCAAGAGAATACCGTCCAGGTGAGCGTTATATCGAATACCGCCAGAAAGGTCTAGAAATGTTTGAAGATTTATCAGACATTAGATTTCCTCTAATAACAACAGTTGGTGAATCTGTTGACGAATTTAAATTTGACTCTGTTACTGAAAACACAGACGAAACAAGCGAAAGCGAATTTGGTGCAAAAGTAAATATCCGTTTCCCATTTTCTGTTATTGCTGGAGAAAAAGGAAGATTGAGGACAGGTCTTAGACTTCGCTTAAAAGAAAAAGAAAGAAACAATATGTTCTATTCTTATGAGCCAATTAATGATGATATGGAATTATTATCGCAAGTTCCAACAAGCTATTTTGACGGAAAAGATTTTAATCCAGGAAGTAAATACGTACCGGGAACTTTTGCTTCTGCAGCTTTCTTAGGAAGTTTAGATTTGAACAATCCTGCTTTATTTGATAAAGAAGCAGATCCAGCAGAATATTTAGCGGTAAACTATAACGCCAAAGAAAGAATTACTGCTGCTTATGTAAGATGGGATCAGGATTTTAACGATAAACTTTCTATGGTTTTAGGTTTCCGTTTAGAAAACACTCATATTGACTATACAGGAAACCGTGTATTAGACGAGGAAGAATTAGAAAGCAAAATCAACAACACCAACTCTTACACTAATTTACTGCCAAGTATTTCGTTACAATACAATGCAACAAAAGATCTAGTTTTAAGAGCTGCCGTTACAACAGCTTTGGCAAGGCCAAACTATTATGCTTTGGCTCCTTATGTAAATAACATTGCTGCAGACAAAGAAATTACGGCTGGAAATCCAGATCTTAAAGCTACTTATTCATACAACTATGACTTCATGGCAGAGAACTATTTCAAATCTGTTGGTTTAATTTCTGGAGGTGTTTTCTACAAAAGATTAAACGATTTCATTTACAACTACAGTGACAACCAATATACTGATACGAAATTTGCTGCAGATTTCCCTAATCAGGCAAACCCAATTCCAGCGGGAGAAAACTGGTCATTTTTACAATCAAGAAACGGAGAAAATGTAGATGTTTATGGGTTTGAAGTTGCTTTCCAACGTCAATTAGATTTCTTACCTGGTAAATTCTTGAAAGGATTTGGTATCTATTTAAACTATACGTACACGAAATCTAAAGCAAGCGGAATTGCTGATGAAGATGGAAACGAAAGAAATGACATCAGCCTTCCAGGAACAACGCCTCACATGTTTAACGGATCTTTATCTTGGGAAAACAAGCGTTTCTCTGCAAGAATCTCAACCAACTTTACTTCTGATTATTTAGATGAATTAGGTTCAGAGTCTTACAAAGATAGTTATTACGACAAGCAGTTTTTCTTAGATGCCAATGCTTCTTATAAAATCACAAAACAATTACGTGTTTTTGCTGAAGCAAATAACCTAACAAACCAGCCGTTACGTTACTACCAAGGAGTTGCTGCACATACAAAACAAGCTGAATATTATCAGCCACGTTACAACTTAGGACTAAAGTTAGACTTATAATCCTGAAAAAATTAAAATTCTTAAATTAGACAGAGTTGAGCGCTCTGTCTAATTGCATTAAAATATACAATACAAATGAAAAATAAATTTTTAGTTGCTTTTTTGCTTTTAAGCTTAGCCTTTACAGCTTGTAAAGATGATAAATTAGCGCCAATTCAGCCAAACGCTGTAAAACCAACAGCAGTTACAGAGGCTTTACCTCACGATACAGACGATCCTTCAATTTGGATTAATCCAACTGATGCTTCAAAAAGCATTATTATCGGGACAGATAAAGACACCGATGGTGGTTTATATGCTTTTGATTTAAATGGAAAAATCCTTAAAAAATCAATTCCGTTAAAACGTCCAAACAATGTTGATATCGCTTACGGATTGATTATTGACGGAAAAAAAGTAGATGTTGCCGTAACAACTGAACGCGAAGAAAATAAAATCAGAATCTTTAGTTTACCCGATTTAGAACCAATTGATAACGGCGGAATTCCTGTTTTTGAAGGAGAATCTCAACGTGATCCAATGGGAGTTGCTTTATACACTCGTAAAACTGACGGAAAGATTTTTGCTATTGTGGGAAGAAAAACTGGGCCATCTGGAAGTTATTTATGGCAATATGAACTTTCTGGAAACGGAAAATTCGCTGCTGCAAAAGTGGTTCGCAAATTCGGAACGTACAGCGGAAAAAAAGAAATCGAAGCTATTGCTGTCGATAACGAATTAGGTTTTGTGTACTATTGCGATGAGCAGGCTGGAATAAGAAAATACAAAGCAGATCCGGCTTTAAACGATAATAAAGAATTGGCTTTCTTTGGTCAGAAAGATTTCAAAGCAGATCATGAAGGAATTGCGATTTACAAAAAAACAGATTCTACAGGATATATTTTGGTATCAAACCAACAAGCAAATTCTTTTATGGTTTACCCAAGAGAAGGTGCAAACGGAAATCCGAACAATCATCCTCTATTAGCAGAAGTTCCAACTTCGACAATTGAATGTGACGGTGCAGATGTTACGAGCATAAACTTAGGTCCAAAATACAAAAACGGGCTTTTTGTAGCAATGAGTAACGGAATGACTTTCCATTACTACGCTTGGGATTTAATCCAGAAACGTATTGACGAAGCAAAAAAATAAAGTTTCAAGGTTTTCAGTCGCAGTTCCGTGTTCAGTGTCTATTTTTTTTACTGCGATTGGAAACCAACTAAAAAAAGCTGTTCATTTCTGAACAGCTTTTTTATTTTGAATTAAATAATTCCTTTTATTCTGTAATCGGTGCACCTGCTAAGATTTCAGCATTTGCAAACTCTTCAAATTTGGCAAAATTAGCTTTGAATTTATGTGCCAATTCTAACGCTTTTTTATCGTATAAATCTTTGTCTTCCCAAGTATTTCTAGGATTTAAAATTTCCACTGGAACGTTTGGACAATCTTGAGGAATTTCAATTCCAAATACTTCATGATTTTTGAACTCTACATCATTCAATTCTCCTTTTAACGCAGCAGTAATCATAGCACGAGTGAATTTAAGCTTCATACGGCTTCCTGTTCCGTAAGCTCCTCCAGTCCATCCTGTATTGATTAACCAAACTTTTACGCCTGCATCTTTCATTTTTTTGCTCAACATTTCAGCATAACGCGTTGGGTGCAAAGGCATAAATGGCGCTCCAAAACAAGCAGAGAAATTAGGCTGAGGCTCTGTTACACCAGCTTCTGTTCCAGCAACTTTTGCTGTATATCCAGAAATAAAGTGGTAAGCCGCCTGACCTGGAGTCAATCTTGAGATTGGAGGCAAGATTCCAAAAGAATCAGCAGTTAAGAAAAATATATTTTTAGGATTGTGTCCAATCAAACCTGGCTGAACATTATCAATATGTGTAATTGGGTAACTTACACGAGTGTTTTGTGTGATCGAAACATCGTCAAAATCAACTACGTTTGTTCCTGCTTTGAAAACCACATTTTCTAAAAGCGCTCCTTTTTTGATTGCTCTAAAAATGTCTGGTTCATTTTCTTCAGTTAAATTAATAACTTTTGCATAGCATCCGCCTTCAAAATTGAAAACAGTGTTTTCATTTGTCCAGCCATGCTCATCATCTCCAATTAATTTACGCTCTGGATCTGCAGATAAAGTTGTTTTTCCTGTACCAGACAATCCAAAGAAGATTGCTGTATCTCCTGCTTCACCAACATTGGCGCTACAGTGCATTGGAAGTGTATTTTTGAAAACTGGAAGAATAAAGTTTAATGCAGAGAAAATTCCTTTTTTCATTTCTCCCGTATAACCTGTTCCTCCGATTAATGCAATTTTTTTAGTAAAATCTAAAATAGCAAAATTAGACTGGCGTGTTCCGTCTACAGCAGGATCTGCCATAAAACTTGGAGCGCAAACTACGGTCCATTCTGGAGTAAAATTAGCCAATTCTGAATCTTCTGGACGTAAGAACATATTGTAGCAAAACAAGTTTGACCAAGCTGTTTCTGTTACAACACGAACATTCAATCTATAATTTGGATCAGAGCACACATAAGAATCACGAACAAAAACTTCTTTGTTTGATAAAAATGCTGTTACCTTATTATAAAGCTTTTCAAAAGCTTGAGGCTCAAATGGGATATTTACATTTCCCCACCAAACTTGATCCTTAGTGATATCATCTTTTACGATAAAACGATCTTGTGGAGAACGACCTGTAAATTCACCTGTATTAATTGCTAATGCTCCAGTCGAATTCTCAACACCTTGACCAGACTGCAAAGTAATCGCATGTAATTCATCTGCAGATAGTTGATAACGAACTTTTGCATTTTCAATTCCTAACTCTTTTAACGAAATCGATTGCGCGAAAACTGTATTACTGTCCATAAATTTTTAAGTTGTGTGTGATTTTTTGTTTAAAGCAAAATTACAGATTAATTCTTATTTCTTTTAAAATAATTAAATTTCACTTCGATTTATATCAAAAAAGAAAAATTTCACTTTTAAAATTACAAAAAGAAAAAAATAATCGCTCTTAATTTGTTTATTTACAACCCTATATGCGAATTTGTTATATTATTTTTGTTTGATAACAGAAAATACAAAAAAGTCACACAAATAAAGTTATATGTTATTTATGTGACAAAATTAAAGATTAATTCTTAGACAGAATTTTTTTTTCGGGATTTTATGATTTTCTCTTCAAAATCGCAAAGAATAATAGCGTCCAGGCGATAATTAATAAGAAACCACCCAAAGGTGTTGCGAATACTATAATTTTAGACTCGAACAAAGTGTAGTCTTTTGTTGCCAATAAATAGATTGAACCGCTGAAAAGCAAAACGCCTGCAACTACCAAATTATAGATTGTTTTCAAGGTTTTTTCTGCAATGTCTTTTTGGGTAGATAGAAAAAGAAGAAAAAGAGCATGATACATTTGGTAACGAACACCAACTTCAAAAGTATTTAATTGATCAACCGAAAGATATTTTTTCAATAAATGAGCGCCAAAAGCACCCAAAATAATAGCTAGCATACCAATAAAAGCTCCAGTTAGAATGATTCTTCTTTTCATAATATATCTCTTTTGAAATTTCAAACAAAAATACTTCAAACGAACTGAAAAACCGCCTTTGTTTCTGGATTATTTAGAACAAAATCAAATTATTTTTCGGGTTTTGCGAAAAAAATAATTTAATTTTCTTTAATTTGAATTGTTATATTTATAACATTTAAATATATTTGTGTTAAATATTTAAGACATGAGAAACATTTTAATATTTGGAGCAGGAAGATCTGCATCTTCTTTGATTCGATATTTACTATCAAAATCTAATGAAGAAAAGCTGCATTTAACAGTAGCCGACCTTTCATTGAATCTTGCGAAAGCAAAAACACAGGAACATCCTAATGCCACTCCGATTGCCTTAGATATTTTTAAATCCGATGAAAGAAAAAAAGCTATTGAAAATGCGTCAATCGTAATTTCTATGCTTCCTGCACATCTTCATATCGAGATTGCAAAAGACTGCCTTGAATTCAAAAAACATCTTGTTACGGCTTCTTATATTAGTGATGCCATGCAGGCTTTAAACGAAGAAGCTATTCAAAACAATCTGATTTTCATGAACGAAATTGGTCTTGATCCAGGAATCGATCATATGAGCGCCATGAAAGTCATTGACGAAATCAGATCGAAAGGTGGCAAAATGCTTTTATTTGAATCTTTCTGCGGCGGACTTGTAGCTCCTGAATCTGACAATAATTTATGGAATTACAAATTTACTTGGGCTCCACGAAATGTAGTTTTGGCCGGACAAGGCGGTGCCGCCAAATTTATCCAAGAAGGAACTTATAAATACATTCCGTATAGCGCTTTATTTCGCAGAACCGAATTTCTTGAAGTAGAAGGCTACGGAAAATTTGAAGCTTATTCTAACCGTGACTCTCTTAAATACAGATCTGTTTACGGCTTAGATGATGTTCTTACCTTATATAGAGGTACAATTAGAAGAGTGGGTTATTCTCGCGCTTGGAATATGTTTGTACAGCTCGGGATGACTGATGATAGCTATGTTTTAGAGGGGTCAGAAAATATGAGTTATCGTCAGTTCATCAATTCTTTCCTTCCATATCATCCAACAGATTCAGTCGAAATCAAAACCCGATTGATCTTAAAAATCGATCAGGACGATATTATGTGGGATAAACTTTTGGAACTGGATTTATTTAACCCAAACAAAAAAGTAAATCTGCCAAATGCTACTCCAGCGCAAATTTTAGAGAAGATATTATCTGAAAGCTGGGCTCTTGAACCAGATGACAAAGATATGATCGTGATGTATCATAAATTTGGTTATGAACTAAATGGCGAAAAGAAACAAATCGACTCTAAAATGGTTTGTATTGGCGAGGACCAGACTTATACTGCAATGGCAAAAACAGTTGGACTTCCGGTTGCGATTGCGACTTTATTAATCTTAAACGGAAAAATCACAACTCCAGGTGTTCAGCTTCCTATTAAAAAGGAAGTTTACGAACCTATTTTGAAGGAGTTAGAAGAATATGGGGTCATTTTTAACGAACAAAATGTACCTTATTTTGGATACAACCCAGACTTGTTCTAGTCTAGGTCTGCATGTTTATTTTAGAATTTTTTTTTAATTAGTTTTTAATTTTATCCGCTTCTCCCATCAAGAAGCGGATTTTTTTCTTTTAAGAGGCAAAGGTTCAGAGGAGCAAAGTTACAAAGGTTTTATACTTTGCACAAAAAACCTTTATCACTTTGCTCCTTTGTCACTCCCAGCCTCTATTTCTCACTCTGAAGCGTAATCGGTAAACTGTACATCACTCGAACGGCTTGACCATTTTCGGTTGCAGGAATCCATTTTGGCGAAAGTTTCAAAACGCGAATTGCTTCCTCAGCAGTGCCATATCCTAAATCTTTTACGACTTTAAAATCCGACAGACTCCCATCTTTTTCGACCATAAATTCAATAAGAAATTTGCCTTGTATTTTTTGTTTCGAAAATTCTTCTGACATTCTAAAATTTTGCCCAACAAACATATAAAACTTTTCTATCCCACCGGGAAATTGTGGTTTTCCCACATTAGCACCAACATAATTAATACCTTTATTATTCTGATTTCTCAAATTAGCACTGGTTTGTGCAACTGCTTCAGAATTAAAAGCAATTAACAATAAAAAACAAACAGCAGCCACAGAACTTATCTTCAAAATCATCGCAATTGGCGATATTTCTTTAGTCATCATTAGCAAACGTTTCTTAGTTATTAAATAATTAATATTGCTCGCCAAATCGACAGTCTTTTTGTTTGATGCAAATTGCAACAATAAGTTCTGATAGTTTTTTACTTCTCCAAATTGCTTATTTACAGCCTCATCAGCCAAAAACTCGTGATTAAGTTTTATCGCTTTTCTAAAAAGAGAAATAAAGGGATTAAACCAAAACACGGTCTGTACCGTAGCAATAAAAAGAATATCCAACGTATGTCTTTGTTCTAAATGCGCTTTTTCGTGCACAATTAATTCTGATGGAACTCTCCCCGTTTCAAACTCTGTTTTATTTACAAAAATGGCATTCCAAAAAGAATGTGGCAAAACAGCATCATCGGTTAAAATTACTTTTACTCCATTTACAGAAAGAGCTTCTTTACTTCTTAATTTTTGAAAAAATGAAAGCACATTTAAAATCAATCGAAATCCCAACACTATGGCAACAATTACATAAACTCGCTTCAAAATGGCAAAAACGTATTCTAAAATGTAGTTTTCATCTATAGGTGCTCGACTTGTTCTAATCTCTATTCCTTCCAATTGAATTGCGTTTAATCCGCTCTCAAATAAAGGCTTGAATGTAAAAAGCTGCAACGGAATTATAAAACTAAAAATCAAACTTCCTAGAAGATACGCACGATTAAACCGAAACATTCTTTCGTTTTCTAACAACAATTTATACACCGCATAAAACACAGCAAGCAGCAAACCCGATTTTAAAAGATACGTTATCATTTTTTCTTTTTTTGAATTTCTGAATCAATTATTTTTTTAAGATCTTCCAATTCCGAAGATGATAAATTGGTTTCGGTTGTAAAAAACGAAGCAAACTGTGAAGCCGAATTATTAAAAAAATTACTAATTAGCCCTTTTACGTGTTTTGCAAAATAGTCTGTTTTCTTTACTACCGGATAATATTCTCGAGAATTCCCAAATTCGTTATACGCTACAAACTTCTTATCGATCATCCTTTTCAGTAAAGTTGCAACCGTTGTTGTTGCCGGTTTTGGTTCCGGATACGCTTCGAGCAAATCTTTCATAAAAGCCTTTTCAAGCTTCCATAAATGCTCCATTAACTGTTCTTCTGCGTTTGATAATTGTATCATGGTTTTGTGTTTTCAAGTTTTTCTGTTTCAGCCAATTCCTTTTTATATTCCTCCAAATTCCAGTCAATGTTTAGTTTTACTGCATAGTCCGCCATTGTGCCAAGTCCGACTTCCGCACGCCTTTTATCAACATTATCGGGATCTATCATTGGTGCAATACAAATTTTACCAGTCTTTTTATTCTTTGAACTCTGACTGCCATAAATTTGCTTTTTCCCTTCTCTCAAAGCCACTCTATCTTCTAAATACGCTAGATTTCCAGGATTAGCATTGCCATTTTTAACGGCCTCTCTCATCATAGGCAAATATTTTTGCTGATATTCTAAATCGGCATGCTGAATCACTAGAAATAAAGTCTGATTTCCCTGTGTTCCTACCACATTTTTTCCTAACCAGCCTCTTTCGTCCAGTATTTTCATCACCTTAATAAGGTTAATACTGTCTTTTCTTTCCATAATCTTTCCAATGCTGTCAATTTTCTTTTTATCAGGTTTAGCAGCTCTATATACGTTCATAAACTCTCCTCGAATTTCCTGATCTTCGGTGTAAATCTCTGCAAGTTGTTTTTCCAGCACCTTATCATAATTTGCTCCAATAACGTCTAATTTCTTCTGCAGTTTATCAATTGTTTTATTCCATTCTTTTTCTGAGTGCAAAGGCTTTAAATCATTATCAATTTTAATATGCGCCATATTCTCGTATCCGTTATCGATAGAAAGGTTCAGCCATTTAAATGCTTTTTTATGCTGCCTTGCCATAGAAGCAGAACAACCTGCATTATACAAATCTCGATTGTCTTTTTTTTCTATTTTAAAAGCTTTTTCATAATATGAAACAGACAATTTGTAGTTTTTTGCCGTGTAGCAAGAATCTGCTTTATGAACCCATTCTTTATAAGTTTGAGCTTGCATAAAAACGCAGTTAAATACAATAAAAGAAAATGCGATTATTCTTTTCATAGTTTAAAGGTTAGTTTGTCTATTTAATATTTTGTTCCGAAATCAATTCTCCTTTTTCGTAATTCTTGATTCCTTTTAATTTTCCTTTATCCGAATAAAACTTCCATTCTCCAAAATAAAACCAATGCGTTTCAACCGAATTCGTTTCTAATTTTGTTTTTCCTTTCGATTCCAACTTTCCGTTTTCGTAATAGCTTTTCACGACACAGATTCCGTTTTTATATTTTTCTGTTTTATAGATTTTTCCGTTAATGTACGATTTCCACTTTTTTATCGGAAGATCGTTTTTATAATACTCATACGATTTATAATTTGTACCATCCTGCGTATAATCATCAATCCAAACACCTTCTTTTTTCCTGTCAATTTTCTGATTGATCGGTTTGCTTTTACAGCTCAAAAGCATTGAACCGCAAAACAATAGTAAAAAGAGGTTTTTCATATTTATGTTTTAATTCTACAAGCATAGATGTTGCTCTACAAATGTAGAATTAATTTTCAAACTAGCAAATATTTTTTTAAGATTCTGATATCGTAAGACTTAAAAGTTCTTATAACCTAAATTTTCTTGATTTTCCAAATGCGTTAGGGATTGAGGCGGTATCCTTTTATGTAGCGGAGCGGAATAAAAGATATAGCCGAAAGCCCGACCGAAGGGAACGCCCATAAAAAAATCCGCTCATTTCTGAACGGATTTATATCTTAAAAATGCTGCTGAAAATTTTAACCGCAAAGAACGCAAGGATTTTATTTAAGGTTACCTTTATAAACGCAAAGTTCGCAAAGCTTTACCTATATAGCTTTGCGAACTTTTATAAATCTTACTTAA
>NZ_QJRI01000151.1 GCF_003254565.1 Flavobacterium nitrogenifigens
TTTATATAGCTTTGCGAACTTTTACAATCTTGTTTAAAAAAAACTTAGCGAACTTTGCGTAATTCTTCGCGCTCTTTGCGGTTAAAAAACTTATTTAGATAGCTCAACAAAATACTTGTAAAACAAAGGAATAGTCTCAATCCCTTTCAAGTAATTAAAAATTCCGAAATGTTCATTTGGCGAGTGAATAGCATCGCTATCCAAACCAAATCCCATTAAGATGGTTTTGCTTTTTAATTCTTTTTCAAACAAAGCCACAATCGGAATACTTCCTCCAGAACGAACTGGAATTGCAGGAACTCCAAACGTTTCTGTATACGCTTTATTTGCTGCCTGATATCCGATGCTGTCAATTGGCGTTACATAACCTTGACCACCGTGGTGAGGCGTTACTTTTACTGTAACTCCAGCCGGAGCAATACTTGTAAAATGTTTTGTGAACAATTCTGTAATTTCTTCCCATTCTTGGTTTGGAACCAAACGCATCGAGATTTTAGCGAAAGCTTTACTCGCAATAACCGTTTTAGCACCTTCTCCTGTGTAACCACCCCAAATTCCGTTTACGTCTAATGTCGGACGGATTGAATTTCTTTCGTTGGTTACATATCCTTTTTCACCGTAAACATCTTCGATGTTTAAAGCATTTTTATATTTTTCTAAGCTGAAAGGCGCTTTTGCCATTTCTGCTCTTTCTTCTGCAGATAATTCTTCTACTTTATCGTAGAAACCTGGAATGGTAATATGATTGTTTTCGTCGTGAAGCGAAGCAATCATTTTTGCCAGAATATTAATTGGGTTCGCTACAGCTCCACCGTATAAACCTGAATGCAAATCGCGGTTTGGACCTGTAACTTCTACTTCAACATAACTCAAACCTCTTAAACCTGTCGTGATAGACGGCTGTTGGTTCGAAATCATTCCTGTATCTGAAATCAAGATGACGTCGTTTTTCAGTTTTTCCTGATTGCGTTCTACGAACCAAGCCAAACTTGCAGAACCTACTTCTTCTTCACCTTCGATCATGAATTTTACGTTACAAGGCAACGTATTGCTTTGCACCATTAATTCAAGCGCTTTTACGTGCATGTACATCTGACCTTTGTCGTCACACGCTCCACGCGCGAAGATTGCGCCTTCTGGGTGAATATCTGTAGTTTTAATAACCGGTTCAAAAGGTGGTGAAGTCCATAATTCTAATGGATCTGGCGGTTGTACGTCGTAGTGGCCGTAAACTAAAACCGTTGGAAGATTTGGATCTATAATTTTCTCTCCGTAGATAATTGGGTAACCTGGAGTGTCGCAAGTTTCGACATAATCGCACCCTGCTTTTGATAAACTTTCTTTTACAGCCTCTGCTGTGTCAATAACATCTTGAGAATATGCAGTGTCGGCAGAAACCGACGGAATCTTTAATAATTCGATCAATTCGTTGATAAACCGATCTTTATGTTGTTGAACGTAGGACTTAATATTTTCCATTTAAATTATTTTTATAGAAACCCAAAAGTACAAAAAAGAGAATTAAAAAAAATTTTCAAAAAATGCTTTGATAATTCAAAAGTATGCCTATCTTTGCACCCACAATTACCGCGGATATGGCGAAATTGGTAGACGTGCCAGACTTAGGATCTGGTGCCGCAAGGCGTGTAGGTTCGAGTCCTATTATCCGCACTAAAAAAAGCTTCTGGATAGATTTTCAGAAGCTTTTTTGTTTTTGGTGCATTTTGTTTTTTTTCAGTTAACAAAAACGAAATTTTCCTATCCTTTTTCTAAAGGATAAAAATACAATTGAAAAAAGTAATTTGCTTGAGTAATTTTTATATAATTTGATTCTAATAACCAACATCTTCCTGCCCAATTTCCTTCAACAAACTCTTCTTTTCTTAAATAGCCCTTCCCATTATTATCAACACCGTAATTTTCTACAAAAATTTTAACAAGCTTTTCTACATCAACGAAATCAATTTGAAAATGTTTCGATGGCAATTCTTTACACAAAATGAAACCTCCTCTATTTTTATCAATTATATTAAAACTTAAAATTATCTTATTAAAAAAATTAAAAAAGTAATAGTTTGAAAATTGTGTTAATGAAGTCAATTTTTCATCATTAAATTCCATACGAAATAAATCACGTTTTTTGAATGCGATTGAAATACTATCAAAATGATCTAAAATACTATTGAAATCTAAATAAGTTTTAAAATATTCTAAAAACTCATCTGGCTTTAAGACCTTTGTTAAAATTTCTAATTTTTCATATACAGCTTTTGTTTTTTTTAGGTTTTTTACATCGTTTGTAATATAAAAATCGCTTAAAGTTGCAAAAGCACTGTGTGAAGCGTCCTCCGTTGTATTCCTAAATGTATTTTTTTCTTTATCGTTAACCTTTATTTTATCAGAATTAAACCCATGTAAATCAAGTAGTATATATTCATTTGTTATTTCATCAAACCATAGAGGGGCATTTTTACCTTTTTCTATATAATTATTTCTAAAATCAACAAATCCATTTTTCTTATATGCACCTTCAATAAGGTCGAAAGGATTTTTATCTGGGTTAAAATGCGAACTATTAACTCCAACATTTTGAACAATTGCTCTTAAATCTTTCAGTCCTTCTTTTTCATTCAAATTTTTAAGCATCAAACCGAAGCTTTTAAAAAATCCATCCATTGATAAATCATTCTCTAGTCCAGGGAACAATTTATTCATAAATTCCGCTCCCTCAGGTGTATCATAAATAGCTTTAAATGCAGGATCCAGACTAGTGTTTTTTAACAACTCTTTATTTGATTCTAAAATTTCATTTAATGATTCATCATTATTCTTAAAATCAAATAAATTATCTATACTCAAATCATCCGTAAGCTTATTACTTTCCATCTGATTTTCAAACAGCTCCCTTGGATCTAAATAATCAAAGTACACCTCTTTTCCACTATTAGCTAAGCACAAATTATCAGTAAGATTAGTTATAAAATCCAAATCTTGCTGTATTATTTCTTGTTGTGCTTGATCATCTCTATTACTTGCTAAAATATCTCCAATATGAGATGTAGAATACATCAAGCTAAATTTGTTCTTATCCTTAAAAATTTCTTTAAGCTCCGAAAAGTTTCCATTTTTCATTCCAGACATAACATTCCAATCAATATAAACTTTTATCATATCTTAAAACTCTTTTTATATTAACATTATTTAAAAGTAAGATTTTTCAATTAATTAAAATCATTTATAACAACTTTTAAAATCAAAAGAATTATTTGGAATTTGTTATTCCCTTAAATAAGAAACTCAATATCATCCACTTGACGAAAGGAGCTTTTCAACATCACCAACAGGTTGTCAAACTATGAAAAAATTGCGGAAATCACTCTGGAATTTTTGTCGGTTTTGCTTTTGGTTTCTCCTTTCGTCGAAATGAAGATATTTTTAAAACGTTATTTTCTCTTATTCAACTTCCAGATAAGGATGCAAAATTTCGGCTAATTCATTCAGCCAATAAAAACCTTTTTCTAGGTTTTCTCTTTGGGCATAAACATATCCTCTTTCATCATCTTTCATAACAACTAATGCAATTGCATAATTTAATTGCCGAATTGCTTTTGCCAAATCTTTAGCATCAATAACATTATTAAAAAAATCTAAGAGTCTTTTTTCTGTTTCTTTCGAAAGGTTTTTTGCATTCATCATTTTAGATTTAAAATATTGCAAAAATCATTCGAACTTAATTTCATTTGAACCCATATATGCGTTCAACTCTAATTATTTTTTTCTTATAGAAATCAATTTTCGGCTAAAGCCATTTCCTCTTTAAACATAAAAAACCTCCAGCTAAAGCAGGAGGCAATTCATTTAACCTTCTTATTCCATAAGTATATCCGTCTAGTTTGTCATTTCGAGGAACGAGACACGAGCGATAGCGAACTGGCGAAGCAAATCTTCGCAAGAAACTCGACAAAGATCAGCTTTTCGTTGCGGAGCTACTTGTGGAGATTTCTCGTTCCTCGAAATGACAATACTTTATGGTTACAATGCGGAAAAAACTTTGCAGAGTTACTGCGAAGATTTCTCGTTCCTCGAAATGACAATACGATGGGTTTACGGTGCGTAAAAAATCCTTTTAATCTTAATATCCCGATAGCTATCGGGAGTGGCTAAAAAAAACTTTGCGCTTCTGCTCCCGATAACTATCAGGATTGCGAGATTAAAAACCTCAAAAGATTATAAATTCAGAAATTTCTTTAATTATTTTGCGCTTTAGTTTTTAAATATTCTTACTTTTAAAAAACCAAAAACCTAATTCTCAAAATTTCACTTGTTTTTAAATCTCAAAAAAACAATTAGAACACATGAGAAAATACAGATTATTAGTTATTCTATTAGCAATTATTGCTGTTTTTTACTTTACGAGAACGGTTCGAAGCTTTACCGTTCAGCACGAAACCAAAACTCTTAAATCGGAGCATTTTATTGTTTCCTATAACGGAATTTATAAAAGCGAAGCCAAAAAAGTCAACAAGCATCTCGAGGAAAATTATTCTAGAATAAGAGAAAATCTAAAAGATATAGATCATGACCCGATAAAGGTTTTTGTTTACGGTTCGCAATTTAAGTTTAATGAAGCCACGGGTTTAACAGAAAACACAAAAGGCACAAGTCGTGGCCCAAACGAATTTCATTTTGTATGGACGAATTGGTTTAATTCTATTTTTCCAGACGATCCGTTAAAAACCGCTTTACACGAATTTACGCATTGCGTTCAGCTGAACATATTAATCCACAAAGCAAAAGACATCATCATCACACAAGACCGAATGACTTTTGAAAGGGAATTTGATAAAAAGTTTAAAGCCGAATATCCGCGCTGGCTTTGGGAATCGATTAGTATTTTTGAAGCAGGAGAAGTTAATTCGCTAAGCGTAAAATACGCCAAAAGCAAAAATCTGACTTTAGAAGATCTTAATCACGGTAATCAGATTTACAACATTGGCTACACGATAATCGAATATATGACTCAAAAATGGGGAAAAGATATTCTGCCCAAACTGATTGCGTCTTTCGGCAATATCCAAAAAACATTGAACGTAACGCAAGAGGAATTTGAAAAAGGCTGGATGGCTTTTTTGAAGGAGAAGTATTAAAAAACTTTGCGCCTTCGTGACTTTGCGAGAGATTTATAAGTACAAAAATTATATACTTTAAAAATTAATCTCGCAAAGTCGCAGAGGCGCAAAGTTTACTTTTTACAAATTACTTTTTACCTAAAATCTCAAGGATCTTATCCACATTCACTTCACTATAATCATTAATATAAAAATCGCATGGCGGAAGCTGTTCTTTGGTATGCGTGCTCAAAACGCCTACGACTTTCATTCCGGCATTTAATCCTGCTGTAATACCCGAAAAAGAATCTTCGAAAACCACACAGTCAGAAGGAGAAACTCCCACTCTTTCTGCCGATTTTAGATAAACTTCAGGATTTGGTTTATGAAATGTAACATCTTCTGATGACATCATCGAATCCATTTTTTCGTCTAGTTTCAAAGCGTTTGCAATCAAATCCAAATTCGCACGCGGCGCAGATGTGGCAACAGCTGTTTTGAAACCACGAGATTTTAATTCGTTTAAAAAATCTATATAATGCGGAATCGTTTCGACTTTGTCTTTGTAAATCTCACGAAACATTCCTTCTTTTTCGTCTTCAAGTCTGATCAATTCTTCTCCCGCAATCGGACGTTTGAAGAAATGCGTCATGATATAACTATTGTGTTTTCCGTACATATGTTCTTCAAATTCTTCTCGCGTGTACGGAATATTATATTTATCGAAAAACTTTTCAAAAGCGATCACATGATGCGGATTTGTATGAGAAATCACACCGTCCATATCAAAAATTACACATTGCTGGCTCATATATTTGTTTTGTTGTTTTAACGGATGCAAGTTAGGACAATAAAGCGGTTATTACACAGAGATTCGCAGAGTTTTTCAAGTTACTGTTTGTCATCCTGAGGAACGAAGGATCACACTAGAAGCTCCACAAAGTAATTCCCTAAAGCAAGTTGGCAATCTTTGCAGAATCCCGCGTGTGATCCTTCGTTCCTCAGGATGACAAACTTTGCACAAAGAACCTGAAACATTAAACCTGAAACAAAATTTTTACCCAATCCAAATCTTGCTTTTCACCAAAGTCATCGTCTGTCTCAAATGCTGATTACAAGCAATAAGAATAATCAAAACCAATAAACCATAACCTACAATGGTATAAATCTCCATATCTGCTAGTAAAGTCGATTGCTTGGCAATGCTTCCGAAAATCTTTTTCATAGCTAAAACATTCGCATTATCTGCCGAATATCCTTTGGCAATAAAACTCTGTGTAGCGTTTGCAATGTTTTGCTGTGCTTCTGGATTTTCACCAGTCACAAACTGACTTAGTTTCATAAAGTGCTTTTTGTTTAAAAATACAGTTGCATTCTGCATGACGCAAAAACCAATCGTACTACCCCAGAAACGTCCCGAAACGCCCACAATTCCAGAAGAAACCGCCATATTTGCAGGAACCGAAGAAGTGGTAAAGAGAATCAACGGAACAAATAACAATCCAACTCCGATGCCCTGCAAAAAGTACGGAACAATAATATCTGACAAGGCCACATCGGGCACAAAAAGAAACGTAAACCAAAAGTGATACAACGCAATTAGCGAAAAGCCAATCAGAAAAATGATTTTGGTTGAAAGCGATTTCATCAAGAAAAAAGCCGCCAAAACCAATCCGATAATATTTCCGAGTCCGTTAATGTATTGCACGCCCGCAACTCGAGACGGATCCCAATTCCAAATCGAATACATCGCCGAATGGCAAAGACTCAGCGTTGCTCTGCTGATGTAAAACAGGAAAAACAATAAAAACCCAATTCTCAGATTGGCATATTTAAAAACTTCAAAATTAAAAGTAGGCCTTTTAACCAAAAGCTCTTTGAAGATGAACAAACCTCCTGTAATAAGTGCCGTAATAAGCATTAAAACCATTTGAGAAGATTCGAACCAATATTTTTTCTCGGCATACACAAAAAAGTAGGCACCGCAAAGAATAGCTGTTAAAACCAAAAAATAGCTCATCCAGTCGATTTGATACAACGGGATTTTCTTTGTTGTTCGGTGCCCACGAAAAGTAACCAAGATTAAAAAGACATTTAAAACCTGCAGTCCGCCCGAAACATACAGCATGTATTTCCAGTCATAATGATCCAGAAACCAAACCGCAATATTCATAATAAAAGGCGTTGACAGCAGTAGAGAACCATAATAAAAAGAAAATCCAATTATGATGGCATTTTTAGAATCAAACTGCTCAATAAGCAATTGTCTGATGGTAATGGCAGGAAGCGCCATTAAGATTCCTTCGGCAACTCTCAGCAATAAAAAGACCGCAAAATTATCGACATAACCCGACGTCACAATCGTAACTCCAATTAAGGAATAAACGCCCATGAGGTAATTTTTGGCAGGGAAAAAACTCGAAAATCGGCTTTCTATAAGAATTGTAGCCAGCAGAGTTCCATACGTTACGCACATCGCGTACTGCAAATCTTCAGGCTCAATGTCCAGAAAACTCGCCGCATACGTTACGTTTGACGTATAAACTCCCAATAAAATCATGGAATGCAAGAGACAAACAAACAAAATCGTAATGATTGCCCATTTTGGAACCCATGATTTAAAAATACTTTTATCTTCCATTTTAGTGTGCTGCGATCACAGTAATATTCATTCCCGCTCTTAAAAAGTCGGCTTGTTTGTCGCTGTCTTTCAACTGAATTCTAACCGGAATTCTTTGTTCGATTTTTACGAAGTTACCCGTTGCATTATCTGGAGGAAGCAATGAAAATCTTGCCCCGCTCGCTGGTGATAAAGAGGCAATTGTACCAACAAAAGTTTTATCGCTCAAAGCGTCGGCTTTTATTTCAACATCTTGCCCAACGGTTAAATATTGCAATTGCGTTTCTTTAAAATTGGCCGTAATCCATTTTTCTTTACTTACAATTGATAATAAAGACTGACCTTCTTTTACCAATTGTCCTGGCTGTAAAGTTCGTTTTCCAACCCAACCGTCATAAGGCGCTGTAATTATGGTGTACGAAAGAAATAATGCAGCATTATCTGCAACAGCTTGTTTTGAAGCAATATTGGTCTGCGTTGTTGGAACATTTGCTTCGGCAACAGAAGTACTTAAAGCAGACGAATGAATTCTATTTTTCATTTCCTGAAAATGTGCCTGAGCCGATTCGTAATCTGCTTTTACTTTCTCTAATTGCTGAGAAGTTGCCGCTTCTTCGCTTACCAAAGCTTTGTATCTTTCGTATTCTAATTTAGTTTTCCAAAGATTCGATTTTGCAGCTTCTAATTGCGCTTCGTTAATCGCTGTCGCACTTGCCGTATTTATAGCATTTTTCTGCGCCACAACGCTGTTTTGCTGTGCGTTTTGAACATCGGCAAGAGCCACATTCAATTTTGATTTGTATTCGCGATTGTCAATCACAACCAAAGTATCTCCTTTATGCACAAACTGATTTTCGTTAAAACGAACTTCCTGCACATAACCCGTAATACGCGACATAATTGGCGTTACATATTGTTCGACTTGCGCGTCATTGGTTTCTTCGTGATTTCTGTTGAACACATAAAACCAAATTCCTAAAATAACACCGCTTATAACAAGCACACACGCAATAATTGTTATTAGTATATGAAACGTTTTATTTCTTCTAGTTTCATTTTTTATCTTAACCATATCTCTTTAACTTAGTTCTTTTCTAAAAATCTTTCTTCTTTAATCTTTCTTCTAAGGCTTTAGCCTAATCTCTCACCATCTAGCTCTGCGGAAGCATTCCTGCCGTATGAAGCAATTCGTAATGTTTTAAAACCGCATCTAATCGCGTGGAAATTTTATTGTATTTCGCTTGAAGCAAAGCATTATCTGCGTCAACCATTTCGGTAATTAAAACCAGTTGATTTAAATATTTCAGCTTTACAATGCGGTAATTTTCGTCAGCCAAATCTAGTGCTTTGTCCACAACAACAAACTTTTCAAGAATTTCCTGATACTGCGTATGCTCTTTATAAAGCTTATCTTGAATTTCCTCTTTTACAATTTCATTCTGCATTTCCTGCCATTTGATCTTGGTGCTCGCCTGCTCCATTTTGGTTTTATTTTTATATAAAGACGAAAGATCAAAAGTGGCTTCAATACCAACCTGCCCTAAAGTGTACAAATACGGATTTGGCGGAAAGAATTTATAGTTTGGATAATAAAAACCGTAATTCCCAAAGAAATGAACACTTGGCAAATAATTTCCTTTTACCATTTTGAGTTCGGTTTTACTGATATTCAGCTCCTGACTAGCAATACGCATTTCTTCGTTTTGTAAAGCTTTATTCATATAAAAATCATACGGATCCAAACCATTCATTTCGTCCAAACTCGACGTTGTATCAATCGCAATTTCTTCGTTTTCCGGAATCTGGATCAGCGTTTTCAGATCGTGAAGTGCGATTTTAATGTTTTTGGAGTTAGTTAACGCATTCAATTCGCGATCTGAAAGCTGCAATTCGGCACGAATAACTTCGTTTTTCGTAACCGTTCCATGTTTTTGAAGCGATTGTACTTCTTTCAATCGGCTTTTTTCTTCTTTGATGTTTTCTTCGAATATTTTCTGAAGTTCCATCATTTTATAAATTGCCAGATAGTTCGCGACAACTTCTAGTTCAATATCATTTTCTGTTTTTTCCGATTTTATTTTAGCTATTTCGCTTTCCTGATTGGCAATTTTAATGGCATTATTGATCTTATTTCCGGCATAAATTGGCATTTTAAAAGTCGAATTGACCTCATAAATTTCAGGAATTGCCGGTGTAACTTCTTTGTCTTTTAAAAACCCGCTTCCTTTAAATTCGGTAATATTCGTAATTCGAGAATACATACCGTTTAACTGTACGTCTGGCAGTCGGAGTTCTTTTCTTTCTTTGATATTCTGCTCTGAGAGCGTGACCTCCAATTGAGATCTAAGGATTTTTTTGTTGTTTTCTTTAGCCAGCTTCAAAGCTTCTTGCAATGAAACAGTATGAACTTCCTGCGCTTGTAAGCCATTGAATGCTAATACAATTAAGAATAACAGCAGGATTCTGGGAAAACAATCGTCTGTAGAATTTGTTGTTTTAAGGAACATGAATACATTAATATTTGATGCTGCAAAGTTCCTTCATTTTTCTCGTGACTGATAATTCTAAAAAGCCAACAACATATTCATTTCGGACAAATGTTAAAGTCGTGTTTTTCGAAAACGTTATATTAAAATATTGAAAAACAATTTATTACAAAATAGATTTTGATTGTGATTATTTTTTGATTTCTCTCGCAGATTTGGCAGATCAAGCAGATCATTAATGAATTAAAGTAAAAATCAGCTAAAATCTATTAAAATCTGTGTGAAATAAAACCTATTTACTTTCTAAAATCTCCTCGCCGTTTAAGTAATCGGAAGGTCTTTGGCCTAAAATTTTGAAGAATGTGTTGCTGAAAGTCGGCACACTATTGTAACCAACTTCTTCGGCTACCTCTTTTACTGAAAGTTTTCTTTCTAATAAAAGTTCGATTGCTTTGAGGATTCTTCTAATAGTATAATATTGAATAAACGACATGCCAAGATCTTTTTGAAACAAGCGATACAAAGAGCGTTCGCTGAAACCAAATTCGTGAGCTACATCGGCAAAGAGAATCGTTTCTCCGAGGTTATTTTCAATATAACGAAGAATCTTTCCAAGTCGTTTGTCTTTTGGTTGTGGCAATTCTAAAGGAAGATTATTGGTGCATATTTGTGGAAGAATCGCTTTTATCGCTTTCGCAATGGCAAAGTTTGGAGTTCCTTTTTTAAGATCACCATTCCATCGATTGGTAAAAAGCATCATTTGCAACAATAAGTTATTAACGGGATAAATTCCTTCTACTTTATAAAAGTCATCTTCCTCTTTTTCAACAGGAAAATACAGATTTCGCATTGTCACACTTTCCGATTTCGGCTCGATGCTATGCTCCACTCCACTCGGAATCCAAATAAAATGTCTAGCTGGCAAAAAATACGTCTTGGTTTCTGTAGTCACAAAAACAACATCACCTTCAGCATAAAGCAATTGTGCTTTAACATGCCTATGTGGCGGAATAAATAATTCACCCATTAAATCGTGGTGGCAGTAAATGCTTTTTTTATCAGCATCTACTTTCCTAATGTAGTATTTATCGAGTTTCTGACCAGAATGTTCCATTGATGTTTAATATAGCACTTTTTGTGATATTAAAGATAAGAAGAAAATTGGATTGTAGATTTAAACGCAAAGAGCGCTATCCCGATAGCTATCGGGAGCAAAGTTTTTTTTTAAAGCAAGATTTATAAAAATTCGCAAAGCTGTTTCCACAAAGCTTTGCGAACTTTGCGTTTATAAACATGATCTTAAGAAAGAAACCTTGCGACCTTTACGGTTAAACCAAAAAAAAAAGCCTTTCCGTTAAGAAAGGCTTTTAACAACTTAGGCGGTCTGGACGGGACTCGAACCCGCGACCCCATGCGTGACAGGCATGTATTCTAACCAACTGAACTACCAAACCCTGCGTTATTGCGAGTGCAAAAATACAACAGAATTTCGTTTCTGCAAGCGTTTTTTCAAATAAAATTTCAAGAAATTTTTAATCGATTAAATTCCAATGTTTTAAAAATTCACTTTAAAAGCAAAAAAGAAGAAGTTTCTTTCTTTTTAACCGCAAAGAGCGCAAAGGTCTACGCAAAGAGCGCAAAGTTTTTTTTAATTTTTACTAAACATAGGAAACGTATTTATACACATTGTGCTCCCGCGTTTGAAACCACGGGTTATGTCTTAATACACGATGGACAATCTTTATAGAGTTACTTGCGAAGATTTGCTTTGCCAATTCGCTATCGCTCGAGTCTCCTTCGTCGAAATAACAAACTGTTCGTTGAAATCAGAATCAAGCAAAAAAAAAATCGCAAAGCTTAATCAATTCTAAGCTTTGCGACTTTGCATTCTTTAAAAAATATCTTTGTGAACTTTGCGTAAATCTTAGCGCTCTTTGCGTTTAAATCTTCACAATCCAATTTTGGAATTTGGAATTTTCAACGAGTATTTAGGAATTGGAATTTGCCTTTTACAAAAGGTTTTAAATCAAAAAAGCCATCCACAAAAGTGGAAAGCTTTTCATTGGTCTAACTACTAAACCAGCTACGAGTTACAAAGTCGTAGCAAAACAACACAACTAATCTTAGATACCGTTTTTGGGCAAAAAAGCCTTTCTAAACAGAAAGGCTTTTCCCAATATTGCGGTCTGGACGGGACTCGAACCCGCGACCCCATGCGTGACAGGCATGTATTCTAACCAACTGAACTACCAAACCTCTGCGTTATTGCGGTTGCAAAGATATAACAGAATTTCGTTTCTGCAAGTGTTTTTATAAAAAAAATGAAATTATTTTTTAAAATATTATCCAAAGTTTTGTTTTTCAACCAAATATGTAGTCAATATTTTTTCAAAATTATCGCCCACATTTACCGGAACGTACTTAATTTGGTTCTTCGCACAGGTTAAAGCCAAGTTTTTAAAATAGGCTTCAACCCTCTTTTCATATTGCTCTTTTACATTATCAGCAAAAATCGAAACCTCTTCTCCTGATTCTAAGTCAATAAACTTTCTTGGCGTGTTATCAAAATCAAACTTCAATTCGGTTTCATTATCAACTACATGAAACAAAACTACTTTGTGTTTATTATGTTTAAGATGCTGTAAAGCGTTGAATAGCTTTTCATCATCTTCGGTCTGAAACATATCGGTAAACAAAATTATCATCGAACGGCGGTGCATTTTCTCCGCGATCTGATGCAAATAGGTAATCGTATCAGTCGTTTTTTTGACTTTTGGTTGAACCAATAATTCTTCCAGTTTATTCAAAAGCATTCTATGGTGACGATCGCTTCCTTTCTCTGGAGCGTAATATTCGTATTTATCCGAGAAAACGCTCAAACCAACTGCATCGCGCTGTTTCTTTAAAATATTCATTAAAACCGCCGAAGCCAAAACGGCAAAACCAATCTTCTTTTCGTAAAAAGGCTGATTCGATTTCAATTCCGGATAATGCATCGATGACGAATTATCGACAATCAAATGACAGCGTAAATTGGTTTCTTCCTCAAAACGTTTCGTGTACAAACGATCGGTTTTGGCAAACAATTTCCAGTCGATATGTTTGGTGCTTTCTCCAGCGTTGTAGACTTTATGCTCAGCAAATTCGGCCGAAAATCCATGAAACGGACTCTTGTGCATTCCCGATATAAAACCTTCCACAATCTGATTCGCCAGCATTTCGAGATGCTGAAAACTGGAGACTTTTTCTATTTCCGATTCGATTTTCATTCGGTTTCTTTTTTAATATTTTGTGCTTTATAAAGCAAATCTGTCGCCTGAAACAATTTGCGTTTCAAGATCGGACTAAAATTAGGGTTTTCTTTTAAGAATCGCTGTACTTCATCAAAAGCATATTTCGACGAATATTTTCCAACAGTATTGTCCAGCCAGTCTTTCGGAAAGAAAATATCTCCCGTACGCTGAATTTCGTCAACCAAATCTAATGAAAATCTAATATATTTCTGAGCACTTTCCTGACGAAGCGGATGATTTACATTTGCCAAACCAACCGAAACCCAAGATTCTTTTTCGCGATTTGCATCGTCTTTTAAAGATTCAATAAAAGCATTCCGAACCGATTCATCTTTTGATAAAGAAGGAAGCAAGAATTCAAAACGCTTTTGCTTATCCGGATTTGTAAAAGATGCTCGAGTTTTCTCCAAGATTTCATCGGCTTTTGGATGTTTGAAAATCGCCAGATTCATAGCCATATTGGTATAATCGTCTTCGTTTAGCTTCAAGTTCGGAATCGAGATTTCTCTGTTCCAAACTTTATACAAACTGGCTTTTGCCGAATCAGAATAGGCAATCGAACTAAATAATCCGAATAATGTCTTTTTAATATTAGACGATAAATTAGCCTGCAAACGCTCGTACAAGACACCTTCAAGCTGTTTCTGAACTTTACTTTGTTGTTTCTCCGTCAATAATCTCCAATAAATCGTATTTAAACTTCCCGCCGCCATTCTTAAAACCAATTCGTTTTGTTCTGTTTGAATTCCCTTTAAAAAACAATCCAAAGCTTTTTCTGGCGAAACATTGCCAATCAAAGTATTTTCATAAATATTACTATAACTAGAAGCTCTCGCCATTTCATCTTTTAAATCAGCAATATAATTTAAATTATTTCCGTCAAGCGGAAAAACTCCATATCCAAAACCATTATAATTGTAAACAATGGCGAGCGGTTTTTCAAGTCCAACAGCTTCTTTTACAGCGGTATTTTTGTCATTAATATTGACTGATAAAACTTTTACCTCTTTGGCATAAACTAAACCAATCTGAAAAACCTGAGGCCAGATATTCTCTGATTTATCCTCGGCTTGTTGCTGAATTTGAAAGCTTTTAATTCGGTTTTTAGCATCATATTCTATTTGATCCGTAAAAATCGCTCTCCCCGATTTGTTAACCCAGACATCGCTCCATTTTTTCATATCAAGCGGAGTTTCAGCATCGAGAAGTTCCACGAGATTATTCCAATCGGCATTGTCGTTGGCGTATTTCTGAATGTATTTTTGAATTCCTTTCTGGAACGCTTCCTTACCCATCGAAGCTTCTAACTGACGCATCATAATGGGAGCTTTGTTATAAATAATAGCACCGTAAAGCGAACCTGCATCTTTCAAATTCGCCAAATGCTGTTTGATTGGATGTGTTCCTAAAGATCGGTCTTCCGCGAAAGCGCTAGGATAATGCGCCGTAAAAAACTGCAGATTATGATTGACTTTTGGAAAAATCGGATTCATGATTTTATCGGCCATGAAGTTGGCAAAAACCTCTTTCATCCAAACGTCATCAAACCATTTCATAGTTACCAAATCGCCAAACCACATGTGTGAGGTTTCGTGTGCGATGAGTTTTGCACGGTTTAATTTTTCACTGTCGGTTGCGCTATTGTCCAAAAACAAAGTTGATTCTCTGTATTGAATTGCTCCTACATGCTCCATTCCGCCATACTGAAAAACAGGAATTGAAGCAAAATCCAACTTCTGAAACGGAAATTTACGATCGGTATATTTTTCTAAGAAATCCAAAGATTGTTGATGCAAATTGAAAATAGTATCAGCGCTTACGCGAAATTTCTCCGGACTATTTTCACGATACAGCATCGTCATTTCTAAACCTGGTTTTTGTGTCGCGCTTTTGAATTTTCCGGCTACAAAAGAAAATAAATAGGTGCTCATTTTGTCTGATTCTCCAAAAGTATAAGACGTAAAATCACCTTTTTCAAGTTTCCCCACAACATTGGCTCCAGCCAAAACCGACCAATCTTTTGGCACAGAAAGACTCAGTTTATAAGTCGCTTTCAAATTTGGCTGATCAAAACAAGGAAATAAAGTGCTTGCTCGATCTGGAACTAACAAAGTGTATAGAAAATCGTCATTTCTGTTTAATGATAAATTACCTGCAATAAATGAAACTGAAACAGTATTTTTTCCTGAAACTAAGGCCGCAGAATCAATCACAATATGGCCGTTTTCGTGTACAATTGGAACCTTTTTTCCATTGACTTCAATTGCTTTTATGTTTTCCGTTTTCTCTTTAAAATCTAAATAAATATAACGATATGGATGATTTAGCAACGTTACTTCTAAAACCAAACCGGCTTTAATTTGTTCTTCTTTTTTATTTGGAATCTCAAATGAAAGTCCATAAGTCACCTCTGAGATTTCCTGTTTTCGATAATTAGCCAATGATTCTGAAACACCTTTATCCAAAAGATAAACCTGCATTTCTTTTGATTGAGAAAAAATATTAGAGATAAACATAAAAAAACAAAGAAAGCTGTAGAAAATTTTCATTTTTAAGGAATATAAGATTTGATAAAATTAACAAAAGCATTGATTTTTCGCAAACAATTATCGCAACAATATTGCATTTAAAAATAAGATTTCTATATTTGCAACACTATTGCATTAAACAGCATAAAAAACCTCATCTAGAAGTTAATCTTCACGAATGAAAAAGAAACTTAAATTTATAAATCTCTTAATGCCTTTGATTGTATTGTTCGCAATACTTTTTCCGGCTATCCATTCGTATGAGCATATTTTGGATACTCATTCGTCAAAAGAGAAATTAGAGTTTTCTGTTTCCGAAAAACCACAATTCAAAGCCAAACTGCATTCATTTCATAAATGTTCGATTTGTGATTTTAAATTCAGCGCGGTTGGCACATTTGAGATTAATATTTTTCAGTTTTTCAAGAATAATCCTGCTGTAAAACATATTAACTTTTACAGCAAACCGCATTTTACATTTTTTAAGGGCGCTCTTTTCTCACTTCGAGCCCCACCTTTTACACTTTAATATTTTTTGTGCTCTGTTTTGCTTTGGCAATTCGGCTATTTACTTGTTTTAATGATTTCAAAATCTTGAATCATTAAATAGCGATTTCATTCATTTAAGCAATTAAACAAGTATTGATATTGCCATTGATATCATTATTGTTTTCCGCTCTTTCCGCACAAAAAAAACCAACTTTTTATCGATTAACACATTCGAACTAAATCCTAATTCCGGTTTTAGTTACGGCTGTACTGTTTTAAGCATTTGTTTGTTCCCGCAAAGTCGCGAAGACGCAGAGTTTAGGACAATTTTCTTTGCGTCTTCGCGACTTTGCGAGAGCTAAATCAAAGAAAACCTTAAAGAAAAAATCTTAACCTAATGTCTTTAGCTAAAAAAGCTTAAAAGCATTTGAAACTCTTTTGTAACCCAAATATCCCTTATAAAAATGATCAAAATCAAATCAGAAAAAATGAAAACAACAAAACTTATTCTGGTTTCGCTCTTTGCCGCAATGGCTTTTACAAGCTGCAGCAATGACGATTCAGAAGAAAAACAGGCAATTCCAACTATTGACAAAATCGAGCTGGGTCTTAGCAACAGCGAAACAGCAACTATTGGCGCAGATTTCCATTTTAATGCAGAAGTAACTGCTGCTGATAAAATCGAAAATGTACAAGTAAAAATTGTACAGAAAAACACTGAAACATACTCGGAAGTCTGGTCGCACGAAATTACTTGGACACAATATGCGGGCGCAAAAAACGCAACAGTTCACAAACATTTTGATATTCCAGAAGATGCTGTAGCAGGGAAATACGACTTCATCATTATAGTAAACGATCAAAACGGAAGCAAGCTAGAAGTGAAGAAAAACTTAACCATTATAAATCAAAAAATATGAAAAAATTAAAACTTTTAATGGGCATTTTGGCTTTTACTTTTATTTCATCCTGCTCCAGCGATAAAGCCGAAATCGACAGCGAATATCCCGTAATTGATATCACTGGAGCAAATGCTTTTCCTATTCAATGCAGCACGATCGAACGCGGAAAAACTTTCACTTTCAAAGCCACTTTTAATGATAATGTCGCTTTGGGTTCTTACAACTTAGACATTCACCACAATTTCGATCATCATACGCATAGTACAGAAGTGACAACTTGTGAAATGGAAGCTGTAAAAAGTCCTGTAAAACCAATGCTTTTTATAAATAATTATACCATTCCAAATGGTGTGAAAACTTACGAAGCAACAGCACAAATCACTATTCCTGCAGATGTTGATCCTGGAGATTACCATTTTATGATTCGCTTGACGGATAAAGAAGGCTGGCAAACACTGAAAGGTTTAAGTATTAAAATTTTATAAGATTAGATTAATGAAGAATGCCCTATCCATGTATTGGAGATTTTGTTTTTTACTCATCAGTTTATTAATTACGGCGGAAGTTGTTTCTCAAAATCAGCCTTCAGAAAAGAAACCAGAAACTGAAGAACTTGACGAAGTTTTAATCAGCAATAATACTGCTCAAAAAAGCAAAAAAGAAGAATCGCTGAATGTTGAAACAGTAAACAATAGTTTTATTCAGCGCAATCTTGGCGGAAGTTTGATGCAGTCTTTGCAGAAATTGCCTGGCGTTAAAACTATTTCGATTGGTTCTGGAGGTTCTAAACCGCTTATTCGTGGTTTGAGTTTCAATCAGGTTATTGTGGTTGAAAACGGCTTGAAACACGAAGGACAGCAATGGGGCGCAGATCACGGTTTGGAAATCGATCAATATGCTGTAAATCGGGTAGAAATCATAAAAGGCCCTTCTTCATTTATTTATGGATCTGATGCTGTGGGCGGCGCGATAAACATTAAACCTTTGCCTCTTCCGTTGCAAAACACTTTTGGCGGAAGCGTTGATCTTATCGGAAAAAGCAACAATGCGCAATTTGGAAGTTCGATTAATTTATTTGGAAGAAACAAAAACTGGTTCTTTGATTCTCGAGTTACCACAATGGATTACGGCGATTATCGCGTTCCGACCGATGTGGTTCATGTGTATAGTTATGCCGTTCCGCTATACAAAAATCATTTGCGAAATACGGCTGGGAAAGAACTCGATTTTCATTTGAGTACAGGATATTCTGGAGAACGTTTTAAATCGGTTTTCTATTTCAGTAACGTGCATACCAAAAGCGGATTTTTCGCGAATGCGCACGGACTCGAACCTCGAAATGTAGATCTGGAATTACACGACAAATCGAGCCGTGATATTTTGATGCCGTATCAGCAAGTCAATCATTTAAAGGTGAGTAATACGACTTCTTTTCAGTTGGGAAATCATGCTTTTGAAACTCAGATTGGTTTTCAGAATAACTTTAGAAGAGAATATAGCCATTATGTCAATCACGGTTATATGCCACCAATTTATCCTGAAGACATGTACGCTCCTCAAGATTTGGAACGGCAATATGATAAAGATGTTTGGTCTTTTTCTGCTAAAGATGAATTCAGAATTCAAAATCATCAAATTACGGTTGGTTCGAATGTAATTTTTCAGCAAAATGAAATTGGCGGATGGAGTTTTTTGATTCCATCTTTCACGCAATTTAACGCTGGCTTATTTGCTTACGATAAAATTGAACTGAATGAAAAATGGTTTTTAAACGGCGCTGTTCGTTACGATTACGGAAAAATTAAAATGAAATCATATTACGATTGGTTTCAAAGTCCCGTTTCGGAGAACAATCAGACGGAATTGGAATATTTACAGCGTTCTCAAGATTTGACCAAAACCTTTGACAGTTTTACATGGTCGATTGGTGCAAATTATAATCCTGGAAAGCTTTCGCTAAAAGCCAATTTGGGTTCTAGTTTTAGAATGCCGATTGCCAAAGAATTGGCTTCAAATGGTGTAAATTATCATTATTTCAGATTCGAAAAAGGAAATCCGAATCTGGATGCAGAACGTTCGTATCAATTGGATTTAGGTGTGGAATGGAATCAGCAAAACTTCTCTTTTCAACTGACTCCGTTTGTGAACTATTTTCCGAATTTCATTTATCTCAATCCAACCTCAGCTCATGATATTTATTATGGCGCAGGAAATCAGGTTTTTGAATATGAGCAGAGTAAAGTCTTTCGCTATGGCGCAGAATTTCAAACAAGATATTATTTCCTAAAATCTTTAAGTGCAGAAATTGGTGCCGAATATCTTTATTCTGAACAAAAATCAGGAAGTAAAAAAGGCTATACAATTCCGTTTTCGCCACCGCCTTCGGTTTTGTTCGGATTGAATTACGAACCACAAATCTCATTTTTAAAAGAACCCTATTTTTCTGTTGATTATCGTTTTACGGCGCAGCAAAACAATATTGTTCCGCCAGAGAAAAAAACGGCTGAAAGTCATGTTTTTAATGTGGCTTTTGGCTCAAAAATTAAAACAGGAAAACAGGATATCAGCCTCAATATTCAGATCCAAAATTTATTTAATACAAGATATTTAAATCACACCAGCTTTTACCGACTTATCGAACTTCCAGAAGCGGGACGAAACATTATTGTTTCTATGAAGATTCCGTTTTCAATTTCGCGATAAGCAAACCATTCAAAACTCAATTATTTACAAATTTTAAATCCTTTATTACAATGAAAAACAAGTTTTACAAACTGCTATTTTTATTCGCTGTATCGCTTTTTGCGGTTTCGTGCAGCAACGACGATGACAACCACGACGACCACGATCATGATCACGACACTTCAGAAGAACACACTTTTGTTCGAGTTTTACTTTCTGACGAAAAAACTACGGAGCTAACGCTTTTTGATCCGCATGAAGATAAGATCAGTTCTTTTACGGCAAAATTTGCTAAAGCCTCTTTGTACACTACCGAATCTGGACGTTATGCCGGAATTGTTCACAGAGACAATAATTTTGTAGAAACTTTCGACAGCGGATTGGAATTGCACGGCGATCACATTGATGTTGATGATGTTCCTAAATTTGGAGTTTTAGCGACAAGCGCATTAAAACCAACTCATTTTAAAAGTAAAATTGGCGAAATCCTGACTTTTAATGACGGAGACGGAACGCTTTCTGTTGGAAAAGAAGCCGATGTAAACAAAGCTGGTTCAACTTTTAAAACGATAAATGCTGGTTTATTGGCTCATCACGGTGCAATGGCGACTTTTACAAACGGAACTTATGCGATTACCGTAAAAGATAATTCGATTACAGGAACGCTTCCAGAAAAAGTAAAAATTATCGACAATACAGGAAAAACACTTTTTGATGCAAAAATTGCGACAAAAGGAATTCACGGAAATGCTTCAGATGGCGTTTATGCTGTTTTTGGTTCGTCAAGCGGAATTTTGGTTGTAGAAAGCAACGGAAACCAAAAACTAATCGATCATCCAGCAGATTTTGGAACCGCTTGGTTTGGAAGTATTTTAGAAACGGCTTCTGCTGGAAAATTCATTGGTTATACGGCTGCAAAAGGCGCTTATTTAATTGATGTTGTAGCTAATACTGTAAAACCAATTATTGCCAACACAACCATTATGCAATGCAAAACGAGTTACGACCGTAAAAAACTGGCTGTTTTATTGCATTCAGGGGAATTTAAACTTTATGATATCAGCAGTCTGCAAGCTGTAAAAGAAACTAAAGCAACTGCAGAAACCGCTACAGATGCTACACTAAAACCTCAAATGGCAGTTACAGACCGTTTTGCTTATATCACTTCGCCATCAACCGGAGAATTAATACAAGTAAACCTTTCTACATTGGCAATCAAAAAAACAAAAGTGTCTAGCACGCCTTATATGATTACGGTTTTAGGTTATGAAAACAGTGAAACTCACAGCCACTAATTGATTTTAAAACAAAGTTTTTCTGCCGCGAATTTCACAAATTTTCACAAATTTAATTCGTGTTAATTCGTGAAATTCGTGGCAAAAAAACAAACCCAATAAAAAAGGTCCAACTTTCGTCGGACCTTTTTTATATTAATCGTAATCTAAGATTACAATAAAGCGTCTAAACTATCTGCGTAGGCTTGTTTCGGAGCTACTCCTACTTGTTTTCCTACTACTTCACCATTTTGAAACACCAAAACGGTTGGTATGTTACGCACACCATATTTTGCAGCAAATTCTTGGTTAGCATCTACATCTACTTTACCAACAACTACTTTACCAGCGTACTCTTCGCTTAATTGGTCAATGATTGGACCAACCATTCTACAAGGACCACACCATGCTGCCCAAAAATCTACCATTACTGGTTTATCTGATTTTAAAACTACTTCATCAAAAGTAGCATCTGTTATTGCTAATGCCATAATATATTAAGATTAAAATTAGGTTCGAAATATTAACTTTCAAACTACAGTACAAATTTAAAAATTTAAAATAAATCAAACACCATTACTAAATTAGTTTTCGTTATAAATGTATTATCATTAATTATAAGCTAGATAACTTTAAAATTACAATTTATTTACCTGAAAATCAAACTAATAAAAAGTTAATGTTTTTTGTAGTATCTTTAATACATTCAAAATTCGGCGACTATGAAAGAAGCTTTATCCAAAACCAAATCCTTTCTTCAATCTGATTCTTTTAAAAAATATGCCAAACGTTTTGGATATTTTATCTTGGGTTTAATTGCCATTCTTTTGCTTGCCTGTGGAGGTTTGTCGATTTATTTTAACCGAAATAAAGCCGAAATTATTGCTAAAGTCAATACCAAAATCAACGAAAACATAAATGGTAAATTTCATATTAGAGATTTTCATTATAAGTTTCTAACTGGTTTCCCAAACTTTACATTGGCGCTAAATGATGTCGAAATAAAAGACAATCAATGGCAGAGCCACAAACATACTTTGCTGAGAGCAAAAGAAATCGAAGCGCGTTTGAATATTTTGAGTTTGTTGCAGCACGAAATCAACATTCATAAAATCTTAATCAACGACGCTGATATTTATATTTATAAAGCCGAAAACGGTTATTCTAATGCCAATATTTTTAAACCCAAAAAGAAGAAACCAAAAACCGATAAAGAGAAACCCGAAACGACAATTGATGAAGTAAACCTCAACAAAGTTCATGTTATTATTGATAATCATTTGGGACATAAATTGTTTGATTTTGATGTGGCGAGTTTAGAATCGAAAGTAAATTATGGCGACAACAACTGGCAGACCAATCTATATTTGAAAACCAAAATTAATAGTCTAGCCTTTAATACCGTTCACGGAAGTTTTGCTAAAGAGAAAGTTCTAGAAGGCAATTTTGACATTTCGTATGCCGAAGCCAATCAGAAAATAGATATTAAAACCAAAGGACTAAAAATTGGTTCTGACGTTTTTGATATTATCGCTTTCTTCAATATCGGAAAAAACAATTCGCTTTTCGGAATCAATATCGGGACGGATATTTTATGGCGAAATGCTTCCAATTTATTATCGGCAAACATCAGTTCGAAGCTTAACCAATTCGACATCAAAAAACCGATTAAGGTAAACTGCGACATCAAAGGCGATTTGAATGTTGAAGGCGATCCTAAAATTGTGGTGCAGGCCGACATTCGCGATAACGAAGTAAGCATTCCTGACGGTTTGTTTACCAATTGCAGTTTCAAAGGGATTTTTACTAACACTTTTAAACCTGAAAAAGAATCCAGCGATCCAAATTCAGCCATTATTCTGAACAATTTTAAAGCTGAGTATGAAAGTATTCCGCTGACAATTGCTCAGGCAGTTATCAATAATCTCGAAAAACCAATTGCTACAGGAGTTGTAAACTCTGACTTTGATATTTCGAAACTCAACGGATTGATGAATGAGAAAATTATTCATTTTGAAAGCGGTCATGCCAAAGCCAATTTGAAATTTCAGTTTGACATTGTCGATTTGTACATCAATAAACCCAAATTTACGGGAGATGTTGATATTGCTGATGCTACATTCGATTATCTTCCAAAAAGAATTCATGCCGAAAAAACGGCTGTACAATTGTCCTTTACTCAAGAAGCGCTTTACATAAAAAAAATAGCCTACAAACACAAAAAGAACATTATTCGCATTGACGGAAAAATTGATAATTTCTTGAATCTCTATTACGATGCACCCGAAAAAATGGTCGTAAACTGGAATATTTACTGTCCAAATATTGATGTAAAACAGTTTTTAGGCGTTCTGCAAAATTCTCCAAAACAAAAAGTAGCGGAGAAAAAACCAGTGAAAAAGAATGTCAATTTTACAAATCAGTTACGATCTGTAATCGAAAAATGTGCTGCTGTAATTAATCTCAAAGCAGATAAAATCACATATGGCGCGCTTACTGCAACCAATACTCAAGCCACAATCCAGATGCTAAATTCTAAAATACTGCTAAAAAACGGAACATTAAATACTTCTGGCGGAAGTATAAACTTTAGCGGTTCTGTAGAGCCAAGCGGAAATCGGTATATTTTTACTTCAAACGCGCAGGTAAACCGAGTTGATATTGCGAGCTTTTTAAGATCCTTCAACAATTTCGGAATCAAATCTTTCAGTCCAAAAAACATTCGCGGCCGATTAACCAGTAATGCCAATGTTGCGGGTTTAATGAGCAGTACAGGCGATCTGATTGTCAATTCTATGAAAGGAAAACTAGATTTTAATGTCAATCAAGGTGCCTTAATCAATTTTGAACCGATTATGAAAGTCGGAAAATTTGCATTTCCGTTTCGCGATGTAGAGAATATTACTTTCAGCGATTTATCGGGTTCGCTTAATCTTCGTGGCGAGCAAATCGATATCCATAAATTGACTATAAGTTCCAGCGTTCTAAATCTTGATGCAGAAGGAGTTTATTCTTTCGGCCGAGGCACCAATCTCGCGCTTACCGTTCCGCTAAGAAATTCTAAAAACGACGCCAAACTCGCCACCAAAGAAGAACGAAAAGCCGTTCGCGAACGCGGTATTGTCCTGCATTTGATCGCTTATGATAATGAAGGAAAAATGAAGGTTAAGTGGGGGAAGAAGGATAAGGGGTGATTCCATTTCTTTGAGTAATTTCACATTTTTTGTCATTCCGAGGAACGAGGAATCACACTAGAAACTTGACAAAGATTGGAGAATTTCTTTGCGGAAATACTTGTGTGATTCCTCGTTCCTCGGAATGACAAACAAGACTTAAGTATTTATTGTATATATTTACTGAAGACAAATTTTTTCCAAAAATGCCACAACCTCAACCAACACGTAGACTCTGGTCTCGTGAAGAATTAATCCTTGCCTTTAATTTATATCTCAAAATTGAATACGGCAAAATTCATGACCAAAATCCAGATGTAATTCAATTAGGAAAACTTATTGACAGAACGCCAGGTTCAATATCAATGAGATTAGCAAATTTTGCAAGTATTGATCCCTTTCACCAAGAAAGGGGTGTAGTAGGTTTAAAAAATGGAATGAATCAAGTTCAACCTATTTGGGATGAATTCTTCGACAATAAAGAAGAATTACTATTCCAAAGTGAAGAAATATTAGCCGAAAAAGAAAACACTTCTGTACATAGTAAATACAAAGATATTCTAAGTGATTTAAAAGATCTTAAAGGCGAAACTATTCTTCGTGAAGTAAAAACTAGAGTAAATCAATGTGTTTTCAGAAAAATCGTTCTAACAAATTATACAAATAAATGTGCAATTTCAGGCATCGATATTCCAGAATTATTACATGCTAGCCATATTATTCCTTGGTCTAAAAATGAAGAACATCGTCTAAATCCTGAAAATGGAATTTGCTTTTCAGCACTTTACGACAAAGCCTTTGACAAAGGTTTAATTGGAATTAATGCCAATCTTCAAATTATATTTTCTGATTCATTAAAAAAGAAAAAAGATAGCGAATACTTTCAGAAATATTTTGCTCCTATTGAAAATCAAGAAATACTTAAGGCAAAAAAATATTTGCCAAGGAAAGAATTTTTAGAACATCATTTAGATACAATCTTCAATAAATAAGTTTCATGAAAAAAGCCACTTTCCCAAGTGGCTTTTTCTCGTTTCTTACTCAATCCCCAAATAAGGATCAAGAATTTCTGCTAATTCATTTAACCAAAAGAAACCATCTTCAATATTTACGGTTTCAGTTTTCATAAATCCATCTTCTCGTATTGCGTTTAACGCAATTAGGAAATTGACTTGCCTAATCGTTTTTGCCATACTTTTCGAATCGATTGAATTGTTGAAGAATTCAGTTAACCTCAATTCGGTTTCTTTGGAAAGGGCGTTGGTACTCATAATCTTGAATTTTAGGAATAAAAAAACCCATGTGGCTTAGCTGTCCTGCACATTCAAGAACGCGCTACGGTTGTTTCCAATAACGTCAGCATACCACATGGGCAAGAATTTTTTTGTGTTCATAATCTTGAATTTTAGGAACTCCAAATATATGAAAAACAAAATAAATTGTAGGTTTTTTCTTTATTTTAAAAACAAAATACTCTAAGTATATTTTCTCCAAATCGAAATTACAAAATTGAAAAATAAATCATTTTAAAATTTCATAATATTTCCTTAACTCACTTGTCTTTTTCCTCTAAAATGGATAAGTTTGAGAATGAATCATTAAATTTTATTTGTTATGAAAGTACAAATCAACACCGACAAAAACATTGAAGGAAGTGCAAGATTAGAAAGTTATTTTTCTGGAGAAATAGAGAAAAGCTTAGATCGTTTTCAAGATAAAATTACTCGTGTAGAAGTTCACTTTGGAGACGAGAATGGAGAAAAGTTTAGTCTGCACGACAAAAAATGTGTGATTGAAGTTCGTCCTGTAAAATTACAGCCTATAACTGTTACAGAACATGCCGAAACACTTGAAAAAGCTTTTAGCGGTGCATTGGCCAAAGCTAAAAAAACATTGACGAGCACTTTCGAGAAGATAAAAGAACATTAATTTTTTTTAAACCATATAAGTGATATAAGTTCATTTTAAGTTTACTGAAAAACTTTATATCACAAAAAAAGCGAAGCACTTTTAGTACTTCGCTTTTTTTGTGTGAAAATCTTAAATTAACTTATATCACTTATATGGTTTACTTTATTTAGGTAACGGTGCGCCTACTGCAATATCGCAACGGTGACCTGGCTTTCCGTGTGGCGGATTCATTCCGTCTGCTACTGTAGCTTCAGTGCCTTCCGTACTTAACAAAGCTGGAACTGGGTTTGATGCTGGCGGAGTAACCGTAAAGTTTTGAGTAACTGTTCCGCTTTGAGTTGTATTTGCTGTCGTTGTATTTTTAGCAGGAGCAGAATTTAATGGCGCTCCAACCGCAATATCACATCTGTGTCCAGGCTGTCCGTGTGGCGGATTCATTCCTTTTGCCACTTTAACAGGCGTAGCAGTTGTAGTCGTTACCATTTTCTGCTGACTCGGATTTACCTGAACAGTTTGTCCTTGAGTCGCTTGTACTTGCTGTGTCGGTGCAGAATTTAAAGGTGCTCCAACTGCAATATCGCAACGGTGTCCCGGCTGTCCGTGAGCAGGATTGATTCCTTTAGTATCGCTTAAAACTGTATTTGGATTTGCTGCAGGGTTTTGCACCACTGGCGCTGCAGGTTTTGTGGTATCTTTTGCAAGTCCTAATCTTACTAATTCTGAAGATGCTGTACTTGCCTGCGGTTCTAATTCCTTTTTACAGGAAATAAAAAGTAAAGAAGTAACAGCTAGTGAGCCTAGAAGTATTTTTGCATTCATGATGGGGGTATTTTATTGATGAATCAAATATAGTGGTTTTTTGAGAGATTAAATCACATGAGTAATGTTAATGATAATTTAATGAGGAACAAAGGTACAAAGTTGCAAAGGTACATAGTCATTAGGCATCTTAAAATAAACTTTGCGACTCTGCGACTTTGCGAGATTCAAAAAATAGCATTGCGAGAAACCTCACTTCCATCGTTAAAAAAATTATACCTTTAAACTCAAATAACATATCTCATGAAAAAAACACTTTTACTCCTTTTATTTGTTGCTTCTTTTGCCAATGCGCAAACAGACAAAATCAAAATCAATCAGACTCTCGACGCTTGGCATAAAGCTGCTGGCGAAGTAAAATACGATGCCTACTTTAATGTCTTGGCAGACGATGCCATTTACATTGGAACCGATGCAACCGAAAATTGGACCAAAAAAGAATTTGCGGTTTGGGCGAAACCATTTTTCGACAAAGGAACGACTTGGAATTTTAAAGCTTTAGAACGTCATGTCTTTTTTGATAAATCAGGAAAAATAGCTTGGTTTGATGAATTGTTAGACACACAAATGAAAATCTGTCGCGGATCTGGAGTTTTGGTTAAAGTGGGCAACGAATGGAAAATTCAGCATTATGTTCTATCGATGACGATTCCGAATGACGAAGTTGATGCTGTTACCAAGATAAAAGCACCAATTGAAGACGCTTTGATTGCAAAACTTCAGAAAAAATAAAACATTTTACGGTTTTCTTATTATAAACGTAACTTTTTGAGCACATTAGAAGCGCTGTTAGCAGATTAATTTTAATTAATTCGGCAAAAACAGCGCTTTTTTGTAACTTTAGAATAAGATACTGTCAAAAAAACGAACCGTATTCTACAAAATTCATCAAAATAAAACCCATGCCTCTATTTTAACAGCCTTAAAAACAAGAATCTTTATTTTTTTCTAACTTTGACCCCAAAAAAAATAGGGTTAAACAAAGTATTTTAAAAATGAAAATAGAAAAACGCTGGATTATCTCCTTTATCATGATAAGCGTCGTATGTACGATAGGGGCATTTTGGCCAACAGTGACCGAAAATAATTATGTTTTATCAGAATTTGGAACTACAGATCATATCGTTCCTGCCGATGTTGCCTGGATGCTTACTTCGAGCTGTCTGGTTTTAATCATGACGCCAGGATTGTCTTTCTTTTATGGCGGAATGGTAGGAAAGAAAAACGTTATTTCGACCATGCTTCAAAGTTTTATCTGTTTAGGAGTGGTAACGCTTTTATGGGTTGTCGTTGCTTTTAGTTTGGCATTTGGAGAACCGGTTGGTTTTGGTTCTGGAGATCATTTTTATAGCTTTTTTGGTAATCCGACCACTTTTGCTTTTATGGATTATGTTGGCGTTCTTCCTCATAAACAATTGGCAAGTACGATTCCGTTTATGCTTTTTGCTTTGTTTCAAATGAAATTTGCCATCATTTGCCCTGCTATTATTACGGGTTCATTTGCAGAGCGCGTTCGTTTTATCTCTTATTTAGTTTTCATTAGTTTATTTACCATTTTCATATATGCTCCTTTATGTCATGCCGTTTGGTATCCAACAGGCGTTTTAGGAAGCTATTTTGGCGTTAAAGATTTTGCAGGAGGAACTGTGGTGCACATGAGTTCTGGTTTTGCTGCTTTGGCGGGAGTTATTGTTTTAGGAAAAAGAAAAAACAGCCAGCATATTCCAACCAATATTCCGTTTGTATTATTAGGAACAGGAATGCTTTGGTTCGGCTGGTTCGGGTTCAACGCTGGATCTGCTCTTGCTGCCAACGGAACTGCTGCTATGGCTTTTGCAACCACTACAACCTCATCGGCTGCAGCGATGTTAACTTGGATTTTCTTTGATAGAATGAACGGAAGAAAAGTCTCTGCTCTAGGCGCTTGTATTGGTGCTGTTGTTGGTTTAGTTGCCATTACACCAGCTGCAGGATTTGTTTCGGTGCCAGAAAGTATGTTCTTCGGTTTCATTACAGCATTGGTTTCTAACACTGCTGTAAACTGTAAATATTCAAAAAAATTCGATGATACGCTTGACGTTTTTGCTTGTCACGGTGTTGGCGGAATTATGGGAATGATTCTGACTGCTATTTTCGCTCACGGCGAAGATGCAAGTTTACTTCACGGCGGATGGAATGTTTTCGGACATCACATGATGGCTTTGGTTTTAGTTTCAATCTTTACTTTCTTCGGAGCTTATTTCTTATTTAAAGTAACCAATTTCATTATTCCACTAAGAGTTTCTGAAGAATCAGAACATATCGGATTGGATTTATCTCAACACGATGAAACTTTAGATCCAAAATCAAAACCAATTACTGAACCTCATTACGGATAATTTTTTTTCCGCCACGAATTCACAAATTTTATTTTTAAAATAATTCGTGAATTCGTGGCGAAAAAACATTTAAACCCACTTTAGCCATTTCATTCGTTTATATTCCTTAATTTTGCCGAAAATTTTTGTAAAAGTGGGAAGTAAAAATAAACTAAAAAGATTCAGAGAAAACGAAACATTTCAAAACGTTTTTCAGCCAACCAGAGAAGAAGTTGTAGGCGATTTAATGCCTTTAAAAGGAAAATGGAACTCTGATTTCTTTAAAAATGACAATCCATTAGTTTTAGAATTAGGATGCGGAAAGGGAGAATATTCTGTTGGATTAGCAGAAAAATATCCAAACAAAAATTTTATCGGAATTGATATTAAAGGGGCTCGTTTCTGGCGTGGTGCTAAAACTGCTGTAGAAAACGGACTTCATAATGTTGCTTTTGTTCGTACACAAATTGAATTGATCAATCATATTTTTGCTGAAGGCGAAGTAGACGAAATCTGGATTACTTTCCCAGATCCGCAAATCAAATACAAAAGAACAAAACACAGAATGACCAATTCTGAGTTCTTGAAATTGTACAAAAAAATCCTGAAAAAAGACGGTGTGGTAAACCTAAAAACCGATAGCGAATTTATGCACGGTTATACACTTGGATTGCTTCACGGTGAAGGTCACGAAGTTTTATACGCAAACCATAACGTATATAAAAACGAAGGAAGCCCAGAAGTTGTGACTTCTATCCAGACTTTCTACGAAAAACAATATTTAGAAATTAATAAGGCAATTACGTATATTCGTTTCAAAATTAAAGACTAACTTTAATTTTGAAGCCTTTATCTAACCGATTTAATCACTAAATGACCTACCTTACTCCATTAATTTCAGGTTTTATTGCCGCTGCCATTGGAACTATTCCGCCTGGATTGCTCAATATGACGGCTGCCAAAATAAAAATGAAAGAAGGGAAGAAGAATGCTCTGTCGTTTGTAATTGGTGCTGTTTTAATTATTTTTTTTCAGGCTTATATTGCGGTATTATTTGCTCGTGTGATAGACAATCGTCCAGATGTTGTCATATTATTGCGTGAAGCTGGTTTTATCATTTTTTCTATCTTAACTATTTATTTTTTCTTTTTTGCGAAAGATCCGATAGCAAAGAAAAAGACCAAACTAAAGAAAACCAGCAAAAAAAGCAGTTTCTTTCTTGGAATGCTACTTTCTGGATTAAACTTCTTTCCGATTCCTTATTATGTGGTAATAAGTGTAACGCTTGCTTCGTATCATCTTTTTGTATTCGAAAATACCATTATCTTAACCTTTGTATTAGGATCAGTTCTTGGAGCTTTTGCAATTTTGTATAGCTATATTGCCTTTTTTGGAAGAATAGAAAAGAAAACCGATTACTTCATGCGAAACATGAACACTATTATCGGAACCATAACAGGATTAGTTGCTCTTGCAACACTTTTTAATATTCTGAATTACTACTTCGGGTAAATAAAACTAACCATTAAGAGATTAAGAAAAATTAAGTTTTTATCTTTATTAACTTCATATCTTAATGGTAAAAATATTTTAAAATGGCAGAAGAGAATTTTTTCGAAAGAGTTTATGTAATCGCCAGACAAATTCCGTTTGGAAAAGTTACTTCTTATGGCGCTATCGCAAAAGCATTAGGCACGGCTCGTTCTGCAAGAATGGTGGGCTGGGCAATGAACGCTTGTCATAATATGGATGATGTTCCAGCACATAGAGTCGTTAACCAAAAAGGTCTTCTGACAGGAAAACATCATTTTGATGGAACCAATTTAATGCAGCAACTTTTAGAAAATGAAGGAATAAAAGTAGTCAATAATCAGATTGTAGATTTTGAGAAACATTTCTGGAAACCTGAAGTTGAATCTTAAGAAATATTTTCACTATATAAGTGATATAAGTTCATTTAAAGTTTTACTTTGTCATTTAATCTCGCAAAGACGCGAAGTCGCAAAGCTTATTTTAAATTTTCTTTGCGACTTCGCGTCTTTGCGAGAGATATAACACAATGTTTAAATGAACTTATATCACTTATATGGTTCATTTTCAAATCAAGCAAATCACAAAACTCGTTTTATCTTCGTCCGTTTGATAGCTTAGATAACCTCCATGCGCTTCTATAATATTTTTAGAAAGCGTCAAACCAATTCCTGCCCCATCTTTTCTTGTGGTGAAAAACGGAAGAAAAACTTTATCTCTAATTTCTGCGTCTACTCCTTTTCCATTGTCTGAAATCACAATGAAAAAGCGATTGTTTTCAGTATAACTCGAAATCAGCAATTTCTTTTCTGTTTTTTCCATTAAAGCATGAATACTATTGGTAATCAAATTGATAATTACCTGCTCCATTTGATTTTTATCGATCATAATAGAACGCGAACTGTGTATTTCATTTATCAATTCAATTTTTTCTTCCTTCAAAATCGGACTCATAATTCGAAGACAATCTTCAAACAGAACATTAATTGGCGTCATTTGTTTGTTTGGCGTTGGCAACATTGCCAGTTTACGGTAATTTTCCACAAAAAACTGCAAATGATCACTCCTATTTATGATGGTCGAAATACTGCTTTTGATGTCCTCAAAATCATCTTCTTCCAATTCTTCCTGATCGACAATATGAAGCAAATTCTGCGAAAGCGCACGAATCGGCGTTAGCGAATTCATTAATTCATGCGAAATAATCTTCATTAAATTAATCCACGCTTCTTTCTCTTTCTTCTCAATAACACGCTGAATACTATCTAGTAAAATGATAAAATACTCTTTATTGTAAGTTTGGGTATGCGACGTCTGAAGCATAAAAGTCTGAAGGTCTTGATCTTCAATTTTGATAGAAATAGCTTTTTTAAGTTCAGTAAAACCAACCTTTTCAATCTCACTGCACAAACTCGGAAGATAGTTTTTAAGATATTGCCAATGACTTACTTTTGGCACTTTAAAAAGATTCGAAAAACAGTCGTTCATTATAAAAATCGACCAATCCTCATTTTCTTTTTCTAAGATCAAAGCCGCAGTATCGATACTGTTCAAAATCGAACGGTAGATTAATTCTTTGGAAATCTGCTCTTGTTTCTGAACCTTTAAAGTATCATACAAGTGATACAGACTATTAAAATTGTCTTTTTTATGTTCTTCTGGAAAATGGGCAGAAAAGTCGTCATGCAGAATCGAGTTTATTGTTTTATCATAAAACAGCAATTGGTTTTTGACAAAAAAATACATTTCGAATAGGAAAATCAAAACGAAAACACCAACCAATAAAGCGTTGTAATGAAATCCTTTATAGAATAATAATGCGGTGGCAAGGAAGAGCACCATTACAAATAAAACTCTCACGAACAATGCATTATAAAACTTCCAGTTCTTCATTTTTTTTGAATTGCCTCCAGCTTTAGCTGGAGAGATACATTATTTATAGAAATAGGCTTTAGCCAAAATGCCTAAGTTTGGCTAAAGCCCCAATCTTATCTCAAAATTAACATCCAGCTAAAGCTGGACGCTACTCATTTTCTCTAATTCTTCAAATCGTATTTCTCTATTCTTCTGTACAAAGCGGCACGAGACAAACCAAATTATTTATTACTTTTTTGAATTGCCTCCAGCTTTAGCTGGAGAGATATATTAATTTACAGAAATAGACTTTAGCCAAAATGCCTAAGTTTGGCTAAAGCCCCAATCTTATCTCAAAATTAACATCCAGCTAAA
>NZ_QJRI01000157.1 GCF_003254565.1 Flavobacterium nitrogenifigens
TTCTATTCTGCGGTATAACGCGGCGCGCGACAACCCGAGTTCTTCGGCAGTTTTACTAATGTTTCCGTTATGCTTGAAAAGTGCTTTTTCGATTGCACCTTTCTCCATTTCCGATAACGGGTTTTCATCATTTTCTTGAATTTCTTCAAAGTCCAAAATATCCAGATCCATTACAGAAATGGTGTTGTTTTCAGCCAAAATCAAAGCACGTTCGATCTTGTTTTCCATTTCTCGAACATTCCCTTTCCAAGGATATTTTTCAAGATAAGACCCCGCATTATCTTCAAAACGCCAATTTTCCTGATTGTATTTTTCGGCAATCTGTTCTAGAATAAAGTTGGCCATTGGTACAATATCGTCTTTTCTTTCGCGTAAAGAGGGAAGATTTATTTCCATGGTATTAATTCGGTACAGCAAATCTTCACGGAAAGTCTTATTTTTCACTTCGGTTTTAATATCGCTGTTGGTTGCAGCAATAACACGAACATTCAGCGGTCTTGGTTTGCTTTCCCCCAAACGAGTTACGGTTTTGGTTTGTAAAACATGAAGCAGTTTCGCTTGAAGATGAAGTGGAATATTTCCGATTTCGTCCAAGAAAATCGTTCCGTTTGACGCATTTTCGAAACGGCCAGGAGTATCTATTTTAGCATCAGTAAAAGCACCTTTGGCGTAGCCAAAAAGTTCGCTTTCAAACAGATTATCACTCAAAGAACCTAAATCGACATGTACAAAAGGCTCATTTTTTCTTTCCGAATGCTGATGAATAAATTCAGCAAAAACATACTTTCCTGTTCCGTTTTCACCCAAAATCAAAACATTAGCATCTGTTCTAGCTACTTTTTCAGCCATAGAATATGCTTGTTTTATTTTGGCTGAAGTTCCGACAAAATATTTCTTTTCAGTTTTTTCTACCTTTTCAGCTGTTTTTTTACTGTTTTTTCTGCTTTCTGCAACTGCCTTATCAATAACTTCGATCAGTTTTTCGTTATTCCATGGCTTTAAAACATAATCGAAAGCTCCAATTTTAATACCTTCTACAGCAGTTTCAATTTTACCAAAAGCGGTCATTAAAATAACGACTGTCCGCGGAGAAAGCGTTTTAATTTCTTTCAGCCAATGAATTCCCTCGCGCCCATCTTCAAAACCAATTCGATAATTCATATCCAATAAAACCACATTTATTTCATTTTCGCTTAAAATTGAAATGATTTTTTTAGGACTATTAGTTGTAAAAATGGTTTCAAAATGCTTTTTAAGAATCATTTTTGCAGAAAAAAGAATTTCTTCCTGATCGTCGACAACTAATATTTGGGCTAGTTTTTTTCTCATTTGGTCTTTTTTCTGTCCGCTTCCGAACGGTCAACTGTTCATTATCGGACACTGCTTTTTTGAAGTATTTTCTGAAGCCTCTTTAAAATCAACGCTTTACAAATAATAAATTTTATGGCACAGTATTTACCTATTGATTATCAGTAAAATAAATTATAAAATGGACACGGTAATTCCTCGTAAAAATAAAAAATTTAGATATCTCGCAATAGCAATTGCTGTTTTTTTAGTTTTGCTTACCATCTCAGTTTTTGCTTTTAACACCAAAAGAACTTTAAATGTAAAAGCAGACGAATTGGTAATTCAAAAAGCAGAAAAAGCCTTTTTTGAAGATTTCGTTGTTTTTCAGGCAAAAGTAGAACCTTTGAATGTAATGCTGGTAAACGTTACCGAAGGCGGTTCTGTAAAAGAGATTTTTGTAGAAAATGGTGCAATGGTTACCAAAGGACAATCGCTGGCTCGTTTATACAATCCGAATACTGAATTGAATTACCTGACTCAAGAGACAGCTATTATTGAGCAAATCAACAATTTAAATACTGGAAAATTAAACATTAGGAATCAAGAATTAAACTTAAACAAAGATTTAGTTTTAATTGAACACGATTACAACGATGCAAAAAGATTGTACGACATGAATGCAAAGCTGTATGAGAAAGACGTAATTTCTAAAAATGACTGGAATACTTTTAAGGAAAGCCTTCGTTTTCAGGAGGAACGTAAAAGAACAATTCAACAGAGCATTCAAAAAGAGAAACAAAGCAATCAGGTTCAGATTTCTCAGATAAACCGTTCGATCCAGACTATGGAAAAAAGCTTGGATATTCTTAGAAATAACAAAAAGAACTTTCTAATCACAGCACCAGAAACAGGACGATTGACTTCTTTTGAACCTGTTTTAGGAAAAACTTTTCAAGCAGGCGCAAGCATTGGAAAAATTGATTCTAATAAAGGATACAAATTGACTGCCGAAGTTGACGAATTTTATCTGGAAAAACTTAGAGAAGGATTAAAAGGACAAGTAGAATTTAAAGGGAAAAATCTTGAAGTTATTGTTACTAAAGTAATTCCTGAGGTTAAAGGCGGAAGATTTACTGTAGAATTGGCTTTTGCGTCTAAAGAAAACATTGTTTTACAGGACGGACTTAGCTTTGGCGTAAAATTGATTTTATCTGAAAAGAACAAAACTTTAGTTATTCCGAGAGGAGCCTTTAATCAGGAAGCAGCAGGAAAATGGATTTTTGTAGTAAACGGAAATAAAGCAGTAAGAAGAAATATCAAATTAGGGCGCGAAAATCCTTCTTATTATGAGGTTCTAGAAGGCTTAAAAGAAGGCGAATCTGTGGTTACTTCTTCTTATACCGACTATAAAGATATTGAAGAACTTTCTCTAAATAAAGAATAGTTTATTTTGTTTCAAGTTTCAAGTTTACGTTGTAACCAACTTGAAACCTGAAACTTGAAACAACAAAAAACAAATAAAACAATCATCATTTCAATCATCAATCAAAAAACGAATTTAATAACATTTCAAAACCTTAAAAATTATGATCACAATTCAGAATTTAACCAAAGTTTTTAGAACAGAAGAAATAGAAACTGCTGCTTTGAGCGGTATCAACGTAGAAATAAAAAAAGGAGATTTTTTAACCATCATGGGGCCTTCAGGCTGCGGAAAATCGACTTTATTAAATATAATTGGCCTTTTGGACAGTGCAGATGGCGGCAGTTACAAATTACTAGATCAGGAAATGATTGGTCTAAAAGAAAAAGGTAGAGCGCAAGTGCGTAAAGAAAACATTGGTTTTATTTTTCAAAACTTCAACTTAATCGATGAGCTTTCTGTTTACGATAATATCGAATTGCCATTGCTTTATAACAACGTAAAAGCTTCTGAAAGAAAACAGAAAATTGAAGCGATTGCAGAAAAACTAAATATCTCTCATCGTTTGAAACATTTTCCACAACAGCTTTCTGGAGGACAACAGCAGAGAGTTGCCGTTGCAAGAGCTTTGGTAAATGATCCGAAAATTATTTTGGCCGATGAGCCAACAGGAAACTTAGATAGTAAAAACGGCAATGAAGTTATGGAACTTTTAACCGATTTACATGCGAAAGGTGCTACCATTTTGATGGTTACCCACTCTGATTATGATGCTTCTTTTTCGCAAAGAACCATTCATATGAAAGACGGAGTTATATTTTCTGAAAAGTTAAATCAACGAAATGTTGATGTTTTTATGGACGCTAAATAATAAAGTGATGATTAAAATTATTGTTACTGCACTTGTAGTTCTGGTAGAACTGGTGTGCAAAATATTTACTATGATTTAAAAACCGAAAGGTTTACCAAAAACAACCATATCAACTAAAAAAATATACATCAAAATGATTTTTAACTGGTTTAAAATATTCATATATCATTTAAAGCAAAGCAAACTGTTTTCGTTTTTAAATGTTTTAGGACTAAGCATCGGAATTGCGGGCGTAATCTTTGCGATTTTGTATTGGAACAATGAGCATTCTTATGATCAATGGAATCCTGAAAAGGAAAACACTTATATGGTCCTTAATAGACTTAGCAACGGAGATACATGGGGTTCCAATTCTATTCCGTTTGGCGAGACTTGTAAGGCTTCTATTCCTGAAATAGAAAATGTGTGCTTCTTTCATACTTGGTACGATGAAGACATAATCAAATATCAGGATCAAAAACTGATGACAAAAGACATCCTCTCTAGTGATGAAAATTTCTTTGATTTTTTCCCTTTTGAAATTATTAAAGGCGCTAAAAGCAATATTCTAAAAGAAAAAAATAGTGTTGCAATTTCTGAAGAGCAGGCATTATTAATCTTTAAAAATGAAGATCCTATTGGAAAATCTATTTCTTATGGAAATAAAAACTATACCATAAAATCGGTATACCGCATTAGCAAACCATCATCTATAGAACCTTCTTTTGTTTTTAGTGATGTAAAAAGAGAAGGTGACCTTGATGCATGGGGAAATTTTAATTATGGTTTACTAATTAAAACTAAGAAAAATGCAGATGTTTCTACTGTTTTAAAGAAAATGCAAAATGTTTATTTTGTAAATAGAACCGTAAAAGATGCCAAAGAAAGCGGTATGACCGTTGAACAATATGTTAAAGAAAACGGTGAAATAAAAGTCATTTTAGATCAATTGAAAACGTCTCGCCTTTACGGAACCAAAAGTTCTGCCGGACAAAATTATCCTGAAGGCGTCGGAAATCTAAAATTGCTTTATATCATGGCGGGCTTGTCTGTTTTGATTTTAGTTTTATCATTGGTAAACTACATCAATTTAGCAACAGCATCGGCTATAAAACGTGCAAAAGAAGTTGGCGTACGCAAAATTGTAGGCGCGTCAAAAAACCAGATTATTATTCAGTTTATTTTTGAAACTGCCATAATTGTAACTCTAGCTATTTTGTTTGCTTTGGCAATTGTAGAACTTTCATTACCATATTACAACACCTTTTTGAACAAAACACTGACTATGAATGGCAGTGAATTCTACCTGCAACTCATTTTCATTTTTGGATTAGTTATTGTTCTTGCGGGTATTTTTCCTGCGATTTATATCTCAAACTTTGAAACATTAAAGGTCTTAAAAGGTAATTTCTCTCGCAGCAAAAGCGGTATTTGGATTCGGAATTCGATGCTTATTTTTCAATTCGGAATTGCGGCATTCTTTATCATTGGAGCGCTGATTGTCAATTCTCAAGTAAAATACATGATGGAGAAAGATTTAGGCTTTAGTGGCGATCAGGTCATTTCTATTCCTTTTAACACCGTAGACAGACTCAAAAGAACTGATGACTACCTAGTCTCAAAACAAGAAATTAAAAAAATACCAGGAGTTGTTGATGTTACTACATTTGCTGGAGCTTTTGGAGGCAATTCGGGTTCAAGCTCAGGATTTAAACACAATGGGATTTTTGTACAGCCAAAAAACATTGAAATGGATTTTGGTTTCCTAGACATGATGAAAATTAAAATCGTTAAAGGTCGCGATTTATCTCCTCAATACGCTTCAGATACTATAAGCGGTATGCTTATGAACGAAACATTGGTTAAAATGTTAAACCTGAAAGATCCAATTAATACGGTTATTACATCAGGATGGAGCATCAACAATGGAGACAATTTAAAGTTTAAAATTGTTGGAGTTGTGAAAGATTTTAATTTGATGGGATTGCAAAATAAAGTTCCACCAATGGTTTTTATAAATCTTAAAACTTTAAAATGGAATAACTTTGGTAGTGTACTTGTAAAGGTTTCTCCAAATAATTTAACAGAAACGCTAGATAAATTGAAATTATATTGGGAGAAAAATGTAAACCCAGACTATCCTTTTGACTATGAATTTGTTAACAAAGGATTTGCAAAAACTTATGAAGAGCAAGTCAAACAAAAAAACCTCTTTTTCATTCTAAATTTAGTCGTAATCATAATTGCTGTATTCGGATTATTCGCTTTGGCATCATTTTCGATGGAGAGAAGACTGAAAGAAATCGCCATTAGAAAAACATTAGGAGCCGAAACAGATATACTCTTAAAAGAATTGTCGAAACAATATATTGTTTTCTGTTTAATAGGATTTGCAATCGGGATTGTTCCCGCTTATATATTATTACAGAAATGGCTTGAAGATTTCGCTTTTAGAATTGGAATATCATCTGTTCCTTTTGTAATTGCCTTGATTTCTCTTTTGATTTTAACTTTAGTAATTGTTTTAACAAAAGCGTTCCAGGTAACCAAAATAGATGTTTTAAAATATTTAAAATACGAATAAGCTTGTAGACCATTTTTTTTAAAGAAGCCCGACAGATTTCAGTAAAATCCGTCGGGCTTTTATTTTTTAATCTTTCATCGTTACAGCATCGTTATAAATCAGCTTGTCTAGACTTTGATCACGATCGTATACATCTGGGAAAAAATTGACTTCCCCATTGTCCTGAACCCAGCAGGTAAAATAACCTATATAAACTGGAATTTTGCGTTTAAGCATGCAAGTGGTTTCTTTTCCGCCATTCATAGCACTTTCTATTTTATCCGCTGGCCAGTCTGGATCATCTTTTAAAATATGCAATGCTAGCTGTTTGGCTTCTTTCACATTTATACAGCCGTGGCTAAAAGTACGTTTTTCAAATTCGAATAAACTTTTTGCAGGTGTGTCGTGCATGTAAATATCGTTTGGATTCGGGAACATAAATTTCACTAATCCTAGAGAATTTTTAGGCCCTGGTTTTTGCCTTACTTTACCTCCGTTCCATTCCATATTATGTTCTTCTAAATAGTTTTTATCATTCGCAATCTGGAGTTTTAATTCATTTTGAATAATACTAGTAGGCACATACCAATACGGACTAAAAACAATTCGATCCATATTACCACTGAAAATTACAGTCTCGCTAAGTCTGTTACCAACAAAAATATCCGAAACCAAATCATACTTCCCGTCCTTAACATAAAACAGTCTGAATGACGGAATATTAACCATAACATATTCATCAGCCTTTGACAGTTTGGTCGGAATCCATCTGCATCTTTCCATGTTCAGCATAATGGTTCTGATTCTCTTGCCAATTGGTTCATTCATCTGATTGATAATATCTCTGGTTAGGGCATAATTTATTTTCAAATTATATCTTTTTTTATAGTTTAAAACTCCTGCCATCAATTCTTCATCATAAATATCACTTCCAGAATCTTTTTTTAAATCTCCTACTGCAAATAAACGCTGTCTAATCTGTTTTATCGCAATAGCTGTATCGTCTGGTCTTAAATCTTTGAAAGTAGCACTGTCAATTGTAATCTTCTGCCAAAGATTATCGGTTTCGATTTTACGGTATTTTTTCAGCGCATCTTTCAATCTGTAGTATTGGCTAAATAAAAGATTATCATCTTTGTCCAATCGATCAGAATCTACCATTAATGAATCTAGAATATGGGTGTATGAAATAGATTTTGCAGGCAGATACCATCCTATTTTTTTCAATGTCGCGGGATCAACTCCAGAGTAGACATTGCTAGCATAGAATACATACATGCTTGTAAGCAGTAATTCGGTATCAAGCTGTGATGGTTTGTTTGAAGAGCTTTCGTTAAAAGCCTCATCAATTTGTTCTTTATAGGGCATTTTTTCTTCAATTCCCTGATCTTTCAGAACATTTACTTTCTGATATAATAATGAGCCAAATTCAGTTATACTTTTATCGTCGTACCAAATAGATTTGTACTGCTTGGCCTTATAAATATCCTCAACATCTTTCTGATATTTTTTTAGTTTTGGATATTTTTTAAAAAAGGCATTAATTGAAGTCGCGTCAAGAGTAATGACAGCAACAGACTTTCGATTTGTCAAATCAGCTTTGCTTTTAGCATTGTTTGAAAATGAATTGAATGAAAATGCAAAAAAACCGACTGTAACAATAATTAAAGAAAAAGTAAAATTTCGCATATTTTTAAAGTTTTAAATTGGTAGAAACAACTTTAAAAAAAATACCGAAAACCCAATAAATTACTCAAAAAACCTTAGTTTTCACATATTTTTTTTTACGTCTGGTAATCATCGATTTGGGTAATCAAATATAGCGAAGTTTTGTGAGAATTTTATTTAATTGAAAGAAAACTTACGTAAAAAATATTCATTTACATCTAAAAAACTTTTCTCCCAACATTTAAATGGTTCATGATTCTTGATCATGATTTTCAATAAAAAATACTTTTGAATAATTTTGAATAATCTCAATATCAATAATTACAATTCAAAAACGCTTAATTTCCGAACTTAATCTGTTATCTTTGCACCCTAAAATCAGTTTAAATAAATATAATCTTATGAGACTGGTTGGAGAATAAAAAAATAGCCCATTACAATGAAACTAGATAGAAAAGAAATTCTAAAAGCCTTAGAGACCATCACTATTGCTGGAGAAGGAAAAAATATGGTTGAAAGCGGTGCTGTAACCAATGTTATTACATTTGGAGATGAAGCTGTTGTAGACCTTGTATTGCATACACCTGCTATGCACATCAAAAAAAGAGCTGAAGATGATATTAAAAAAACAATTCATGATTTAATATCTCCTGATGCAAAAGTAAAAGTAAATATTAAAGTAGAAGCTCCAGAAAAACCGGAAATTAAAGGCCGTGCTATTCCTGGAATCAAAAATATTATTGCAGTTGCTTCTGGTAAAGGAGGAGTAGGAAAATCTACTGTAACCGCAAACTTAGCCGTTACACTTGCCAAAATGGGCTTTAAAGTTGGTGTTTTGGATGCTGATATCTACGGACCTTCTATGCCAATCATGTTTGACGTTGAGAACGCAAAACCGGTTTCTGTAACTGTTGACGGTAAATCAAAAATGAAACCAATTGAAAGCTACGAAATCAAAATGCTTTCAATCGGATTTTTTACAGCTCCAAGTCAAGCTGTAATCTGGAGAGGGCCTATGGCAGCAAAAGCATTAAACCAAATGATTTTTGATGCAGATTGGGGAGAATTAGATTTCATGCTTCTTGATTTGCCTCCTGGAACTGGAGATATCCACCTTTCTATCATGCAGTCACTTCCTATTACTGGAGCTGTTGTAGTAAGTACTCCGCAAGCAGTAGCTCTTGCAGATGCTAAAAAAGGAGTAGCAATGTTTATGCAAGACAACATCAATGTTCCTGTTTTAGGAATTATTGAAAACATGGCATACTTTACACCAGAAGAATTGCCAGAAAACAAATACTATATCTTTGGACAAGAAGGTGCTAAAAACCTTGCTGAAGATTTAGGCGTACCATTTTTAGGAGAAGTCCCTATTGTACAATCTATTAGAGAAGCAGGAGATTATGGTCGTCCAGCAGCATTGCAAACAGCGTCTCCAATAGAAAAAGTGTTCGAAGAAATTACTAGAAATGTTGTACAAGAAACGGTAAACAGAAACGAAAGCTTACCTGCAACAGAAGCCATCAAGATTACAACAATGGCTGGTTGCTCGGCAGTAAAAAAATAATTAGATAATTGAGATAATGAAACTAATAAGATAATTTGAAAATTAGATAATGAGATAATTTCACGCAACAAAGTGAATTTTATAATTATCTAAATTGGCACATTTTCTAATTAAAAACATTTTCTAATTGACACATTAATAATTAGATAATTCAGATAATGAGATAAATTAGATAATTTTAAAGGATTCTCTAATTGACACATTTTCTAATTGACACATTAATATTATGACAACAGAAGAAATAACAAGCAATGTTCTATTGGCCTTAGATGAGATAAGACCATTCTTAAAATCTGACGGTGGAGATATTTCGTTAATCTCCATTGAAGATGACAAACATGTAAAAGTTCGTTTGGAAGGAGCTTGCATTAGTTGCAGTGTTAATCAAATGACACTGAAAGCAGGTGTTGAAACCACTATAAAAAAATATGCACCACAAATAGAAACTGTGGTAAATGTGATGTAACAAATCGTTGTTTTTCCTCAAAATTAAACCGTCATAGTTTAACAAGAATAATAAGTGTTTTATTATTTAATTGAAAAAACAATAAAATAACACTGAAAAAAAGACGTTTTTTACCACATTCATAAAAAACAATGCAAAGTTTTAAGAGTTTCTGTTAAGGAATTGTTACATTTTTAACTTAAATTTGTCAACATAACCCTTAAATCTTAAACTTATGAGAAACTTTTACGCTCTTTTTTTATTATTTTTTTTAAGCGCTGTAAATGCACAACAGGGCCAAACACTTTTTGCTGAAAAAGCTTGGGTAAATGAATCTGAAGAATGGTCAGATTTTCAATATTCAGGACAAATCATTTTTTCTACAAATGGGAAAACCGAAGAAGGCGCTTTAAGAATTGGAAATTATGATTTCTTATATGACCTTTGTGACGGAAAAGCAAAGTTTTCAAATAGGGCGACATATAGTTCTGCTGATTTTTCGCATCCTCGAAAAATTAGTGCACAAACAGACAAGCAAGGGGTTTTAAACTCTACTTATGAAGGGACTTTAATTTTCCAGGCTGACAAAGATTATTATTCTGTTATCTCTCTAGTAACGATACTAGAAAAAGGAGGTAATATTATTGGCGTAAAAATGCGCCTTAAAGACGGTAATCGAAAAGAATATGCTTTTAGCTTAAAAGAGAAAAGTTAAAATTAATAAAAGAGCTTGGACACGTTTTCAAGTTCCACAGTAAAATTCCAATAATTAAAATGGATGTATTAATAAAAATTAAAGATCGCGAAGGAGTTATACATGAGTTGCAAGCTCCAACCGATATGGCAATGAATATAATGGAGTTATGCAAAGCATACGAACTTCCTGTTGAAGGAACCTGTGGAGGAATGGCCATGTGTGCTTCTTGCCAGTGTTATGTTCTAAATGACGTTGCATTGCCAGAAATGGGTGACGATGAGGAAGCCATGCTTTCGGAAGCATTTTATGTTAAGTCTAATAGCCGTTTAGGCTGTCAGATTCCAATTACTGAAGATTTAGAAGGATTGGAATTAGAATTGGCACCTGAATACTAGAAAATAAATTCCAAAAATTTAAAATTCCAAATTCCAAAATGCATTTTGTGCACTTGGAATTTGGATTTTTTTTTAATTAGAATTTAAAAAAACGCTTGGATCAAAAGGTTCAAATTCTCTTTCAGAAAAAGCTTCTGTCAAAATTCCTGCAGAACACAACCAGGTAATTGTTTCTTCCAACGTATTTCCAGCTTTATAAATCATTTCGCTATATCTTGGCAGAATATAATATTGATTGTTTAAGAGAATAATTTCATCACCATCAAAAGTATCTCCAACTCGGATAGAGTTTAGCACTTCTTCTTTCGTTAAAACCTCTTTTCCTTCATCCCAAAACCAATACTCAGTAATACGGTTTTTCCATTCTTCCAAAGTTAAAACAATAGTTTCAGGAAGATAAACTCTTACATAAGTTCCTCCGAGAATCCCGCTTCCGTATGTTTGAACATATTCTTTATAATCTTCATCAAAGGTTATATTTAATGTTTTTTCGCAAGCCAAGATATCTTCTTCATCAGCGGTAAAAAGATCTGTTTTATTGGTGTTGTAATTAGGAATTATTTTATACTTATCGAAATTCATAAGGTTTAAATTTTAACTGCTAAGTTACTATTTATTGAAAATATTTCTCACAAAAAAACCGTAATTACATTACTGCAATTACGGTTTTCCCTTTATAACAATTTTATTTAATCTCTCAATTACACCAAACCAGCTTTAATTAAATATTCAGCGATTTGAATTGTGTTTGTTGCAGCTCCTTTTCTTAAGTTATCGGCAACGATCCACATGTTCAATGTATTTGGCTGGCTTTCGTCACGACGGATTCTTCCAACAAAAACATCATTTTTACCTTCTGCATATAACGGCATTGGGTATGTAAAAGTATCTAAATTATCTTGTACCGTTACGCCATCTGTATGATGTAAAATTTCACGAACTTCATTTACATCAAAATCATTAGTAAACTCAACGTTTACCGCTTCGCTGTGTCCACCTACAACTGGAACACGAACTGCAGTAGCAGTAACTCTGATAGTGTTATCACCTAAGATTTTTTGAGTTTCGCGAACTAATTTCATTTCTTCTTTAGTGTATCCGTTTTCTTCAAAACTATCGCAATGTGGAATTGCGTTTCTGTGAATTGGATATTTGTAAGCCATCTCACCTTGAACTCCAGCGTACTCGTTTTCTAATTGTTTAACTGCTTTTACACCAGTTCCTGTGATAGATTGGTAAGTAGAAACAATGATTCTTTTAATGTTATATTTTTTGTGCAAAGGAGCCAAAGTCATTACCATTTGAATAGTAGAACAGTTTGGGTTTGCAATAATTTTATCTTCTTTAGTTAAAACGTTAGCATTGATTTCTGGAACTACCAATTTTTTAGTTGGATCCATTCTCCATGCAGAAGAGTTGTCGATAACAGTTGTTCCAGCAGCAGCAAATTTTGGAGCCCATTCTAATGAAGTATCTCCTCCAGCAGAGAAAACAGCAATATCAGCTTTCATATCAACAGCTGTCTGTAATCCTACTACTTTATATTTAGTTCCTTTGTATTCAATTTCTTTTCCAACTGATCTTTCTGATGCAACAGGAATTAATTCTGTAACAGGAAAATTTCTTTCTGCTAATACTTTAAGCATCACTTCGCCTACCATTCCAGTAGCGCCTACAACTGCAATTCTCATTTTTATATTTTTAAATAATCAATTAATCTAATTTAGTAAGGCAAAAGTAAGTATAATAAAAGTTATGGCAAGGCGATTCACAAAAAATAACAAAATGTTATAAAATAAACATTTTGTAAAAAAAACCGCCTCTTAGAAGGCGGTTAAATTAGACTTAGTGTAGCGGTATTATATTTTTATTTATTTTTCAATAAATCTCTAATCTGTGTCAATAATTCTTCTTGAGTTGGTCCAGCTGGAGGCGGTGGGGCAACATCTTTCTTTTTTGCATGGTTCATTCCTTTAATTATCAGGAATAAAACAAAAGCCACAATTATAAAGTTAATTACTGCCGATATAAATACTCCGTACTTTACACCTCCAAAAGCAGTTAATTGTTCAATAGTCGATAAATGTGCAGCATCTAAAGCTGGTTTCAACAGCAATGGCGTGATTACATCTTCAATAAATGAGCTGACAATTTTACCAAAAGCAGCTCCAATGATCACCCCGACAGCCAGGTCAACCACGTTGCCTTTCATTGCAAATTCCTTAAATTCTGAAAAAAATCCCATACTTGATCTGTTTAGTTGAATAATAAATGAATATCGAAAATACGCAATTTTATTGGAAATTCTTAATATTATCTAAAAAATACCCTCTTAACACGTTGCGAAATACTCGTCATTATCTCATACGGAATTGTTTTTAAGGCTACTGCCATCTCTATTACAGTAGGGCTTTCACCGAAAATAATTACCGAATCTCCTTCTTTACATTCTATATCGCTTACATTAACCATCAGCATATCCATGCAGACACTTCCCACGATTTTGGCTTTCTGATTTTTGATTGTTACATATCCTACTTCATTTCCCCATAATCTCGAAATTCCATCTGCATAACCAATCGGGATGGTTGCAATTTTGGTTGCTGCATCTGCCATAAAACGGCGTCCGTAACCTACGCTGTCACCACCTGGAATAGTTCTAATTTGAGAAATAATAGATTTTAAGGTTCCAACATTTTCCAGATATTTCTGTTCTGCTGGATCGTTTGAAACGCCATACAATCCAATTCCTAAACGTACCATGCTGTATTGTGCATCAGGAAAATTACTAATTCCTGAAGTATTCAAAGTATGTCGGATTGGGTTAATGTTTAATTCTGTCATTAGTCTTGAAGAAAGTTTTTCGAACAAGGCAATCTGTTGTCTCACAAAATCAAAATGTTTCGGGTCATCGCTTGTTGCCAAATGCGATAGAATACTTTGCACACGAACAGTTGAATTTCCTTTTAAAGTCGCAATTAATTCGTCGATTGTATTGTTTTCAAAACCTAAACGATGCATTCCTGTATCCATTTTGATATGAATTGGATAATCTTTTAAGTTCTTTTCGCGGGCAATTTTCAAAAAGGCATTTAATCCTTTCAAACTATAAATTTCAGGTTCTAGCTGATATTGAATCATAGATGGAAAACTCGTCGATTCTGGATTTAGAACCATAATCGGGACTTTTATTCCACCATTTTTCAACGATATTCCTTCATCGGCGAAAGCCACACCCAAATAATCTACTTTATGATGTTCTAAAAGTTTAGCAATTTCTAAACCTCCATTTCCGTAGCCAAATGCTTTTACCATAACCATCATTTTGACACCTGGTGCCAACTTTGATTTATAGTAATTAAAATTATGGCTGATAGCATCTAGATTAATCTCGAGAATGGTCTCATGCGTTTTTTCTTCCAGTAACGAAACAATTTCTTCAAACTCAAAAGATCTTGCTCCTTTTATCAAAATCGTTTCATTGTGAAAATTAAAATTATCAATTGCTGCAATAAAATTGGCTGTATTTTCAAACATGGTGCTGTTTAGAAACTTAGCCGCAAAAGAAGAAATAGTTGGTCCAATACCAATTATGCGGTTAATTTTATTGTCTGAAATTAACTGGGCAACTTTAGAATACAATTCTTCATTGGTAAACCCGCTTTGAAAAATATCTGATAAAATAACGGTTTTTGATGCGCCTTTTTTCTTCTGGCTTTCTAAGAAATCCAAAGCAATTTTTAGCGATTGAAAATCAGAACTGTAGCTGTCATCAATAATACTACAATTGTTGATTCCGTTTTTCACTTCCAAACGCATTCGAACAGGATACAGCATCTGAATTCTATTCTGAATGGTTTCCTGATCATAATTAAAATGCAGTAAAACCAATAAACAAGAAATCGCATTTTCTATAGAAGCCGAGTCGTTAAACGGAATTTCTAAATTGAAAATTTCATTTTTATAATGATATTCAATAAAAGTATGGTCATTTTTATATTCTCTTTTTTCAATAAAAACATCTGCTTTTTTATCTGTAAAACTCCACGAAAAAAGCTTTCGAGGATGAATCATATATTCTGCCGCAAACTGGGTTAGGCATGATTCTACAACTTCTGTTTTCTGATAGATAATGATCGGACAATCTTTGAACAAAAGTAATTTTTCATCAATCTTTTGTACCAAATTTAAAAACCCTTCATCGTGCGCACTTCCAATATTTGTTAGCACCCCTATTGTAGGTTTAATGATTTTCTCCAACTTAATCATTTCGTTAACTGTCGAAATTCCAGCTTCGAAAATGCCTAAATTATGCTTTTCATTAATACCAATTACAGAAAGCGGAACTCCAACTTGAGAGTTATAGCTTTTTGGACTTCTAATAATATTATAATCAGGACTCAATAAAAAATTAAGCCATTCTTTTACAATCGTTTTACCGTTGCTTCCAGTTAATCCGATCACTGGAAAATGGAAAATATTTCTATAATAAGCCGCAAATTCTTGAAGTGCCTGAAGCGTATTCTCGACAACCAAAAAATTAGCTTTATCTATATATCCATCTGGAATATACTGAACCACAAAATTCTGAACGCCATTTTCTATTAAATCTGGAATAAACAAATGAGCATCGTTATTTACACCGGCCAGAGCAAAAAATAAAGTCTGTGATCCGTTTTGAAGTGAACGGCTGTCAATTGAAATATGATCGATTAAAACATCAGCATTTGTACCAATCCATTTGGCATTAAGTACTGAAACCAGGCTTTTTAAATTTAGGCTCATTTAGGAATTTCTTTTTTTCAAATTTAAAAAAAGGTTTGCCATGAATTTCCCAAATTTTCACTAATTATTCAATTTATTCGAAAATGCAGAAAAATTAGGTTTGCCACGAATTGCACGAATTCACACAAATTAATTTTTAAAAAAAATCTGCTGGACCTGCTAAATCTGCCTGAAAAATTTTATCCACAGATTAAAAGATCATTACTGATTTTAATTCTGAAATCTGTAGAAAAAAATTCTTGTGAATTCGTGCAATTCGTGGCAGAAAACATTAAAAAAAATCTGCTAGATCAGCCAAATCTGCGTGAAAAATTTTAGCCATAGTTTAAAAGATTATCACTGATTATAATCCTTAAAATATGTGAAGAAAAAATAATTCGCGTGAATTCATGCAATTCGTGGCAGAAAACATTAAAAAAAATCTGCTAGATCAGCCAAATCTGCGTGAAAAATTTTAGCCACAGATTAAAAGATTATCACTGATTTTAATTCTGAAATCTGTAGAAAAAAATTCGTGCGAATTCGTGCAATTCGTGGCAGAAAACATTAAAAAAAATCTGCTAGATCAGCCAAATCTGCGTGAAAAATTTTAGCCACAGATTAAAAGATTATCACTGATTTTAATTCTGAAATCTGTAGAAAAAAATTCGTGCGAATTCGTGTAATTCGTGGCAGAAAACATTTATTGATTATATTTGTTTTTACACTGCAAATTTCCATGTTTTGAAAAAAGTACTTCCAATATTCTCCTATATATTACATCCGATTTTTATATCGCCATACGCTACTTTGTTTTACTTATTTTACAAAGATGATGTTTTCAGTACGCAAGAAAAATATTTTGTTTTAATACAGATTTTGGTCATCAATATTATTGTTCCTGTTTTATTTTATTTTCTATTAAAATCAACTGGACACGTAAAATCAATAATGCTTGGTCAGACCTCAGAACGAACAATTCCGCTTATTTTACAATGCTTTCTGTATATTTTATTGGTAAAAAGAAGTATTGTAATTACACGTTATCCTGAACTTCATTTCTTTTTTCTTTCTGCTTTATTTAGCACTATTTTGGCATTAGTGTGCGTGCTTTTCAAAACAAAAGCAAGTCTTCACATGGTCGCAATTTCAGGGTTAACGATTTTTGTGATCGGATTAAATATCCATCTTCAGCTCCATAATCCGTATTGGCCAGCTTTGCTTATTTTACTTTCGGGAATTGTGGCTTCATCTCGCTTAGAAATGAATGCACATACTTCTAGAGAAATATTAATTGGACTGTTTATTGGAATAATGCCACAGCTTTTATTTTTATACCTCTGGTTATAAAATATAAAAAATCAATCCTGCATTTAGGGTTTTCATATTGATTTTTTCTCCATTCAAAGTTGTTGCCGACTTAAATAAAGGGCTTAAACCATAATATATATAGACATTCCAGGTATTGTAACCTGCGGCGAGATATGGTCCGTATTGAAACTTATTGATATCTGCGTTGTTTTTGATTTTATATTTAGTTTCACCATCATCAAGAGTAGATGCACTCGAAAAGATATAACTCAGTTTCACTCCACCATAAATACGCCAGAATTTAGTGCTTTCGTAAGTAGAATTTCGCCATCTGAATTCAATTGGAAGATCTACCGAATATTGTCTGTAACGATTTGACACAAATTGCCCATAATCGTTTACTCCATATATTGTTTTTCCTGATCCGTCTTCAGAAATAGTAAGATTCTGATAATAATTTTGATAACTCAATCCTAACCCTGCTGCAATGGCAACGGTTCTCGATTTATTAATTGGCATATCTCGCAAGAAACCTCCTGAAAGCCCTAGAGAAAACTTATTCTGTTTGAAATCGATTGGTATATCGGTAAACATATTATAGGTAACCGAAAAATAAAACTGATCTTCTCGATACAAAGAATCTATTTTTACAACTGGTTTTACCTCAGACTTAACGTCTTCTTGCGCAAAAGAGTTAAAAAAAGTGAGTAAAAGTAAACAGCTAAAAATAATTCGCATATCGTGGTTTGGTTTTAGAGAAATGATTATAAACAAACGCTTCTCTACGTTCATTTATTTCACATACAAATATAATATAATGCTTTCTGTAGTAAAGATAAGAAGTAAAAATATTCTCATTTTGACTGCGAATAAAATTAATTGCTGCATTTCTTTCAATAAATCAATTCGTTGAAACAAAAATTTAATCAATTTTCTTTTTATCTTTTATACCTTTGCAAAGCATGAAAAGAAAGCAGCTCATATTAAGTTTATCTTTTGCTGTCACAATATTGTTCTCGATATTGTTTCAGTCGATACACAGTTATGAGCATATTGTAAAACAGCTTTCAGAAAAACAGTGCCATCACAATTATAATGATCCAAGTGGCGAAATAACGCATCAGCATCATGATTATGATGTTTGTTTTGTTTGTCATTTTGCTTTTGAGTCTTTTATTCTTCCGCAAAATTTCTCTTTTGAATTTCATTCATTTGATAGAGAAACACCTTATTTCCTTCCGTTTTCAGAGAAGATTTTTTCTGTTTCAAACACTTCGTACTTCTTACGAGGTCCCCCTGTGGCTATAGTTTCTTAAGTTTCGATTATTCGAAAAAACATCACATTTCTTTCAGTTTAAATTCAAAAAACATTGAGTTTCCTAATCCTAATTTTTATCCATTAGGGTCAGAATGCTTTATTGTTAGTTTTTGGTTTTCATTCGAAGAAAAAAATCAATTTAACTATAGCATCATTTTCAAATGAAAAAATTTATAATTGCCCTTATTTTAGGGTTTTCGGGCATGCTTTCTGCTCAAAATTCGGTTTCAGGAACCGTAACCGACAATCAGAATAATCCGTTGCCAGGAGTTTCTGTTTATGCTCCAGAATTACATAAAGGAACCACTACAGACGCTAACGGAAAATACGAATTGAATAATCTTCCAAACGGAAGTCTTCGCATTGCTTTTACTTATGTTGGATATGCCAATCAAAACAAAACAATTGCAAAATTACTGAAGCAAAATACTTTAGATATTACGCTTGAAGAATCTATTTTAGAAATGGATGAAGTAGTAGTTTCAACACCTTTCAACAAACTGCAATCGCAGAACGTAATGAAGATTGAGCATGAAAGCATTAAAACATTACAGCAAAAAGGAACCTCAACTTTGATTGAAGGTTTGGCAACGATTCCGGGAGTTTCTCAGATTTCAACAGGAACTTCTATCGGAAAACCTGTAATTCGAGGATTAAGCGGTAACCGTGTTTTGGTTTATTCTCAAGGTGTTCGTATCGAAAACCAGCAGTTTGGAGACGAGCATGGTTTAGGTTTGAATGATGCTGGAATTGAAAGCGTTGAAGTTATCAAAGGCCCAGCGTCTTTATTATATGGTTCTGATGCTTTGGGAGGTGTTTTATATTTCAATCCTGAAAAATTTGCTGATGCTGGCGATTTTAAAGCTAATTTCAGCCAAAAATATTTTACCAATACGCAAGGAAGCAATTCTTCTATCGGATTAAAAACTTCTACAGATAACTGGAAATTCTTAGCTCGTGGAAGTTACAATACGCATTCTGATTACAAAATTGCTGGTGGAGACCGCGTAACCAATTCTCGTTATAACGAAACTGATTTTAAGACCGGTATCGGTTACAGCAATTCAAGTTTCTCAAGTGTTTTAAGATACAACTACAACAAATTGGACATCGGAATTCCAGAGGATGGAATTGCAGAACAATCGTCAAGCAAAGACACTCAATTTCCGAGACAAGGAATTTTTAATCATTTATTGAGTTTAAACAATGTTATCTTTTTTGAAAACTCAAAATTGGATGTTGATTTAGGATATATTGCTAACGATAGAAGCGAATTTGAAGACAGTAATGAAGCTTCTCTTCACATGAAATTGAACACTTTCAATTATAACGCTAAATATCATTTTCCTAAATTCGGAAAAATTGAAACTATTTTAGGAGTTCAAGGAATGCATCAGACCAACAAAAATTCTGGGGAAGAATATTTGATTCCAGATGCTACAACAAACGATTTTGGAGTTTTCGGAACTGCAAATTACGAATGGGACAATAGCGTTATTCAAGCTGGATTGCGTTTTGACAATCGAAATATCACTTCGATCGCTCACGGAATTGAAGGCGAAGAAGGCTACTTTCAAGCTTTAGATCGATCTTTTGACAGCTTTAATGCTTCATTGGGGTATAAAACCAAATTGGCAGAACCGTTGACGCTTCGTTTGAATGTTGCGACAGGATTTAGAGCTCCGAATTTAGCCGAATTAACTTCAAACGGTGTTCACGAAGGAACAAACCGTTACGAAATTGGAAATGCAAATCTAAAAACAGAACAAAACGTTCAGACCGATTTGAACTTAGAATACAAAAACACGCACTTTGAATTTTTTGTAAACGGATTCTATAATCACGTGAACAATTATATCTACACTTCGCCAACTGGAGAAGTTAGAGATAATAATGATGTTTTTGCTTATGTTCAAGATAATGCACAATTGTATGGTGGAGAAGTTGGCCTACATTTTCACCCTCACCCGTTAGACTGGTTGCATTTTGAAACTAGTTTTGAAACGGTTACAGGTAAAAAAGAAAACAAAGATTATCTGCCTTTGATTCCTGCAAACAACTGGAATAATACGCTTAGAACTGAATTTAACATCAAAAACTGGCTAAGCGAAGGTTTTGCTTCTCTTAATGTTTCTTCAACTTTCAGTCAGGATAATGTAAGCGGTTTCGAAACAGCTTCTAAAGGTTATACTTTGGTGAATTTAGGTTTTGGAGGGACTGTTAAATTAGGAAAAACGGCTTTTGATATTAACTTAAATGGAAACAATTTATTTGATAAAAAATATATTGCACACCTTTCTAGATTAAAAACAGACGGTATTCCGAATATTGGAAGAAATATCGTTTTGGGAGTTAATTTCAACTTATAATTAATTTAATTGCAAAGTACGCTAAGCTTTATTTATTAAGTAACTTTTAAAAGAATCTCGCAAAGACGCAGAGACGCAAAGTTTTAAAAATTCTTTGCGACTTCGCGTCTTTGCGAGATTAAAAACATTACGAACTTTGCGTTAAACATATCTCACAAAAAGTACTATTTTTGTTACAACAGATAAAAACTAACTATGAAAAAAACATTTTTATTAATGGCAATTACAACCGCAGGAATATCATTTGGGCAGGGCAAAATGCAATATCCGCAAACTAAAAAAGGGGAAACTGTTGACGTTTATTTTGATACCAAAGTAAGCGATCCATACCGTTGGTTAGAAGATGATAAATCTGCTGAAACTGGCGCTTGGGTAAAAGCTGAAAACGACGTTACTTATGCTTATTTAAATAAAATTCCTTTTCGTGACGAGCTTAAAAAACGAATGGAGACACTTTGGAACTATGAAAAAATTGGGGCTCCATTCATAGAAGGAAAATTCACTTACTATTCAAAAAACAACGGACTCCAAAATCAATCTGTTGTTTATAGAAAAGATGAAAAAGGGAAAGAAGAAGTTTTCTTAGATCCGAATACTTTTTCTAAAGACGGAACAACTTCGCTTGGCGGTTTAAATTTTTCTAAAGACGGAAACAAAGCTGCTTACTCAATCTCTGAAGGAGGAAGTGATTGGAGAAAAGTTATCATTATTGATGCGCTTTCTAAAAAAGTTTTAGAAGATACTTTGGTTGATGTAAAATTCAGCGGAATTTCTTGGCTTGGAAATGAAGGTTTCTACTACTCTAGTTATGACAAACCAAAAGGAAGTGAATTGTCTGCAAAAACAGATCAGCACAAATTATATTTCCACAAATTGGGAACTTCTCAAAAAGAGGACAAAGTAATTTTTGGTGCCGACCAAAAAAGAAGATATGTAGGCGGTTATGTAACGGAAGACAATCGTTATTTGGTAATTACAGCGGCTAATTCTACTTACGGAAATGAACTGTACATTAAAGATCTAACTAAGCCAAACAGCCCAATTGTTACTATTTTGGATAACTTTAACAGCGATAGTGGCATTATTGAAAACGAAGGCAGCAAACTGTTTATAGAAACCGATCTTAATGCTCCTAATAAACGCGTTGTTACGGTTGATGCTGCAAATCCGAAACCGGAGAATTGGAAAGATTTTATTAAGGAAACTAAAGATATTTTATCACCTTCAACTGGTGCAGGATATTTCTTTGCTAATTATACTAAAGATGCTGTTTCGTTTGTACAGCAATACGATTACAGTGGAAAATTAGTTCGTGAAATTAAACTTCCTGCAGTTGGAACTGCTGGCGGATTTAGTGGTAAAAAAGAAGATAAAATTTTATACTACAGCTTTACCAATTATACAACTCCTGGAAGCATCTATTCTTTGGAACCAAAATCTGGCAAATCTGAAGTTTATCAAAAACCAAAAGTAGATTTCAAAAGTGAAGACTACGAATCAAAACAAGTTTTCTATACTTCAAAAGACGGCACAAAAGTTCCGATGATTATTACCTATAAAAAAGGAACAAAATTAGACGGTAAAAACCCAACAATCCTTTATGGTTACGGCGGATTCAATATTAGCTTAACTCCAAGTTTTAGCATTGCTAATGCAGTTTGGATGGAAAACGGCGGTGTTTATGCAGTTGCTAACTTAAGAGGTGGCGGTGAATACGGAAAAAAATGGCATGACGCAGGAACAAAACAGCAAAAACAAAATGTATTTGATGATTTTATTGCTGCTGCAGAATATTTAATTGCACAAAAATATACTTCATCTGATTATTTGGCTATTCGCGGAGGATCTAACGGAGGTTTATTGGTTGGTGCAACCATGACTCAGCGTCCCAATTTAATGAAAGTGGCTTTACCTGCAGTTGGAGTTATGGATATGCTTCGTTACAATGCTTTTACAGCAGGTGCTGGATGGGCTTTTGATTACGGAACTGCTCAAGACAGCAAAGAAATGTTCGAATACTTAAAAGGATATTCTCCAGTTCACAACGTAAAACAAGGAACTCATTATCCTGCAACAATGGTAACTACTGGAGATCATGACGATCGTGTAGTTCCTGCGCACAGTTTTAAATTTGCTTCTGAGTTACAGGAAAAACAAACAGGAGAAAACCCGGTTTTAATTAGAATTGATGTTAAAGCAGGACATGGCGCAGGAAAATCTGTTGCCGCTACAATTCAAGAGAATGTAGATATCCAAGCTTTCACGCTTTATAATATGGGTTTTAAAGCATTACCAAAGAAGTAATACTTTAAGCTGAAATTTTTTAAGCCACGAATTCACGAATTTTTTTGTGAATTTGTGGCTTTTTATTTTGCCACTAATTACTCTAATTTCCACTAATTTAAATTGAAGAAAATCACATTTATATATTTTTTTGCCACAGATTAAAATGATTTTAATATCTATACGTTTACTTTAGTAATCTGTGAAAATCTTTTTAATCTGTGGCTTTTATTTTTTTTCACGCAGATTCTGCAGATTTAGCAGATAGAATTAAAAAAATCTGCGAGCATCTGCTAAAATTATTTTAAATCTGCGTGAAATTAATTCGCATAATTCGATACAGATTTTTTAAACATTCAGATTAAAACAAATTCGTGAATTCGTGGCTAATTTTCTTTTAAATTTGAGAAACTAAAAACTTAAACAATGGAAATTATAAAATGGGGAATTATTGGCTGTGGGAATGTCACCGAAGTAAAAAGCGGGCCTGCTTTTCAGAAAGCTCCAAACTCGGCTTTAGTGGCAGTAATGCGAAGAGATGCAGCTCTTGCTGAAGATTATGCAAAACGCCACAATGTTCCAAAATGGTATTCTAACGCTGAGGATTTAATAAATGATCCAGAAGTTGATGCTGTTTACATCGCCACTCCTCCATCTTCTCATAAAGAATACACTATTTTATGTGCCAAAGCAGGAAAACCTGTTTATGTAGAAAAGCCAATGGCTTTGACTTTTGAAGAATGCAACGAAATGATCAATGCTTGCAAAGAACATAATGTTCCCTTATTTGTAGCTTATTACAGGAGGGCTTTGCCTCGTTTTTTAAAAATAAAAGAAATTATTGATCAAGGCAAATTAGGAACTATCAGACATGTCAATTGTGTTTTGTACCATCCTTTTGAAGCACGTTACGATGACGAAATCAATCTTCCGTGGACCGTTTTGCCACATATTTCTGGTGGCGGAATTTTTGTCGATTTAGCTTGCCATACTTTAGATTTCCTAGATTTTGTTTTAGGTCCGATAAAATCAGTTCGTGGGCATGCTACTTCTCAGCTAATGGCTTATCCTGCCGAGGATGCTGTTTCCATGTCATTTTTATTTGAAAATGGAATTCATGGATCAGGTATTTGGAATTTTGCAAGTTTTGAACGTTATGACAATACCGAAATTGTAGGTGATAAAGGAAAAATTTCGTTCTCTACTTTTGGAAATGATCCGCTTCATATTCAATACGCAAATGGAGAAAAAGAAACTATTACTATAGAAAATCCATTACATATTCAGCAGCCGTTTATTGAAACTGTTATAACTGAATTATTAGGAAAAGAAGGCGCTTCTCCATCTAAAGGAACTTCTGCGGCTAGAACCACTTGGGTTATTGATCAAGTTTTGAAGGAATTTAGAACTTCGAAATTATAATTATTAAGCAAAATACACTTTTGTCATCCTGACGAAGGAAGGATCACACTTGAAACTCCACAATCTAAATCGTCAATCTTTGACGAGTCACTAGTGCGATCCTTCCTTCGTCAGGATGACAAAAAATGTGTATAAAAAAGAGGATATTCTTTCGAATATCCTCTTTTTGCAAACTATAAACTATAAAAAAAATTGGAAAGATTATAGGCTGTATTTGATACCTAATGTTAATCCTAATCCAGAAATACCAACGTAAGAACTTAACTCGTCCATTGGTTTGTCTTTATTAACTCCATTTGGATTTGTTAAAGCATTATTTGAATTTACATCTAAACCATCTCTATAATTAGTGTGAATTTGAGCTGTAGTTCTAGAAGCTAAGGCATCATTTCCGTTTACAGTAAATTCTGTTGTTTCTTTTGTTTTACCATGTACAGTAAAGTTACGGTACTCTAATTCAGCAAAAGCAGAAAGATGTGAAGTAAGTTTGTAAGTTGTACCCACTGCAGCAGTAAATCCGATAGTTGGGTTTGGTTTTACTTTATCAACACTGTGAACATTTCCAAAAACTGGAGCACCAGTACCTGGATTAACTCCTATTGGAGCAACAGCATCTGTTTTAATTTCTAAATCTCCATGAATTGGAACTAAAACCCCAACTTTAGTATAAGGCTCAAATCCGTTAGATTCACCTAAAAACATCACAATTGCAGGTGCTAAATCAAAAGCTGTAATTTGACCAACTGATTTAAAATTATAAGTCCCTGAAGCTGCAATGTATGGCTGATCAGATGTTGTTTGAGCCATTGTTTTATCATGACTAGTGTAATAATTAACTCCTAATTCAACTCCTATACGAGTTGAAAAACGGTATCCTGCAGTTAGTCCAGTTCTAAAACCTTGTCCGAAAGAACCTGTAATACTTTTTTCAGATACTAATTTTCCTCCTACATAAGTTCTATCCATTGCATCATGCCCTCCAACAGTTGGAAACTCAGTTGAAGCCGTTTGGTTGAAATATGATCCTCCTAATTTGAAATACCAGCTTTCTGGTTTTTCTGCTTTTTCTGTTTGCGCCATTGTGGCCATAGAGCAAACTAATAATCCTAATAAAAATAGGTTCTTTTTCATAATTTTGATTTATTGATTAGTACAAACATAGAATATTTTAACACATTCTTATAGTTTGCAAAGTTAGACTTGGAACGAAAACGTTGTAATTTTGGGCAATATTACTAAAAAAGTATTATGCATGCATATTTTTAACATAAAAATTTAACATCTGTTCAAATTTTAACTGTTAAATTTTTAGTTAAGTTTAAAATTAATCTGCATTTTCTCCAATTCCTGCAATAATTCAGTTGAAATTCTAACCTTCAGACGACGGCTAGGCATCGTTAATTTGGTTACCACTTTTATTTCTTCAACCTCATTCACTTCTTGAATCTTAGTGTCTTCCATCGCGCTGTCTTCATTTTCATTCTCAGCTTCAAAAACAGCATCTTCGGCTTCAAAATCGGCTGGAGTTTCTACCTCAACCAGTTTTTTTATTTTTTCTAATTCCATGATTTCAAAAGTCACAGAATTATCTCCTTTATTTTCATTGAACAAATGACTCAGTTTATGAATAAACTCAGGGTGAAGATCTTTAATATTCAGCAATACAATTAGCTTTTTAGCGAAAGCCTCCAAGATATCCTGCAATTGTCGAATCTCAACAAACTGCATTCTAGGGTCGGATTTCTTACCAGTATCGTGATTTACCCATCCGTCTTTGATCATTATTTTCAAAAAGGCAAAATTGTTCTGAATTAAGAAATGGCGGAATTTCAAATACTCTTCCCCAAAAATTTTAAATTCATAACTTTCATCATAACCTTCTAAGTTGAAAGCTGCCCAACCTTTTCCATTCTTTGCTACACGATGTTGTACGTTATTAATAATTCCGGCAAACATTAGATTTTTCCCGACATATTCATTCATGCTTTTCAGCGCTTCCAAGCGAGAATTACAGAAATATTTCATCTCAAATCTAAAATCATCAAGCGGATGTCCAGAAATATAGATTCCAACAACTTCTTTTTCTTTGGCTAGTTTTTCCATGGTACTCCAGTCTTCACATGGTGGTACAACTGGCTCAGCGATTTGAACTTCACTGGTTTCACCAAATAAACTTACCTGAGATGAGTTTTCATTTTCTTGAAACTTCGATCCGTAACGCATTGCTTTTTCGTAGAATGTAATTCCGTCTCCATCATCGTGGAAATATTGTGCTCTGGTTGTTCCTTCAAATGAATCAAAACCTCCAGCAAGTGCTAAATTTTCAATCGCCTTTTTGTTAGCGGCGCGCAAATCAATTCGCTTCGCCAAATCAAAAATCGATTTGTATCTTCCGTCTTTTCTGTTTTCTACAATAGTTTCAACCGCTCCAGAACCTACTCCTTTAATAGCTCCCATTCCGAAACGAACTGCGTAGTCATCGTTTACGGTAAATTTATAATACGACTCGTTTACATCTGGACCCAAAACTTGTAATCCCATACGTTTACATTCTTCCATGAAGAACGAAACTTGTTTGATGTCGTTCATATTATTCGAAAGTACTGCTGCCATATATTCTGCAGGATAATGGGCTTTCAAATACGCTGTTTGATACGCAATCCAGGCATAACATGTCGAGTGCGATTTGTTGAAGGCGTAACTCGCGAAGGCTTCCCAGTCTTTCCAGATTTTCTCTAGAATTTTGGCGTCGTGACCTTTTGCGGCAGCTTGCTCCACAAATTTCGGCTTCATTTTATCTAGTACATCCTTTTGTTTCTTACCCATCGCTTTACGCAAGACGTCGGCCTCACCCTTTGTAAATCCAGCCAAAGACTGAGACAAAAGCATTACCTGCTCTTGGTAAACAGTAATTCCGTAGGTTTCAGAAAGATATTCCGCACAGGCATCTAAATCGTATTTGATTTCCTCGTCGCCATTTTTTCTTCGAACGAAAGACGGAATATACTCCAAAGGTCCCGGACGATACAATGCGTTCATGGCAATTAAATCTCCAAATACCGTTGGTTTCAGATCTTTCATGTATTTCTGCATTCCAGGCGACTCGTATTGGAAGATTCCAACGGTTTCACCTCTTTGGAAAAGCGCATACGTTTCTTCATCATCAATCGGGAAAGTATCTGGATTCAGTTCAATTCCTGTTCTGTATTTTACCAGTTTTACGGTATCTTTTATTAGCGTAAGGGTCTTCAGACCCAAGAAGTCCATTTTCAGCAATCCGGCACTTTCTGCAACCGAGTTATCAAACTGTGTTACATATAAATCAGAATCTTTTGCAGTTGTTACAGGAACATAATTCGTAATATCAGATGGCGTAATAATTACCCCACAAGCGTGAATTCCCGTGTTACGCATCGATCCTTCAAGAATTTTTGCCTGCTGAATAGTTTCTCCTGCCAAATCATCTTCATTGGCAATCGCGATTAATTCTTTTACATTGTCAAATTCATCAGAACGAAGGGCTTTTTTAACTTCTTCTTCACTTTCAGAAATAAAACGCGCCAGATTCCATTTTGACGGCATCATTCCAGGAATCAATTTCGCAATTCTATCCGCTTCGAACAACGGTAAATCCAGTACACGAGCCGTATCACGAATAGCCGATTTGGTCGCCATTTTACCATACGTGATAATCTGTGCCACCTGTTTTTGACCGTATTTATTGATTACGTATTCCATTACACGTCCACGACCCTCATCATCAAAGTCGATATCAATATCGGGCATCGATACACGGTCAGGATTTAGGAAACGCTCAAAAAGCAAGTCGTATTTAATCGGGTCAATATTGGTAATTCCGAGGCAATAAGCAACGGCTGAACCCGCTGCAGAACCACGACCAGGTCCTACCGAAACGTCCATATTTCTAGCTTCGGCAATGAAATCCTGTACAATCAAGAAATAACCCGGATATCCTGAGTTTGAAATCGTCATTAACTCAAAATCCAAACGTTCTTGAATCGATTCGGTAATTTCGCCATATCTTCTTTTGGCGCCTTCCATTGTAAGATGTCGCAGATAAGCATTTTCTCCGCGAACACCATTGTCTTTTTCATCTTCAGGATCAACAAATTCATCTGGAATTTCAAATTTCGGAAGCAATACATCACGATAAAGTGAATATCCTTCAACCTTATCAATGATTTCCTGAATGTTGATAATGGCTTCTGGCAAATCAGCAAAGAGTTTTTTCATCTCGTCTTGTGACTTGAAGTAGTATTCCTGATTTGGAAGTCCGTAGCGATAGCCACGTCCACGACCAATTGGTGTTGCCTGCTTTTCACCATCTTTTACACAAAGTAAAATATCGTGCGCATTGGCATCTTCTTTGTTTAAATAATAGGTATTGTTAGTCGCAATTAACTTTACATCGTGTTTTTTAGCAAACTCAATCAGGGTTTTGTTGACACGATTTTCGTCTTCCTGATTGTGGCGCATTACTTCCAGATAGAAATCTTCACCAAACTGTTCCTTCCACCAAATCAATGCTTCCTCTGCTTGGTTTTCACCAATGTTCAAGATTTTACTCGGAATCTCTCCGTATAAATTCCCAGACAAAACCATGATATCACCTTTGTATTGCTCGACAATCTTTCGGTCAATCCTTGGAACATAATAAAATCCATCAGTATACGCAATCGAAGCCATTTTAGCCAAATTGTGATAACCTGCTTTATTTTTAGCCATCAAAACAACTTGGTAGCCGTTGTCTTTTTTGCTTTTATCTAAATGATTTTCACAGATATTAAATTCACAACCTACAATTGGTTTTACTTCGGTTTCTGTTGGCTCTTCACCAGCTTCGACCAAAGCTTTATTTTTTCCAGAAGCCGCTTTATTGTGATTCATAACGGCGCTCACAAAATGGAAAGCTCCCATCATGTTTCCAGTATCAGTCATAGCAACGGCTGGCATTCCGTTTTTAGCAGCAGCTGCCACAATATTTCCAACACCAATAGTCGATTGAAGTACCGAAAACTGTGTATGATTGTGTAAATGTGCAAATTTTGCCGCTTTAAAATCGGCTTTGTCTTCTTCTGAAACAACATTTTGGGTGTCTTCTCCAGCTAAAGCTTTAAGCTGTTCTCTGATTTTATCAGAAGCCGCTTTTAAATTGATGTGTTTTAAACCAATAAGCTTAAATGGCTCTGGATTTCTTTCCTGAAAATCTTTGAAGTATTCTTTCGGAACGTCAAGTTCTTCTTTAGTAAAAACTTCTCTTCTAACCAATTCCAAGAAACAACGTGTAGTTGCCTCAACGTCGGCAGTTGCGTTGTGCGCTTCCGCGAAAGGCTGGTCGAAAAGATAGCTGTGTAATTCGGTCAAAGTCGGAAGTTTGAATTTTCCTCCACGACCTCCAGGAAGCTGTAATAATGAAGCAGTAACTTCGGTACAAGTATCCAAAACTGGAATCGAAGCCATAGTAGAATCTACTCCCATTCTATGGAATTCGGCTCCCATAATATTAACGTCGAAACCTAAATTCTGACCAACAATATATTTGGTTTTGCCTAAAGCGATATTAAATTTCTCTAAAACTTCGGCCAAAGTGATTCCATCGGCTTCAGCCAATTCAGTCGAGATTCCGTGAATACGTTCAGCATCATACGGAATGTTAAATCCTTCTGGTTTTACCAAATAATCCTGATGTTCGACAAGCTGTCCCATTTCGTCATGAAGCTGCCACGCAATTTGTATACAGCGAGGCCAGTTATCAGAATCGGTTATCGGGGCATCCCAGCGTTTTGGTAATCCGGTTGTTTCGGTATCGAATATTAAATACATAGAATTTTAAAAAGTCAAGTTTTAAAGCTCCAAATTTCATATCTTTCACATTGTAAACCATTGACAACATGAAACATAATAAAATGAGAAATGAAAAATCGGAGGAATTCAAATTTACGCTTTTTTTAGAGAAATAAAGAAGCTAAAGTTGTTAACAAAAACGTTAATTAAAACTCCATGAATTCGATTCGTAAAAAAATTAAACACATAGAAACATAGATTCAAGTTTTCTAAAAAGATAATTAAAAAAATCTAGATTTTTACACATAGCTATGTGTTTTTAAAATAAGTGAAACGCCTTTGTAGACGAAGAAAAACCATGTTTCTATGTGTTTAAAACAATTAAACTCAAAACTTTTTAATCCAAAAACTCTAATTATTCATTTTGGATACTCATTGCACCAAAATGAACACTTTTAAACTGCAGTGTATTCTGAACTTTGCTTCATCAAATTATAACAATTAAAAAGAATAATAATTATGAAAACAATTTTTATCACAGGCGCATCATCAGGTTTAGGAAAAGCAACAGCAAAATTATTCCACGATCAAGGATGGAATGTAATTGCAACAATGAGAAATCCCGAAAAAGAAACTGAGCTTTCTCAATTAAAAAACATAACCCTTTTGCCTTTAGACGTTACCAATTATGATCAAATCCAAGCTACAGTTCAAAAAGCGCTTGAAATTAGTGACATTGATATCGTTTTTAACAATGCTGGTTATGGATTAATTGGCCCTTTAGAAAGTCTTTCCGATTCTCAAATCACCAAACAATTGGACACTAATTTATTAGGAGTAATTCGCGTTACAAATGCATTTATTCCATATTTCAGAGAAAGAAAAACCGGCTCATTTATTTCAACAACTTCCATTGGCGGATTGATCTCTTTCCCTTTAGGATCAATCTATCACGCAACAAAATGGGGACTGGAAGGCTGGAGCGAAAGTATGGCTTACGAATTAAATCCGTTTGGAATAAACATTAAAACCGTTTCTCCTGGAGCAATTAAAACAGAGTTCCTTCACGGTTCGCTTGATACAAGCACTTTGCCAGAGTATGAAACAATGACCAATAAAATGTTTGGAAACGTTGACACCATGTTTGAAATGGCCTCAACTCCTGAGCAAATTGCCAATGTTGTTTACGAAGCTGCTACGGATGGAAAAAACCAATTAAGATACGTTGCCGGTGAAGATGCAAAAGCACTTTACAAACAAAGACTAGAAGTTGGGGACGAAGTTTTTCGTTCTGAATTTGGTAAACAATTTTTTGGGGAATAATTCATTTCAAACTAATACCGTTCAGGTTTCAAGAAGCCGAACGGTATTAGTCTTTTAAATTTTCATACTTTTATATCATGGAAAAGAAAAACAATAATCCAGCAAAAATCTCTTCTATTTCACAGTTTCATAACCTGCTTCGACTACCAAAACCACTTCATCCGATGGTGAGTTTGGTAGACAATACGCAGTTGGTTATCAACGAAGATTTAGCGAATCACGCCTTTTTGCTTGATTTTTATAAGATCTCTTATAAATTTTCTACCAAAGGAAAAATGGGCTACGGTCAAGGCTATTATGATTTCAATGAAGGCGGACTCATGTTTGCTTCCCCAACTCAGTTAATTTTTACTGAAAACGAAGAAGGCGTTGAATATGGCGGTTATACACTTTTATTTCATCCAGATTTTATTCGAAATTATCCTTTAGGAAAAAGCATCAAAAAATATGGCTTCTTTTCTTATGACACCAATGAAGCGTTGCATCTTTCTGATAGTGAAAAAACAATTATTATCGGATTATTACAAAGTATCGACAATGAACTCAAAACCGCAATTGACGAAATGAGTCAGGATGTAATTGTTTCTTATATCGATGTTTTGCTGAACTACAGCAATCGTTTTTACAAGCGCCAATTCATTACCAGAAAAACCATCAGTAACGATTTATTATTAAAAGTCGAAGAAACTCTGGATAACTATATCAGTAATTCAGAAACCTTAAAAAGAGGATTGCCAACAGTAGAATTTCTAGCTTCGCAGATTAACGTTTCAAGTCATTATCTCAGTGATATGCTTCGTAATTTAACTGGATTAAATGCGCAACAGCATATTCATTCGAAATTAATAGAAAAATCAAAAGATTTCCTGATTACTACTAATCTTTCAGTAGCTGAAATTGCTTATCAATTAGGTTTTGAATATCCGCAATCATTTAGTAAATTATTCAAAAAGAAAACCAATCTTACTCCATTAGAATTTAAAAATTCATTGAACTAATTTTTAAAAATACTACTCTCAAAAAATCAATTTCTGTCTCAAAAAATCATAAAATTTCATAAAAATACACTTCTTGGATGTCGTAGTATTTTGATATTTTATTGAATCTAAATAATACCCGAAAAACACCTTAAAAAGCTTTAAAAAACCCAAAAAGCACACTTTTTGCGAAGAAATCAAAACTAACAATTATTACTATTTTTATTCATTTTGTTAGATTTTTTCAAACAAATTCTTATATTTTATATTGATTTTGAGATAAATTTGCAAACTATTAAAACAAAAAACAATCGGGTAAAATTAAAGCCAAAAAAGAAAAGCTAAATCTGTTTCGTAATCATTTTTCTTTCAAATTTTAGTCTACAAAAGCCATTTGGCAATTTGTAAATTAGTTTGGGTATCGTATATAATGAAATATTGAAATTGACGCTTTTTTATCTTTTTTTACTTTTGTTTTGCTATTATAATGAACAGGAAATTGCTGTGGTTATAGAAATTACAATTAAAAAAAATAAAAAATGAGTAAGACATTATTTGACAAAGTATGGGATTCACATGTTGTGCGTAAAATTGAAGATGGACCAGATGTGTTTTTTATTGACCGCCATTTCATTCATGAAGTTACGAGTCCTGTTGCTTTTTTAGGATTAAAATCAAGAGGCGTTAACGTATTATATCCGGAACGTACTTTTGCAACTGCCGACCACAATACACCAACCATAAACCAACATTTACCAGTTCAAGATCCGCTTTCTGCAAACCAGCTTAAAGCTCTTGAAGACAATGCAAACGAATACGGAATTTCGCACTGGGGATTAGGGCACCAAAAAAATGGAATTGTACACGTAGTAGGTCCTGAAAACGGAATTACTTTGCCAGGTGCTACTATTGTATGTGGAGATTCGCATACGTCTACTCACGGTGCCTTTGGAGCTATCGCTTTTGGTATCGGAACATCTGAGGTTGAAATGGTGCTTTCTACTCAATGTATTATGCAGCCTAAACCAAAGAAAATGCGTATTAACGTAAACGGACAACTAAGTAAAGGAGTTGGACCAAAAGACGTTGCGCTTTATATTATTGCTCAGTTAACTACTTCTGGAGGAACAGGATATTTTGTTGAATATGCTGGTGATGTTTTTGAAAACATGACTATGGAAGGCCGTATGACAGTTTGTAACCTAAGTATCGAAATGGGTGCTCGTGGAGGAATGATCGCTCCTGACCAAACAACTTTCGATTTCCTTGAAGGAAGACTTTACGCTCCAAAAGGCGAAGCTTGGACAAAAGCTGTTGAATACTGGAAAACTCTTAAAACTGATGCTGATGCTGTATTTGATGCTGAATTAAACATTAAAGCGGAAGACATCGAACCAATGATTACTTATGGTACAAACCCTGGAATGGGAATTGGTATCACAAAACATATTCCGAATGCTAAAGAAGTTGAAGGTGGTGAGGAAACTTACAAAAAGTCTTTAGCTTATATGGGCTTCAACGAAGATGACGTAATGATTGGAAAACAAATCGACTACGTTTTCTTAGGAAGCTGTACAAACGGTCGTATTGAAGATTTTAGAGCTTTTGCTGAAATTGTAAAAGGAAGAAAAAAAGCAGATAATGTTACGGCTTGGTTAGTTCCGGGTTCTCACGTTGTTGAAGCTCAAATTAAGGAAGAAGGAATTTTAGATATTTTGACTGAAGCTGGTTTCGTATTACGTCAGCCAGGTTGTTCTGCTTGTTTAGCAATGAACGATGATAAAGTTCCTGCTGGAAAATATGCAGTTAGTACTTCAAACAGAAACTTTGAAGGCCGTCAAGGTCCTGGTTCTAGAACGCTTTTAGCAAGTCCAATTATGGCTGCTGCAGCTGCAGTGACAGGAAAATTGACAGATCCGAGAGAATTATTCTAATTCTCGCTGTAAGCTTTAAGCAATAAGCTTTAAGCAAAAAACACAATACATAATACAACCCTGTAGGAAAAGCCTAAAGCTTACAGCCTACAGCCTAAAGAAAAAGAAAAAAATGGCATACGATAAATTTAATATACTTACAAGCAGCGGTGTACCGTTGCCAATTGAGAACGTAGATACAGATCAAATCATCCCAGCTCGTTTCTTGAAAGCTACAAAACGTGAAGGTTTTGGAGACAATCTTTTTAGAGACTGGAGATACAACGGAGATGATACTCCAAAATCAGATTTCGTTTTAAACAACCCAACTTACAGTGGAAAAATCTTGGTTGGAGGAAAAAACTTCGGTTCAGGATCTTCTAGAGAGCACGCTGCTTGGGCAGTTTATGATTACGGATTCCGCGCTGTAGTTTCTAGTTTCTTTGCAGATATCTTCAAAGGAAACTGTTTAAATATTGGTGTTTTGCCAGTACAAATCAGTCCAGAATTTTTAGCTAATATTTTCAAAGCTATTGAAGCTGATCCAAAAACAGAATTAGAAATCAATCTTCCTGACCAAACTATTACTTTATTGTCAACTGGCGAGCAAGAATCTTTTGCTATCAACGGATACAAAAAGAATAATATGATTAATGGTTTTGACGACATTGATTATTTACAAGATATGAAGGAAGATATTAAAGCTTTCGCTGATAAACTTCCGTACTAATAGAAATATCATTCAGTCTATTAGACCCGGCAGGCTTCAAAAACCAGTCGGGTCTTTCTAGAATATAGAACGCGGATAAAACAGATTTGCTATCGCAAAGACGCGGAAAAAAAACAGATTTTTATTTTTTACTAAAATTAAAATCCGCGTTAATCTGCGTCTTTGCGATAGCAAATCCGTAAAATCTGCGTCAAATTACATCAGAAATATAGAATATCAATATGGAAAAAAGAAAAATTGAAATAATGGATACGACGCTTCGTGATGGTGAACAAACCTCCGGAGTTTCATTTTCTGCTGCAGAAAAACTGACCATTGCACAATTGTTGTTGGAGGAATTAAATATTGATAGAATCGAAATTGCTTCTGCACGCGTGAGCGAAGGAGAATTTCAGGCTGTAAAAGGCATTACTTCATGGGCTGAAGAAAAAGGATACATTAACAGAATTGAAGTTCTTACGTTTGTTGACGGAGGTGTTTCAATCGATTGGATGAAAAAAGCGGGTGCCAAAGTGCAGAATTTATTGACCAAAGGCTCAATGAATCACTTAACGCACCAGTTAAAAAAAACTCCAGAACAGCATTTTTCTGAAATCGCTCAAATCATTGCTTTAGCCAAAGAAAATAATATTGAAACCAATGTTTATCTGGAAGACTGGAGCAACGGAATGCGAAATTCTCCTGAATATGTGTTCCAATTTCTGGATTTCTTAGCAACACAGCCAATTAAAAGAGTTTTACTTCCTGATACTTTAGGCGTTTTAATTCCGTCTTTAACTTTTGAATTCATTTCGAAAATTAGAGCAAAATACCCAAACATTCATTTTGATTTCCACGCTCATAACGATTACGATTTAAGCGTTGCCAACGTTATGGAAGCGATAAAAGCCGGAATCAACGGACTTCACGTAACGGTAAACGGAATGGGAGAACGTGCTGGAAATGCGCCACTTGAAAGTACTGTTGCTGTTATCAATGATTATCTGCCAGAAGTAAATATTGGCATTAAAGAAACTTCGTTGTATTCTGTAAGTAAGCTGGTTGAAACTTTTACAGGTTATAGAATTCCTGCAAACAAACCAATTGTAGGTGATAACGTTTTTACTCAAACTGCCGGAATTCACGCCGACGGAGACAACAAAAACAATCTTTATTTTAATGATCTTCTTCCAGAACGTTTTGGAAGGAAACGTAAATATGCTCTAGGAAAAACTTCTGGAAAAGCCAATATCGAAAAAAATCTTCAGGAATTAGGTTTAAAACTAAATAACGAAGATTTGAAATTGGTTACCCAAAGAATTATCGAATTGGGCGACAAAAAAGAAACCGTAACTAAAGAAGACCTTCCGTATATCATTTCAGATGTTTTGGACAGTCATACTTACGAAGAAAAAATTACTATAAATTCTTATATGCTGGTTCATTCTAAAGGAATGCGCCCATCTACGACTTTATCTTTAAATTTAAACGGAGAAATAATCGAAGAAAATGCACAGGGAGACGGTCAATTTGATGCTTTTATGAATGCCTTATCTAAAATTTACAAAAGCAAAAAACTTACACTTCCAAAATTGATTGATTATGCCGTGAGAATCCCACCAGGAAGTAGTTCTGACGCGTTGTGCGAAACCATTATTACATGGGTCAACAACGGAAAAGAATTCAAAACCCGTGGATTAGACTCAGATCAAACTGTTGCAGCGATTATTGCAACGCAGAAAATGCTAAATATAATTACTTAAGGTGCTAAGAGACTAAGGTTCTGAGGTTCTAAGATTTTTCTTTAACCTTAGAACCTTAGCAACTCAGAACCTTAGAGCCTTTTAAAAAAACTAAGCCACTAAGAAGAAAAACTTAGAGCCTTAGCAACTCAGAACCTTAGAACCTTTTAAAAAATATAGAATGAAATTAAACATAGCCCTTTTAGCCGGCGACGGAATCGGACCAGAAGTAATAAATGAAGCAGTAAAAGTATCAGATGCTGTTGCACAAAAATATGGACATGAAATAACTTGGAAACCAGCATTAACTGGAGCAGCTGCAATTGATGCAGTAGGAGAACCATATCCAGATTCAACACATGAAGTTTGCAAAAATGCTGATGCCGTTCTTTTTGGAGCAATCGGACACCCTAAATACGATAACGATCCTTCTGCACCAGTACGTCCGGAGCAAGGTTTGTTAAAAATGCGTAAAGCTTTAGGTTTGTTTGCAAACGTAAGGCCAACTTTTACATTCCCTTCTTTATTAGATAAATCTCCATTAAAAAGAGAAAGAATCGAAGGAACTGATTTGGTTTTCTTAAGAGAATTAACTGGCGGAATTTACTTTGGTGAAAAAGGAAGAAAAGACAACGGAGATACTGCTTATGACAACTGCGTTTACACGCGTGCAGAAGTACAGCGTTTAGCTAAAAAAGGTTTCGAACTAGCTATGACTCGTTCTAAAAAATTATGCTGCGTTGATAAAGCAAACGTTTTGGAAACTTCACGTTTGTGGAGAGAAACGGTTCAAACAATGGAAAAAGACTATCCAGAAGTTGAAGTTAGCTACGAATTTGTTGACGCTGTAGCAATGCGTTTGGTTCAATGGCCAAATTCTTATGACGTATTAATTACGGAGAACTTATTTGGAGATATCTTAACAGATGAAGCTTCTGTAATTTCTGGCTCAATGGGATTAATGCCTTCTGCTTCTATGGGAGCTGAAGTATCTTTATTTGAACCTATTCACGGTTCTTATCCACAAGCTACAGGACTAAACATTGCAAACCCAATGGCTACTATTTTATCTGCTGCTATGATGTTCGAAAACTTCGGATTGATGGAAGAAGGAAAAGCGATGAGAGATGCTGTAAACAAAGCTTTAGAAGCTGGAGTAGTTACTGAAGATTTAGCTAATGGCGGGAAAGCATACGGCACTAAAGAAGTTGGTGACTGGTTAGCTGCGAATGTATAATTAAAGAAACCGTAGAGACGCACTGCAGTGCGTCTTCTCGTTATATTAGACGCACTGCAGTGCGTCTCTACAAAAAACAACAAAAAAAAGGGATCAACTTTCGTTGATCCCTTTTATATTTTAGAAAAAAAACATTAATATTCTCTTCTGTTTCCGCGATCTCCGCCACGGTTGTTTCCGTAACCTCCACGATCGTTTCCTCCGCGGTTGTTATTAAAACTTCTTCTTTCGCCCTCTGGTTTTGGCTCAGATTTATTTACAACGATTGTACGACCTGAAACAACAGCACCATTCAATTCATCGATAGCTTTCTGAGCTTCGCTATCATTTGGCATTTCAACAAAACCAAAGCCTTTACTTCTTCCAGTAAATTTATCAGTAATAATTTTAACAGAGTCAACTGTTCCATAAGCCTCAAAAGACTCTCTTAAATCTGCTTCCTCAATACTGAATGGAAGGCTTCCAACGAAAATATTCATAGAGATTTATTTAAATAAAAAACAAATGTAGTCTTATTTATATCTAATCCACTATATTATCCATTTATTTAAGTTTTTATTCTGATTTGAAGTAATCTAAACAGTTAACTTAATTGTTAACAGGAACAAAGTCTCCTCCTGATGTCACTGGAATTTTATAAAAAACCCCCTCCGAAAAATGCATTGTTTGCTTTTCGGCATCAGAACTAGTATTAACTGCTGTAAATTTAAAAGTTCCAGAAATGGTATTATCAACTGTATTATACTCTGTAACAACAATTTCTCCATTTCCTATATCTGTACCAGTGCTAAATTCTGCTTCCTGTCCTTTATATGTGTTTTTATAAACGGCTTTTGTATTATTATTTATTCCTAAGACATATGTTTTCTCCTCCGGTTCAAGAATCTGAAATTTTATCTTTTCGTAACCTAAAGAACCTTCAATAGTAAAAAAGCCACTCGATTCTGTTCCAGCTCCATAAACTTGTGCTCTCCAAAAAGCATTATCTTTTAAAGTCTGAAAAGCTGGATTATTAAATCTTACATCCTCTGTACAAGATACAAGCAGCAGTAAAAATGATAAAAAGTAAAAGTATTTTTTCATATTTAAAATGAATTTGATGCAAAAGTATCGCATTAAGAGCTAAATACTAAAATTAAAAAGTCAAAAAAATGCTAAAAAAACGACTCAGATATATTTAATGCTTTTTAAAACGCGTTTTTCATAAAAAAATTATATCTTTGCGCCCTTAATTAACAGAGGTCGAGTACCTCAAAATTTAATCACTAGATTATGTCAGTAAAAATTAGATTACAAAGACACGGTAAAAAAGGAAAACCTTTTTACTGGGTAGTAGCTGCAGATGCACGCTCAAAAAGAGATGGTAGATACTTAGAGAAAATCGGTACTTACAATCCAAACACTAACCCAGCAACTGTTGAGTTAAACCTTGACAGCGCAGTTAAATGGTTACACAATGGTGCTCAACCAACTGATACTGCTAGAGCTATCCTTTCTTACAAAGGTGCTTTATTGAAACACCACCTTGATGGAGGAGTTCGTAAAGGTGCTTTAACACAAGAGCAAGCTGATGCTAAATTAACTGCTTGGTTAGAAGCTAAAGCTGGAAAAGTTGATGCTAAAAAAGATGGTTTATCTAAAGCTAAAGCTGATGCTAAAGCTACAGCATTAAAAGCAGAGAAAGAAGTTAACGCTAAGCGTATCGCTGATGCTGCTGCTGCACAAGCTGAAGCTGTTGCTGCTGCACAAGCTGCTGAGGCTACTGAAGAAGTTGCTGAAGCTACTGAAGAAGCTCCTGCTGCTGAAGAGAATAACGAAACAACTGAAGCATAATTTTTACTTGGCGATAATGCGTAAAGAAGATTGTTTTTATTTAGGTAAAATCGCTAAAAAATTTAGTTTCAAGGGTGAAGTCTTAGTCTATCTAGACACGGATGAACCTGAGTTATACGAAAATCTGGAATCAGTGTTTGTTGAAAGCAACAAACACTTGGTTCCTTTTTTTATTGAAACTAGCTCATTACACAAAAACGACTTTTTGAGAGTTCGTTTTGAAGATGTAAATACAGAAGAAGATGCAGATGCCTTAGTCGGCAGCCCTATTTATCTTCCTTTAACCATGTTGCCAAAACTTACTGGCAACAAATTCTACTTCCACGAAGTTATTGGTTTCGAAATTGAAGACAAACGTTTAGGTGTTTTCGGAAAAATAACTTCTATAAATGATTCTACTGCACAGCCTCTTTTTGAAGTTTTAAATGGTGAAGTTGAAATCTTAGTTCCAATGATCGATCAATTTCTTGTAAAAATCGATCGCGAGAACAAAAAAGTCATCATGGATCTTCCTGAAGGTCTTATTGAGATGTACTTGTAATTAAGAAATTCCAAATTTTTAAATTCCAAATTTTTAAATTCCAAATTTTTAAATTCCAAATTTTTAAATTCCAAATTTCAAACCTTAAATTAGGTTAAATCACAAATTTTTAAATCACAAATTCCAAACTGAAATATTATTTTCAATATTTTATTTGAAAGAAAAAACTTATAATTATATTGTTTTTTACTATTTTTAAATCCCAACAATTGGAATTTGGCATTTAAACATTGTTATTTTTATTTATGAGTAAACCATATAATTTAGAAGAAAGAACTCTCCTCTTTGCAAAAGAATGCAGAATCTATATAAGGTCTTTACCTAAAAATATTTCAAACATCGAAGATGGAAAACAACTTATAAGATCCTCTGGTTCAATTGGTGCAAATTACATTGAAGCAAATGAAAAGTTGGGCGATAAAGATTTAATTTTCAGACTTAAAATAGCTCGAAAAGAAGCTAAAGAATCTAAATTTTGGCTACAATTATTAAATGATTTAAATCCAGATCAAAACTCACTTTCAGAATCTTTATTATTTGAAATTGAAGAGTTGCGAAAAATTCTTTCTGCAATAATCACCAAAACTTCGAAACAATAAGTTAATATTTAATCTTACTTTTGCAGCATTAACATATTAACGTTTCTATATTCAAATTGGAATTTGGATTTTTCGCATTGGAATTTCTTCCCAAGATTGGAATTTGGAATTTAAAAAATTGGAATTTTATATTTATGTTTAAGTTTAAGCAATTTTCTATAAAACAAGATAAAACCGCTATGAAAGTTGGTACCGATGGCGTTTTATTGGGTTCTTGGGCTCCAATTGATCACAATCCGTTTAGTGTATTGGATATTGGTGCTGGAACAGGAATTATTGCTTTGATGCTGGCACAGCGAACTCATGCAGAACAAATTGATGCTTTAGAAATTGATGAAGACGCTTACGAACAAGCTGTAGAAAATTTTGAAGCTTCTCCTTGGGGTGATCGCCTATTTTGTTTTCATGCTGGTCTGGATGAATTTATTGATGAACCAGAAGACGAATACGATTTAATCGTTTCGAATCCGCCTTTTTATGCTGAAGATTATAAAACAGAAAGCGAACAACGTGATTTAGCTCGTTTTCAAGATGCAATGCCTTTTGAAGAACTTGTCGAAGCCGCTGATTTACTGCTGTCAGAAAACGGAATATTTGCTTTGATTATTCCTTTCAAAGAAGAAGAAAAATTTATTGCTCTAGCAAAAGAATCAGAACTTTATCCTTTAAAAATTACAAGAGTAAAAGGAACTCCAAAATCTGAAATTAAGCGAAGTTTATTGGCTTTTAGCCGAAATGAAGTTTCTGAAATTGAAATCGATGAATTAGTAATCGAAATTGATCGTCATGTTTATACTCCAGAGTATATTGAACTTACTAAAGAATTCTACCTGAAAATGTAAAAAAACATCTTTGCCAAAGTTTAAAAACTCTGACAAAGATTATATTTAGATTTTCTATTTCCCATTTTTAGCAAAAAGAACAGCTCTTTCCAAAACCTCATCTTTTCCTTGCTGAATTCCTAAAATAGTAGGTTTCACTTCAATATCAGGTACAATACCTATTCTTTGCACCTCTTTTTTATCTGGATAAAAAACACCATAAGTTGTAAATGAAGTCCAAATACCTTTTATAATTTCAAACCTGTAATTTGCACCATCTGAACCTGCAGTCTGACTGCCAATTACAATAGATTTAGGCGCTACTTTTAGTGTCATAGCAGTAAATTCTGAATGACTTATTGATTTTTCATTCACCAAAAGAATAACATTTCCTTTATAGTAATCAGGATTAGTTTTTCCACATGGAGTTTCTTCTTTTCTCCAGATATAACGCCCCGGATAACTCAAATCAGCATCAATCGACTTTACAAAATCCCTCGGTTCTGGGTTTAAATACTCTGCTATCGCAAAATTAGTCCCTTGAGGATAATTTCGAATGTCAAAAATTATAGATTTACAGTCTTTAAACTTTTCCATCATTGCAGAAACATCTTCTGTTGTCAATACCGCCATATTTACATAACCGATATTATTTTCTAACAATTTGTATTTCTCGCTATTATTCTCATAATTAATATTCAAGTCTTTATAGAGATACCTCTTTATTGTTTTTATTGCAGTTTTATCATTTCTTACAAATTCAATTTTGCTAGTATCAGTACGACCATAAAAAATTGGGTATTCATTGTTTAAAATTGCAGCATAATTGGATCCTTCAATATATTTTATATTCTCTTTTATAAGATCTCCAATTGCTTTCCCATCTATTTTAGTAATAACATCCCCTATTCTAATATCGTTTATTTTAGATAAGGATTCATTCTTAAATCCAGTAACAATTGCTTTATCATCGATAATTTTAACATCAAAAGAAATACCGTGACGTCCAAAAAAATCGAATATTTTATTTGCTCCAAACAAGGCATGAGTATCATTTAACTTAGCGCTAACTTCTTTTAGTGACAAATAATAATCATCTTGCGAAATAGGATTAATCGTTCTTGGTAAAAATTCAAGTAAAGTTAAATCCCATTTTTGATCCATCTGGTATTTGTATGGAAAGAAATATTCAACATAGTTCCAAAAACGAAACAAAAGCAAAAGACGAAAGTTTTTGTCTTTATCTTTAAATTCAGCATATTCTACTTCATTTTTAAATTCAATACCTTTTTCAACATAATATTGTTTGCCTTGAATTCTATTTTGCTCAATAAATTTAAGTTTTTGACAAAGGCTTTTAGAAAACAATAATGTATCCTGTGTCCAAGAAAGGTCAAGATTTTTATCAAAATAATCAACCTCTTCGTTTGATATTTCAGCTTCATATGCTTTAACTTTTCCCAAAGAGTTAATCCACTTTTCGATAACCTTTGAGAATTCTGCATCCGTTTTTGTTTCTTCTATTTTTGGTAAAATCTGAAATAGCTGTTCATCCCAATTTTTACTTCCATCGGTAACATTTGGATGGTAATATTTTAGAAACCCCCAAACTTTGCAGGTTGCGGCTAACTTTTGGGTTTCGGTAATTGGTTTTGAAAAAGAAAATTGAAATAATAGTAAAAATACAATAAGTACAGTTTTTTTCATTTAAAGATTTGAGATTTTAGTTAGTTAGAGCTAATATTAAACCTGTTCAAAAATACTTTTAAACTGATATAGAATCCTTTCGATTAAACGCAAATCTTCGGTTACAATTTCTGCACTTCCTTTCATTTCCTGCTGAAAGGTAATCTGTTTATCGTATGATGTTCTTAGTCCCTTCGGAAGCGCTACGTCTATAAGCAAATTTCCATCTTTATCAGGCACCAGTGAAATGTTTTTTATTTCGCCTTTTAAAACCCCAAACTCTCTATCAGGATAATTGGCTAGACGAATATTGACACGTTGCCCGACTTTGATTTTTCCTGAATTTAAAGCCGGCGCTTTTACTTTTCCTATAAAACTATTTTTAGCATCTGGGATTATAGAAAACACATTGTCTCCGACGTTTATGGTTTGGTTTTCATTCCAAACCTGCAGAAAAGTCACTTTACCGTTAATGGAAGATTTTAGCGCATAAGCCAGCTCCCAATCTCTTATCACTTTTTTCAGCTGGTAAAAAGATTGCGAAACACTGCGCCCAAGGTTTACTTCCTCTCTCGTGCTGTTTATCTGCGAATTCTGGCTTGATTTTGTGTTATCAATCAAAGAAGACCTTAATTGGGAAATTGACGACAGTAAGCTTCTATAATTCTTCTGCGCCTGAAGGAAACTCAGTTTTTTGGCTTCCATTTCCTGAGCAGAAATAATTCCTTTATTGAATAAGGTTTCAAAACGTGCCACCTCATTTTTCTGGAGTTCTAATTCGCTTTCGTTAAGCTGTTTTTGCTGCAGCAGGATATCCAGTCTCTCCTTTATCTGAATTTTCTCCGAACTCTGTGCCTTACTTTCAATTTCGAAAGGATGCAAGCTTTCATTAAGCTGCTGTGCCTGATAATCTTTCTGAAATACGGCAAAAGCACTTTCAATTTCACCTAGCTGTGTGTTTTTTAGTAATGCAAACGGAAAAGCTTTTTCAGGACTATTAATATCATAATCATCCACAATCTTTTTTAGCAGAAAAACATCTTTATAATTCGCTGTGTTTTCAATAATGGCCAACGTACTGTTTTTATCAACCTCTGTTTTATCTTTTACTAAAATCGCTTCAATTCGCCCGGAAGATTTTGACACAATCTTCTCCGGCGGAATATTAGTTGTAATAACAATTTCTGTTTTTACCATATCTGGGTATTTGACAAACCAGGAAACAAAAAACAGCATAATTATTATGGCAAATATCAGAACGGTTCCCCATCGTATCATCCAATGTGGCACTTTGGTCAGGATATCCTGAACCTCTTCGCTTCTTAATTCAAAAGTATCGTTATTTTCTGCCATGCCTAATTTCCTAACTGCAATTGATTTTTAACCAATTCAAAATAATTCCCTCTTTGCTCAACCAACGTGGTATGATTTCCTATTTCGATAATTCTGCCTTTATCCAAAACCACAATCTGATCAGCATTCATTACTGTGCTCAATCGATGCGCTATTACAATTACCGTTTTGTTTTTAAAGAAAATATCAAGCTTCTGCATAATTTCTTTTTCATTGTTAGCATCAAGGGCTGATGTTGCTTCATCAAAAAACAAAATTTCGGGATTCTTATACACCGCTCTGGCAATCAGCAATCGCTGTTTCTGCCCAGTACTCATTCCTAATCCTTCTGCGCCAATTTTGGTGTTATATCCCAATGGAAGTTCGCTCACATATTGTTTAATATTTGCTACATCAGATGCATAAAGCAACCGCTCTTTGTCTACTTTATCGGCTCCAACTGCAATATTATTTGCAATTGTATCACTAAAAATATACCCCTCTTGCATAACCGCTCCAATATTAGATCTCCATGCTTTTTGCGAAATATTTTTCAATTGAGCATTTCCAATGCTGATTTCACCTTTATCAGGATCATAAAACTTCAGTAGTAGTTTCATTAGAGTTGTTTTTCCGCTCCCGCTAACTCCCACTATTGCGGTTACTTTATTAGTCGGAATTTTCAAATTTAAGCTGTCTAAAACAGGAATGTCTGAACCTAAATACCTATAAGAAACATTTTTTATTTCGATATCTGAATCATACGGAACATCATTTGACTGATGTTCCTCCTGTTGGGTTTCATCTTCTTTTTCGTGAATTTCAGATAATCTTGCCAATGAAATTTTAGCATCCTGAAGCTCTCTCACAAATTGGATCAGCTGTGTAATCGGTCCATTTAAACTGCCTACAATCGAATTAATGGCCAGCATCATCCCTAACGTTATAGAACCATCAATAACAAGTTTTGCAGATAAAAAAGTAATGAAAATATTTTTCAATTCATTTATTACTGATGACCCAATAGTTTGCGACTGCTCTAAAACCAAGCCTTTTATAGAAACCCTAAATAATCTTGCCTGAACGTATTCCCAGCCCCAGCGTTTCTCTTTCTCGGCATTATGGAGCTTAATTTCCTGCATTCCGTTTATCAGCTCCATTACTTTGCTCTGCTCAACAGAAACTTCAGCAAAACGTTTGTAATCCAATACTTCTCTTCGTTTTAAAAACATGCTTATCCAGCCAAAATAAAGAAGACTTCCAGCAAAAAACACCAAAAATATTTTGAGATTAAAATAAGCCAGAACCGCTCCCAATACCAACATATTGATAAGAGAAAATAGTACATTTAAAGAAGATGTGGTAAGTATTTTTTCGATTCTACGATGATCATTTATACGCTGCATGATATCGCCCGTCATTCTTACATCAAAAAAAGAGATTGGAAGATTCATTAGCTTTATGAAGAAATCAGAAATTAATGAAATATTAATGCGGGTAGAAAGATGGAGCAGTATCCAGCTTCTTATCAGTTCCAGCCCTGTTCTGCCAGCAAAAAGAAACAGCTGGGCAAATAGAATCAGGTAAATGAAATGAATATTCTGGTTCTGGATTCCGACATCAACAATACTCTGGGTTAAAAATGGAAATATAAGCTGTAACAAGCTGCCTGCCAGAAGCCCTATAGCTAACTGCGTAAGAAATGATTTGTATTGAAAGAGATATTGTGAAAGGAATCTGAATCCCAATCCTGAATTTTCCTCTTTATCAAAATTAGACTGAAAAAATTTTGGCGTTGCTTCAATCAATAATGCAATTCCTTCCTTTGTTTCGTCGTCAGCATTGTTACCAATCCAGAATTTTAAAAAATCTTCTTTATTGTATCCTATCAGTCCAAAAGCAGGATCTGAAATATAATAAATCCCCTTTCTTATTTTATAAAGTACAACGTAATGGTTTTTATTCCAGTGCAGAATACATGGCAATGGAGCCTCTTCTAACCTTTCCAAGCTTAGCTTTACACCCAAAGTCCTAAAACCGATTTTTTCGGCAGCATCACTTAAAAAAAGCAAATTGCTTCCTTCACGAGTTGTTTCGCTAATGTCTCTCAACTCCTGAATGTTGATTGTTTTACCGTAATATTTAGCAATAATTTTTAAACATGTCGGTCCGCAATCTTTGTTATCTGCCTGTATGTAATGAGCGAACTTTTTCAATTTATTTTAATTTATTCACGAGCAATTTAAGAAAAAAAATTCTTGTTAATCCATAAAAAAAACAGAGAAGATCTAAATCTTCTCTGTTTCAGTATTTAAAAACAAATTTTAGCAACACAATTTCTTTAGGACATGGCCGCGGTTACCCTAACCAAATAAAAATAACCTAGCGGCCAACTCCTAAGAATCTCAGTACCAATCATCAATACTGAGAATATGCTCAATGTTCCACGATCGAGCGCCTATACATTCAAAAAAAACATGACTAAATTCTAAATAAGGCTATATCGTATTACTTTTAAAAAAAGTTAAAAATCAACAACAAAGACGACTTGTATCACAAATACCTGACGATGTATTTAGCGGACAAGTTTCGCCTGGTGGTATTAAAAAGCATCCTGCTTCTAAAGCATAAACCCAACATTCTGGAATTCCTCCTCTCATGGTTTTTTGTTCATTTTTATTTATGCACTGAGCACCTTCTAGGTTTAAAATCTTTTTCAACATAGCTAATACCATTTTATATAGCAATAGTGTTTTTTTCTATTGCTTGTTATAATTAAAAAAATTAGCAAGCAGAATACTTCTCTATAACGGTATCATGGCAATTAAACTCTTGTAGATACTCGCTTCCCAAAATATTTTTCTGCTCTTTTTTTGTCAGCTTTCTTGTTTCTTTGCTTTTTAAAATCTTTTCTAACATAACTGGCTATTTAAGTTTTTCGGTAAGGCTCAAGTCTAAAGTGCAACTTGATGCTTAAAAAAATCTTCTTTAGCAGCTTCCAGCATAACTATTTGGTAGACATTCCAGTATGCTGGAACGGTTCCAAATTCTGTACATCTTTTAGCTTTAAATCCATCTTCACAAATCGGAGCATGATCTCTGTTAAGTGTTTTCAGTTCATTCGCAGTCAATTCTACTGCACCTTTCAATTTCAAAATATTCTTTAACATCACTGCAGGTTTTTAAATTGGGGTTACTTGTTTCTATTTCTACAGTTGAAACTTCTGTATTTCTTTAAGCTATTTTCTCTAAAATCTGAACTTCCTCTGCATAATCATTTAGAAAATACTTCAATTCATTCAATTCATATTCGTTTGGAAATAGCCTTTCATTTACAATTTTAATAGGTGTATAATTAAAATTGTTCAAAGAGCACCAATCATATTGTTTCTGAATTTCCTGATTTATCATCATGCTAACAGAATCAACATTCCATTTTTTCAACCACTTTTTGTGGGTCATTCTCTTAATATACCAATCTGAAATCGCTTCGACTGTTTTACCAGGTGTTGTTCTGTTAATAGTTAAAAGTCTTTCAACAACTGCTTTATAAGGGTTTTCGTTGTTTTCTGGATTAATATTAAAAAGAACATTCAAAAATATTTTATCTGGAAACTTCAATACTAAATCAAAAGCCTCTTGAAAAGTTTTATAACAATGTCCACAGCTTGGACTAAGAATCACAGAAAGTCTAACTCCTGCGTTTCTATTTCCAAATGTCAAACCTCTTAAATCTTCAAATCCCTTGTTGTATTTTACCTTTTTAGATAAGAAGTTTAATAAGGAGTAATTTCTTTTAAATTTCTTAAGCTCTTTTAAAGAGTTTTCATTATCAAGCATTTTTCTAATCATCACCTTAACTGCTGCCCATATTGGTATCAAAAGCAATAAAGAGAATACATAAGGAAAAATTTCATTAAAACTGAAACTCAACGTAAAAAGATCTGATGAGAACCAAACGATGCTTTGAGCCAATATTAAAAATGATACTGCCAAACACATTATGCACCATTTTTGGATCTCAAACTTCTGGATCCAGATCGAGCAAACTATTATTGGGATGGCCAACAGACTTAAGAATCCAACAAAAACTGCTGAATTTAATGGTTGAACTAATATTGCAATAATACTTGAACTAAAGAAAAGCAATGGCAAATCTGAAAAACTCAACCATCTGTTTGCAATATCATCATTAAAGCTTATTACAGAGTGACAAGAAGAATTAGAGCTTAAATTACAAAATTTTGAAATTACTGTATTCTTAACTCCCCATCTCTCTTGCACAATAAATATGCTTACTATTAAGCCTAAAACCGATGTTACCAAAAACGAAGCGCTAAACCAATCAAAACGGTTATAGAATAAAGACAATCCCGCTACAAGTACAAGAGGCAGAAAATACTTTAACCAATTGTATTCTATTTTTAAATTATCTCTTGCTACAACATTGTTTGGTTCAATAGCTACAATTACTCCGTTCCAGTCTAAAAGGAATTTATCATAAGATAATTTTTGGCTTCCTTTTTTTGAAGTTGTGATTCTAACACCGCTTTTAATTTTTTCGACTAGAATTAATTCGTCTTTAAAATATGCCAAAAAGTTAGATGGCAAATCTTCAATCTGCTCTTTCGAAACTCTTACAGCAGCGTTTTCTACAGAAAGCAAATCAAACGAGTCTGTAATGGCAAACAAACTCGGATAATTTGGGTGAGACAAAAACAGATCCTTAAACTCATTTTTGATATCTGAGTAGCGGTTGATTTGCAGAAATTTTTGAACCAGTTTTAACATCGCTTTTGACCGTTTTTAAATCATAATTACACTGCAAAGATTGGGGTTTTTATTGATAAAAATCACATCAACACATACATTTTATTAATTATACCACATACAATTTATAAATTATACCAAGTATAGTACCCCACACAAACTCTTTATTTACAATACTTTATGTGTTTTATTTTTCAACAAAAAGCATAGAAAGCCCATTTTCGATTAACGGTTTTGCTTTTTATCTAGTTTTGGATATGCAATAATCTAAACATGAAAAAACATGAAAAATAGACCCGTAAAAACACATGATTTTTAAATGCAAAAATCATAAGACAGGTTTTCATAAACTACTCAAAATAGTCAAAGTTGAAACCTTAAATTGAAAAAAATACTCCCCAAAAAACGAACCTAAGCAGTACCTTTTTTTAGCGAAACTAACTTACAAATAGAGCCCATTTCTTACTGCTTTTAAGCCTAAAAAAACCTTACATAAACCATTTTAATGCTGCTTTGCATTTAACCAAAATCGCATAAAAATATTTCTGAAAGATTTATATTACTAATTTTTAACTCGCAAAATATATCATGAAAAACTCAAGATTCAAAGATTTTCAAATAGAAACAATTTCTAGAAAAGAACAGCAAACAATTAAAGGAGGAGACGTAGAGCCGCTTCCTGAACCATATCCAAGCAAAGGAAATGGCGGCAACGGAAGTACATAAAGAGAACTGAAACATTTAAAATTAAATCCCAAAAAAATCAAAGTCATGAAAAATAGCACATTAACATTCGAAGATTTTCAAATAGAAACAATTTCTAGAAAAGAACAGCAAATAATTAAAGGAGGAGACGTAGAGCCGCTTCCTGAACCATATCCAAGCAAAGGAAATGGCGGTAACGGAAGTAATTAAAGAAAGCTGAAACATTTAAAATTAAATCCCAAAAAAAATCAAAGTCATGAAAAATAGCACATTAACATTCGAAGATTTTCAAATAGAAACAATTTCTAGAAAAGAACAGCAAATAATTAAAGGAGGAGATGTAGAACCGCTTCCTGAACCATATCCAAGCAAAGGAAATGGCGGCAACGGAAGTAATTAAAGAAAGCTGAAA
>NZ_QJRI01000067.1 GCF_003254565.1 Flavobacterium nitrogenifigens
GGCTCAGATTCCGACAGCTTCCGACCTTTGCGATGCTGATGTTTCAAACATCACTAAAGTAAGCGGTCAGTTCGTTGCCTCTGAAGGATGCGGAAACGCGGGAACTTACACCAACACCTGGACTGTAAAAGACGACTGCGGAAACACATCTGACACTTTCACCCAAGTGATCACCATTCAGGACACTACTGCTCCAACTTGGACAACTGCTCCAACAGCTTTAAATGTAACCTTGGAATGCAGCGATGCAGCTGGTCTTGCCACAGCACAGGCTCAGATCCCAACAGCTTCTGACCTTTGCGATGCTGATGTTTCAAACATCACTAA
>NZ_QJRI01000085.1 GCF_003254565.1 Flavobacterium nitrogenifigens
TAAGTTCCCTGAGCATTGTATGCCAATGGATCTGCCGTTGTTCCAGTCACTGTTCCCGCGCAATTATCTGTGGTTGTCGGCGCTGCTGCTGTTGCAGAACATTCTCCCGTAATATCTGCCAATACGGGCTTGACAGGTTTCTCCGTGTCTTTAATGATCACTTTTTGGACTGCTGCTTCTACATTTCCGTTGCCGTCATTAAAAGTCCAGTTTATGGTGTAGGCTCCCTGAGCATTATAAGTCAAAGGATCTGATGTTGTTCCCGTAACTGTTCCCGCACAATTGTCTGTGGCTGTCGGCGCAGCTGCTGTTGCAGAGCATTCTCCTGTAATATCTGCCAATGTTGGTTTTACAGGCTTTTCGGTGTCTTTAACGATAACCTTTTGAGTGGCTGTTTCTACATTTCCGTTGCCGTCAT
>NZ_QJRI01000060.1 GCF_003254565.1 Flavobacterium nitrogenifigens
GAATCCTTTGCCGTCAATCACGCTTGGAACTGCAAATGCAGTCTGTTTTAATTCCTCAGCCCAAACGGCCAGCTTAAGCTATAGTGCGGCAACAAATTCACCAACTTTATACAGCATTAGCTGGAATGCAAGCCCGACCAATAATTTTTTACCGGTTACAGATGCCGCTTTAACTGCCGGTTCTATAAGCATTGCAGTTCCAGCGGGAACAGCTGTGGGCACATATACAGGAACTCTAACTGTAAAAAATGCAAATGGGTGCATTTCGGCACCGACCAATTTTACAGTAGCCGTGAATCCTTTGCCG
>NZ_QJRI01000129.1 GCF_003254565.1 Flavobacterium nitrogenifigens
ACTGTCGGTGTGATAAAATGTGGTAGTTTTTGGTCTCTTATTACATAGCCTTCTTTCATTTTTTTTCTTTTCGAGCAAAAATATAAGATTTAACTTGTTATTTCATGCAAAGTAAAAAGAAAAAGTCAGGAGACTTTTAGCGGGTTTCTGGTTTTCAAGAAATAAAAAAATTGCGCAAAGTCGGAGACATTTGCGCAGCTTTTCAGTTGAACTCTTCGGGGAGCGAGTTACAATTTCAAAATCTCATATCACTAACTTTGAAACACTACCAATAATTAATCCCCAACACATCTAATACATTACCACAACTATTCAGATACTTTTCTAGAACCATATCTTTGAAGCAACAAAGATATCCATATCATAAGAAGTACAACTAAAGTAATTGAGACATAAACTTTATATCTATGATTCTCAATAAAAAATACCAATGGAATAAAATCAATTAAATAATAAATTAAGATTGAAACCAAAATTACAATCAAAGTATTTATAAAGCTATTTAAGTATTTATAAATAAAATATGAGCATATTAGTGGGTATAAGATTAGAGGAATTACATTGATATAAAAAAGTTTCATTGCTAAATCACCATAATTAATATTTTTTTGTTTCGATAGATAATAAAAATTATCGTCTGAAAATATTAATATTAATATTATTAATATTTTCAAAAAACTTAAACTTAAATATCCTAAAATTGAGACTAGTATTTCCTTTATATTTTTTTTCATGTTTTATTATTTTTTTATACTATTCCCCAAGTGGTTTACTCCATATTTGTTCCCCCCGCTCCACAAAGTGTTCTTCACTAGCGCTGCACAATCCCGAAAGCTTTCGGGACCGACTTTGCGCCAACTCAGTTTCTTTTAAGACGTAAATATCTAAAAGTTTTTTCTTTTAAAACTAAATCCAATACAAGTAAATATATTTATTTTGATTCTTAAGTCTTCTGCTCATTTCAAATCTTTATCTCTAATTTTACGCAACAAAAAACAGAAAAACCAATGCTAAAAAAAGCCCTTCAACCCTTAATCGACAAATCCACAATTATTCTAATCATGGGTACTATGGCGGGTGAACAGTCTATTGCTAAACAAGAATACTATGCGAACAAGGGAAATCTTTTCTGGAAAATTTTATTTTCTATTTTTGAAGAAGAATTCAGTGCTTCTTATGAAGATCGAAAAGCGTTGCTAGCAAAATACAATATTGGACTTTGGAATGTCCTTAAAAGCTGCAAAAGAGAAGGAAGTAG
>NZ_QJRI01000156.1 GCF_003254565.1 Flavobacterium nitrogenifigens
TCCGAATATTAAGTATGTTTTTTTTGAAAGCAAGGCCGCAGCAAAATACTTTTACAAACATACTGTACCGCAAGAAGGAATAACTTATACAATTTTGCCTTCCACAAGCGGACTAAATGCTGGTTTAAGTAAAGCTGAAAAAATAGAACAATGGAAAGCTGTATCGCAAATTGGGCTTTCAAAATATGAAGATTAATTTTCAGGCAATATTGAAGAATTACCTATTTCGCATGATATAGAACAGAATTTCTTCTTCTAATTCTCTTGACAGATTTTCGAATTTCATTCTGCGTCGGAAATTTTTTTCGCTTCTATCCTTATAAAGCTCCGTTTTAGCCGTACTTGCGCAGTAAGCATCGCACATTACTTTAAACTTTTGATCTAGTATATATAATTCTTTCATTGAATCGAAGTATGCTGCAAATTTAACATTGTACAATTCGTCAGGAATAGCGGCCATAGGTCTGGTTGTATTTAAATTAATACTTTATTTTACCTTTATAAGTTCATTACATACTCAATTGCCAACAGCTCTTCTTTTGCGTTAGAAAAACGGCATTGAAATAATATTTAAAATTAAAATGAAAAACTTTAATCTTTCTTTCTGAGCCTCTGGAAATGGTTTCAGATTATAATCTGAAACCAGAAATAATAAAATGAACCTTGAACCGTTAAAATGAAACAATGTAAAATCAGACGTTTTTCACATCATACACGTAAATCTGCACCTCATCATCATTGGCTAGAATTCTACGGTCAGCGGCGCATTGCTGTCCGATATCTGACTTAAAAGATTCCATCATCGCTTCTAAAGAATCGAAATATAAATTGGCCACAAGATATACATCGGAATGTCCTGTCGTTGATCGAACTGCTCCATTGCTTACTTCATATTTGATTAATCCTGGAAGCTTTTTTGCTAATGGAATATGTACGCCATAATAATGTTTCTCGAAAGAACTGATGTCTTTTGGCGTTTTGTAGATTACTGTCATTTTTGCCATGATCTTGATTGGTTTATATTGTTAAACAATTGTTTAGAGTAAATTTAAATGCAAATCCAAAACTGTATAATATGAAAACTAGACATTCTTAATGGTATATTTGGACAGTTACTTTTATTACCTTTATATAAAAAAAGAAAATGAAACAGCTTACCATCATAGTTCCTGAAGGAGATAATAATCTTTCGAGTATTTCTGGCGCGTACGAAATCTTCACAAAAGCAAATGCTTTTAATAAAGCAAATGGCAAAAAGGAATTGTTTCATATCCAACTTGCAGGAATTTCTGAAAAAGTAGACTTCAACCAAGGAATCTTTACTGTAAAACCTCATCTTCATATTTCTCAGGTTAACAAAACCGATCTGATTATCATTCCGTCATTGAACCATAACTATAACCTTGCTCTTGAGCATAATGCCGAATTGGTGCAATGGCTGCAAAGACAACATAAAAAAGGAGCCGAAATTGCCACTATTTGCACGGGTGCGTTTATGCTTGCAGCATCGGGGCTTCTAGACGGAAAAAGCTGTTCTACACATTGGTCTGTCAAAGAAAATTTTAGCAAAATGTTTCCAAAAATAAACCTTCGAATTGATGAACTGATTACAGATGAAAACGGAATTTATACCAATGGCGGAGCTTATTCTTTTCTAAATCTAATGATTTACTTAATTGAAAAATATTACGGCAGAGCTACAGCGGTTTATTGTGCAAAGGTGTTTCAGATTGAAATGAACAGAAGTACGCAATCGCAGTTTATTATTTTCTCGGGACAGAAGAAACATGAAGATGAAATGGTGCTTCATGCGCAGTCTTATTTAGAGCAAAATTTGGGAGAAAAATTATCCATGAACGATCTTTCTAGTAGATTTAATGTCAGTAGAAGAAATTTTGACCGAAGATTTATAAAAGCTACTGGAAATACGCCAAGCGAATACCTTCAAAGAGTAAAAATCGAAGCTGCCAAAAAAGCTTTTGAGACAAACAGGAAAACAGTAAATGAAGTAATGTACGAAGTAGGCTATTCTGATATAAAAGCCTTTAGAGACGCTTTTAAAAAAATTACTGGCATTCCACCAATAGAATACAAAAAGAAATATCATAAAGATGCTGCTTAAGACTTAGCGCAAAATTCTACCTTATAATTATATATCTACTGAAGGCTATTAGAACTTTAAAATTCAAGTATTTTTTAATGCAGTCTGCAACTTTGCAATTATAAAAAAAACTGCCCACACAAATACTGGCAACTAATCTGATCACTGAAAATCATGATTAGAAATAGTACAAAATCTCTATTTCTACAATACCGAATCTTCAAATGGCAAATCTTAAATAATGTGCGTTAAAGGGTTTGAATAAAGTTATTTATACCCTTTAAATTATTTATAGGTTTAATCTTAAAAAAAAACACGTATTACTACCTGATGCCAATTTGAAACGGCATCTTACATTTGTTATGATTTAATAATCGAATATTTACAGATTAATATATCGTCCTGTCTAAAATGCTTCTAGACAAGTTCGACATTATATTGTTCTAAGATAAAACATTATTAAAATCCCCATTTTTATACTCCTATTCTATTGAGATTCTGTTATAAAATACGTCATAGAAAGACTTCAATAGCACCAAAACTCTGCGCCAAAAACCATCTGTATGCAATACAGCAAGATTTCCAGTCTGGTTCCTGCTGAATTTCATATTGATTTATTCCATTTTTTTTAAAGTTAGAAAAACAAAAAACCAAATCAATTCTTCTGATATTATGAAAAACACGGTAAATTTCTTTTTAAATGGGAAACCTACAGTTATTGAGAATCCCTCTCCCGATTTACTTTTAATTGATTATTTAAGATCTCCCGAAGTAGGCCTCTGCGGGCCAAAGAAACCATGCGGACAAGGAGGCTGTGGCGGATGCACAGTCATTCTATCTGAATGGAATAATCAGGAAAAGAAACCTAGTCACTTGGCAATAAACTCCTGCCTCAGACCGGTATGTTCTATAGGAGGGCTTTCTATTACCACTATCGAAGGAACTGGCGCCGCACGTAAACCTGACCCAGAACATTTTGTACAAAAAACCAGTTCAACTCGCATGCCCGCTCTTCCAGGTGAAGACTATTCTCCTGTATTGGAAGATGCTGAAAAACAAGCTGGAATAAAACATCTTGCTGTTCAGAAACAGGTTGCCCGTGCCACTCAAGACAGAACCAGTACAGCTGATATAAAACTTATAAAAAATATTTCCGATTTTCCATCTGAAGAGACGCATACAGGGATAAACCCAGTCGCCTATCAATTGGCACTTAACAACGGAAGCCAATGCGGCTACTGCAGTGTAGGATTTGTAATGAATATGTCAGAGTTCATAATCAATAACAAAAACGCAACCAAAAAGGAAATCGAACAAGCCTTTGACGGTAATTTATGCCGTTGCACAGGATATCGATCAATTCTTACTGGAATGAAAACTTTTGCTTCTGACTGGAATGATGATGATGAGAAAAAAAGAATGCCTTGCGCGTTAGATCCTGTGGGTAAAGCCCAACTACCTGGCAAACTAGAAATTCCTTTCCCAAAGGAAGCCCAGCATCCAGCTATAGGCGTTTCAACCAGTCGATGGGCTGCTCCTACTACACTGCAAGAACTTGCAGAAATTTTAAAGGAGAACCGCGACGTTAGACTAGTCCACGCAAACACCTCTTACGGCATTTATAAAAATGAGTATTTGCCAAGCACTTTTTACGCTGACATTCGCTTTATTCCAGAATTAAACGAGAATACTAAAATAACAGAAGATTATATTCTGATATCTGCCAGTACTACCTACAGCAACTTTATTGAAATACTTTCGAAATACATAGAAGGAGAAAACGCTAAAAAGAAATCCAAATCGGATGTTACATCACTTGAAGCACTAGATTATATGGCACGCAGAACTGCTGGGCGAATTGTGCGTAATGCTGCTTCAATTGGCGGAAACACAATGCTGGTTCTAAAACATATTCCAAAAGGAACGGGTGAACCGTTTCCATCAGATCTTTTTACGGTCTTGTTTGCTTTAAATGTAAAAATCAGCTATTTCCAATTAGAGAAAAATAATCAATTTACAGCTTATACAAAAACAGCCGAAGAACTTCTAGAAGCAATAAAAAAAGACTCAAAACTTGCTGATAATATTGTTCTTAGCTCTTACGAAATTCCATTAAAAGACTCCAATTCTATTGTATTTGCTCAAAAAGTGGCACTTCGTGAAGTAAACGCTCACAGTATTGTAAATGCTACCACCAATTTCAAAATTAATGATCAAAAGATTATTGAGTCTGCCATAATTGCGCTGGGCGGTATTGCACCATATCCATGGAGAGCAACAGAAACCGAACAAGCGATGATAAATAAAAAGTTGGAGCTGAAAGATGTTGCTACATTATCTGAAATTTTGGCAAAAGAAGTGCGAAAAGAACTTGATCATCAAGAAGCACGCATGAGAGAAGTTCCTAATGAGGATTTCACCAAAGAATACCGAACACAACTAGCCGTATCCTTTTTTTACAAATCAATTATAAACGCTTTAGTTGCTAAAGGAACGCAAATTCCAGAAAATTTGATTTCTGCAGCAGAAAATAAATGGAGCCATTGGCCTGCAAGTGATGGGGTTCAACATTACAAAACACAAGATTACAAAGCGCCAGTTGCACAACCTTATATCAAGGTAACGGCAATGTACCAAACCTCTGGACAGATTCATTATACACATGAACTTCCAGTTCCTCCTCAAACTTTAAACGGCGCATTTGTACAAAGCCGAAAAGCGCTGATGAATTATTCTTTCGCAGTAAATAATAAAAAAGTTGAGACTGAAGAATTGCGAATTCACCTAAAAAAAGAATATCCTTCTTTTAGCGACATCATTACTCATGAGAATGTTAAAAACGGAGGTCGTAATTATCAGGGAATGGGAAATGACCAGCCGCTTTTTGCTGAAGAATTAGTGAGTTATGTTGGGCAAACTATTGCTATGGTACTTGCCTCAAACGAACAGGAGGCAATCAGAATTGCTGCGGAAGTTTCAGAAAAATACGTTCAGTATGAAAAACCCGGAACTCCTTGGACGGGGAAATGGAGCGAACCCATCTTCGATTTTCTTGATGCAATCAAAAAAGAAAGTATTTTTCCTGATGCACCAATTACAACGCCATTTATATCCCATATCTGGAAAATAACACGTCCAGGAAGCCAGTTTGATTGGGTGAAAGAACTGCCAACTAAACTTAAGACTCTAGTACGTGAACAATCTATAACCGAAAGAAAAGAGAACGTAGACAATATTCCTTGCACGGTGGTTACTTCATCACAACTTTGTGGCGGACAAGCTCATTTTTATATGGAACCGCAAGCATGTATTGCAACTCCTATAGATGAAGGACGAATTAAGGTGCAACCATCTGTTCAAAGTCCTGGTGGAATGCACGATACCGTTGCTTCTGCATTAGCAGTGTATCATCATCAAGTAGAAGTAAATGTTCCGCCTGTTGGAGGAGGATTTGGAGGAAAAACAGAACAGACGCGTTTTGTAGCTGGACCTGCCGCAGTTGCTGCTAAAGCTGTTAAAAAGCCTGTTAGAATAGCCATGCCACGTGACGAAGATACTGCTATGATCGGAAAACGCCATGCTTATTATGGTGAATACGAAATTGCAGTTGACACAGGACAGTATAAACCTGAAAATAAAGGAATCCTTCATGGTTTTCAACTTAAAATGTGGGGAGATGGCGGTGCTTTTTATGACTGTTCATTTATTGTTTCCAATTGCATCCAGCTACGTACAGACAATGCCTATAAAATTAAAAATTTTGAAAGCCAAATTGATGTGTGTAGAACCAATACCGCACCGAGCACAGCAATGCGCGCCTTTGGCGATGTACAAGGAAAAAATATTGTAGAGAATGCCATTGATGATGCAGCCGTTTCTATTGGCATGAGGCCAGAAGATCTGCGTGAAAAAAACCTTTACGACCGTGGCGATGTAACTCCTTTTGGTCAAGCGCTTACTTACTGCTATATGAAACAGGTATGGGCTTACGCTAAAGAAGTTTCAAAATTTGAAGCTAAATATGCAGAAGTTCAAAAATTCAACAAAGAAAACAAATGGTTTAAAAGAGGTATTTCTATGATTCCGGTAAAATATGGATCAGGATATAACCTGCTTATGCTGGAACAATCAGCTGCTGTTGTAGCAATTAATCCAGCTGACGGGACCGTTGTAATTCATCAGGGCGGTGTTGAAATTGGACAAGGTCTGGTTACTCAAGCGCAGCAGGTCGCTTCGTATGTCTTAGGAATTCCGATGGAAATGATATTTATTGATAATGTAAATACAAGCATTACGCCTAATCCAACAAGTACAGGAGGTTCTACAGGAACTCCCTATTCGTGCGAAGCTGTAAAGCAAACCTGCGAAGAAATGCGATCAAGACTTATGGAATTTGGCTATCAGATGCTGAATGAAAATGGTGAAGAATGGTGTACAAACAAAAATATAGATTTTTGGAACTACGGTGCTGGTGAAAATAAAGGTTGGGCAAAAAAGATTAAACCAAACCCAGGGAACAAATCCATGATATGGCAAAACCTAATCAGTTTAGCCGCTTCTCAGAGGGTAAATCTTATTGCCACTTTTAATGCAAAAATAAAAGGCGGTGAAATACAGATTCCTGCCATGACATTTAAAACCGAAAAAGATCAGCCAAATATTCCAGGTATAGAACGCATAAAAGATGCTTCGCTAGGAGGCGGTGTTGATTCTTTTGTGGGTTTCACCTATTCTGTCGCGTGTTCGGTTACTGAAGTAGACATTCTTACTGGAGAAGTGAAAATTATCAGTTCTGATATCATTTATGATATGGGATGGAGTATGAATCCTGCGATTGATATAGGACAAATTGAAGGTGCTTTTGTTCAAGGAATTGGATATCTGTTAACTGAGAAATTAGTATCAGAGATAGAGGGTCCGGATAAAGGAAGATTAAATTCAACTAACACTTGGCGCTACAAAATTCCTGCAATAACCACAATTCCGCTAGAAATGAACACCTATCTTTTTCCGAGAGATGAAAAGTCTGTTCTAAGCATACCTGAAGATCCTAACCAGATATTTTCTGCCAAAGAAGTGGGAGAACCTCCTTTGGTATTAGCCAACAGTGTCTTCTTTGCTATAAAAGATGCTATAAGAGCCTCAAGAGTAGAGCGCGGACTCTCTCCTCTATTTCGATTAGATGCTCCTGCTACTGTACAAGAAGTGCGAAGAGCTTGCGAGATTACTGAAAACAATTTAGCTACTAAATAAACCATTAACCCAATCCTCAATTTATGAAACATTTAAAACCGCTTATTATAGCAACTTCGATTTTGTTTGCTTCCTGCGACAAGAAACGCGAAGAACCTGTTGCAGAAAAAAAGAACCATGCATTAGCTGCACTAGAACAGAAAAATTATGAAGAAGACGGATTTCCCGACTTCGGTTATATGGTAAGTCCTCAGGAATACAGAGATAAATACGCTGACCAGCCTATCTTTCGTCTAAAAACAGATTTCCCAACTGAATTGCCAGAGGAAATGCCTAAATTTCTTGATATCGATTTCAAGAAAGAACCTTTAAAGTATATAGAAGCTGTACGCGATTATGGCTTTGAGGGAAATACTGAAGAATGGAATCCATACAAAAACAAAGTTCGTAATTGGTACCACATTCCATGGTTGCATCCAAGTGTTGAAGGTCCTAATGCTTATCCGCCAAACGGAGGAACAGAAGGCTTTCATGGCTTAATTAAAGAGGCTCCTCTTGGTCCTTTGCAATTAGGGCCAGGACTCAAAGGTATTGAGGGAGATTATTCTGTTTATGCCATTACCCTCATCAATGATAAAGCAGGTTATGCTATGGGCAAAATGTGGAAATCTCCGCAAAGTCCTAATATAAAAGTATTGGACAAACGTTATGATAATGGAGGATTCCCAACAGGTACTGTATTTATCAAACTGCTTTTTACTGATGCTCCTAAAGGTACAGATTTCGTAGATTACCTTGTAAATCCGTTAACTTGGAAAGCTTATATAACAGAAAATTTTTGGAAATCTGACAAAAGAGTAGTTTCTGATGTGCATCTTCTGCAAATGGATATTTCTGTCCGCGATCCTAGAGCAGATAGAAGTCCTAGCAATCCCCAGGGAACTGGATGGGTATTTGGAACTTTCTGTTACAACGGTAAGCTGAACAAGAAAAATAAGTTGATGAATCTTGTACCTGTTGGACTTACATGGGGGAACGATCCTGAAAACAAGATCAACAAAACATCGCCTTATCCACCAATAAAAACTGAGGTAAACAAAGACCTTAAAGAAACAGTAATTTTCGAAAGTCCGAACCTGCCTCCTCAGCATCTTGGATGGAATGGTAGATTAGATGGTCCTGCCGATCTTAATACAGTTTCCTGCATGTCATGCCATAACGCGGCACAATATCCAGCGGTGACATCTCTTGTTCCGCCTAACGCAGCTCCAGACGGAGGCGTAAACCCACCTGCTGGAGGAGGAGGCAAAAAATGGATGGAATGGTTTCAGAACATAGAATGCGGAACCTCAATGGATCCGAATGTATATTCAACCGATTTCTCTTTCCAAGTAGCTATTGCCCTAGAAAATTTCTTTACCGCTAAAGCTGCTTCTGAAAACGGAAAATTTGCTTCACAGTATAAAGCTGTTCATGTACCAATTCGTCGAGGAGATATTGCTCCGAACAAATAATTTCATACTTAAAATAAAAAATCTTACCTGCCTTATTAAGGCAGGTAAGATTATATTTTAGCACAAATACCTCACAAATCTTTAAAAAAATAGATTTTTCAATTACAGAAAAATCAATGCATAATTATCACAACAAACCACCACTTAAAGTTTTCATCTATAATAATTATATTTTTTGTCACGTTTTAATACTACACTTTGTCTTATGAGTATTATTAACTAGTAAAAAAATAAAATTATGATTATCGTAAAAGTTACTTATACTGTACAAGCTGATTTCAGTAAAAAAAATCAAGAAAATATAAATCTATTTATGCTTGATTTTAAAAAAATGAACCCTGAAGAGTTTCAATATAATGCTTATCTGTGTTCCGATGGCAAAACCTTTGTCCATATTTCTCACTATCAAAATGAAAAAATACAAAAACAATTGCTTCAGGTACCTTCTTTCCTATCCTTCCAGAAACAACGAGATGAAAGCGGTTTAGAAAATGCTCCACAAATAGAGGTAATGCATCTCGTAGCTGCTGCACAAAATATTTTTTAAGATTTATAAAATGAAATGATTCCCTCAAAATCAATTAAATTTGGAGACAGTTCAGCAGATTCTATTTTGCTCTGCTGAACTGTCCCATTTAAAATTAACCTAAAAATGATAAAATTTAAAACGGCTGCCAAAAAATTATATCCCTACGCATACAATATTCTTGGAAATCGAACCGATTGTGAAGATGTTATACAGGAGGTGATAATGAATTTTGCAGAAAAAGATACAGGCTCAATTGTTTATCAAGACGCTTATCTGATTAAGGCAGTCATTAACCGCTCTATCAATTTGAAAAAGAAAAACGACAGAGAACAGCGAAAGAAAGTTACTTTGCCCGAACCAATTGTCACCAATTATGCTGAAACCAGAATTGAAATGGAAGAAATTCTAAATTATTCTATGCTGGTACTTCTTGATACTCTCAATACGAAAGAGCGTGCTGTTTTTCTACTGAAAGAAATTTTTGATTATGAACATGAAGAGGTGGCATCTCTACTATCGGTTTCTACTGAAAATTCAAGGCAACTGCTCACTAGAGCCAAAAAGAAACTAAAACTAAGAAAACCAGTTGTTGCCGCTCCTCAAGCAAAGGATATAAAACATTTAGAACAGTACATCCAAGCCATCCGTTTACGCGACATACCAGCACTTGAGAAAATGCTGTCTCAAGAAGTTCAGGTTATGGCCGACGGCGGAAGCAAAATGACTGTGGTTGCTGAGCTTACCTCCGGTATTGAGGACACCATCAAGCTAGTCACTTATCTTTTTGAACATTATCAGAAAGAATTTCAAATAAAAATAGAAGAAATCAATCACCAGCCAGCACTGCTATTTTACCAAAATACAACATTGATAAACTGTCAGATTTTTGAATTTAATGAAAATGGTGAAATCGTGAATATTTTTTCTGTAGTTGACCCAGACAAACTCACTCATATTTAGAACACGCCTTAAGCAATTCATTAACATCAAGCTCACCACTGCATTATACATTTCCTTAATCCAATTGGTCTTTTTATGATTTTATAATAGCCACGATTTCTTTAAATCCTTTTGCTTGAGCATGCTGCAGCGGAGTTATCCCATCATGGTCAGGTATATCCATTCTTGATCCTGCCTCTTTTAGAATCTGGACAATCTGCTGATATTTTATGCTTCCATCTCCCAACACAATAGCTTCCATTAAAGCGGTCCAGCCTAAACGATTAACATAATCGATCGGAAAATTTTTAGTGTTGGCAAGCAATCTTACCGTTTCTACATGGCCACGTTCGCATGCAGGTATAAGCGCCGATCCGTTGTAGCGATTAAAAATATCGAAGCGTGCACCATTGTTTAAAAATAGCTGTACAAGTTCTGTCTGACCGCTTGCACCGGCATACAGAAAAGCACTGTCTTTGTTCTCTGCCTGCTGATTCACATCTGCTTTATACTTTATTAAGACTTTTGCCATTTCTATTTGTTTGCCCATTGTAGCAATCAGCAATAGAGAACGTTTAGCATTGTCAATAGTATTTACGTTTGCTCCATTTTCTAAAGCTTTCACAACTCCAGAAATATCATTCTGATGAACTAACTGTACAATATCTTTTTGCATCATTTCATTTTTTTTAGAAGCCCAAACTGACTGGCAAGAATGGGCAGACATTATTATCGTTACTAAAAGAAGTAGTATATTTTTCATAAACAGATAAATTAGAAAACAATATTGCCTTTATAAATAAGAGATTTTATTGGCGATATACGAGAAACTGCTTCTGCAGAACAACTGGCATCTACAAGTACCAGATCGGCATCGTCGCCTGCTTTTGGCCATTGTTGCACACCTTTTTCATCTAACGGAATAGGTCCTGCTGTTGCCAACCTTAGCATTCTAGATAATCCGAATTCTGAAACCTGTCCGTATAGTTGAGCAGCAAGATTGGCTTTCTGCAGTACGCTTCCTGTTCCCATAGTGCTCCAATAATCTACAATACTATCATTTCCCGTCATAACATTTACTCCGTGTTTTAACAATGTCGGAATCGGCATAATCATCCCGCCAAAAGGTATTGTAGAAATAATCCCAACTTGTGCAGCTGCCAACTGTTCGGCTATTGTTTCCTGTTTTACTTTATCTAAAGCAGCAAGAGCAAAGGCATGGCTAACAAAGGTTTTTCCTTTTAGAGCTGGATTTTCATTCACTTTATCAATTAAGTACTCGATAGTATCAAGACCAGATTTTCCCGATTCATGCAAGTGGATGTCAATTCCTTTATTATTATCTAAAGCGAGCTGAATGGTAGTGTCCATCGTTCTCTGAATTGAACCGTCTACATTTGTAGGATCTAAACCTCCAATAAAATCAATATCCATTTTTGCAGCTTCCTTCATATAAGGAAGTGAATCTGTATAATACAAACCGTGTTGTGGAAAAACTACTAGCTCTGCTCCAAAACTATTCTTTTTATTGGCCAGTGCAATTTGAAGATTTTTAAGAGAATCCAGTTTAGATGTAGGTTCAATATTGACGTGGCTACGAGCAAATCCTGTTCCCTGTGACTGTAACAATTCGATAAGTTTTTCAGCCTTATACGTAGAATTTTTTAGCATATCGGGCATTGTTTTCTGCTCTAGTGCAATCATTCCTTTTATTCCTCCCGAACGGCGTACTGCACGCCACTTTTCGGCATATAGAGTCTTGTCCAAATGAATGTGCATGTCTCTGAAAGACGGCAACATTAGCATTCCTTTAGCATCTATTTCTTCTTTACCAGTCCCATTAGGACTAATTTTCTTTATTTTGCCATTCTCAATTTCTACAGAAAAAAGCCCAGTTTTAGTTGCTACGACTTCGTCTCCTTCAAATTCAAAACCAGTTTCCAAACGTACATTTTTCAAAGCATAAGTCTTGCCTAATGCTGTTGTTTTATCTTCATGCAAAGGTTTATTTTTTCCTTGCAACACTGACGGCATAAATGCAATAGTCGCTAAACCTAATCCGGAATTCTTTAGAAAATCTTTACGTGAAATACCTCGCTTGTCCATATTTATGTTTATTTAATTAATGAAGGGCTTTCCTTATTTAAACAAAAAATAAGAGAGCGGTTTCAAATGTACAGATTTGCAAACCAGAAAACTTGCATGATTTCTACGGCAGCTTGAAGAATTTATCTCTTTTTCCGAAATTCAGTTGGCGAGATACCAATCTGGCTTTTAAAAAAATTAGAAAAATACGCATGGTCTACAAAACCCAATTCAAAGGCAATTTCCTTTATGGATAAATCGGCACTTTCGAGCAGTCTTTTAGCTTCTGTAAGCACACGTTGCTGTATAAGCTGTGTAGCAGAAATTTTAAGATGCTTTCTGCACAGAACATTAAGGTAATTGGCAGAAACATTTAGTTTGACCGCATAAAATGCCACAGATTTCTCCTGCTTGAAGAATTCATCTATCAGCATATTAAAAGAAGCTAACCGCGAATTAGACTGATACACTTTAAATTCAGTGAAAGTATATTCTGCTTCTCTACTAATAATGGATGCTATAACTGCTGCACGAGCATTAATCAGATAGGTCAGGAAATCTGCCCGTTTCAGTTCATTTTTGATTGCATCAAATTCATAATGAAGTAGTTCAAAAGCCGTTTGAGATAATTGTATAACAGGATGATTCTGGTAATTGGTAAAAGAAAATCTAAAATATGGAGCAAATCTTTCAAAGAAGGTTCGTTCAATCATGAGCTGATAACCAACTGTTCCCGCCTTGATATCCCATTTGTGCATTTGTCCAGGAAACAATACATGAACCTGATAATCGCTAATAGGGTAATCTATAGAATCAATTGAATGAATGCCTTTTGCTTTTTCAAATAAACTGATGGTAAAGAAATCATGCGAATGGGGTTTTTCTATAATTCTCTCTCCATGGAGTTCATTAAACAAAATCTCCTCACTGCCTGCGAACTGGTCATCTCTAAATTCCTGTATACTGATCACTGATACAGAATGATTCCTTTCAGGTTTATGCATAATGAAGACGCTGTTTTTTTTTCGTAACCACTCTCTCTAAAGAAACTAAGTCATAAATGAAATTTATAAAAAATATCAAACGAATATGCCGTTTAACTATTATACTCTGAGGGCTTTAAAATTATATAGATTCCTTTTAAACCATAAACCGTTTTCTTCTCTCCATTGGCTCCGATAAACATCAGTAAAAATATAAATTTCTCTTCGATTTATAAGAAAAGCCAATAAAAAAAGCTTAAATTAGTGTTTCATTTTTAGCGGTATATGAGGTTTAAATATTAATTTTTCAATCCCTTATAAAGCCTTTACATTTTTAAACTACAGCTAAAATACAAAATCAGGTTTCAATGAAAAATAGCCCTAAATTAATTAGCAATTATGAGTACAAGAAATTCTTTCTTCCAGATATAACCACTCACAATCTTTTTAACAATTCCAACATACAGCTGTACCGAATTGAAAATTATTTAAAAAAAATTGTAATCCCTGTTAATCCCTATCAAACCACTTTTAACTTTCTGATTTTTGTCACACAAGGATATGTAAAACAGCAACTGGAAACATCTGTATTTGAGATCAATGCTAATCAAGCGCTTAGTATTAAACAAGGAAATTTTACAGCAACGTTAGAACTATCAGATGATGTCGAAGGCTTTTTTGTTATCTATGAAAATGAGGTTATCACCGAAATTGCCCTGACCACAAGCGACTTAAGATTTTTTTACACTTCACCCTTCTCGATATTAGATCATGATCAAATCAATTGGCTTATCCGTTTGTTTGAATTGCTGGAAGAAGAATTAAACCAGACTGAACATATTAATGCAATTAGCACTGCACTTCTTCAATCTGCATTGCTAAAAATTATACGAACAGAAAATACCGATAACAAATCGCTCAGTCGCGCAAGTTTTATCTCTTTTCAGTTTAGGGAGTTAGTTCAGAAAAACCATATTCAACATAAAAACATAGATTATTACTCCAATATTTTAAAAATATCAGATAATTATTTGAACAAATGCGTTAAAGAAACCACTGGAAAGGCTCCAAAACAATGGATAAACGAAATTACCATCCAACACAGCCAAATTCTTTTACAGGATAATTCGAAAGAAATTGCAGAAATAGCATTTGAACTGCATTTTCAATCTCCTTCCTATTTTTCGCGTATGTTTAAAAAAGTGACAGGAGAGTCTCCTTCTGATTATAGAACACGATTTTTGAAACATTAAAATTTAAAATTCATTCATATAAAAAAAAGAAAACGCTTAAACAGGATTTTAAGAATCCTGTTATAAGCGTTTTTGTCTAAAAAAGACTCTACTTAAAAATATAGATTTTACTTGGTAAATTAAGCTGGTGTACCCTCGCTGTTAGAAACAACAGCGTCAACTTGAATTAAGGCATTCAAAGGAATTTCCGAAACGCCAATTACTGTTCTTGCAGGCAAGTCTCCACTGAAAAATGAAGTGTAAATTTCGTTTACCACCGCAATATCAGCCACATTTTTTAACTGAATGTTCACTTTAACAATATCATCCATTTTATGGTCGATACTTTCTACAATTGCTTTGATATTATTTAAACATTGTACTGCTTGCTCTTTAATACCACTGCCAACTATTTGATTGTTTTCTGGAACCAAAGGCAATTGGCCTGAGATGTGATTGTAATGAGAATACGCAACTGTATGTGAATAGGCCACTTTTGGAGCATTTTCTGTATTGTTTGCTTCAATAACTAGAAAACGTGCATCTTCAGGAAGTTGTGGCGGTGTTCCGTCACCATGTGAAACTGCAGTATCAATCTGTACTAAAGCACCTAATGGCAAAGCACAAGCACTAACAATGGTTCTAGCCGGAACATAGTCTGGGAAGAATTTTGCTAAAACTCCATTCACAACCTCAACATCTGAAATATCCTTAAGAAAAACAGTAGTTTTAACCACATCATTCATAACATGTCCGATGCTTTCTAAAATAGCTTTAATATTTTCTAAACATTGCTCTGCTTGTTCTTTTACACCACCTGCAACAATTTTACCAGACTTTTGATCAATAGGTAATTGAGCTGAAATATTGCTATAATGAGAAAATGCAACATTATGTGCGTGTATACTCTTTGGTGCGTTTTCTGTATTTCTAGTCACTTTAACAAGGTCCAAAGCTTTTTGCGGAGTTGTTCCTTCGCCGTTTGAGATAAGAATATCTATCTGAATTAAAGCACCATCTAATGGTAGAGCTTCTACAGCTACAGTTGTACGAGTTGGCAAATTGCTTTTGAAGAATGTTTTGTACACTTCGTCTACTGCTTCTATATCAGAAATATTCTTTAAGAAAACAGTTAGTTTTACAGCGTCATCCATAACATGGCCAATGCTTTCTACAATGGCTTGAATATTTGTCAAACATTGTTTTGCCTGCTCTTTTATATCGCTACTAACAATTTCTCCCGTTTTAGGATCAATAGGCAATTGCGCCGAAAAATTGTTGTAATGAGAAAATGCAACAGTTTGCGTTGAAAATGGGCTTTTTGGCGCTTTTTCTGTATTTCTCGAATTCTTTTTAATTTCGCTCATAATTTGTTTGATTTCTGTTTTTATAATTATTTTTTAATGCGCTTCTTTCTATTAGCTTATCATGCTCCAAAAGGATCTTTCCAAATTATATCTAAGGCCAAATAATTCACGTCTGAAATATCAGATCCTTTACCAATCAGGTTATACATATAGCCCACATCGAAAATGAATGGCGTTTTATGTGGAGTAAGTGAGTAGTAAAGCGTAAACCTGCTTTCTTTGTAATCAAATTTTGACCATTCTTTCTCGGGTTCATTCTCTTTGCTGATTGCAAAAAGAACTTCGGCACCACCTATGATATGATGTGTTTTAGTGCTTCCTAAATCTAGGCTTAGCTGTGTTTTGAAACGTGTACGCAACTGAAAATTCTCTTCGGCATTACTAGAATCAGGATTAAAGAATTTTCTAAATTCTTGCCTTACCGTATTTTTCCATTTCAGCCCGTTGCCTTCCGTGATATAAGAATAGCGTCCGTACAATCTAAATTCCTGTTCAATTGCAGGATTCAATTCCTCATAAGGCGCTTCAGAGTCATAATTATTAGATCTTCTGTAACTAAGCGCATAGGAGTATTCCCAGTTCTTGCTGTATCTATTGGAAATTTCCTCATTGATTACCAGAATTGCCATTTTAGAAAATGGATTATTCTCATCAGGACTACTCTTTAAACCAACACCTACATAAGTTGTCGATTCTTTATGTTTAAGCGAATCTAAAGATTGCCTTACGCCAAAGGCAAACCAAGAAGCATTTTTACCTTCTCCCAAACCTGGTGGACTTAACTGTGCGAATGATTTACTAAATGTGACCACAAAAATGACCACTGCCAATAGCAATTTGCTTTTTGCAGACACGTTTTTCATATTTTCTAAAGTTTAAAATTTATAGCTTATTCCAGCTTTTACAGCGAAAGGAGTTCCGGGAGTAAAACATAATTCTGATACTGAACTAGCTTCGTCTCTAAGTCTTGTTTCTGTTTCAAATTGCGCTTCATTCCATTTGGTATTAAAGATGTTTTGAAACTGCATATTTACTTCCCAGCTTTTTTTTCCATAAGCCAACACAAGATCATTAACGAAATAGCCACGTGTTCTTACCGAATTATCTTCAATAGCAGGTCTTGAGTCCATATAGCGATATCTTAGGTTTGCAGAGAAACCAGAAGGAAGTTTTACCGCTACTCCTCCAGTACTGGTAAGAGTTGGTACTAACGGAATATAATCTTCTCCTTTTGGTTCATCAATATAACGCGCGTGAGCATAATTTAGATCTCCGTCTAGATAAAGCCATGAAATAGGCTGATATCGCAAACTTAGGTCAAAACCTAGACGGCGCGTTTTTCCTGATGGCTCTACCACGGCTTCGTCGCCAACATACACAAATTCTTGCTGTAAATACATATGCCAGATCGCCGGCTGAATGATCATATTGGCTGTTGGACGAAGAATTACACCTAAATCACTTCCGAAAGAATAAGGCAGAATGTCTTTTCCATCCTGTGCTACAACAACTCTTACGTCATTGGAGTGAAAACCAAAACCTGATTTAATATACCATTGCACATTTTGGTTTTGTGTATACGAAATATTCAATTTTGGACTTATTCTAGCCGCCGAAGCCTCTTTCGCTGCAGGCAAACTAGCAAGTCGATCGTGAAGACTAAAAGTAAAATAGTCTAACCTCGCTGATGGATTGATGAGCCATTTCCCTACTCTATAATCAATTGAGGTATAGCCATGAACATTTACTTCTGTAGCAGATCCATCAGATAATCTATCTAACAATAAGTCACGCTGATAAACATGATTTAATTGCAAATCCTTAATATCATCAAAACGGAATCCCGCTCCTGACGTCCATGTCAAATTGCTATTTTCAAATGCAAATCTTCGAATATATTTATTTTCCAAGCCATAAATAGAGCGATTATCGGTCTGCTGAATCTCATCACCATAAACTGGATCATTCAAATAAAAGGTAAAATTCGAAAACAGATTAAAGTTGTATTTTGAATAGAATAAATTGCTAGAAAATTCTTCATTTTCATTGGCTAAATATCTATAATTTACTGCCAGATTTGTTCTCGAAGTCCTTCCACCCTCTGTTGGATCTATAGATCCCCATCTGCTTATAATTCCTTCTTCTACAGCTCTTTCTGGAATCTGTCCCGAAGCATTCCAGCTTGAAGAAAAAGTAGACCCTAAAATAGAGATGTATTGTTTTTCATCAATCCACTGGCTGTACTTCGCCAAAAAATTAATTCGCGTAAAATCCTGCTTAACATCAAATGGCCCATCGGTATAATTGAACTCTCCCGCAACATAGAAATTCTTATCTTGGTTGTTTTTATTTAAAAGATTGAGCATTGTCACCGCTCGCATGGTATTAAAAGAACCTCCTTCAATTTTGAAAAGATTATTCTCTAACTTGTCAAAAGTGCTGAAATTGACATAACCCGAAGTATTAAAATCTCCTTTATCAGCATAATAAGCTCCCTTTCCAAAATCAATATCTTTGACCGTTTCTGGAATCAGAAAATGCAGATCGGCATATCCTTGTCCATGCGCATGTGAGACTATATTAACAGGCATTCCATCTGCCATCACGCTGATATCGGTTCCATGATCATTATCAAATCCGCGCAAAAATATTTGTTCAGCCTTGCCTCCGCCAGCATGTTGAGCAATAAAGAGTCCGGGAACTTTTCTCAATAAATCCTGTGCAGAATTAACTGGAGACATTTTTAAATCGACTTTCATTATCTTTTTTCTGAAATCGACGTTGTTTATAACTATTTTGCTCAGATGCATTGTATCTGCTTCTGATTTTTTTACTTCTAATTTGTTTGCTTCTGGCTTATTTGCCTTTTGGGCAAATCCATTCTGCACTGCTAACAATACTATTACAATTGCTGTAAAAAGTTTGTTTTTCATTATTATTAATTTTCTTTTACAATTGCCATTTTACTTTCAAAACGACTTATTATTTTTTTTAAGGAAACAATTACCCACATTGATAAAACAAATGGAAACGTAAGTGTAATCCATCCGTTATGCATCATAAAAATATCAAAGTATGTTGCTATAACCACTGACAGCAAAACATACAGTCCATCTCTCGGTTTTGTTCCGCTACATGCAATTCCGCATAAAACAGCGTTGAAACTGAACATTCCGTCCTCAATTAATTTTACAGAGTCTTGATCAAAATGTGCAATTGCCGCTGCAATTACTGCCGCTACAAATCCGTACAATGCCGCTGTGGGATTGTTTAGAAAAACCCCTATAAAAAATAGCAAGCCTGCGGCAATAGTTCCTTGAAAAATCACTTCACTATAGGCATGTGCCGCTACTGCAAAATCTTCAAGTTCCGGCATCTCTACATTAGCTGCAGGTATTCTTGCAACTGCTAATCCAAAGTGCTGAATGCTCAAAACAGCAACTACAGTAATGACAATAAAAGGAAAGGTGAAAAAGGGTATTTTCTTGCGAATAGAAAATTCCATAAGCAACGTGCTTAGTACAGATCCTAAAACAAGTAAAAACCATATTAAAAGACTGGTTTCAAAGAAGAAAACTAATCCTACTCCGACTAATGTTGCATTAAATCCGTATAAACCCGCTTTTATATTTTCATCACTGAAATTGCAAACTTTTGCCGTTACAGTTCCAATTATCGAACTCAGCAAAGCCGCAACTCCCATAAGGATAGAATCATAAGATATCGCAATTAAAAATAACAAACCTGTCCAAGCACTTTCTTGAAGCATGATTTGACCAATGCCTTTAAGCACGGTTTCTACTAATGTTTTTATTTTTTTCATTTATTATACTTCTAGAAGTGAAAAATTATTTGAATTACCAGCCTAAAAAGACCATTCCAAAACCGCAAGCTAAAACCACTGCTCCGCTAATTGCAGGAGTATAGCGTTCAAACTTTTCTGCTTTAAAAAAAGAATATCCGTAAACGCCCAAAAGCACCATTGCAAGCATTGTTAAAACAGTACTTAATGTAAACACACCAATTATGGTGGAAATTTCAGCAACAGAACGATTTAATCCTGAATAGAATAGTAACGGAATTAATGGCTCGCTTGGCCCCATCACAAAAATGGCAAACAAAACCAGCGGTGTTACTTTAACTCGATTGGTTGGCATAACCACTTCGCCGTGCTTGTGCGAATACACAAACACATCCTCTCCCATTACATCAAAATGTTTGTGAGCTTTGTTCTTGTAAGCAGCCCAAAGTCCGTAAATAAGGTAAATCGCACCAAATAACAGCAGTGCCCAACTTGCAATATTGCCTCTGAAATCTTGAAAAAAGGTGATTTTATTGATTTGCCATCCTAAGAAAACTCCAATAATCCCTAAAACTACCGAACTCAGAATATGTCCTAAACCACAGATTATTGTGAGCATAATAGTTTTAGACAAACTCCATTTTCGAGATCGCGATAAAACAATAAATGGCAGATAATGATCTGGACCTGAAGCGGTATGAAAAAAGCTAATACTGATAGCTGTAATTGATAATGCTATTAAATTTGAATCCATAACTATTTAAATTTGTATTGCAACTTTTTCTTCCCAAAGCACATCCTGCACTTTTCTAAAGAAATCAAACATTTGCTCTCCTCCATGACCAAGAATTCTAATGACAAAGCCATTTGATTCTAATTCACTGATTCCAAATGCTACGTTTTCCAATCCTTCCAATACTTTAAAAAAGAATTCGATATGTTCTTTCACATCCTCATTCTTTGTGTTTAAATACACAAAAGTCCCTTGATGTGTAAAGCCTTCCAACAATCCCATAGCGGCTAAGGGCATAATATCTGGTCTTAACAGAACATTGTCTTTCAAAATAAGACGGTCATGGTGATACACTTCAAGAAGATTTTGAAAATGAGCATATTTAAAAGTTTCACCATGATGTTTACGACCACAGGTAATAATTTCGCTTATCGTTAGATCACAATCATCTTCGATATTGATCTTATTATGGCTTTTGAAAGTAGAATCTTCATGAGGTACTACAGGATGAGGCACATACGAGAACGAACTTCCTTTTTCCATTTTGACATTCATGATTTGCGAAGCGCTGCCTTCCATATTAAACAATCGCTGATAGGATTGTGACTGCAATTGCAAACGAGCATTTTCTTTTACATTCACCTGTATATCATAAACGTCACCGCTTAAAATTCCAGGTGATGAACTCATGATCATCAAATACGAAGCACCATCAGATTTGTATTGTCCCACAGGCATAATCCTGAAAGGTTGTGTTACGTAAGCGTCTCTTAAAAATGATTCCCCATCCCTTTCTTCTATTTCTATTTTTAGGGTACTTACCATTCGATTAGCGAATTAAATTTGGTTCTTCGATATCTTCCAACAATGCGTATTTTTTGATCCAACCTATAACCTCATCGATTCCTTCTGTAGATCTAAGGTTTGAGAATACAAATGGTGCCCCTTTTCTCATTCTTCTTGCATCATTTTCCATCACTTCTAAACTTGCCCCAACATAAGGCGCTAAGTCAATTTTATTGATCAAAAGCAAATCTGATCTTGTAATACCAGGTCCACCTTTACGAGGGATTTTTTCTCCTTCGGCAACATCAATTACGAAAATCGTTACATCGGCCAAATCTGGCGAAAAGGTTGCTGAAAGATTATCTCCACCACTTTCAATTAAAATCAATTCGATATCAGGAAAGCGCGAAACCAATTCGTCTACCGCTTCCAAATTCATACTCGCATCTTCACGAATTGCAGTGTGAGGGCAACCTCCAGTTTCTACTCCAATGATTTTCTCTTTTGGCAAAAGACTGTTCTTTACCATAAACTCAGCATCTTCTTTAGTATAAATATCATTGGTGATTACACCCAAATTATAATCGTTCAGCATTTTTCGGCTCAAACGTTCTAACAATGCAGTTTTTCCTGAACCTACAGGCCCTGCAACTCCTACTTTAACATATTTTCTAGTTTCCATTTTCTTTATTTTTTTAAGTCTTTTCTCTTTAGTCTTTTCTCTTTTTTACGACATGTACAATCTTGAATAAAGTCTCTCGTGCTGCATACATCGAATATCAAAAGCGATGCTGCACAGACCTACAAGTTCCCTGTCTATTGTTAAGGTTTCTTTTGCTAATTTTTTAATCAGCGGTTGTAATTCGAATAAAACATCTTGTCCTTCTAATTGTCCCAGCGGTACAAGCTTAACCGAATTGGTAATCATTCCGATAGCGGCATTGTAATAGAATGCGAACAAAGCTTCATCTAACGGAATTTCTAATAACTGTGCATACAATCCGAAAGCAATGCAATAATGTGCCGTTGCTTCTTTATTGGCAATTGCGCGTTCATAATGGCTAATGAGATCAAAGGCTTTCTGTCTTCTAAAAATCTTAATTAATCGAATTCCTAGTTTCTGACTTGCCTCTCGTATTTCACGCGGACTCTTCAAGGCACTACATTCTTGATCTAGTTTTATTATTGTTTCTAAATCATTTTCTGATGCAGCTATATATGCTAATTTTAAGAAAGATGCGTCATTATACTTAATGTTATACATTAACATATTTGACACAAACTCTTTTGCCGAAGCCACAGAATTTACCGCTTCATCCTGCACATAAGTCTCCAATCCATTCGAGTGTGTGTATCCTCCAATTGGTAAAGTCGGATCTGCCAAATGAAGAAGACTTCCTAAATAAGTGTTTTCTATATTAGTCATTTGAAGAAGCCATGTTTAGAATTTTTGTAAAAAGAGACGAATTTCCGTGACCATGAGGCGCTACATTTGATTTTAGCAAATGCAAGAGCTTTATCTCCTGTTTTTCTGGTTTGTAACCACTCGCTTCAAGCCATCTAAACATTGGCATTTCAAAAGGCATCATAATCTGATCATTCTGAATGAATAATGGAAGATGTTTGTTTCCAATTTCGTAGCAAATCGTACCCATTTCTAATAAAGAAGATGGTGTCATTACAATTGCTTCGCACGGTTTAATGTTCACAACAATTGCTTTTTTGTCATCTTGATAAAGAATGTCATCTTGATTCAATCGCTGTCCTTCCTGAATAAACTTAATCGCAATTTCTACCCCAGAATTTGTTCGCTTGCGCTGAATTCTCTTAGTAGTTTCAAACCACTCAATTTCAAGAACATCTATCTCAAGACCCTCAATTGAATGTGTTTTTGCATTGCCTATTGTCTGTTGTATAATCATTATTTCGATTTTTTAAAGGAGATGTTTTTTGAAACCCCAAGTCCTAATGTTGACCCATTTATTCCTGCAATAAAAGTTCGATTACTCGTTTTATTTGCATCATTTCCTGTAGTATTTTCATATGATAATTCGCAGAATTTAGCCTTTAGCGCCCAACCATGACCAAGAAGCACGGCTACAATTGGATAGATTCTTCCTAGATAACCGTTGTAGCTATACGATCCTGGTGTATTCATAAGTGTATTTCCCCATACATAATGTGCGTCAGCTTGAGCAATAATGGCAAAGTGATCACCAATATTCCAAGAGTCACTGTAAAAAGGACCTATTTCATGTTTAGAATCAGTAAGATTTCCTGCGGCGTTTTTCTCTTGATCAAAAGCAAAGTTCATCCCTGCAACGACATGATCGTTAAAAAAATACCCTACTCCGATTGGATTTGCACCAAAACTGCTACCCGTGTTATTATTGTCTTTATAAGTTAAAGAACCATAAAGCATTAAAGATCCTTTCTGTGCATGAACTGCTGTTATAGACGTGCATATTAAGAGAAGGATTAGACCCAAATTAATTTTCCAAGTATTCATAAAATTCTTTTAGATATTAGTATTTCTAATCTCACTGCAACAAAAAACTGCTGCAGTGAGAAGTAGAATGTTTATTAATTAAAACAGATAATATAGTTGAGCTAATGGAAGCTTATCTACTGGTTCGCAGGTGATTTTTTCACCGTCGATTGTCACAGTATAGTTTTCAGCATTTACCATAATCTCTGGAGTTGCGTTGTTATGAATCATATCAGCTTTTCCAATATTTCTGCAATTTGAAACCGCTAATAATTTCTTCTCCAAACCATACTCTTCAGCAATATTATTATCTATACCAGCCTGAGAAACAAAGGTGAACACCGTTTTAGTTAATGCTTTACCATAAGCGCCAAACATATTACGCATAATAATAGGCTGCGGTGTTGGAATAGAAGCATTAGCATCACCCATTTTGCTAGCAGCAATAAAACCTCCTTTTACGATAATTTCTGGTTTCACGCCAAATAGTGCAGGCTTCCAAATAACTAAATCGGCAATCTTTCCTGATTCGATAGATCCAACGTAATTCGAAATTCCGTGTGCAATTGCTGGGTTTATGGTATACTTAGAAACATATCTTTTTGCACGATAGTTGTCGTTTTTGTTTGCAGCATCTTCAGCCAAATGACCTTTCTGTTTCTTCATTTTATCTGCTGTCTGCCAAGTACGAGTGATTACCTCTCCTACACGTCCCATAGCCTGAGAATCAGAACTCATGATACTGAAAACTCCCATATCTTGAAGCACATCTTCAGCAGCAATAGTTTCTGGACGAATACGTGAATCGGCAAAAGCTACGTCTTCTGGAATTTTTGGACTCAAGTGGTGACAAACCATCAACATATCCAAGTGCTCATCTATCGTATTTGTCGTATAAGGTCTCGTTGGGTTTGTAGAAGCCGGCAATACATTTGGATACATTGCAGCCTTGATAATATCAGGTGCGTGACCTCCACCCGCTCCTTCAGTATGGAAAGTATGAATGACACGTCCTGCAATCGCATTCATGGTATCTTCAAGAAATCCAGCTTCATTAAGCGTATCGGTGTGAATGGCAACCTGAACATCATATTTGTCTGCTGCTTTTAGCGAAGCGTCTATCACAGCTGGGGTTGCTCCCCAATCTTCATGGATTTTTACTCCCAATGCTCCCGCTTCAATTTGTTCTTCGATTGGAGCTTCTGTAGCCACGTTTCCTTTTCCGAAGAAACCAACATTCACAGGAAATGCTTCTGCAGCTTGCAACATTCTTTTAATATTGTGTTTTCCTGGAGTAACTGTGGTAGCATTTGTCCCGTCAGCAGGACCTGTTCCACCACCTATCATTGTAGTAATTCCGCTATACAAAGCAGTTTCTATTTGGGTAGGACTAATAAAGTGAATATGCGTGTCAATTCCTCCAGCAGTAACAATATAGCCATGTCCGCCATGAACTTCTGTAGAAGCTCCTATAATCATTCCTGGTGTAATATTGTCCATGGTATCTGGATTTCCTGCTCTCCCGACTCCAACGATTTTTCCGTCTTTAATACCAATATCCCCCTTTACAATTCCCCAGTGGTCAATAATTGTTGCACCAGTAATTACAAAATCTAGAACACCTTCATCACGTAGAGCCGTTGAAGATTGGCACATACCGTCTCTTACCGTTTTTCCTCCACCAAACTTTGCTTCGTCTCCATAAGAACAGAAATCTTTTTCAATTTCTATAATAAGTTCTGTATCTCCTAAACGTATTTGATCTCCTACAGTTGGACCAAAAATACTTGTATAATTTTTTCTAGTTACTTCTAAACTCATGATTTCACATTTTTAAATTCGCCTTCTTTTAAACGTTCTAATGCAACAGCTTTGTTATGCGGAGATAAGTCTCCATCTACTAAATTGTTGTGTCCAAAAAGGCGTTGATTACCCCCAAATTGAGTCAATTCAACTTCTTTTTCTTCTCCTGGCTCAAATCTCACTGCTGTACTAGCAATAATATTTAATCGCATTCCGAATGCTTTTTCTCTGTCAAATGACATCATTCTATTCACTTCAAAAAAGTGAAAATGTGAACCTACCTGAATCGGTCTGTCTCCTGTATTCGTAACTTTTATAGTTAACGTTTCACGGCTATCATTACAAACAATAGCGCTTTCTTTTAATATAATTTCTCCTGGAATCATTGCTACTTTTCTTTAAGTTTATCGCACAGGGTTGTGCACAGTTACTAGTTTGGTGCCGTCAGGAAATGTCGCTTCAATCTGTATATCATGAATCATTTCTGCAACGCCTTCCATTACATCTTCTTTGCGAAGCAGTGTTGCGCCATATTGCATTAATTCGGCTACTGTCTTACCGTCTCGTGCGCGTTCCATCAGTTCACTGCTGATAAGAGCAATGGTTTCAGGATAATTTAATTTTAAGCCACGGGCCTTTCTCTTTTGAGCGAGTTCGCCAGCTGCATGCAGCATTAGCTTCTCAACTTCTCTTGGTGTTAAGTGCATAATAAAATATTTTGGGTTATGTATATAGAGATCCGCATAACTGATCTCTTTTTTTTAGATCAATAATGATATCTTTAAGTGAATAAAAATGGATTAAGCTTATGGCAGCAATTGCCCTTTCCAAATAGGATTTCTATGAGGATAAGTCTAGTGGTATCTTTTTATGGGAGGATTTACACTTGTCTTATCAACCGCAAAATTGTAATGCTTACGTATTGAGATTTAGTGTATTCTTTATTTTCTGCTAAAATGTTGGCGCAATCCCCTACTCATGATAAAAAATATAGATTTTATCATGAACAAATCGCGCTAAATTTTGACTTAGCAGTAAGAAAGAATTAAATGTGGATCTTTAAACTGTGAAATAGGATATTTCGTGACGTGTTCTTAAAAGGAATTATGTTTCGTTCCCATATTCCTTGACTGTTCAATTTTATGTTTTCTACATAAATAAAACAGTCGTCTTTTACATTTTTGAAATTTAAATTAATCGGAGATTCTGGTAAAGAAATATCGGATTTTTCTGTTTCAAAAGTATTCTCCAACAAAACAAATTTTAGCTCATCAGAATCTGAAAGCGCTTTATTTAATGATGCCTTATTGGTAGTTTGTTCTTCAATAACTGATTCAGTTGCTGTGTGAGCATGCATTTTCTTCACAATAGAGTTGCTATAACTACTTGGAATAGTTAAAAGGCAAATTTGTAAGAATATAATGTAAGCTAACTTCATCGTGAAGATTTCAATTATTAGAGAATTGTTCTTTTACACTCGCAAAATTAGTGGGGTTAAAACATAATTGAGTAGCACAAATCTTGACTTTTCTTTTCCAAATTTAGAAATAACAGAAATTTAACATTTTCTCTTTTGTTATAATAATTTAATTAATAAAACTTCTTTTTAAAACACATAACTTTTTATTTTACAATCATTTACATGGTATTTTCTAGCCAAAAACACTTAACAAATTCTACCATGAAGCCAGCCAAAAACATTTTCCACATCTAAAATTATAGAAATGCGAAAATTAAAAAACCCATATAGACCTTCTAATTTTGAGCGATCCATATGGGCAATACTAAGATTAGTCAAATGAAAAATTATCTTTTCCAAAAACTAACATGGCTCTACAACCTTTTAGGATTAGTCTTAAAATTTCGCTTTTATTCAAAGTCGAGTACTTCCCTTAGGCATAATTATAAAACAACTTTGAGCTCATTTATTTTTATAGCCACTCCCGTTTTTATTTCAGAATCGAATAATGCATTCCAATTTTTTCCTTAAATCTTCTACTCATTAACACTGTTTTACCAGACAATAATTCAATATGGTTATCAGAAATATGAATTCTTTTAATGACATTTAGATTCACCATATGATTGCGGTGTATTTGAACAAACTGTTTATCGGGTAATTGCTGTTGAATCTGTTTTAGGGATATTTCGGTCAAAAATGATTCATCCTTAGTAATAATAGAAGTATACTTTCCTTCGACATAAATGCACTCTATGCAATTGAAAGATACTTTTACCAAAGTGTCTTTTCTCTTAATCAGAAAAAAGCCATCCATCATAATGGCTTTCGATTGAGCGCCAGAAAAGATCCCTTGCACGCCCATAAACTTCTCTATCGCAAGCTCAATAGTAAACTCTAATTCGAGAACATTAATAGGTTTAATTAAATAACAGTATGGATTTGTAATTCTAGCTAATTCAAATGTTTTTCGGTCTAAGGAACTTGTCAGAAAAGCAAAAGGTTTTAATGTAAATTGATTTTCATTTATTCTCTGAGCAAATACAATTCCGTCTGGTTTGCCATTTAGGTATACATCTACAATTACAATATCTGGTTTTTGTGCATAATAATATCCCAATGCATCTTTTAAATTATTGGCTACAGCCGTGACTTCAAATCCTCTTTCTTCGAGAGCTTCCTTTAAAGATTGCGCCTGCAAAGCTTCATCTTCTATAATTAGTATTCTTATTTTCATAATTTTTGTCTTTGATTGTTATAATACATCGATTAACATACTTCTATATGATCTTTAAAATCGGTTTTTAAAATCCCGAATAGTTAAAAGCTCAAGATGTATGCATCAGTACTTTGACCTCATCTCTTTTTAGGCAAAAGATTCTAAAGCCGTTTTTAAATTATTTAAAAATCAGCATGCAAAACCCTTCATCAAACTATTGATGAGCTTAAAAAGTAATAATATTAAAAAAGGAAAGTCAGCAGAAGAATCTCAAACAGAAATGAAATTAAGCTTAAAAAAATGGAAAATATCAGTAACAATTTCCTAAAAAAATTATAGCATCATTCTTTTAGGGAATTGGCATAGATCTATTATTGAGCTAATAATACACATTATCTCAGTTAAACTTTCTGTATTGGTAAAATATTATTTCAGAATTCAATAGTGACACTATTGAAATTTAAACAGCTGATTTCAATTTCAGTATTCATTAAGCAATGAAATATCGAGTCCCTGGAGTTTCCTCTTTTCATGTCTTTACTTAATCACAAACTATATAAATTAGGAACTGCGTGTTCATTTTTTAAACATATTTTATAGTGTATGACAGCATTTTTTTATTGACTCTAAAATCAATCTATTAATAAAATGGCCGTGGCAAACCAATACATTTGGTCATGATATGAGCCGTCTTTTGCGTAGTTTTTAAGTGCAGCCAATTTTTACTTTCAATTGCATTAAACGCATTGCTTTCATAATACTGATTTGGTTCGGACACAGCATTAAAAAAAACAGTATAGTTCAAACCCTTCCTTTTTCGCAAGGATGTTTGAACCCTCTTTTCAACATTAATTTCTTTAATAGTCATAATTATGATTTGTTTTTGGGGTTATACCATAATTCAAAAATAAGAAATAAAATCCTACATAATACATTTTAAACCGTTCATAACTAAAACTTTACCGCTCGTGCCATAAAAAGAAAAAAAACTAGTGGGTCGAAGTAATATTGTCTTGTAAATAATTGATAATCAAACATCAAATAAAAAATAAGAAATATGAAACCATCTATTAATGAAATTCAAAACGTTTATGCTAAAAAAGGATATACTTTTTTCGACACAAACAAACCTTATAATCTAAACATTATAGGCATTAGAAGCAAAAATGTAATCGCCAATTCTTTTGATGATACATTATGTTTAATTTTTAGTGATGACAGTCTTACCCCGCAAATATTCTATTTTGCAGCTACTACAGATCCAGGGTTATTCTGGCTGAAAAATCCATTAAACGTAAGCGGTACTGCGATACTGGTTCCCGGTCAGTACAAAGGATCACATCAAGTCGGGCTGCATAAAGGCCAATATGAAGCATTGGTGCAAAAAGCTCCTGTAAAAGTGTGGAGAGACGCCAATAAAGACGGCAAACTGGATTTTTCGGGACCTCAGCATGAAGGCATTTTCGGAATTAATATTCACCGTAGCAATCCGGACACCGAGTCTCAAGCGGTCGAAAAATGGTCTGCTGGTTGTACGGTTTTCAAAAAAGTTGCCGATTTCAAATTCTTTATGGGCATCTGCAACAAATCTAAAAGTCTATACGGCAATTCTTTCACTTATACATTACTGGAAGAGTCAGACTTTACTACTTAATTATTAACACTTAAAAAAAATTATTATGAACATTGGAGATCAATTTAAAGGCCTTCCCATGGAGGACCTGATCGGTGGACCGTTATCAGCAGCTGTAAAATCGAATACCGATTTGGCTAAAGCTACAGCAGCATTCATTAACGACATTGGTTTTGAAAAAGTAAAAGATGCAGAAGGGCTTATAGTTCCCGGTCCTGCACGAATGGTAGATTTTGTTTTTGAACGTCCTGGGCTTGATAAAGAAGGGAACACTACTGTTGAAGAGGTTAAAATGAAGGTGCCAATGCTTGCCATTGTACCTATCCCTAACCTGCAGGTAGATTTAGTGGATATCACTTTTGATATGGAGGTTAAAAGCTCTACGAAATCTGTTGAATCATCTGCATCTAAAGGAGAGTTTAGTGCCTCAATGAGTGCAAAAATTGCTTTTTTCTCTATCAATGCAAGCGTTTCGGGTTCTATTTCATCAAGCAAAGAAAACACGCGCTCAACAGATCATTCGGCCAAATATCATGTAGAAGTAAAGGCAACCAATCATGGTATGCCCGAAGGCTTAGCAAGAGTGCTTGACATTATGAATGACGCTGCAAAACCACGTCAAATTATGGCTTATAAACCAAATGCTAACGGCGAGATTGAAAGAGGTGAAGACGGCAAACCTAAAGAACAAGGTAAACTGGTAAGCGCAGACGGCAGTGAAAGCACGCCATCTGCAGAAAAAGGAAATGAGTAATTGATTAAGTAATCTAACACCAATTGTATGCTACCAAATAATTCGGAAAAGATCACGATCGCAGATATACGATATATAAAAAAGATAACGATAGGATCTATAAATCCAAGCGCACCTTTTACCGATGAAATGCGGGAAGACCAATTGGTGTTGCTTAACAAATGTCTTTCGCAACACCCTAAGGGAATGATAATAGGGAAAGATATCTCTATTGGAAGTTTCAAGCTAGGCGAACACGAACTCAATATGCAAAGCACAACCTATCATATAGGTTTTACAAGAAAGCCATACTGGCTGGATGAAAAATAACTTTAAAAATTGAAACCATGTCACAACAAAGATTTGACCATTTATTACAGGCTATCCACAGCGCGGTATTAAAAGCTCAGGAATTAACCGAGGAGCAGCATATCATGCAAATCGCAAAATATTTTGATGAAGATGGAAAACCACTTGTACAAGAACTATATGTACCAACACTTGATCCTGATGATGATCCTGAAGCGATGACAACGCTTACTGTACCACTTTTGAGCCTTTTGCCTCCATCTGCAATTAAAATTAAAGAACTCAAACTTAAATTTAAAGTTGGTTTAGGTAAAATTAAGGTCGAACAAGCTGATAGCAAAAATGGACCAAGTCTAGATATTGACATGGGTGGTGGTGGCGGAATTTTTGGAAAAAGACAAGCCACTGCAAAGGTTGAAATCACTTTTGAAGCCGGAGATCCGTCAGAATCCTTTTTAAGGATTAATGACTATCTGGTAAAAAGTGTCGTATAACATGAATTAATAACTTATTAAATATAAATATCATGGCACTTAATTTTAAACCTGGCTGGAATACCGCCTTAGCAAAGTATGTCAGCAAATACGGTCCCTATCAAGCTTTTCTTGATACGTTAACACCATTGTTAATTGAGCAAGCATTTAGCGATGCAAACCCTCATTTTACAGATCCTTTAGCAGCCGATTTTATTAGAACAGTGGTAGCTTCAGCAGACGTTTATACCATTGAGCAAGGCACACATCAGGCAGAAGATTTACCTGGAGGCGGATTCTGTCTTCATTTTACTGGAAGAAATACCGCCAACGTGGCATTCCACTTCTATATTGTTCAAAATCCAGATGGAACGCCAAAAATTATCAAGATTACTTATTTCGACAAAAAGAGCAAACAACTAGTTACTAGCAACCGAGCTTAAACTTCAATAAGTAACTAAAACTTAAAAACTCCCTAGAGAGTTCCTCAAAAAACATCCGGATGTAAAAGAGGTTAACAGAAATCTATTCACTAAAACTATAATAATATGGGAAGTATAATTATTGTGAAGGGAAACAAACAAGAAATACAGTATAAAACCTGTATTAACAAGCTATCGCTTGATGATGAATTGTGCATTTATGCCATTGCCGATTTTGCCCTTAAAAATGGTGTTCCCTATCCTAACTGTGAAATCAGACAAAAAGTAGACATCGGCGGATTACATCTCATTGACCTGGATGAGTTAGCAAAAAACTAGTTTTCATTTAAACCATTTATCATGAAAAAACGTATTGCATTAATTTGCCTGGCCTTGCTGTGCCTTGTCCCGAAATTAATGGCTCAAAAAATATGGACACTTAAAGATTGTATTGCCTATGGCAGAAAACGAAGTTTTAGAGCCGAAGAGAATACGATACTAAATGCAACTTATACTGCCGATAAAAAAAACATTGAAGCTTTATATCTTCCTCAGTTTAATGCTGTACTAAATCCTTCGTATACAAAAACTCCAGGAAACTATATACTTCAATCAGGTTTAGGATTAGAAGTTAATGCTATTCTGTATTCTGGCTCACGCAAAAAAAATGAGCTCCAAAAAGCCGATATGATAGTCGCACAAAGTGAATATAATATTGCTAGTGCTCAAAATGACATTGAACTGCAGGTTTTGTATGCTTATACAGATGCACTTTCTAAAAAAGAGCAGTTTCTGGTCGGTGTTGGATTTTATCAGGAAGCATTAAAACTGCGACAGAAACTGTCTGAAAAAAAAACGCTTCCAGTTGCCGCTCAGATCTTTTTTGATGCAATATTAGAACAAGACCAGCATGGAATAGAATCATTAAATCTGCAATATGAATTAGCATTAGTAAAAATCAAGCAGCTTATAAACCTTGAAAACTCATCTTTTTTTGACATCGAAGAAATTCCTCCGTTTACCCCTGCTTTTACAGAACTAACAGAGGCATTTCCAAAAGCAATTCTAGCAGATCCGGCAATCAGTAGCAATCAGATACAGGTTTCTATTGCGACAAAAAATATTGCTATTGCCAAGAGTTTTCTTTCTCCTGCTATAAGCTTTCAAGGAAGTTCCTTCTATGCTTTTAACGATCCGAATAACTTATCTGGTGTTCAGCATTACTTAGGATTACGTGTGGCAATTCCGATACTCAATGTAAAAGGCCAGAACGCCAATATCGAACGTGCAGTTATCGACTTTAACTATCAAAAAACACAGCTCGAAAATCAAAAAAAGACCTTATTCAATACCATGGTTTTTATACTAAAGGAATTAAAGAACAAAGAAACTGTGTATCAAAATATACTCATTGCCCTTGATAAGACCACGCTTTTGTTAAACGAAACTACAAAGGATTTAGAAGCAGGAGATTCCACTTATGAAGCTTATTTGATATCTCGAAACTGGAACAGGCAAAATGCGCTCCAAGCTGTTGTCCTAAAATACGAAACGATTACTCAGGCCAAGCTTCTGGATTTTTATACAGGAACAACTTTATAACGACTAAAACAAAAGATTATGAATGCAATATTTGATAAAGTAAAAAATCGTTCTGCTTATACTTCAGAAACATCTGAACCAACATTAGAGAGCACTCCTGAAGAAATAGTAATCGAAAAACCTATTGAAGAAGACGCTTTTATTCCATTAGAAACCAAACCTTTACCTGTAACAACCAATGCCAAAACGGCTTTTGAAACTCTAATCGAAAAAGAGATTGAAACAATGCTGCAATTCAATGTTATAAAAGGAAAAAAACTATCATCTGAAATTGGTCCATTAATCGAAACAAAAAAACTATCCCATCAAATAGTTTTGTACGAAATGCTAAAGGAAGCCATACATCCTGCAACGCCAAAAAGTATACATTACATCAACCAATATCGGGATAAATTAAACGCAAGAGTTGTTTTATTAAAAATAAAATTGGCTCGTCAATTTACCTTAATTACAATAATTAGCATTCTCCTTTCTGGTTTCGGATATGCTGTAATTGAATCTGACATTTTTATCGATAAATACATCTTTACAGACACTGCTTCATTTGTTATAAATCAACTTTATATAGTAGCTACAGCTTTTCTCGGTGCAATATTGTATTTCTTCCCAAAACTAATTAAACAAGTAAATAACAGCACTTTAACAGCTGCTAAAATTCCGTTTTACTGGCTGGCAATTTCACTTGGAAGTCTAAGCGCAATAGTACTGATCAATACAAAAGTATTTGCTCCTTATCTTATAGATGATACATTCCTGCACAACCTTTTTATTGCCGCAGCCTGTGGTTTTGTGGCTGATATTCTCTACGGTAATATTCAGGCAATAGCACACCTATAGCTTCAGCCAAATCTGGTTTTGAAGCCAAACCAAATTTTTTAATCAAAAAAACTATAATCATGAAAAAACTATTTTTATGGTACTCAGGAACGGGTACCGAAGCTGAAAACATGCGTATTTTTTTTAATATCGCAGAAACAGATACTATAAAAGTCGAATACATAAATGGACTGGGAACAAAAGGAAATCTCTCGGCAACCAAAACATTACTAGACAAGAAACCTTCTTATTTAGATGGAATCTTTGATTTATTGAACCAAAAAAAAACTTTAGCTTTTGGAAGTGAAGAGCACGATCAATTGGCTCAAATTGAACATTTTTTCAAAATTACTGATAAAATAAACTCTGCTGACGAAGAGGTCGAACTTATCATTGGAGGACATAGCCGAGGAGCAGCTGTTGGAATTTTAGGTCTTATTGCATCATTGCGCGAAACTTGCAAAAGGGATTCATTCGAAAATAGCCTGATTAAAAAAATTACATTCATCGTTGTAGATCCTGTTCCTGGCTCTTCAGAAGTAAGAGGTTTATCGTTTTTAGGCTCAAAAAATGATTTGCTAGGTTTTGAAACACTAGAAGGCGAAAACAAAATAAAAAGCGCATTAGACTTTATTGCAGCCAAGAGCAAAAAACCAAACTTATTCAAAGTCATTTATTTTCCAGCACGATTTGATGCCAGAAATGAATTTAAAGCAGATCAATATTGGCTTGACTTTTACGAAAATCAGCGCAATAATTTAAGTGTTGTAAATCCTAAAAACAACGAACCGGTGATTGAAACTAAATTTTATATTGCCGGATTTAGACATTCTGCAATGGTAGATAAAAATGAAGAAATTAGTGAATTATATGATACCGTAAATTGTCCTACCAATTTATTGAAAGAAATCGTAAAACACGAATTAGAGATTTCAAATAGTGATCTGAATGCTATTCAAAAAGGTATTATAAAAATAGAAAACAATGCGTTGTTGAATTTGGCTTCTAATATCAAAAACCTAAAATTGACAGAGCGAACCACAAAAAACTCATACAATTTAATTCCGTATTCAGGAGAATCATTAGAAAACATTATTAAAAACAATTCTCTTACAAATACTATTAACACAAACAACAGATATCTATATTGATAGATTACTCTCGAAATATCCCTATTCGACCCTTTTAGGGATATTTCATTTTTATAAGATCAAAACCCCATATTCTCATGAAAAAGAATAATGCAATTTCACTTAATAACTTCCCTGAAAAAGGAAACAAGCCAGCAAAAGTTTATAAAACCATCTGCTCAGAACTTGATATGGATGGAAATGTGCATCTTGATCTTGGCAGCTTTAGCACCACCATAATGAATCCGTACGCGGACAAACTTATTTTAGAGCAATTAGGTAAAAATTTTATTGATTATGGCGAGTACGCACAAACCAAAAAAATTCATGACAGAATTATAGCCATACTTTCAGGAATACTAAATGTCCCTAATTGCAAATCCATACAAGGAACATCAACTTTAGGATCTTCAGAAGCAATACATCTTGCCTTACTTGCACATAAATGGCACTGGAAAAAAAGACAGCAGTCCTTAAATTTAAGTACTGCAAAACCAAATATTGTTTATAGTAGTAATGCACACGTCTGCTGGGATAAATTTGCTTTATATTTTGATGTTGAGCCAAGAAAAATTTCGGTCTCATCTTTGCACAGTTACCCCTTGCAAGAAATACTGGAAAGCATAGACGAAAATACTATATGTATAGGCGCTATTGCAGGAAATACCTATACAGGAGGTATTGATCCTATCGAAGAACTCAATAGTAAAATAACCGAAATCAACTCAAAAAACAACTGGGACGTTGGCATACATGTAGATGCGGCCATTAGCGGTTTTGTACTTCCTTTTTTAAAAACACAAAAAAAGCAATGGGATTTTAGGCTGTCATTGGTTCGAAGCATCAACCTTTCTGGGCACAAATTCGGGTTGGTATATCCTGGAATTGGCTGGCTTATTTTTAGAGATGCCTTTTTCTTGCCAAAGGACTTAATTTTTTCTTCGCATTATCTAGAAAAACCAATAGAAACCTTTACCCTCAACTATTCTAAAGGAGCCTCTATGATTTTGGCGCAATACTTTTCGATTCTTCAACATGGCATTTCAGGGTATAAAAAAATAATCAAAAACTGTAGTAAAATAGCACAAACCATTAGAGAAAATCTAAGGCAATCGGACTGCTTTGAAGTTGTCGATGAGGGTATTTTGCCTGTTGTAGTTTTCAAATTAAAATCAAGCGGCTCAATCGACCTTTACGAATTTCAATTGCATCTTAAATCAAAAAACTGGATGCTTCCTGTTTATGATATCCCGGGAAATTTCGAACCAGAAAAACTTATGCGAATAGTTATAAAAGAAAATTTCAATTCTGTAATGGCATTACAATTATGCAATGATCTTATTAGTGTATATCAAAACTTAAACAATGATCGTTTATGAAACAGTTTTACTACCTTATAGTATTCTTTTTAATCTCAACATATTCTGCAGAGGGTAGATTGTTTAAAAAAGAACACAAATCTTCAAATCCGCTGGTGGTTAGTGTATCGATTCATCTCAACAAAATTTATGAAATCAACTCAGTAAACAAAACTTACATGATAGATGCCTATTTGGTCCTTTCATGGCATGACGCGTCTATTCCTGATTGGATTCATAGAAACAATGAAACTAATATTATATATGAAAATGAAAAATTTCCTGAAACCATTATGGTTCCCTCGTTCGAATTCATCAATATTCTAGGCAACCGCGAAATCATTAATAAGCAATTAATAGTCAATCCCGATAATACGCTAATTTACAACGAACGTTTTCATGGAAGATTTACATCTGATATGGATTTTCATAAATACCCAAATGATAAACAATGCTTTACAATACAGCTTGAATCTTTTTCTATGGAAAAAAAAGATCTAGTTTTTACCAATCCCCAACTTTTTCCAAAAGTATTGGATCCGTCCTATTTTGAAGAATGGAAAATTTTAGGCAAAAAAGATTATGTCAACCAAATAGTTTATCATCATCTAAGTACGAATAAAAAAGGAGAAGTCTTCTCACGCTGCAATTTTGAGATTTTTGCACAGCGAAAAATCGAATATTATATATGGAAAGTTATGTTACCTATTGGAATTCTTGTTGTTGCTTCTTGGCTGGTTTTTTGGGTCAAAGATTTTGCAAACCAATTAAATATTTCTTTTACATTGATGCTTACTATGGTAACTTTCAATTTTTATACATCGTCATTATTACCAACATTACCTTACAATACTTTTATTGAACTGATAATTATATCGGGATATATATCAATATTCCTAACATTGATAACGGTAATTTTTACGTATGCTTATTCTAAAAATCATAAGGCAACGATTAGAATCAATACTTTTTTTAAACTATTCTTTCCATTGCTTTACATCCTTTATATTACAATCTGCATCTTGGTAATCTTTTTCTAGAATCAATATTTAAAAGGCAATCTATTATCTTTCTGATAACATATTTGCCAACTACCAAAGATATTGACAAAAAAAATGTTAATGTAAATAATTAATCATGCTAATAAAAGCAAGTCTTTTTTAAATATTGTAGTATTTTTTATATACTTTTGAGCCGTATTCACATTTAACTATTATAATAACAATTACTACCGAAAATTATTAAAAATACACACCTCTAACAATCAAAACCTAGCAAAAAGATATGAATTTCATAAAATTAAACCACTATACTCCAGTAAACCTTTATCAAAAAGTACTATTCCAACTTCTATCTTAGAATCAGCAATCCTGCTTACTCAAAAACAAATCATATAACAAATGCATTTTATTTCTATTTCTCAAAAAATGGAATAGAACCATCATGCCTATTCCTCAAAAAACCACAACCAATTAATGAGACAAATCATTCAAGTATTATGTTGCTTTCTTTTTTTATCAAATATTTTACAGGCACAAACATTAGGCACAGTTAAAGGATATGTAACAGATACCATAAACCATTCTACTTTAACGAAAGCATCAGTCTCTTTGTTAAGAGCAAAAGATTCCATTTTAGTAAAATTCACCCGAGCCAAAGAAAATGGTTATTTTGAGTTGAATAATATTAAAGCTGGTAAATTTATCTTACTCGTTTCTTATCCTAAATATGCTGATTTTGTAGATCAATTTTCTCTTGATTCAACAAAGCTAACCAAAGATTATGGCAAAATTAATTTGGAAGATAAAGGAAAAATATTATCCGAAATAATTATAAAAGGCAATAGAGCCGCCATGAAAATCAAAGGAGATACACTTGAATTTGATCCAAAAGCATTTAAAATAGAACCTAATGCAAAAGTGGAAGATCTGATAAAACAATTCCCTGGAATACAAATTGATAAGGATGGGAAAATTACCGCTCAGGGCGAAACCGTAACCAAGGTCTTGGTTGATGGAGAGGAATTTTTTGGAGATGACCCCACTTTAGTTACAAAAAACCTACGTGCCGATATGGTCGATAAAGTACAATTGTACGATAAAAAAAGTGATCAAGCCGCTTTTACAGGAATTGACGACGGCCAGAAAACCAAAACGTTGAATGTAAAGCTTAAAGAAGACAAAAAAAATGGTCATTTCGGAAAAGTAGAACTCGGAGGAGGAACTGATAATTTTTATAAAGGTCAAGCCATGCTTAATAAGTTTTGGGATAAGAAAAAACTAGCGGCTTATGGCATTTTGGGCAACACAGGACAAGTAGGATTAGGATGGGGAGATAAAGATAAATATGGTCAAAGCAGTTATCAAGTAACTGATGACGGCGGTATTTATTTTTCAAACAATGGAAATGATGAATTTGATAGTTGGGACGGACAATTTAATGGTGAAGGAATTCCAGTAGTTCAAACTGGCGGAATACATTTTGACAATAAATGGAACAATGATAAAGAATCTATAAATGCAAATTATAAAATTGGCGATATCAAACTCTCAGGAAATCGCAATGATATTAACCAGCAAAATTTAAGCTCTAGTAGCATTTATAATACTTCAGACAAGAGTTTTGAGAAAAACATGACTAAAAACAAACTTGATCTAGCTTATGAAATTAAAATTGATACTACTTTAACTTTAAAATTAAATGCAGATGGATTATTTAAAAACAGTAATTCAAGTGAAGCAGAAATGCGAAAAGGTACTGACGAACAGGGCAATCAATTGAATAATTTGAAGCAGACAACTACAAACGATGCTGATGATAAAGCATTTAATATTAATGCATTATTAACCAAAAGACTAAAAAAAACGGGGCGAACATTATCTCTTAATTTAAACCAATCAAGTACAGATAGCAAAAGTGATGGTTATTTAAACTCTAGAGCTGAATTTTTTACACCATCCGTAATTAGTCCAGATAGCACCAAAGTAGTCGATCAAAACAAAGTCAACAATATTAGCAATATAGCTTTTAAATCAAATTTGATCTATACCGAACCGTTATCCAAGAGTCTATCTGTAATTCTTAATTACGGATTCAACATTAGTAACGGAAAAGCCGATCGCAAATCTTTTAATAAGTCTCCAGATGGAAATTATAATGTTTTGGATTCCATCTTTAGTAATAATTATGAATTAGACCAAACAATAAACCAGCTTGGAGCGATTTTTAATTACAAAAAAAATAAAACTGTTTTTTCTTTTGGCTCTAAATTTAGTGGTGTAAACTTTAAACAATATGATGTTTATAGAGATAGCACTTTTAAGCAAAAATTTGTCAACTACATGCCTCAGATGAACTATCAATATAATTTTAAACAAAGAGAATCGTTGCGTCTATCGTATAACGGAAGTACTGAGCAGCCAACATTAGATCAGTTACAGCCTATCCGAAACAATCAAAATCAATTGAATACTATTGTGGGGAATCCTAATTTAGACCCATCTTTTAAAAATATTTTTAGAGGCAGCTATTATTCATACAAAGTGCTTACCAATCAATATTTTTCTATTAGCAGTTCGTATACTTTTACTCTAAATCCTATAATAAGCAATGTGCTTACAAATGATAGGGGCGAAAGCATATCAAAATTTGTAAACCTAAAAGATAAAGCAACAACAAGTTTTTACTTGAACGGTAATTTTGGAAGAACAATTAAAGCAATAGATCTCTCGGCTGGTATTGGCTTAAGTGCTAATAAAAATGTAAACTATAATTACATCAATACGCAGCTGAATCAAACTAAAAATTCAATGTACTCCCTAAGTTTAAACTTATCTAAATATAAAGAAAAAAAATATAATTTTAGCGCCAATTTCGGCCCCACATACAATGTTGCAGATGCAAGTATAAATAAAGAAAGCAATAGCAATGGCTGGGGTTTTAATGGCAATTTCTGGGCTAATTTAGAGTTGCCGGGTAAACTGGAAATTAGCAGTGATGGAAACTACCAATATAACGGAAAAACCGAAGTGATCCAGGAAAGCTTTGAACGTTTTATTTGGAATGCATCTATCACCAAAAAGTTTTTAAAATCTGATAATTTAAAAGTTTCTATAACGGGAAGAGATCTTTTGAACCAAAATGTAGGATTTAACCGTTCTGCATTCAATGGAAATATCAACCAAAGTACTTATACAACTATCCAAAGATACTTTATGTTCTCTGTTAGCTGGGATTTCAGCAAAATGGGCGGAGGAGAAATTAAAGCAAACTAAACTATGAAAACAACACTGAAACACATCCTACTATTGCTGACTGTATTAACGGTTTCTAATATTTTTTCTCAAAATCATTTTATTGAAAATGGGGTAATCGAATTTGAAAAAAAATCAAATATGTACGCTTTGATTTCAAAAAAAATAAAAGGAGAAACTGAGAGTTATTATCAATTAGCTTTTGAAGGTTATAAAAAAAACCATCCTCAATTTAAAACTGCAAAAAGTACATTAAGCTTTTCAAAAAATAAAAGTTTATATAAATGGGATAATACCAGTGAACCCACAAGCAACAACAGTTGGATTGCAGATGATGCTATGGCAAATTTAAAAAACGTTATCGCCACAGATCTAGATACCCAAACCAGCATTACCCAAAAAAACGTTTATGACGATTTATACCTAGTTAAAGATAGTTTACGCAAAATTGATTGGAAAATTACCGATGAAACCAGAGAAATTGCGGGTTATGAATGCCGCAGAGCAAATGCCATAATTATCGATTCTGTTTATGTTGTTGCCTATTACGCAATTCAAATTCCGTTCTCTGGCGGCCCTGAATCTTTTACAGGACTACCGGGAACAATATTAGGCTTGGCCTTACCACATGAAAATATTACATGGTTTGCCACAAAAGTTACCGAAATTCCCATAGTCGAAAAAGATTTGGCTCCTCCAGTAAAAGGTAAGCCTACTGATAATAAAGAATTAAACAAAACACTTTTGGAAGCTTTAAAAGATTGGGGGAAATGGGCAAGAAAAACATTACAAGCCTACTCCTTGTAAAAAACTTTCAGAAACTTATTTCTTACGCAAAAACTATCTTATACCCACCAAAAAAGATTCTCAGAATGAAATATTTGCTTTCGATTTTAACGCTATGCCTTTTAATTGGCTGTTCAGGCACTAACGAAGAAGAAGTCCAGAACCCCACTCCCGAAAGCCCTCTATTCACTATTCAGAGCATTTCGGCCAATTCAGCCAATATAGGTGATACTATTACAATTAAAGGAGAAAATTTTAACCCAAACGCAGCCTATACTGTCACATTTAACGGTACCAATGCCCAGATTGTCCAGATCACTTCAGTTGCAATACGTGTTATAGTACCTGCCGGCACAACTCCCGGTCCGCTAATTGTGGCTTCAGAGGGCACAACAGCCAATGCAGGATACGTCTCCATAATTGGCCAAAACCGTCTATTCGCATACAAACGAGAAATTATCGAACTAAATTCAATTACGGGTGCAGAAAGCAAGTTTTTTGTCTATAATACAGAATCTGATTACCTGACCGAACTGGAATATTTTGCCCCGACCCATGAAATTATCGGGCAGGGATTTTCAAACGGCAATGGCAACACCTACAGACTTTTTAAAGTAAAGCTTGCAGACAAAACCATAACAGAAACCGCTTATAAAGGCTATGACCAACTGATCGCCACGACAACAAAATTATATGGGTACAGACTGTATGAAGGCATTGTTGAATTAAATCCAAATACGGGTTCCGAAATAGGAAGCTTAATACATACTGGAAGCGACCAAGTTTATGGTTTTATCTATAATCCCCACACCAATGAAATAATGGGTGATAAATGGCTGCTTGACAAAAATGGAAACAACATTCACAAACTCAGCAAGGTAAATCTTTCCGACCATACCATGACTGAAAATATCTATTACGGTTATGACGAATTGATTCCCGCATCTAATGGAAAATTATACGCCTATAGGGCGACAAAAAGGATAGTTGAACTCGATCCTTCGACTGGTGCAGAAATCAAAACTTTAACAAATATTACTGACGAACACGTATCGCATCTCACCTATTACCCACAAACTGACCAAATAATCGGCAAGAAAATCATTTTCAATAATGGAATCCCCACATACAAACTTTTAAAATTAGATTTAAAAAACAATTCATTATCAGAGAAGAACATTTTAAAGGATGATTACGACTATCTTGTTGTAACAGACTAAAGAAGAATACAGCGTCTGCCGTTGCATCTTAAAAAGGTTTATTGCCCTTAATAGGCAATTGTGAAAGGCTAAAAGAAATTAAAAAACAAAAAAGCTTCAAATTTACCGAATGCAGTTTCTCGTCAATCAGATGCCTGTAGTTTTTAATCTGTCCATAAATATTTTTTGTGTCAGATAATTTTTAAAGTTTCTAAAACACGGCTGAGCGTTTTATTAGTTCGTTTGCCAATATTAAAACTTACAACAGTTCTGGAATTCTTTTCCAAAGCATAAACCAACCAGATATAATTTTTCTTGTGTCTTACATAAGTGCATAGTTTGTCTACTTCAAAAGTTTTGCCTTTGCTTATAATTGGTTTAACAATGTGAGATGATTCTTTTCAATAATGTTATCGCTGATATTTTCAATATTCTTGCAGTGCTTCTTATTCCTAAACCTTCTATTGTGAATAGCACTATTTCCTGATTGATATTCTTTTTTTAAGCGTTGTAGCCATACTAAATCTGCTGCCTTTTTTTGCAAACACAACATTTATAACGCTGATTACTGTTAGATTGAAATCCATTTTTTATGCATTTACTATTGCAAAAATTACATTTTATTTTCATGACCTAATTTGATACACTACCTATCCATTGAAATAAATGCTCTAATCAAATCAATTTTACCATCACCGACAAAAAATCATAACTTGACAACACCTTAAGAAAGGAAGGAAGAAAGATTCCTCCCTCCCTTCTCCAATCACAAACTGAATCCAACCGCCTTTTCTGAGCTGCGTCTTACAGTTATTGTCTTCTTCAAAATTAAATATCTCCAACACTGTAAGCCCTTTTACAGCTTTCCTTGAATATCCGAACTTGTATGGCAACAGATTAGTCCTTGTCTAGAGCCATGCCTTAAACTCAAAAATTGCAAATTTATATTCTCTTTACGCAGTTTAAATTGCTAATATGCAAACCTCTCCGCCCTAATCTGATACATCACCACCTTAAATAAACATGGTACCAATACTGTAAAAATAATAAAACAGTATAAATACCTACTTTTAATAACTAATTTATTACTAAAATTGTACTAACTTTCCAATATTGCATCACGAATATACACTTGCCTAAAAAATTTCTTTAGCCACATAAATCTGCACCATGAAAATTAAAGACTTTTACGATCGCGCAATTCTAACGACAATTTTACTGCTATTGGCACCATTTAAAATATTCTCTCAAACCGAAGGCGATAAAACGTCGCTGGCTTTACCCCCTTACAACCTCTACTATCTGAGCAGATACATTCCTACAAATCTTGAGGCCCAGCAATCAGACCAGGTTTATGACGCGCTTATAGCCTGTCTAGGAACCAGTAAAGCCAATGAGGCACTTCAAAACTATCACAGAGCATCCGCTGCGGATAAAACACGCGACTTTCTGGGCGCATTTCTTGACGACAGGACAAAAAACATAGAAATAAAAAAACAGGAGATGATCACAAACCTAAAATCGGGAACTTTCATCATTTACAGAAATATGCCTGCACTCGAGAAAAAGTATAATGATTATGCCGCTGGGCGCGCTAAAAAAATGAAAGATATCGATACGCTGCAAAGTCTGGAAAAAAGAATCGGAGCCTATATCAAATTAGGAAAAAAAAGCAAGGAGCTGCTCGGAAGAACAGAAGATTCCATAAAAAAAGAGACAATACAAATTACCGATAAAATTAAGGAAATCAAAAAAAATGATTCCATTGAAAAAGTCCTATATGACAAAGAAGTAGTGCTTTATGTAAACAGCCTACCCTTCTATCCAAGCGGGAATACCGCCATATCCGGCAATCTTCAGTCCTCCGAACAAAAATACAGCGCAACGCAGATTCAAATAAATTCTTTCGTGCAGCCCATAGAGCAGAGAGCCGCAACAAATTCCATAAACTTGCCCAGCGAATCTGACCTTATTAATGCCATGGCCATTTTCCTTGCCAAAAGGGCCCAACAAGAGGCTGCGATCTGGTTTATGGACCAGCTGAGGGAAAACATGAATAATCCCCTGATCTTTGAGGCTTTTCCCGAGACATTAAAGCTCATAGAAGGTCTTGAAGATTATAAAACCCCCAATTTCAGCGCTTCTTGGAGATATGCAATTTCTTCTGATTTTGTCAGAATGCCTAAAAATCTTGCCGCTTCAGCATGGGTTAAAAACCTGATATTTGAGGAAAACCCCGAAAAGGCCGCCATTTTCTCAAGCTGCGTAAATTTCAGCTATGATCTCAACAGGCTTGTTGCCGAAAAATACAGCTACAGAGACATCATAAGATATTTTTATACAAACCCTAATTTTGATTATAGCAGCAACACTTCGAACCTGCAAAAAAATAATTCCTTCCAAAAGGCTTTAAACAGATCGGTGTCCATGCTCTACATCTTGACCAATGAATTCTTCAGCATCGATTCGGTAGGAGGCGAAAAAAATTTCAGGTTGCTTTCCTATGAGGAAATCAATTCCCTTAACGAAAATCAGCTCATTGCACTTGGCCAGCTTATAAAAGCCAAATATGGCGACAGATTTGATCAAGGAAGCGCTTTTTTTGCCCCCCTTTTTATCGCTTCAAATAAGGATAAGATATCAAACTGGTTGGGCAATATGCTGCTATCTTTAAGCCAGTTTGACAAAGTCAACAAAGACTTTCAGAAAGCTCTTGAAAACAAAAATGATCTCTCCAACTACAGCTTTTACAATATCTGGCAGATCACTTCCCAAATTATAGACAATTTAGACTATAAAAATTATTCCTTTTCCGGCCCGGCAAATCTGAGCGGCCTGCCAAAAGATTTCGACGTCTCGCTCATCAAAAACTGCATCGGCATCTATGACCATATGCAGGCCAAAAACTATTCGGCTGCAATCAAGGAGCTCACGGGCGTAATTGAAAAAATTTCCGCCAATGCAATAAGCAATGATTTTTACATGCAGGGCAAAAAAATTTCCTTTAAAGCAGACTCTTTTGTTATTGTTGAAAAAGGAGTGCAAAAGCACATAACATTGAATTTGTCCGGAAAAAAGCTGGAAATTAAAATAGACGGCGATCCCAAAAATAGCATGACCATCGAAAACTTTATAAAAATACAGCCTTTTATGGGTTTTGTACGAAATGCAAAAAAAGATTACAATTATGACCTTATAACAAAACTGGATACTTCCTTTAATAAAAGGCTTTCTGTTTTCTGCGATAGCCTAAAATTGGAAAAGGACTCGAAAACAGCCTTTTTAAAAGCGCTGAGCCTTTACGAAATTACTGATGCTGATGTAAATTCAAGACAGCTGTCCTTAAATCGCAATAAATTGGCATCTTTGTCCACTTCCCAGCACAACTCTGATAGAGATAGTGAAATTACAAATAGCGATCTTGATAAAGCAAAAAATAAATATCTAGACCAGCTGTTCAAACTTACTGCTTTCTTCAGCGATATTTTGGCCGCGAAAAACGAGCAGGATTTGGCAAATGTGATTGATTCGCACGCTCTTCCCCCAACATCCTACAAACTCAAAAGGAAAGTCAGACAGTCAATCGATCTTAATGGGTATGTCGGCGCGCAAGTTTCCAAAATTTTTCCAAATGGCAAAGATTCCTCATTGGAAAAGCAATATACGGCAGGAATAACCGCACCTATAGGCTTTGCCTTTACATGGTCTGGAAGAGGGCCAAAATCTGATAATTTTGGTTTCACCGCCGATATTATCGATCTGGGAAATATTGTCAACCATTATCTGGTTTCACCGGCCGCAAACTATCCTAAAGATGTCCATTTTTCAGAAGTTTTCAGTCCAGCCGTAAGTGGCATCTACAGCCTCAGGAAAACGCCATTTGTCGCTTTTGCCAGCGCCAAATTTCTACCTTTAAAAGCATCTAAATCCGAAACAGGCATATTGGTGAACAATAAGACATTTGACGCTTTTATACTGAGCATCGGCGTAAAAATTGACATACCGCTTGTCAACTTAAAAACAATAGTCGATTGATTTTAGCCGGCAGCAAGAAGCGAATCAATTTTCAATCTCAGTTTAGCAACAATCTTCAGGTATAGATTTACAACATACATTACGAAAAATAAATGAACGTAAAAATAAAATAGCTTTAGAGAAAGCTTAAGACCTCTATACAGCGTGAACAGGAGTCTATACCATTCTTGCAAATTTTACTAAATCATCTCCAATCAAAGAACCCTAAAAATAATTCTCCTTTCAAATAAACGCCCCTTTCCAACCAACCTTCCTCTCGCCGGCCAAAATCAAAACAAAAACAAAAACAAAAACAAAAAGAAAAAGAAAAAGAAAAAGAAAAAGAAAAAAACATAACTAACTAACTAACTAACTAACTAACTAACTAACTAACTAACTAACTAACTAACTAACTAACTAACTACAAACTTAAAAGAAAAATAATCTCCCCTTCAAACAAAGTGACATTCCTGCCCTATTTACAGGTAAAAACACAACATTTATAACGCTGATTTCCGTTAGATTGAAATCCATTTTTTATGCATTTACTATTGCAAAAATTACAGTTTATTTTCATGACCTAATTTGATACACTAAGGTACAACAAAAGCCTTTTAAGGCTTTTTAAAATATTAAAAACAGAAGAGACGACCATAAGGTCGTCTCTTTTACTATTCAAAAATTACAATTTTTTATTCTCTTTCAGGCAGTTAAATTGCTAATATGTAAAACACCTAATCTGATAAACTACCTAAATACATCATAAAATAAAAAAACAGCCCGAAGGCTGTTTTTTTATTTTATGCAATATTAATATAATTCATTGATTTTTCGCAAATGCAGATGGAGTAATTTAGCACCGACACATCTAGCACATTACCTTATTTTTTCAAAATAAATTTCTGAGCTTTAAATGAATTACGATCTGTTTTTTTAATTAAATAAACACCATCTGTAAGATTTTCCAAGTGAATTGTATTTAGAATATCTGCATCTAGATTTACTGATTTTACAATTTTTCCAGAGGCATCAATTATGTTGTAATTTCCATTGTATTTAGTAACAATATTTAAAATTCCCTTGCTTGGAACAGGGTACATTTTAAAATCGGATATTTTGAAATCGTCTAGCCCCAAAGTACTTACAGAAATACAATCAGAAACAATTGTACAACCTGCAACGGTAATTTCAACTTTATAATCGCCAACTATTGATGGTTTTAATGATTGATTAGTTTCATTTGTCAATAGTGTGTTAGGGCATTTATACCATTGATAAATGGCTCCAGAATGATCCGATGTTAAGATTCCAGAATTTAATGTTACTGTTTTCAGAATTGCAGAAGAATTGTTAATACTTAATACTAAAGTTTTAGTGTCGCATCCCGAAGAATAGGTATAATTTCCAGAAGCTGTATAGGTAGTGCCATTTACCGGCCAGGTATAGCTATCGCAAGCGGTTTCAGTTTGCGTAGAACTTGTAGAATTAGTGATCGTTAATGCTAAAGTCTTGGTGTCGCAGCCCGAAGAATAAGTATAATTTCCAGAAGCTGTATAGGTAATGCCATTTACCGGCCAGGTATAGCTATCGCAAGCGGTTTCAGTCTGCGTAGAACCTGTAGAATTAGTAATCGTTAATGCTAAAGTCTTGGTGTCGCATCCTGAAGAATAGGTATAATTTCCAGAAGCTGTATAGGTAGTGCCATTTGCCGGCCAGGT
>NZ_QJRI01000015.1 GCF_003254565.1 Flavobacterium nitrogenifigens
CCCCGTGCAACTTCCACTACACGAACCGTATTTCGACTTAACACTAATCAGAGTAGCGCATACGAAGAATACCGTTAAACTTTTTCTAAATCTATTAACTTTAGTTATTTTAAAACAGTAAAGCAAAATTATTGCACCCACTCCTTTCAGCATGCGACGAGTGGTTAGTACCAATCCGAGGATTATTCACCGTGACATGGTGATTCACGATTACTAGTAAT
>NZ_QJRI01000124.1 GCF_003254565.1 Flavobacterium nitrogenifigens
AAAAATAACAAAGCTAGTAAGCTTTCTTTTTTTAAGTTATTTTTAAATATGGACAAGGTTTCGGTATATTATTTAGATCCGTTAAATTTTCGATGCTCTTAAAACTTAACAAGTGCTCTGTTACGAGATCTTTAAATTATGGCTGCTCCTAGGCCTATCCCCTTGTCGACTTAAATAAAAACCTTCTTAATTTCACTTAACAATAACTTTGGAACCTTAACTCTTGTTCTGGGCTGTTTCCCTTTTGACATACAACCTTATCATTCTATGTCCGATAATTAAATATTCATCTTTGCCATTCCGAGTCTACAATCTCACCGGTAAAATCTTCACGATTCCCCGATCTGTACAAGAATAAAATGTGTTAGGAATCTTCCTATAATACACATCTTGCCTGAGATGAAGTTCTGTACCTGCTAAGATGTTATCAAATTGCCTACTTTTATAGGTTTCGCAGAAAACCAGCTATCCTAGTCAGCTTTGTCTTTCACTTGCTTACCACAATTCTTCGGATATCAATGCAACGATAACCCGTTCGGACCTTTATAGTCCTGATTGTGGTAAGATCACCAGGCTTCGGGTCTAACTTTAGACACTACTCATTAATTTATGATCAGTTTAATTATGCATTTGGTGATGCTTGCATCTAATGTTAACTTGGTGACCCATTATGCAAAAGGTACGCTCTTACTTTTTTGCTTGAGCTGCTTATAAAACTACCACTTCATATGTTTCCCTCACGGTACTGTACTCTGTCGCTTATGTATTATATTTAGCCTTAGAGGAAGGTTCCCCTTAGTATTCAAACAGTTTTATTACCATTTTACTTATTAGGCTTATCTACTTTCATTCACATTAATCATAGAATCTCTTTTGATTTCTTTTCCTGAAGCTAATAAGATATTTCACTTCGCTTCGTTTATTACTTAATTTCTCTAAGAGTTTATATGTATATGTTAAAGGTACATAACTCATTACTCTTTAATACATAGCATCATAATCCATAATAGTCTCTTTATATACTTCCATATATTTATAAACTAAGGTATATAAATATATAAAAATTTATTTATA
>NZ_QJRI01000148.1 GCF_003254565.1 Flavobacterium nitrogenifigens
AAGATTGAAGCGGATAGCGGGAAATAGCTCCTAATTAACATTGAAATTCCAATCTTTCAAATTCCAGATCCCAAAACTGGATGCGATTCGCTACGCTCAGCCTAACAATCGAGGCTTTCTCCTTATATATACAAAAACAAACCCGACAGGTTTTTAAAACCTGTCGGGTTGCTATACTATAATATATATGTATATAAAATTACTTCTTATTTAAATCTTTTGCTTTTTGTTGCCACTTCTCTGATAGATCTTCATAATCTACGGGACTCGCTGGCTTCTGATTTACCAATCGGCCAGATTCAAATGCTCGAACCAAGATTGTTTCTATCAAGTAGTCTTCGTTTACATCATATGGCTTATACTCCTCTTTTAAACTTATATCAAATAAATTGGCCGTTGTATTAGAAACAAAGGCTTTGAATCCGCTTTTTAAAGTTTTAATCAACTCGTAGGTTGTAATTCCTGTCTGACGATGAATCAATTTCACTAAAATCTGCCCTTGTTTCCTAGAGAGTTTTTTAAGCCTTTCTTCAAACTCGTTGTTTAAATAATCTTCTACAATCTTAAAATACTTCTTTTTCTCTCGGCTGGTTTTTAAACGCGCCATTCCGTTATTCAATGCAGTTAATCGTTCTGCCGCAAGTTTAGCATAAGGATATACTTTATATACTCTGTTTTGAAGAATCTGAAATTGTTTCATTTCTTCTGGACTCATCTTTTGCCCTTTTGAAATAATTATTTCTGGCAATTGAATAGTGTCAGCGAGAATAGAATCTTTCTCTGTTAATATGTATCCCATTTGTTCATTTTCCTTAGGAGTAACTTGGGCTTTGGAAGAAAAACAAACTAAGAGTATAAATAAAAAGGTGGTTAGTCTCATTGAATCATAATTTAAATGTAAAATTATATATTTATACACAACTCTGATACCAAATTTATATTTTAGCAAAAAAATATTTTTATGAGTACGAAATCTATCTTAAATGATACTTCAATAGCATTTTTAGAAAGCTACCTAAATAACGCTTCTCCAACAGGTTACGAAAGTGAGGGACAAAAACTTTGGATGAATTATTTAAAACCTTATGTAGATGCTTTTATTACAGACACTTACGGAACGGCTGTTGGTGTAATCAATCCAGATGCTCCTTACAAAGTTGTAATTGAAGGACATGCAGATGAAATTTCATGGTATGTAAACTATATTACAGAAGATGGTTTAATATATGTAATACGAAATGGGGGTTCTGATCATCAGATTGCTCCTTCTAAAAGAGTAAACATTCATACTAAGAACGGAATTGTGAAAGGTGTTTTTGGATGGCCCGCTATTCATACCCGTTTGCGTGACAAGGAAGAGATTCCTAAATTAAGTAATATTTTTATTGATTTAGGATGTGAAACCAAAGAGCAAGTTGAAGCATTAGGTGTTCATGTTGGATGTGTAATTACATATCCAGACGAATTTATGATTTTGAACGAGAATAAGTTTGTTTGTCGTGCAATCGATAATAGAATGGGCGGTTTCATGATTGCTGAAGTTGCTCGATTATTAAAGGAAAACAACAAAAAACTTCCATTTGGTTTATATATTGTAAATTCTGTTCAAGAAGAAATTGGTCTGCGAGGAGCTGAAATGATTGCGCATCGCATAAAACCAAATGTGGCTATTGTGACTGATGTTACTCACGACACCACTACTCCAATGATTGATAAAAAGGTTGAAGGCGACCTTAAAATGGGTAAAGGTCCTGTTATTGGCTACTCTCCTGCTATTCAGAATAAATTGCGCGATTTGATTGTTGATACTGCTGAGGAGAAAAAAATTCCGTTTCAGAGACATGCTACTTCGCGTGCAACGGGTACAGATACTGATGCTTTTGCTTATAGTAATGGAGGTGTGCCATCTGCATTAATTTCGCTCCCGTTACGATATATGCACACTACTGTAGAAATGGTTCATAGAGATGATGTTGAAAATGTAATTCAGCTTATTTATGAAGCTTTGTTGAAAATTGAGAACAACGAGACTTTTTCTTATTTTAACTAATATACTTTTAATGTAAATCCGATTTGAGCTATTAAATCGGATTTGCAACTTATAAAACCTCATATGAAAATATTACTGCTCGAAGACGATTTTACTTTATCAAAAGAAATTTCCGCATTCTTTACTTCAAAAGAATTCGAGTGTGTTCCTTATTATGATGGTTCTTTGCTTCTTAAAAAGTACTTTCCGTACGAATATGATTTGATTATTCTTGATATCAACGTTCCTGGAATAAACGGAATTGACGTTTGTAAAGGGATTCGTGAAATCGACAAAAAGACGCCAATCATAATGCTTACTGCTTTTAGCGAAATTGAAGATAAGTTATCTTCTTTTGATAATGGTGCCGATGACTATCTTGTGAAACCATTTCATTTTGATGAATTGTATGCAAGAGTCCAATCTTTATTAAGGAGAAAAGAAGTTCCGCAACAGACAGAAAGTAAAATCGTCATTAAAGATTTAGAAATCTTTGAAGAAGATATGAAAGTTTTTAGAGCAGGCGAAGAAATTAAGCTTACTCCGAAAGAATTCAAATTGATTTTGATTTTGGCACATGCCAAAGGAAAAGTGCTTTCTAAACAGTTTATAGCAGAAAAACTTTGGGATTATCATATAGAAACCAATCAGAATACTATTGAGGTTTACATTAATTTTTTAAGAAAAAAGATTGATAAAGAACATGATGTCAAACTTCTCAGAACTAAAGTAGGTTACGGATATTACTTAAGCGATCAGGAATGACATTAAAAAATAGAATATCACTTTTAGTAAGTTTACTGTTTACCATCCTTTTTGGATTGGCATCTACGGTGATATTCATTTTATATTCCAATTATCGAAAAGAAGAGTTTCGGGATCGATTAGAAATCAAAGCTCTATCGAACATCAAGCTATTAGTTAATGTAAAACAAGTCGATAATCAGCTCTTAAAAATAATAGACCAAAATTCTATCAACAAACTGTATGATGAAAAGACTTTGGTTTTTGATTCTAATTACAAACTGATTTATAGCAGTATTGATGATGCCAAAATCAATTGGTCTGTTGATGATTTAAAATACCTTAAAAAGAATAAAACTTTTTTTAAACAACAGGGCGATTATGAAGTTTATGGCGTTTTCTATGATACGAACGACAAAGATTTTTATGCTTTAATTTCTGCCACCGATGATTATGGCAAGAAAAAGTTACTTTTCTTGAGATATACTTTAATTATATCATACATCTTTTTTACTTGTGTTTGCTGGCTGTTAACTTCATTTATGGTTAGAAAGGCTATGAATCCGCTTCATGCTTTTCATCAGAAAATAAAAAACATAAACGAAAATAATCTCGATACTAGAATTGAATCTAAAAGCACTAAAAATGAAATTGATTTAATTGCGGATGAGTTTAATTTCATGATGGATCGTATCGAACTTTCGTATCAAAAACAAAAAGAATTTACTGCCCACGCATCGCATGAACTGAGAACACCACTATCTAGAATGACTTCTCAGATAGAAAATGCTATGGCTGAACCAGAGCTTCAACAAAAAAACAAGTCCTTTTTAAACTCAATTTTGGCCGATGTCAATCATTTAAGTGAATTAATCAATTCTCTGCTTATCCTTTCAAAAATTGATAACAGAAAAGCAGATCATCATGAAGTGCAGAGAATAGATGAAATTCTATTTTCTTCGATCGAAAAAATAAACAAAGCATTCCCCGATTTTGTTATTCTTTTTGAAATGGAAGAAAGCGAAGATCTTGATACTGCCTTAGAAATAAAAGGAAATAAAAATCTTTTAGAAATAGCTTTAACCAATATTTTAAAAAATGCCTGTGTCTATTCAGACAATAAACAGGCAAAAGTAAAAATAAGCACCGATCATTATCATCTAATCGTTTCTGTATCCAATACCGGAGAAACTTTAAACGAAGAAGAACAAAAGAACCTTTTTCAGCCTTTTATGCGTGGCCACAACTCAAAAGGCACTTCTGGTTTTGGGCTTGGTTTAAGAATTGTGCAGCGCATACTTATATTGCACAAATCAAACATAACTTACTCTATACCAAATATTAACACGAATTTATTTCAGTTATTTTTTAATTTGTAAACAATTTTAAGCTATTTTTAAGGTAGATTTTAAGCTCTCTTAAAGCCTGTTGATAGCATATTTGTACAACTTAAAGATGATACAATGAAAAAGTTATTCGCATTGCTGTTATTTGCACTTTTAAATCAAGCTGCAATAGCACAAAAATCACTTACTCTCCAAGACTGCGAAAGTCAATTTTTGAAAAAAAACCTATTTTTACTGGCATCCCAATATAACATTGATGCCGCAAAAGCGCTCACTATTCAGGCTCGTATTTGGGATAATCCAACGATAACTGCCGAATTGAATGCTTATAATCCTGAAAGGGAAAAGTTTTTTGATATTGGCAAAGAAGGTCAAAAAGCATTTAGCATCGAACAGCTTATTTATCTTGGAGGAAAAAAACGTAACGAGGTTAAGTTAGCTCAAACCAATACCCAATTGGCAGAACTACAATTTAATGATGTCTTACGCACCTTAAAACTGCAATTGCGTAAAAGCTTCTATACGGTGTATTATAATACTAAGAATCTTGAAAACACCGACAAGCAATTGGCTCACATCGAAAACTTAATTAACTCTTATTCTGTTCAGGCTCAGAAAGGAAATATTCCTTTGAAAGATGTTGTTCGATTACAGTCGTTATATCTGAATTTTAAAAATGAGCGTCTAGAAGTTATAAATAACAATATCGAAGAACAGGCTAATTTGAAATTGCTTTTAAATGAAACTGAAAATGTAATTCCAGTTGTAAGCAAAGACGACTCAAATAAATACTTAAAAATAATCGATTTTGATCTTAAAAGCTTTGAAGAACAAGCTATTGCAAATCGCCCAGATTATTTAGCCAAGCAAAAAGAAATTGATGCGAATGAATTAAATGTAAAATGGCAAAAATCGCTTTCTGTTCCAGATCTTACTCTTGGTGCCAATTATGACCAGCGAAGTGGAGCTTTCAACAAAGAAGCCAATGTAAGCATTGGTATTCCGCTTCCTTTATGGAATAAAAATAAAGGAAATATTAAGTACGCCCAAACCATTTTGGAACAGTCTAAAATTGAAAAGCAAAATTTTGAACTGCAACTGCAAACAGAAATTACATCGGCATGGACAAAATGGGATGAATCTAGACAAAACTACAGCGTGATAAAACCAACCGTAAATTCAGATTTTGAAGCGGTTTATAATGGAATGCTTACCAATTTTCAAAAACGAAACGTAAGCCTTTTAGAATTTACCGATTTTATGGAAAGCTACAATCAGGCGATAATTCAGTTAAACGAATTAAAGAAAAAAGTAGTAATCGCAGGCGAAGAACTAAATAGCACCATCAACAAAGATTTATTTTAAAAAACTACAGAAATGAAACATATATTATTCATCGGAATTGCACTAGCAGGTTTATCTCTTACGAGCTGCAAAAAAGAAGTTGAAAATCCTGAGACAAATACCTCTTTTGTTTTGAGTGATACTATGCTTAAAAGCACTACCACAGCCGAAGCTACAACTCAACCGTTAAAAAACGAACTTAGCTTTTACGGAAAAATCACGGCTGACAACAATAAAATGATTGATGTTTATCCGTTGGTTGGTGGAAATGTAATGAAAGTAAATGTCGAACTTGGTGATTATGTTAAGAAAGGACAAGTTCTTGCTACTATAAAAAGTACCGATGTTGCTGATTTTGAAAAACAATCTATTGATGCAAAAAGCGATTTGCTTGTGGCTAAAAACAACTTAAAAGTAGCGCAAGAATTATTTGACGGTAAACTGAATTCTGAAAGCGATGTTCTTCAGGCAAAATCTGAAGTAAATAAAGCGCAGTCTCAATTAAGCAAAATTCAGGAAACCTATAAAATTTACAACATCAAAGCGGGTTCAATTTATGAAGTAACAGCACCAATAAGTGGTTTTATTATTCAGAAGAGTATCAATCAAGATATGCTTTTGCGAAATGACCGCTCTGAAAACATATTTGACATTGCAGAAATCAGCGAAGTTTGGGCAATGGCTAATATTAATGAAATTGATATTAATAAAGTAAAATTGGGAACGAGTGCTACAGTAACCACTTTGAGTTATCCTGACAAAGCGTTTTACGGAAAAGTAGATAAAATCTACAATGTAATTGATCCAGAAACGAAAGCAATGCAGGCTAGAATTAAGCTAAACAATCCAGATTATATGCTTAAGCCTGACATGAACGCCAATATAAAACTGTCTTTTAATGAAAATCAATCTATGATAGCCGTGCCTAGTAAAGCTATCGTTTTTGATAAAAGCAAAAACTTTGTCGTGGTATTTAAAGACCGAAATAACATTGAAACCAGACAAGTAGAAGTTTATAGAGTGGTTGGAGACACTACCTACCTTTCAAGTGGTTTAAAAGAAAATGAAAAAGTAATCACCAACAATCAGCTATTTATTTATGGTGCTTTAAATAATTAAGACATGAACAAATTCATAAAAAATATTATTGCTTTTTCGCTAAAGAATAAAGCATTTACCTTCTTTTGGGTTGGATTATTGGCTGTTGCTGGATTCATTTCATTCAAAAATATGCCTATTGATGCTTTTCCAGACGTTACCAATACTCAGATTATTATCATTACGCAATGGAACGGAAAAAGTGCCGAAGAAGTAGAACGTTTTGTGACTTCTCCGATCGAGATTTCGATGAACTCCGTTCAGAAAAAAACAAGCGTTAGAAGTATTACCATGTTTGGTCTCTCTGTAATTAAAATTATTTTTGACGATGGAGTTGACGATACATTTGCCCGTTTTCAAGTAAACAATTTACTTAAAAATGTTTCTCTCCCGGATGATGTTGAGCCAGACGTACAGCCACCATACGGTCCAACGGGTGAAATTTTTAGATATATTGTAAAAAGTGACAGCAGAGACAGTAGAGAATTATTGACTTACCAAAACTGGGTTATCGATAAACAATTGCGTTCTCTTCCTGGTGTTGCCGATTTAAACGTTTTTGGAGGTCAAACTAAAACTTATGAAGTTGGAGTTGATCCAATCAAATTGGCTAAATACAACATTACACCTTTGCAAGTTTATAATGCTGTAAATGCTGGCAACTTAAACGTTGGTGGTGACGTTATTGAGAAAAACGGACAAGCATTTGTTGTACGTGGAGTTGGTTTGTTAAAGTCGAAAGAAGATATTGGAAATATTATTGTTGATGATGCTGGAGGAAATCCAATTTTAGTTAAAAATTTAGCTGATGTTTACGAAAGCTCGATGCCTAGAGTAGGTCAAACAGGTATTGGAAATAATGACGACGCCGTTGAAGGAATTGTGGTAATGCGAAAAGGCGAAAATCCGCAGGAAACGCTTGCTTTAATAAAAGCCAAAATCAAAGATCTTAATGATAATGTTTTGCCAAAAGACATTAAAATTGAAACATTTTACGATCGTGATAATTTGATGAATTTCACAACCGAAACCGTAATGCACAATTTATTTGAAGGTATTATTCTGGTTACTGTTGTCGTATTTCTTTTTATGGCCGACTGGAGGACTACTTTTACAGTTTCCATTGTTATTCCGCTTTCTTTATTATTTGCATTCTTATGTCTTAAAATGATGGGAATGAGCGCCAACTTATTAAGTTTAGGTGCGGTCGATTTTGGAATTATTATAGATGGAGCCGTCGTAATGGTTGAAGGTCTGTTTGTGGTTTTAGACCATCGAGCGCATCAGCTGGGAATGGAGAAGTTTAATAAAATTGCTAAAGGAAGTCTGATTAAGAAGACAGGAACAGAAATGGGTAAAGCTATTTTCTTCTCCAAACTGATTATTATTACGGCTTTACTACCTATTTTCTCTTTCCAGAAAGTAGAAGGAAAAATGTTCTCTCCCCTAGCCTTTACATTAGGTTTTGCCTTATTAGGAGCACTTATTTTTACCTTGACTTTGGTTCCGGTTCTTTCTCATATTTTATTAAATAAAAATGTAAAAGAAAAACATAATCCGTTTGTGAATTTTTGGGATCGAATTGTCAGTAAAGGTTTTAAATGGACATTTAAACATAAAATACAAACATTAATTGCGTCTACGGGATTACTGGCCGCTGTTTTCTTTTCAGCTGGATTCTTAGGAACAGAATTTTTACCACAATTAAACGAAGGAGCTTTATGGGTTACTGCAGAATTACCAATGAGTACTTCGCTACCTGAAAGTGTGAAAACAGCATCAATGATTAGAAAAGACTTAGAAAGTTTTCCTGAAGTTAAAAAAGTTTTATCTCAAACCGGGCGAAGCAACGATGGAACTGACCCGAATGGTTTTGGATTTATCCAGCTTCAAGTTGACTTACTGCCAAAAGCAGAATGGAAACGTAAAATTTCTATGGATGATCTGATTAATGAAATGGATAATAAACTTAAAGTGCATCAGGGAATCACATATAATTATTCTCAGCCTGTAATTGATAACGTTGCAGAATCGGTAGCAGGATTTAAAGCTTCAAATGCTGTAAAAATTTATGGTGATGACTTAAATAAATTAGATCAGCTCGCTAATGAGGTTTTAGCACAAATTAAAAATATTCCAGGTATAAAAGATGTTGGAATTTTGAGAAATGTTGGCCAGCCAGAAATAAGCGTAATTCTAGATCGTGAAAAAATGGCTGCTTATGGAGTAACTTTAAGCGATGCACAAGCAGTTTTAGAATTAGCTTTCGGAGGAAAAACAGCAACTGAAAAGTATGAAGATGAAAAGAAATTTGATGTTCGTGTTCGTTTTTCTAAAGAATACCGAAAAGATGAAAAAGATCTGGAAGAAATTAAAGTTCCAACCATCAGCGGAATCAAAATTCCTTTAAAAGAAATCTGCGATATTAAAACTATTACGGGTCCAGCTTTTATATATAGAGATAATACCAAACGTTTTATTGGAGTAAAATTCTCAGTGCGTGATCGAGATTTAGGAAGTACAATTGCCGAAGCACAGCAAAAAGTAAATCAGTTAAAACTTCCTGCTGGTTATACGACAGGATGGACAGGTGAATTTGAAAATCAAGTTCGTGCAAGTGCACGTCTGGCGCAAGTTGTGCCAATAAGTTTAATTGGAATTTTTGTGCTGTTATTTATTCTGTTTGGTAATTTTAAAGATTCACTTCTTGTTTTAGCCAATGTCCCTTTTGCCATCATTGGAGGTATTATTGCACTGCATATCACAGGAATGAATTTCGGAATTTCTGCCGGAGTTGGATTTATAGCGCTTCTCGGAATTTGCATTCAAAATGGAGTTATTCTAATATCCGAATTTCATCATAATCTGAAAGCGAAGTATTCTCTCGAAGAATCTATTTTTAGAGGAGTAAAAGCCAGAACCAGAGCAGTAGTGATGACAGCTTTAATGGCTTCAATCGGATTAATGCCTGCCGCAATTTCTACAGGAATTGGATCAGAATCACAGAAACCGCTTGCTATTGTAATTATCGGCGGGCTTATGACAGCAACTGTTTTAACTCTCTTAGTATTTCCAATTTTATTCTGGATATTCAACAGAAAAAAACATGTGCCAATAGAATAAAACAATTAAAATATTTAGTTTTAAATCAATTTGTTGGGATTTAAAAAAAGAAGAAGCATCATTCTCGTAATGATGCTTTTTTGTTGAATCTAAATTTATTTAAAACAAAAAAAATGACCTTTTGCTCAGAAAGGTCATTTTTACTAACTCAAAACTTTTAAACTGTTATTTCAAATCTTTCAAAAGCGCAATTGCTTCCGTAGCATTTGATCCTTGTGCATATTTTAATGCTGTATAACCTTTTTCATTTTTAGTATTAGGTTTTGCTCCATTAGCCAATAAAACTTTTATGATTTCGTGTTTATTGTAAAGTGCAGCCGTCATCAAAGGAGTAAAATCTTCAGATAATTGGTTTACATCCGCGCCGTATTCAATAAATTTTTTAACGGTTTCAAGATCTCCTTTACTAATAGCAACATTTAAAGGAGTTCCTACATAACTTTTAAGCTCAACTGTTTTTTTAATAGCTGAAATTTCGTTTGAAGCCATTGCTACATTTCCAAATGTTACTAGGGCTAGTCCTAAATAAATAACTGATTTTTTCATAATGATTGATGTTTATTAAATGATTGATGATGATTTTAATTTGATGATGTAAAGGTAAATTATTTTATCGTATTATGTATTACAAAGTACCATGTTTTAACCAATTCTTAACATTTACTTAATAAAACGCTAATTAAAGAACCTGAACGTTATCAAATTATTGATTTTACTATAATAGACTACCGAAATGAAAAAATGTTACAATAAATCTTATTTTTTTTACTCTTTTTAAAATCAATGTTCTTCCAACACATAAAATAATTCTTTAAATTTACTATATCATTAAAAATCAAAACAATAACACTTTATTACTAAAGCCTTATAATTCTGGACTTCACAATAAAACCAACCAAAAGAATAATGACCTTAAATCCAAGAGTCATGATTTTTATTAAAAGAATTTTAGTTATTTTAATTTTACTTATTTCAATTGTTTTAATTGCAGCTTATTTTATGCCGAAAGAATATTCGGTAGAAAGAGAAATTACAATTAGCAAACCAGCTGATAGCATTTTTAAATATGTTCGTTCCCTAAAAAACCAAAATGAGTTTAGCGTATGGGCAAATATGGATCCAAAAATGAAAGTTCGTTATAGAGGAATTGACGGCATGATTGGTTCTGTTTCTTCATGGGAAAGTAACGTAAAAGAAGTTGGCGTTGGTGAACAGGAAATCACAAAAATTACAGAAAACAGACGTTTAGATTTTGCACTTCGTTTTAAAAAGCCAATGGAGGACACTGCTGTAGGGTTTATGTCTACAGAACCGATTTCTGAAAACCAGACAAAAGTAAAATGGGGAATTAGCGGCGTAATTCCCTATCCTACAAATATTATGCTTCCCCTATTACGAATGGATCAAATGATTGGAAACGATTTACAAAAAGGCCTAGAGAATTTAAAAGATAAAATGGAATAATTCAGAAATTTCTAAAAAGAAAAATGCAACTCCATTATTTTGAGTTGCATTTTTTTTATTTACGTTTTTTACTGCTTCTATTCTTTTTTTCTTTTAAAATAGATATCGCTTCTGTAGATTTTCCAAACTCTGCAAAATGCAAGGCAGTAAGTCCTCTATCATTTTCAATTGAAAGATCTGCTCCTTTTTCGAGTAAAATTTTGATAATTTCGACTTGATTGAATCTTGCTGCTACCATTAAAGGTGTCATATTATTGACAATTTTGTTGACATCGGCACCATAAGATATAAATATCTTTACGCTTTCGAGATCACCTTTGCTTATAGCTAGATGAAAAGGAGAATTTGAATAAATTAAATGTTCTCTTTGATTTTTGATACTTAACTGGTAAGTTGACGCTTCTGACTCATACGTAAAAATGAAAACTGCTCCTAAAATAATTACTGCTTTCTTCATAATGATTGTTTTTTTTTAATGATTGATGATGAAATATTTCTATTTTAGACGACTAAAGAAAGAACTAGGTTGCACATTTTTGAAAAAAAAGAAAAGCATCATCCTTTCTATAAGATGATGCTTTTCATTTCTTTCTTTTGCTCTTAATTTTTTACCTAAGCCCTTTCAAAATCTCTGCAGACTCTGTTGATTTGGCATATCGTGCATAATCTAATGCTCTAAGTCCATGACTATTTTCTATTGACGGTTTAGCTCCATTTGCCAATAAAAGTTTTACGATTTCGACATTGTTAAAACGAGCTGCAAGCATTAAAGGCGTCATATTGCGCACAATTTTGTTTACATCTGCACCATATTCAATGCTTTTCTTTACGGTTTCAATATCTCCATTACATACCGCTAAATGTAAAGGCGATGCTAAATCAAGAGGAATTTCAATTTGATTTTTACTTTCTAACTTAAAATTAGAAGCTGTTGCAAAATTTGCAAATACGGCCAAAGCCGTTCCGAAAACGATTACTGTTTTTTTCATGATTGATTGCTTGTTTAATGATTAATGATTGTGATGATTACTTGTTAGACGCTCACTATGCACAAAACGTTGCATCAAAAATGAAAAAAAATGATAAAATTTCTAGAATATAACTCAAATGCTCAATTAAAGCTACTGAATCATGTTTTTCTATAAATTTTAAGTTAGATTTTCTATTGCTAATTAGTTATATCAAAAGAAAATGCCCTACTGTAAGACGTACAGCAGGGCATTTTTCATTATAAATTTTAAATTAGTTTAAATTCAAGTTTATTATTTTGAAGAAAGATATTCTAATACATTTTTTTCAATACGCTGATCAATATTGGCAATATCAGCTTTTACAAATTTTTCTCCTAAAATATTTTCGTATAATTCAATATATCTTTCAGAAACTGATTCAATATATTCATCTGTCATATTTGGAATCTGCTGCCCGTCTTTTCCTTGGAAACCATTTTCGATTAACCAACGACGAACAAATTCTTTAGATAACTGTTTTTGTTCCTCACCTTTTTCTTGTCTTTCAGCATAACCGTCAGCATAGAAATAACGAGAAGAATCTGGAGTGTGAATTTCGTCTATTAGAACAATAACTCCATCTTTGGTTTTACCGAACTCGTATTTTGTGTCTACTAAAATCAATCCGCGTTTTGCTGCAATTTCAGTTCCTCTTTGAAACAAAGCTCTAGTATATTTTTCTAAGACCAAATAATCTTCTTCAGAAACAATTCCTTTTGCCAAAATATCTTCACGAGAAATGTCTTCGTCATGAGAACCATTATCTGCTTTTGTAGTTGGCGTAATAATTGGCTCAGGAAATTTATCGTTTTCTTTTAAGCCTTCAGCCATAGTTACACCACAGATTTGTTTTCTTCCAGCTGCATATTCGCGAGCTGCGTGGCCAGACAAATAACCGCGAATAACCATCTCTACTTTAAAAGGATCACATAAATGTCCAACAGCAACGTTTGGATCTGGAGTAGCAATCAGCCAATTTGGAACGATATCTTGTGTCAATTCCATAAATTTTGTTGCAATCTGGTTTAAGATTTGTCCTTTGTACGGAATTCCTTTTGGCAAAACTACATCAAAAGCCGAAAGTCTATCGGTAGCCACCATTACTAAAAGTTCGTCGTTAATATTGTAAACTTCTCTAACTTTTCCGCGGTAAACTGATTTCTGGTTCGGGAAATTAAAATTTGTAGTTGTGATTGTATTACTCATTATCTAGTTGTGTTGTTTTTTTATGAAGGCAAATTTAAAACTATTTGGCAGAGCAAACAAAGAAAATATTACTTCAATTTTAGTGAATTATTTAAAACTCAAAATTCCTTTACCAAAAGATTTTATTGATGCGTCAAGACTACCAAGTGTCGTATCTGATAGTTTTTTAAAATCGGTCGATTTGACGATTAAAATTTGTCCTTGATCTTTAGCTGGCGCATTTGGAATAAAAATTACAGCTGAGCCATTTTCATCTTCTTCAATTAAATGTGCGGGTTGCCAAAAATCTCCGTTTTTAAATAAAATAGGCAAATCTGTAACGGGTTTAGGCTCATGATTTCTTTTCAAAAGTTTTTCTTCTGCTTCTTTTTTATTTTTTTCATAACCTGGCAAAAAGATCATCAGCTTCTCGTCTACCCAATTGGTAAATCTTTTTAAAATAGACAAACGCATCAAAAAACCGCTCAAATAAATTAAAACCACCAAAATCATTCCGCCTACAATATCGGTAGCGTATTTTCCTAATATCAAATCTAATCGCAGGAAGTGTGCAAATTTTTCTCCATAATTCTGAAAAAACTTCCAGACTTTTCCCAATAGAATAAAAAAAACTAAAAGCGGTAATAAAACTAATGCTCCCGAAATCAAGTTTCGTTCAGCTTGAAGTAGAAATTTTTTCATGGTTAAAATAATTAAGGTTAAAAAAATAAGAGCTAATTCTCTGTGAATTAGCTCTTATAAAAATAACTATTATTTAGTATTCAGCAACAATCTGAACATAAAATACTATTAATTAACTTGTTGCAAATTCTTTATCTAAAATTTTAGACACAATATATTTTGCAACACCATCTTCTGCATTTGTTTTAATTACCTCCAAATCTGGCAAAGCATCTTTTAAAATTGAAGGCGCATTTCCCATAATCAGACCTTTTCCAGTTGCAGACAACATTTGTAAATCATTAAAACCATCTCCAAACGAAATAGCTTCATCCAAAGTAAAGCCTTCTTTTTCTAACACTTTTTCAATTGCAACTGCCTTGTCTACAGATTTGTCCATAAATTCTAAGCAAGTTGGCAAGCTAAAAGCGTGATGCAAATGTTCTGAAGAGTTTGCTAAAACAGCATCTCTTACTTTTACCAATTTTTCATGACTCTCGCAAGAGAAAAAAATCTTGATCGCTTTAAAATCTTCAATTGTTTTATAATCGACCAATTCAGGACGATATTTTAAATCGGCTTGAAAAGAATTTAATCTTTCATTCCATTTATTAGTCTGCCAAACATTTTCTTTGAATAACACAACCGTAACATCTGGATCGATTTCTATATTTAAGGCCGCTTTAACCACATCGCTGTCTAAATTAAAAGCAAAAAGTTCTTCTTTATTTGGCGAATGGATTCTTCCTCCATTAGAACTTACAAGGTAAACTGGCACTTCAAGTGTATCTATAATAGCCAACGCATCAAGATGATGACGTCCTGTAGCCACCACAATTAGGTAACCTTGATTATGAAGTTCCTGAAAAACTGATTTGGTATATTCTGAAATTCGGTGTTGTGGGTTGAGCAAAGTTCCGTCAAGGTCACTTACAACCGCTTTTATATTTTTAAGTTTTGTCATATTAATTGTCAAATTCGATGAAATGCAAATTTAAAGCTTTAAGACCGTTTAGCCAAAGATTACACGCTTTGAAAGCTAGATTTGAGGTAAGTTTATTATTTATTTAACTATTCCGTTAAATTATACGTTTTAAACAATTAAATCTTAACAATTCCATTTTTATACAAATTTATGGCTTTCTGAATTACTGCTTCAATTTGTTTCAAAGGCAAATTTTCATTAACATCGAACATCATGATTTTCATTCTCGAACGATTTTCTTGAACAAGGAATGACTCATCAAAATGTTTTCCCTCAACGATTCCGATATAAGGTTGTTTGAGTTTTTTATGAATCCATAAATAGCAGAACATTTTTCCTTTATAAGAGAAAAATGGCATTCCGTATTTTAAAGTATTGGTAATGTCTTGATCTTGTTTTAATATGATTTCTTTTAATGCGAGAAATATTCCTTTTATGGGTTCTTCTTGGTTTAGGTAGAAATAGTCTAGTTGTTTCATTTTTTCAAATCAGATCTAGTATCCAAATTCTTCTTTCCACTCAGCAATTTCTTTTGGATGCTCTTTATCGTTTGGATAATGCTTTTTAACAAAATGAAATTGATCTCTCGTAAGCAATACAATTTTCCCATCGTTACCTGAGCTAATCGGATAAAATTGCTCATCACTTCCTTGTATTTTAAGTTGATCATTTAGCATCTCTACAAAATATAAATACGCTATTGTCCAATCGTAATTTCCAAAATCATTATCAAAAGCGATATATTCTTTTCCATTTAATTTTATCTTATGCAGTAAATGTTTTTCCGTTTGAGATTCAAATTCTTCAGATATTACTAGTTTTAAATTTATCTTATCAAATAAAACTTGAACGGTTTCTAAATATTGAATTAATCCTTCTCCTTCAAACAATGTTTCAGAATCAATAAAATAAAATCTATTATCTGTAAAACTTAAATCTTCTCTCATTTGGCCTTCAAAGAAATTCAATTTATCATAAGATTTTTCAAATTCATTTCTTGTAATTTTCAAATCATTTTTATCGGTTAAATTGAAAAAATTCAATCTGTTTAATTCTTGAACAATTTCCTTTCCAGTTAATTTATTTATTTTTCTTTCTGTTTTATCTTCCTCTCTTTTTTGGGCATAAAACCTAACCGCAAAAAAAAGTAGACCAACAATCAAAATAATTTTACTTTCCATTCTTTTTTAATCGCATGATTCTTTCTTCAATGATAATAAAAAAATATTCGTTTTGCACTTTTCAAAAGAAAACATACAAAACGAATATTAATAAATGTTAAAACACAATTCACGATTTACATTTAACATTTCACTATAATTTATAATTAATCGTGATTCTCAATTTGTTTATAAGCATCGATTACCTTTTTAACCAATCTGTGGCGCACGATATCTTTATCATCCAGATAAATAATTCCGATGCCTTCAATGTCTTTTAGAACCAAAAGCGCTTCTTTAAGACCAGAAATTGTTCTTCGTGGCAAATCGACCTGACCTGGATCACCAGTAATCATGAATTTGGCATTTTTTCCCATACGGGTCAAAAACATTTTCATTTGTGAGTGAGTCGTATTCTGAGCCTCGTCAAGAATTACAAAAGCATTGTCAAGAGTTCGTCCACGCATGAAAGCCAAAGGTGCAATTTGAATAATTCCTTTTAGGATATAATCTTCGAGTTTTTCATTCGGAATCATATCGCGTAATGCGTCATAAAGCGGTTGCATGTAAGGATCAAGTTTTTCCTTCATATCTCCAGGCAAGAAACCAAGATTTTCACCTGCTTCAACTGCAGGACGCGTTAGAATGATTCTTTTTACTTCCTTATCCTTTAGCATTTTTACTGCCATTGCAACTCCTGTGTACGTTTTTCCTGTTCCGGCAGGACCTACTGCAAAAACCATATCGTTCTTTTTTACAGTATCAACCAGCAATTGCTGATTTGGAGTCATTGCCTTCACAATCTTACCGCCAACACCATGAACTAAGATTTTGTCATGATCGTAAGCTCTCTTTTCGTCCTGACCATCACTCATTATTACACGCTCAATTACATTATCGTCAATATTGTTGTAACGTGTAAAGTGAAGCATTAATCTTTGAAATCTTTTTTCGAATTCGTCTAAAACTTCTTTTTCGCCAAATGCTTTTAAAGTTGTCCCTCGCGCTACGATTTTAAGCTTTGGGTAATACTTTTTAATTATTTCTAAATGGCTGTCTTGCGCGCCCCAAAATTCTTTGGGTGCAATATCTACTAGCTCGATTATTCTTTCGTTCAAATGAAGTAGTTTTAAATTAAAAATTCCTTTTAATATTTAGTGGTTGTCGGGTCTTTTTTATTTATCACAATAATCAAACTCAGCTTTCAATTTCATTCTCATAAAACTTAAATTAGTGTTTTTGAATATTGTAACTTGCAAATACTTTAAAAATCACAATTTGTCTTTTCTTTCTTTCAATTTGTGTTTACTATTATTAGCTTTGCATTTCTCAAATTTAATGAAAATTAGATTTAAATACTATCAATAGTTATAAACAAAAATATGTCAATAATTACCCTTACTACAGACTACGGCTTGAAAGATCACTTTGTGGGGTCGCTGAAGGGTAAAATACTATCTGAAAATCCAGAGGTTCAAATCGTTGACATTTCTCATGACATTGATCCCTTTAATACTGCCGAAGCAAGTTACATTATTGGCGCAGCTTATATGAGCTTCCCAAAAGGCACTGTTCACCTTATTGGTGTTGATATTGAACGCAATAAAGAGAACCAACATGTTGCTATGCAATGGAACGATCACTACTTTATTTGCGCCGATAACGGAATCTTAAGTATGCTTACGCAGAAAATCGTTCCACAAAAGATTGTGGCAATTAACATTCATGATCGTTTCCCGATTGAAGCTACAGATTTGGATATCTTTATTCAGGTCGCTTCTCACTTATCAAAAGGCGGTTTGCTAAATGTAATTGGAAAAGAAATTCAATCTATTAAAGAAGCGACCGAACTGCAAGCTCTAGTTGCTGATGACGGAAATTCTATAAAAGGAAACATCATTTACATTGATCATTTTGGAAACGTTGTAACTAATATTTCTAAAAAACAATTCTTAGAAATTTCGCGCGGACGTCCGTATGAAATTGTAATGAATCCAAAGAGCATCAAAACGATTCTTCCTAATTATTCGGCAATTGCAACTTCTGACAAATACCCGATTAAAACTTATGAAGGAGAAAAATTAGCGATTTTTAATGAAGCTGGTTTTCTTGAAATTGCCATTTTCAGAAGCAACCCTTCTAAAGTGGGTTCTGCAAATAGTTTGCTTGGATTGAATTATCGCGATGTGATTACGATTAAATTCTCCTAAATTAATTTTAGATTTTAGAATTCAGATTTTTGTTTAATTCTCTCGCAGATTTTGCTGGATGAGCAGATTTTTTATTGTTTTTAATTTGAAATATAGCCCGTGGTTTCAACCACGGGGACACAACGCATATCACTCAACGTTTCCCGTGGTTGAAACCACGGGTTATGTTTGAAAAATACTGTGAAAATAGAATCTAAAAATCGATATTTATAATATTTCATTTTTTATTTAAAACAATAATCTATTTTGGTATTTTTGCGCACCTGTAATGCTTTAGATAATTCAAAAAATCTAAAATCAACAGTCTAAAATCTTAAATTACAAACATGTTTGTTCGAATAGTAAAAATGAGTTTTCACGAAGAAAAAATTCCCGATTTTCTAGAGAATTTTGAATCGGTGAAAGAGAAAATACGAAATGCAGAAGGAAATCGTTTTTTAGAATTGTATCAGGACAAAAATGACAAATGCATCTTTTTCACTTACAGTTACTGGGAAACCGAAGAAGATTTAGAAAATTACAGAAACTCTGAACTGTTTAATACCGTTTGGGATTTTACAAAAAAACTATTCAATGCAAAACCAGAAGCTTGGAGTGTTGACAAACTGGTAAGCTTAAATTAAAATGATATTTAACCGCAAAGAACGCAAGTTTTCTTCTTAAAAAACTTTGTATAAAACGCTAAGTTCGCAAAGCTTTAAGTAAAAAACTTTGCGAACATTGCGTAAAACTTTGCGTTCTTTGCGGTTAAAAAAAACTTGAAACAAAATATATGAAGTCTATAATTTTACGAGAAATAAAATCCTTTTTCGGTTCTCCAATTGGCTATTTGGTCATTGCGATATTCTTAATCAGCAACGGACTATTTTTATGGGTATTCGAAGGAGATTATAATATTCTAAATACCGGTTATGCCGATTTAACTCCGTTTTTTACTCTAGCACCTTGGATTTTAATTTTCTTAATTCCAGCCGTAACCATGAGAAGTTTCTCTGATGAAAAAAAACAAGGAACTTTAGAATTACTTTTGACAAAACCTTTATCAATCTGGGAAATAGTAAATGGTAAATTCTTTGGTTCATTTTTACTGATCATACTAGCGATAATTCCAACTTTAATTTATGTAAAAGTAATTTCAGATTTAGGTTTGCCAGAAGGCAATATCGACATGGGAAGCACAATTGGTTCTTATTTCGGATTATTGTTTTTAATTGCTTCTTATTCAGCAATCGGAATCTTCACTTCTACCCTTTCAGAAAATCAGATTGTGGCTTTTATTATTGCCGTTTTCCTATGCTTTTTCTTTTATTTTGGTTTTGAAGGTCTAGCCACATTAATTCCAGGTTCAAACAATTTCATTTCGGTTTTAGGAATGCAAAATCACTTTAAAAGTATGAGCCGCGGTGTAATTGACACTCGAGATATTATTTACTTTTTAAGCATTGCGATCGCTTTTTTGTCTTTTACTGTTTACCAATTAAAATCTTTTAAAGCCTAATGAAACTATCTACTAAACATAATTTAAAGGCATTAGGCATCACTATTTTTATTTTAGTTGTATTAAATGTTTTCGGAACCTTATTTTTTCATCGTTTTGATTTAACCAAAGACAAACGTTATACCTTATCGCCAACTTCGTTAGGAATTGTAAAACAGGTTCAAAATCCGCTTTCTATAAAGATTTATATGGCTGGCGATCTTCCAGCAGATTTTAGACGTTTACAGCAGGAAACCAAACAGCTATTAGAGGAATTTCAAGCTTACAACAGCAATATTGTTTTCGAATTTGTTGATCCGTTAGAAAATGAAGATGAAAGCGAGGAACTGACAAAATCACTTTTCCAGAAAGGATTGACTCCTGTAAATATTACGGTTGATGATAAAGGAAAACAATCTCAAGCAATGGTTTTTCCTTGGGCTGTTGCAGTCTACAATAACAAAGAGGTTAATATTCCGTTGTTGAAAAATATAATGGGATCTTCTACTACACAAAAAGTAATTGGTTCTATTCAGCATTTAGAATATTCTATTGCTGACGCCATCAATAAAGTTACTAAAAACAAGCAGAAAAAAGTTGCCATCATAAAAGGAAACGGCGAATTGAACGAAATTCACGTTGCTAAAATGTTGATGCAAATTCGTGAGAGCTATTATATTGGACCTTTCACTTTAGATTCTGTTGCAAAAGATCCAAACGGAACTTTAAATGCATTAAAAAAATACGATTTAGCCATTATTTCTAAACCAACAGAAAAATTCTCTGATGAAGAAAAAGAAGTATTGGATCAGTTTATTATGAACGGCGGAAAAACCATTTGGCTAATTGACCAAGTGGCTGCCGATATGGACAGTTTATACAATGATATGGGTGCGACTTTGGCATATCCAAGAGATTTAAATCTAAACGATATGTTCTTTAAATATGGATTCAGAATTAATCCTGATTTGATTAAAGATGAGCAAGGAAGCCCTATCAAACTAGCAACTGGCGAACAAGGAAGTGCCACACAATATCAGGATTTTATCTGGAAATTTGCTCCACAGGTTTATCCAACGAGCCAGCATCCGATTGTTAAGAATTTAGGTGGAATTAAATTTGATTTTGCGAATCCGATTGACACTTTGAAAAATGGAATTAAGAAAACCGTATTATTACAATCTTCTCAATATTCTAAAACAATTGGTTCTCCTGTAGAAGTAAATCTGAACATGGTTACCGAGAAAACAACTCCGCAGGACTATTTAAATAAAGGAAATAAACCGCTTGCTGTTTTATTGGAAGGTTCATTTCATTCTGCTTTCGAAAATAGAATTCTGCCTTTCAAAGACAATTCGTTTACAGCACAAGGAAAACCAAACAAAATGATTGTTATTGCTGACGGGGATATTGCAAGAAATCAGTTGGACAAAAACATGATGCCAGTAGAATTAGGCTATGATCAAAGAACTGGCCAATTATACGACAATAAAGACTTCATCATGAATTGTATCAATTATCTTCTTGATGATACAGGACTTATTAACATTAGAAGTAAAGATGTTGAACTGCCTTTATTAGACAAAGAAAAAGTTTATGAAAGCTATACCTTTACGCAATTCATAACTATCGGAGTTCCAATTCTAATTTTATTGGTTTTCGGACTAGTTTTCACCTTTGTAAGAAAAAGAAAATACAGCAAATAGATGTTAATAAAAAAATGTAATACTTTGGATAGTTTAAGATATATTTGTAATCCGTATATTTAGCCCTTTATTTGCTAAAGCATCCATCAAAAAAATAAAATAAAACAGATGAAATTTATAGTATCGAGTTCGTACTTATTAAAACAATTACAAGTTTTAGGTAGTGTAATCAATAGTAATAATACGTTGCCAATTTTAGACAACTTTTTATTTGAACTAAACAACAATGAGTTGACCGTTTCGGCTTCAGATCTTGAAACGACAATGTCAGCTACATTATCGATCGATTCTACAAGTAAAGGAAGTGTAGCTGTTCCAGCTAAGCTTTTGCTTGAAATTTTAAAAACGTTCCCAGAACAGCCGTTAACTTTTACAGTTGAAGATAACAACACAGTAGAGATTAGCTCAAATTCTGGTAAATATGCATTGGCTTATGCTGCCGGAGAAGAATTCCCTAAAGCAGTAAGTCTTGAAGATCCATCTGTAACTCTTGTTCCTGCAGAAGTTTTGGCAACCGCAGTAAGCAAAACTATTTTTGCTGCTGGAAACGATGATTTACGTCCAGTAATGTCTGGAGTATTCTTCCAGTTTTCGCCAGAGGGATTAATTTTCGTTGCTACAGATGCTCATAAATTGGTAAAATATGCTCGTACAGATGTAAAAGCATCTCAAGTTGCAGATTTTATTATGCCTAAAAAACCATTAAACATTTTAAAAAGTATTTTAGGAACTTCTGATGCTGAAGTAAAAATCGAATACAACGATTCAAATGCGACTTTCTCATTTGACAATTATATCTTAATGTGTCGTTTAATCGATGGAAAATACCCGAACTACGAAGCGGTAATTCCAAAAGAAAATCCTAACAAATTAATGATTGACCGTTCTTTATTCTTAAGTTCTGTTAAACGTGTTGCGATTTTCTCTAACAAAACTACACACCAAATTCGTTTGAAAATTGCTGGAGCAGAATTAAATGTTTCTGCAGAAGATATTGACTACTCAAACAAAGCTGAAGAAAGATTGACTTGTGATTATCAAGGAGATGATTTACAAATTGGTTTCAACTCTCGTTTCTTAACTGAAATGCTAACAAACCTACAATCTGACATGATTATGCTTGAAATGTCATTACCAAATAGAGCTGGTATTTTAACGCCAGTAGATGGTTTAGAAGAGGGAGAAACAGTTACTATGTTGGTAATGCCTGTAATGTTAAATAGTTAACATTAAAGTTTCTTTCTGTTACAGGGATATTTTTTAGTTTTAAATAAAAGATCTATCATTGTAAAAAAAAGATATCGCTATTAACCAACCATTTTTTATACCTAGAAACCGCAATTCCCATAAAGAGTTGCGGTTTTTTATTTGAGGTTGTTTTTGTTTGAGGTTTCAAGTTTCAAGTTTCAGGTTTCAGGTTGATATACTATGCGTATAATTTTTACCGCAAAGTACGCAAAGGTTTTACGCAAAGTTCGCTAAGATTCTTGCTTAGGATTGTTTTAGAATACTAAGAACACAAAGCTTTGTGAACTTATCTCCTTTATAAAAGGCTTTGGAAAAAACAAAACTTTGTGACCTTTGCGTAAAACCTTTGCGAGCTTTGCGGTTAGAAAAACACAAAGCATATCAACCTGAAACTTGAAACCTAAAACTTGAAACAACAATTTTCCGTATCTTTGTAACATGAAAATAGAAATTTGGTCGGACATCATGTGTCCGTTTTGTTATATCGGAAAAAGACAATTGGAAACTGCATTAGCAGATTTTCCAAATAATCAGTTTGAAATTGAATGGAAAAGCTTTCAGCTTGATCCAACGATTACGTCGGAGCCTGATATGGACGTTTATACGTTCTTGGCAGAAAGAAAAGGCATGTCAATTGAGCAATCTAAAGAAATGCACAAAGGTGTCGCAGAACGCGCTAAAAGTGTTGGTCTGGATTATAACTTTGACAAAGCGGTTATCTCTAATTCTTTGAATGCTCACAGAGTTATTCAATTGGCTAAAACAAAAGGCTTCGGGGATCAAATGGAAGAAATCTTCTTTAAAGCTTATTTTACAGACGGGGAAGATTTAAATAACGGTCTTACTTTAATTAAACTAGGAGTTCAAGCCGGCTTAGAAGAAAAAGAAATTAGAGAGGTATTGGAAAGCGATACTTTATTCTTAAAAGAAGTTCAGTCAGATATTAAAGAAGCAGGCGAAATTGGTGTTCAAGGCGTTCCTTTCTTTGTATTTGACAGAAAATATGCTGTTTCGGGTGCTCAGCCTGTTGAAACATTTGTAAAAACAATTCAAGAGGTTTTAAAATAAACTTTACTCTTACAAAATTTAAAAGCGTGCTGTCTATATATAAACAGCACGCTTTTATTATTTAGTCTTTTCAATAAACTAAAAAAATTAATGACCAGCTCTACCTTTTGAATCTGTTGATTTTGTTGTAGTGCTTTTTCCTCTAGAACCATTCATAGATTTTTGAGTTTTTCCAGAATCTTTCATTCCAGATTTCGAATCTTTTCTTGAAGTTTCCATAATGTTATAATTTTTTAAATTATTAGTTATACAAAGTTGCAAAATACGTAAGTCTTTATTTTACAGAATCATACTTGAATTTTACAAAATACGACTTAACTTAAAATATCACTGCAAACAAATCATGTAAGATTAAAAGCAAATCTTATAATTTTTTTAAGCAGCTAATTTCCAAATTTGTATATATCATTTTGAAACATTTACTAATTTAAAATAGCAGCCATGAGAACAGATACCAAAAACAGAAAAACTGCAAGATTAAATGATTACAAATGCAGCAAACCCAATCATATTGATACGGCTCATGAAAATGAAGCTATGGATCAAGAATTTACTTCGGGACAAGATCAAGATAATCATTACAGAAATCAATGCGATCATTTCTCTGATGATTGTTGCGAAATCATAGAAAGCGGACTAAATCTGGCTGAGGATAATACGCCTTATTCTTCTTATGATGGCATGAATCCGTATGACAGTTATAATTTAGATAATGAAAATGATAAATATAGTTGCCTACCATATAGGAATTTTAAATATTAAGAAATTCAATAGTTACTTTCTAAAAAAACTTTCCGATAAAACTAAATTTACATCTAGTTAATAATCAGTAAATTATACGAATTTATTCTTAAAAATAAAAGAATTATCTTTCAAATTTTAGGCTTATTTTAGTTGAATCAACTTCTAAAGCTTTGAAAATGAAGAATATTACATCAAAATTTGACAAAGTCCTAAACAATTCTACAACCTACGGAAATGTTAATCACGAGCCAGATTCGAGCACAGAAACTCAATTAAACACCCCCGAAAAATCAATGCCGTTTTCGGATCAGATTGGGAATTACCAACGTAATATTGGAATTCCGTTCAAATCGTATGAAAACAGTAATATCTATATTGTTGGAAGCGGTATTGCCGGAATGGCGGCTGCTTATTATTTCATTCGAGATGGAAGAATTCCAGCTAAAAACATCACTTTTCTAGAGCAGCTTCATATTGATGGCGGTTCACTTGACGGCGCAGGAAATCCGAAAGATGGATATATCATACGTGGCGGTCGAGAAATGGATATGACATACGAAAACCTTTGGGATATATTTCAAGATATTCCAGCTCTTGAAATGCCACCTCCCTACACTGTTTTAGACGAATATCGATTAATCAACGATAATGATTCTAATTATTCTAAAGCAAGGCTAATTCATAAAAACGGAGAAATTAAAGACTTTAGCAAATTTGGCTTAAATAAGAAAGATCAGCTTGCAATTGTAAAACTTCTATTAAAAAGAAAAGACGAATTGGATGATTTGACCATAGAAGATTATTTCAGCGAAACATTTTTAGAAAGTAACTTCTGGACCTTTTGGCGCACTATGTTTGCTTTCGAAAATTGGCACAGTTTACTAGAGCTTAAATTATATATGCATCGCTTTCTGCATGCCATTGACGGATTAAACGATCTTTCTTCTTTAGTTTTTCCGAAATACAATCAGTACGATACTTTTATTACACCACTTCGAAAATTCCTTGAAGAAAAAGGTGTAAACATAAAATTCCACACTTTAATCAAAGATTTAGTAATTCAAAGCAATACTGAAGGTAAGATTGTAGAAGGAATTATTACTGAACGCGAAGGAAAAGAAACCAGACATCCCATCAGTAAAGACGATTTTGTAATTGTGACCACTGGTTCTATGACCGAAGATACTTTTTATGGAGATAATAAAACGGCTCCAATTATTAAAATTGACAACTCAACAAGCGGAAAAAGTGCAGGATGGATGTTATGGAAAAATCTCTCAGCCAAATCTCCTATTTTTGGTAAACCAGAAAAATTCTGTTCTAATATCGAAAAATCATCTTGGGAATCGGTTACGCTTACTTGTAGACCATCTGCTTTAGTAGAGAAACTAAAAGAATATTCGGTAAACGATCCGTACTCTGGAAAAACAGTTACTGGAGGAATTATTACCATTACCGATTCTAATTGGCTAATGAGTTTTACCTGCAACAGACAGCCTCATTTTCCAGATCAGCCAGATGATATTTTAGTACTTTGGGTTTACGCCTTGTTTATGGACAAACCTGGAAATTACATTAAAAAAGTAATGCCTGAATGTACGGGAGATGAAATTCTTACTGAATTATCTTTCCATTTGGGTATTTTAGACAAACTAGATAATATCATAGAAAACACAATTGTTAAAACTGCTTTTATGCCTTACATCACATCGATGTTTATGCCAAGAGCAAAAGGTGACCGTCCTAGAGTTGTTCCTGAAGGATGCAAAAATCTTGGTTTAATTGGACAATTTGTAGAAACGAATAACGATGTGGTATTTACAATGGAAAGTTCTATTAGAACGGCTAGAATTGCGGTTTACAAATTATTGAATTTGAACAAACAGGTTCCAGATATTAATCCGCTACAATATGATATTCGACATTTACTGAAAGCGGTTAGAACATTGAATGACGGAAAAGCATTTTTGGGCGAAGGCATTCTGCATAAAGTTCTTAGAGGCACTTATTTTGAGCATGTTTTGCCGCCAATTGAAGAAGATAAAGAAGAACATGAATCTTTTATTGCTGAACAAGTAAACCGATTTAAAGATTGGATAAAAGGAATTAAAGATTAAATTATGAATTATTACTCTAAAATGATTTAAATTACTTTATCTAGAGCAATAAATAATATTCTGTTAGAAATATCTGATCGGTAGAAAAATAGAGGATCATGTTTTGCAATGTGTCTTGTAGGGACACTTGTTCT
>NZ_QJRI01000161.1 GCF_003254565.1 Flavobacterium nitrogenifigens
CTTTGATGCTAAAATCAGAAGAAACTCTACAGACTTAGAAGATGTTTTCTTGGCGCACATTGGCGGAGCTGACACTTTTGCAAGAGCATTATTGACTGCAGATAAAATCATTACTTCTTCTCCTTACGAGAAATTAAGAAAAGAAAGATATAGCTCATTCGATTCTGGAAAAGGTAAAGATTTTGCCGATGGAAAATTAAACTTGAAAGATCTTTATACTATCGCACACGAAAATGGAGAATTAAATCTTCAAAGCGGCAAACAAGAATTGTTTGAAAATATCATCAATCAATATATTTAATAAAACTAAAACCCAACAGTTCTTCTAGGCCTGTTGGGTTTCTGCAAAATATTTAGTGAGGCAAATCTAGAAAAAGTTTAAAAACTGTTTTCTGATATTCTTTTAGATAAAATTCTAAAAATGTGTATGAAGATTATGGCTTTTTTTTCTTGAGATTTGAAAAAATAGATTTAAGGTTTAGTTGCTATTTTTTGAAAATCGAAACGAATAAAAGGTCAGTTTGATAAAATAATAATGAGTATTTTTTATTGAGGGTTTTTTGAAGAGTAAAATCAATCGAAATGCACATTTTTAACTCACTAGAACTTTACTTAAGCAAAGAAATAATTTCGACGAAGGAGAAATCTCCGTTAACTGATATCGGATTGAAACAGTTTGTTGAAGATGCTAAAAAAAAGAATCTCTAGACTAAAATAAACCACACAATTTGCAGGCTCTTTTCGTTCAGAAAAGAGCTTTTTTTTACTGAATATTCACGTAAAAAACTTTAATATTCTATGTAGTTACATTTTCCATTAGCATTTTCAAAAACGCGACAACCGCTTTTTTCTCATACACTTCTTTCAAAGAAATAAGCATTGCTGTTCGTGTCATATTTTTACCGCTTATCGGAATCGCATGTAAATCTTCCTCATTTTCAATGGTAGTTTTGGTTAAAATCGTATGCCATTTTCCCGTTTTAATCAATTCAAGTAGAGTCGGAATATCGTTTATTTCAATGGTAACATTTGGGTGTAAATTACTTTTTTCAAAAGCTTTATTGATAAATTGCGTCGTACTAAAACCACTCGACGGAAGTGCAAGTGGCAACGAACTTACCTCATCTAAAGAAATGCTTTTTTTGTTGGTCAACGGCGTTTCAGATGCCGTAACCAAAGCCATTGGGGAAGTAAATAATTCGAGATATTTAAAGTGCGCTTCTGAAGCAATTTCTTCAAAAGTCAGAATAACATCGAGTTGAAAATGATTTAGTTTTTGAATGAGTTCCTGCGAGGTTCCAAACACAATTTCGAATTGAATTTTAGGGTATTGAGAACTAAACAAAATCAATGCTTTTGTGACCACATGACGTAAGGCATACGTTACGCCAATTGCCACTTTTCCAGTTTCCAGATTATTCAAATCTTTTAATAATTCCAATCCGTCAGAAGCTTTGTTGATAGATTGTTGCGCATAAACGGCAAACAAATCTCCAGCTTCAGTAAGCGTAATTCTTTTTCCAATTCGGTTAAAAAGCGGAACTTGAAGTTCATCTTCCAGCTGTTTAATTTGCTGCGATAATGTACTTTGACTGATGTAAAGCGCCGAAGCAGCTTCGGTAAAATTCAGTAATTCTTTTGCTTTTAGAAAATATTTTAGCTGACGAAGTTCCATTTCTAAATCGGTTTTATCGATTGATTTTATCGAAAAATAAGGTTTTACAAATATAGAAATTCTTTAGAACTTTGTCGTGTTGCAAAATTAAAGCAAAACAAAATGGAAATTATAGCTTTACAAGAAGGAAATTATGTTGCCAATTCTCAAAAAGAATTTCAGCTTTTAACAGCTGAATCAACGACTCCAGGTTTAAAAATGGCAATCCAGCCCTTTGTTGTTATCACCAACAATGACGTTATTTTATTAGACTTCGGTTTAGGATTTGTCAATAATGGCGTTCCGTTTATTTATGAAATTTTAAGAAAGAACAATATTGAACCTCAGCAGATAACAAAAGTTTTGGTTTCACATTTGCATAAAGATCATATTGAAGGAATTGGTTATTTTGAAAACGGAGATCTGGTTCAAAATTTTCCAAACGCGACAATTTATATTCAAGAAAGAGAAATTGATTTTGCTCTAGAACAAATCAATAATCCATCTTATGTATTTGAAATATTAAATGAGCTGAAAAAACTTCCTAATGTAGAATTGCTGAATTCTGATAGTGGAAATATAACCGATGAAATTTTCTATGAAGTTTCGGCTGGGCATACCCAATTTCATCAAGTTTTTTGGATTAAAGCCGATGATGAAATTGTTTTTTATGGAGCCGACGATTTGCCGCAAAAAATATATTGGTCCATGCACGTTGCCTACAAAACTGATTTTGACGGAAAACGCGCTATGCAATCTCGTAAAAAATGGGAACAGCAGGCAAAAGATGAAAATTGGAAAGTGCTTTTTTATCACGATATGAAAACGCCTGTTGTAGCGTTTTTTGAAGAAGAAATGAAATACGTATCATAAATAAAAGATTTGCAATCAATTTCAACTTTAAAACAATAAAAAGAAAATTCAGATTAAATTATTTAGTCTGAATTTTTTTTTAGCAGAAAACAGAAGAAATAAAACACTTTTTATCTTTTCTTCCAAAGAAGAACGCAGGATAGAAAATGCTTTTGTAATCTGAGCTTCAACGGTTTTTATTGAAACGTCAAGATGTTCTGCAATTTCGATATTGGTTAAACCTTCTTTTTTACTTAAAATAAAAACCTCTTTACATTTTGGAGGAAGGTTCTGAATTTCTTTATTTACAGCATTCAAAACTCTTTTAAAATCTTCAGAATCTTCTTCCTGAACAATTCCGTTTAAGGCATCATAATAGGACTTTTCTAAAGAAAACAAAGACTGGTTTTTTCGATATAAATCGATAAACTCATTATAAGTCAATTTATAAAGAAAACTTTTTAGAGAATGATCTGCTTTTAATCTTGTGCGTTGTTCCCACACTTTTATAAAAACGTTCTGCACAATATCTTCGGCGCTGTAAACATTTTTTACCAAGCTGTTGGCATACACACAAAGTTTATGATGATAGGTGTCGATAAGATACGTGTAAGCGCTTTCATCTCCATTTCTGAGAGATTCAATTAGAATGGTATTATCGCTGTAATCATCAATCTTCATAAAAACAAATATATAAATTAATAGTTTTTTTGGGTAAAAAGTGAACTGAAATTGCTCAAATCGACTTCTTTTTTTCTTTTCTATTCGAAATTTATTACAAATAAAAAAGGAATAAAATGCAAATATAAATCTTTTGTTTTATAATTTCTACCAAATTAGTCGAGTTTTATTGAAAGAAAAGACTTGTGAAAAATAAAAAATTCAGCAAAATGAAAAAAACTTTATCAAATTGTTAGGGTTTTGTTTTTTGGCTTCGTAATAATATTAAAAACGACTAAAATGACAGCAAAAAAGTCAGAGAGACTAATTGTTAAATTTATCACAAATCAGGCTTCTCAAGAAGAGATTGAGCAGCTTACGGAGTGGTTAAAAGAAGAAGAGAATCAAATTGCATTTAAGGATTTTGTAAAAACCAATTATGCAATTGATACTGCTTTGAACACTTTTGATTCTACTGAGGTTAGAAAAAAACTTTCGGAGCGAATCAAGAACGAAAATAATGTTTTTTATAAACGTAGATTTTCATCGTATTACAAATATGCTGCGATTTTGATTGTGGCTTTGGGAGGTTTTTATTTCTATAAAAATTCAAACAATTCTCATTCAAAATCAAATATTATTATTCCGAGAGAAGATGAAATTGTATTGCAGCTCGGAAACGAATCGCAGAATCTTAATGCAAACGATGCCAGAAACATAACCGATAAATACGGAAATGTAATTGGAAGACAGGAAAAAGGCAAATTGGTTTATACAAAAGCGTATTCTGATGGCGCGCTGGTTTACAATACCATCAGGATTCCGTACGGAAAAAAGTTTGAAGTACAATTGTCTGACGGAACGCTTGTGCATTTAAATGCAGGAACCTCATTGAGATATCCTGTGCAGTTTGGTAAAAATCAGAATCGTCAAGTGTACCTTTTAGGAGAAGCTTTTTTTGAAGTAGAGAAAGACAAAGCACATCCATTTAATGTGAATACACAGAATATGAATGTTGAAGTTTTGGGAACAAAATTCAACGTAGACACGTATAGCGAAAATGTAAGTACCGATGTTGTTTTGGTTGAAGGAAAAGTTTCGCTTTATAAAGATCAGAAAACAAAAGAAGATCAGGTGTATTTGAAACCGGGAGACAAAGGTTCGAATCTAAAAGGGCAATCAAAAATTGCCATAGAACAAGTTAATACAGAATATTATACGGCTTGGGTAAAAGGAAGTCTGGTTTTTAAAAATGCTTCTTTTGATGATATTATCAAAAAACTGGAACGCCAATACAACGTAACGTTTATTAACAGAAATAAAACTCTCGGAAAAGAAATTTTTAACGCCCGTTTTGACAATGAACCAATCGAAGTTGTTCTAAAATATTTCAGCGACAGCTATAAGATTGATTATGATATTGACCGAGACAGGATTACTATAAAATAAATTATCAATTAACAATTCATAATTAACAATTAAAAAAAAGCCTATGTAACAAAAATCCAAAATGAAAAGGATCGTTATAAAAAAACCGGAAAATGCGCCAACATTTTCCGGTAGAGTATATGCGGTCAGTTAATTAACCAACCAACATTAAAAAAACATTTTAAAAGTATGAAAAAACTCTTGAACAGAATCAGGTTTGATAAGCCTTTTTTGAAATTTGATTTGAAAATGAAATTGACCACATTATTTCTGCTGACTGCCTTAACAGTAATGCACGCCGGAACCACTTATTCTCAAAAAAACAAGATTTCTTTTAATGCCAGCAATATGACTGTTGCCAAAGTGATTGAAAGGCTTGAATATACTACAGATTACAGATTTGTTTACAATGTAAGATCTGTAGATTTAAACAGAGTAATCGACGTAAATGCATACGAAACTTCAATCGAAGTTATTTTAAACAAAATTTTTAATAATTCTAGTACCGATTTTAAAGTATCAGGAAACCATATTATTCTGACGCCGAAAAAAATAGCTGCCGAAAAATCGACTGAAACAAAAAAGGGAGTGGCTGATTTTATCGTAAAAGGTAGGGTTACAGATGAAAAAGGAATGCCATTAGTTGGTGCAGCAGTTGCGGATAATGGCTCTGGAAGAGGTGTAAATACCGATTTTAATGGAGAATATCAGATTATTGCGGTAAGCGGCGAAACGACTCTGGCTTATTCTTATTTAGGATATGTAAGACAGGAAATAAAAGTTGAAGGAAGAAGTGTTATCAATGTTGTTTTAAAAGAAGATGTACAGCAATTAGAAGGTTTGGTTTTAACAACTGGGTATCAGAATATTTCGGCTGAAAAAATAACAGGTTCTTTCTCCAATCTGAAAGCAAAAGAGTTTCAGGAACAGCGTTTGAGCAGTATGGATAAAATTTTGGAAGGACGTATTGTTGGATATCAGGATGGTAAAATTCGTGGTACTACAACTATGAGAGGTGTAGTTTATCCTCTATACGTTATTGATGGATTTCCTGTAGAAAGTACAAAACTGACGCCTTATGCGACTATAGAAGAAAATGTACCGAATCTGAATTTAGAAGATATTGAAACAATTACAGTTTTAAAAGATGCAGCGGCGGCTTCTATTTATGGTTCTCGTGCAGCAAATGGAGTTGTAGTTATTACAACCAAAAAAGCAAAAGCTGGAAAAACAAATATTTCTTTTTCAAGCAATTTAACCGTTACGCCTTATAGAAATTATACTGGAAACCTAACGGATTCAGCTGATATTATTGGTTTAGAAAAAGGTTGGGCGGCAGGAAACCCAAATTTACAAGGTGCAAATGCTGGAACTTATGCGCAATCATTATTGAATAATGCTGCATTTACAAGTTTAGGAATGAATACTTTATTGAATGGTTATGCAGGCAAAATTTCTATGGCAGAAATGAATAATCGATTGAACACACTTGGCGCACAAGGATATAAGTATTATGATGATATTGCAAAATATGCTAAACGCGATCAGTATTTTATGCAGCACAATCTTAGTTTAGGTAAAGCTACAGAAAACAATACTTTTAATGCATCGATCACTTACAAAGACAATCAGTTAGAAGATATGTACTCTGAGAATCAGTCTGTGGGAATTAATTTGAAGAATTCTACTCAAATTAATAACTGGCTGTCACTAGATTTAGGAACTTATTTAAACTACGGAACTGGCGATACACAAAGTTATTTTGCATCAGCTCCCGGATTTAAATTTCAGCCGTACAATCAATTGGTAAATAACGACGGAACTAATTTTGTTTCGACTGCTGCATCTCGCTACAATAATTTTACGCTTCAGTCTATGCAGAATTACGGTTTGTACAATATGGACATTACGCCAATGGATGAATTTGGAAGAAACCTTATTGAAAACAAAAATTTCCTAAACAGAACTTACGCAAAGTTTAATGTGAAATTCAGCAAAGCCTTTACATACAATGCGATGTTCCAATACGAATATGGTTCAGATCGTGCAGAACAGCTTTTTGGCAAAGATTCTTATTACACAAGAAAGAGAGTAAACGAATTGGTTACTATTGTAAACAATAAAGCGGTTTACAATCTTCCTTATGGCGATATTATAAAAGAAACCAATCAGTTTACAAACGCTTACAATTTCCGTCAGCAGTTGAATTTCAATCAGACGTTTAATGAAAAACATGATTTTTCTGCCATTGCCGGTATGGAAATTCGTCATACAAAATTAGAATTTAGCAATAATACACGTTACGGTTATGATGCTCAAACTTTAGGTTTTGCTCCAATAAATCAGGCAGATTTACTTAAAGTATACGGAGGAGTTTTTGGAGGCTACATGATTCAAGACGATTTTTCATTAGAAAAAGAAATGCTAAACCGTTTTGTATCTCTCTACTCAACAGGGGGATATACGTATGATGGAAGATATACTGTTTCTGGAAGTATACGTATGGACCGTTCTAATCTTTGGGGAACAGACAGTAAATATCAAAATAAACCAACTTGGTCTGCTGGAGCAGGGTGGAATATTGATAAAGAATCTTTCTTTAAAGTTTCATGGGTAGACGCGCTTAAAGTACGTGCTTCTTATGGTATTTTAGGAAATATTGCCAAAGATACAGCTCCTTATTTAACAGCTTATTACAATTCAAATTCGAATGTTGGAGGAACTCAGGGAACCGTAAGATCAAGACCAAATCCAGAATTATCTTGGGAAAAAACAACGACGACCAACATTGGTTTGGATTTTTCATTATTCAAAAGCAGACTAAGCGGAAGCTTTGACTTTTATAACAAAAAAGGAGAAGATTTATTAGCAAGCAGCCAAGGAATTCCAACAGAAGGATGGGGCTATTCTACTTATACCATCAACAATGGAGGAATGACAAATAAAGGAATCGAGGTAACTTTGAGAGGAACAATCATAAAAACACCTTCATTCTCATGGGATGCTGCTATTTTGTATGCTAATAATAAAAATAAAGTAGATTTTATAAATGTAAAAGCACCAGTTTATTATTTACAGTTAGATCAACCACAATTTTTTCCGAGAGTTGGGACAAATTTTAACTCTATTTATGGTTACCAATGGGCAGGACTGAACAACGCAGGATTGCCACAGGTTTATGATGCAAACGGAACAGCAGTAAAATACAATCCGGGGCAACTTGATGCTATTAAAGATTATGGTTCAACAGTACCAACTCACAGCGGATCATTCCATACTTCAGCTAATTACAAAAATTTCTCGCTCTCAGCACTTTTCATTTACGAGTTAGGACATAAAATTAGAAATAGCTACTTGCCAATGCTAAGCAATAATTATAATAGCGCAATGGGTGGTTATGTAACAGATATTACGGTAGTAAATAATCATATTAGAGATCGTTGGCAGCAGCCAGGAGACGAAGCTTTTACAAATGTTCCGAGAGTAGTTTATGAATATGAATCCGATTTTAGTTCAGATTCACGTACTATTTATTCATACGCAGACATTAACATTTTAGACGCTTCAAATATTAGATTGAGCAACGTTTCATTGGCTTATCAAATGCCAAAAGAATTGATGAAGAGGGTAAAATTAGATGGAGTTCGTTTTAATCTAAATGCCGAAAATGTATTTACTGCAGCAAAAAGCAGAGATGCCAAATTCCTATTGAATGGTTTCCAATCTCCGAGTTTTGTTTTTGGTGTAAATGTTAACTTTTAATTTTTAAAGACTAGACGATGAAAAATATATATAAAAAGGCAGTGTGCCTATTGGCTTTAGGATTGACTTTGGCATCTTGCGAAAATTATCTAGACGATATTCCTAAAGGATCAAAATCACCAACTACATTAGCCGATTTTGAAGCTTTTTTAAGAGATGAATACACCAACCAGAGAGTAGACGTTTTGTCAGCTTTGCATGTATTAAACGATCAGTTTGTAAACGCTGCAACTTTATCAAGCAATAGATTGTATAATGCAAACTATATGTGGGACGAAAGTGCAAACCGTATCGAATTGAAACCATCAGATGAAGGAACTTACTATGGAGGTTATCAAGGAATTTCAACTTTTAATTTAATAATCGAAAATGCTTTAACAACGACAAAAGCAACCGAACAGGAGCAAAGAGTTGTTTGGGCTCAAGCAAAATTATTGCGTGCCATGAATTATTTTAATCTGGTAAATTTTTACGCAGATACGTATGTGGCCTCAACAGCATCTACAAAATTATCAGTTCCGTTAATTACGAGTGCTAATATTAATGCGCCTAGCAAACAGGTAACTATTCAGGAATTATATGATTTTATTTTAAATGATATAAAAGATGCGCTGCCTTATCTGCCAAAAGTTTCTCAGACAGCGCTGCATCCAAATTTAGGCGCTGGTTATGCTTTTAATGCAAGAGTAAATCTGCAGATGAATAATTATGCAGAAGCTTTAAAAAATGCCGATTTAGCATTAGCAGAAAACAATAAACTATACGACTGGATTGGATATTACAATGCTAATAAAGCGGTGATCGATGTTCCGAATTCGTATACTACAACTCCGTCTCCAATGGGATTCAATTATGTCGAAAATTATACGTTTCGTCACGGAAGCTCTTCAAATTTAGGAGCAGAATTTGACATTCCGGTAGAACGTGCACAGCGTTTTGAAACGGGTGATGCAAGATTTATTTCTCGATGGAAAATTAGAACAGTAGGTGCTGAGACTTCATACAGAAGAACTTTGACTGGAGCTTTCAATTTTGGTGGAATCACAACCGTAGAGGTTTATTTAATTAAAGCAGAATGTCTGGCTCGCGATAATAAAATTAGTGAAGCGTTAGGAGTTTTAAATACGGTTCGTAAAACACGTATTCTTCCAGCTTCTTATCAAGACATTTCAACTGCTGATAAAACAACAGCTTTGAATGCCATTTATAGAACAAAAAACAATGAACTGATTATGACACTTATTCCATATGCAGATGCACGCCGTTTAAATGCAGAAGGAATTTACAAAGTTAGTTTCACAAAAGTAGTTGGAGGTAAAACATACACGCTTTCTTCTGATTCTCATTTATGGACATCTCCGTTCCCGCAAGGAGCAATAAATAATCCAGGAAACGGAACAATAACACAAAACGTAGCTAAATAATAACTGTAAAGCTTCCTAATTAGGAACTCCGAAAAGGAAGCTTTTCTTAAAATATCAATCAAAAATGAATACAATTAAATATAAAATATTAGGACTGTGCATTTGCTTGTTTATGATTTCAAACAGCGGTCAGGCACAAAAGAAAAAAGCAGTAACTCCTGCAGCAACTTCATATTCTATTGATGGAACTATTGTAGGTCTTGAAGACGGAACAGCTGTAAAATTAATACCAGGAGCAACACATACTTCTGAACTCCCAGTTGCTGAAACAGCATTAAAAGACGGGAAATTTACTTTCACAGGAAAATTAAATGAGCCTCGTTTTTTCTATGTTGTCTTTGGTAAAAACAAGGGAAATATTTCTGTAATGGTTGAAAATTCAAAAATAAAGATTACTGCTATTGGAAGCGTTTCAACCGATGAAGGTCAATTTATTAAATTTAAAGATGTAGCAATTACGGGTTCGAAATCGCATGATTATTATGCAAAAGAAATTGCTTATAAAGATCAGCTTGATAAAGATTACAAAGCGTATCACACAAAAGAATCCGACGAATTGAGCAAATTAATCGGTGCGGCAAGACGTGATAAAAATACAAAAGCAGTAGACTCACTTCAGAATCTTCCAGTTTGGAAAAAATTTGAAGCAGATGAAAAAGCATTTTTTACAAATGTCGAAAAAACAACATTAGCTCTTATTGCAAAACATAAAGCAACTTGGTGGGGCCCATTCTTTATGATGACCAATTTTAGCTATTTCACAGCAGAGCAAAAACCTTTGTACGATCAGTTTTCTGATGTGGCAAAGAAAAGTTATTACGGGCAAATTTTAGATAAAGATTTGAATCCTAAATCTTTAATTGGAACAAGTATAGCAAATTTCAGTTTAAAAGATAAAGACGGAAAAGCATATAGTGCAAAAGATATTGTAGCAGGAAAAAAATATATTTTGGTAGATTTTTGGGCATCTTGGTGCGGTCCATGCCGAAAAGAAATTCCGAACTTAAAAACGGCTTATGCTGAATATGCCCCAAAAGGATTTGAAATTTTAAGCGTGTCGATTGATAAGGACGAAAAAGCTTGGCAGAAAGCGCTTGGACAAGAAAACATGCAATGGCACAATCTTCTGGACGATGATAAAGTGAGTAAATCATTTAACGTAAAAGCAATTCCGGCAACTTATTTAGTCGATAGTAAAGGTGTAATTATCGGCGACAATTTAAGAGGTGCAGAATTGGAAGCGAAATTAAAAGAGCTTTTAAAATCTTAAATTAAATCACAGTTTTCAGTCTCAGTTTTCAGTCTCAGTGAAAACTGTCGACTGAGACTGCGACTGAAAACAAAAAAATAACAAACAAAAAAATATAACATGAAAAGTACAATCTTAAAATCAGGTTTGTTGGCAATGGCATTGTTGGCCGTGCTGAATTCTTGTTCTAAAAAAGAAGAAGGATTTACAATCAATGGCACGATCGCTGGACTGGATAAAGGAATGGTTTATCTTGAAAATACAGATGAAAAAGGAAATAAAAAAATCGCAGATTCAGCGCAAATACAAAAAGACGGAACTTTTACTCTTGCAGGAAAAGTTTCAGAACCGTTATTGCATACCATTAAATTAAAAGGAGAAGAATACGGAGCTTATTTTCTTTTATCTAATGAAGAAATAAAAGTGGAAGCTAAAAAAGATTCTATTTTTAAAGCTAAAGTTACGGGAGCGACTCAAAATGATATTTATAAATCATTTTATGATAATGAGTTCAAAAAAATACAAAACATTGCAGGTCCAATTTACAAATTATCCGATTCGCTGACACAAGGAGGAAAAGTAAAATTAACTCCAGAACAGCAAACGGCAATGGATAAAAAATGGAAAGATCTTCAATCTTTTGCCGATGATTTAACTGATAAATTTATCAGAAAAAATAAAGATAAAATTGCTGGTGCTTTGGTTATTAATGATCGAATTGTTTCGTACGGAACTCCAGAACAGGTAAAAATGTATTACGGAGTTTTAACTCCAGAAATACAGAAATCAATTTATGGAAAACAACTGAAACAGGCGATTGATCTTAACGATAAAACTGCTGTGGGTGTTACTGCACCAGAGTTTTCTCAGACAGATGTAAGCGGAAAAGTAGTTAAACTTTCAGACTACAAAGGCAAATATGTTTTGGTTGATTTTTGGGCTTCTTGGTGCGGTCCTTGCCGAAAAGAAAATCCAAATGTAGTTTTAGCCTACAAAACGTATCATGAAAAAGGATTTGATGTTTTGGGAGTTTCTTTAGATGATAAAAAGAAACTTTGGGAAAAAGCAATCGAAAAAGACGGTTTAACTTGGACACATGTTTCAGATTTAAAAGGTTGGCAGAATGAAGCGGCTGTTTTATACGGTGTAAAAATGGTTCCGACTAACTACTTAATTGGACCTGATGGAAAAATCGTGGCTAAGAACCTTAGAGAAGCTGAACTTCAATCTAAATTGAAGGAAATTTTTAGTAAATCATAAAGTTAGTTTTCAGTTGCAGTTTACAGTCTCAGTCTCAGTGAAAACTGTAAACTGCGGCTGAAAACTGAAAACTAAAATAATATCAACAAAAAAATGAAAAAATACATCTTACTGGGCTATTGCTCACTAGCTTTCTGTACCCTAATTTCAGCGCAGAACAAATCAGTTAACTTCAAGAAAATAAAAGAATTAGGCGGAATTGAAGAATATTTATACCAGCCAAACGGAATGAATGTTTTGCTTTTGCAAGACAATGCTTCGCCAGTTGCAACGGTTCAGATTGTATACCGTGTTGGATCTAAACATGAAGTTTTAGGAAACACTGGATCAACGCATCTTTTAGAACATTTAATGTTTAAAGGAACTCCAACTTTCAATAAGAAAAATGGAAATACGATTACAGATGTTTTACAAAATACAGGAGCACAATTGAATGCTACAACTTGGTACGATCGTACGAATTATTTTGAAACATTGCCAAGTGATAAAATTGAATTGGCAATTCAAATTGAAGCTGACAGAATGCGTAATTCTTTATTATTAAAAGAAGATAAAGAAGCAGAAATGACGGTGGTTCGTAACGAATTTGAACGTGGAGAAAACAATCCGAATAGTTTACTGGATAAAGAGATTTGGGCTTCGGCATATATTGCACATCCATACCATCATTCTACAATTGGTTGGAAATCGGATATTGAAAATGCGCCAATTGAAGTTTTACGTAATTTCTACAATACTTATTATTGGCCAGATAATGCAACTTTAACCATTATTGGAGATTTCAAAAAAGAAAATGTTTTTGAATTGATCGAAAAGTATTTCGGTAAAATTACAAAAGCTCCAAATGCAATGCCTCAGCCTTATACACAAGAACCTCAGCAATATGGCGCGCGTAAAATTACGGTAAAAAAACCTGGTGAATTAGGCGTAGTCAGTAAAGCGTATAAAATTCCGGGAGCTTTGCATGAAGACCTTCCGGCATTGAATATTTTGGCTCAGATTATTGGTGTTGGGCCATCAGCAATTTTAAACAAAACTTTTGTAGATACTCGATTAGGAATTTACTCGTACGCTGAAGCTACAAATTTTAAAGAAGTCGGACTTTTTACAATTACCGTTGGTTTTCCTACAACTTCAAAACACGAAGATATCGATGCTAAAATCAGCGAGGTTGTGGCTAAAATTCAAAAAGAAGGCGTTACTCAGGATGAGGTAAATCGTGTTGTAGCAAAAGTAAGTGCGCAGACTATTTTAGCTCGTGATGGTTCTGGAGTAATTGCATCGGCATTAAACGAAGCGATTGCATCTGGTGATTGGACAGATTATATTACGGGAGTTGACAGATTGAAAAAAGTAACTCCAGCAGATATTTTGCGTGTGGCTCAAAAATATTTGGTTGAAGACCAAAGCACAACAGGATATTTTATTCCGAAACAAGCTGGTGCACAAAATCAGGATATGGCAAAAGCTAATAATTTTATGCCTGAGAAAGGTCCGTTTTATTACAGACATTCAGACGAAGGACATATTCATGAAGAGTCTTCATCTGCTCCAGCTTTAGTAAAAAGTACAGCAGAAGAATTAATTTCTGAATCAAATTTAATCGAAAAATCGGCTTCAGCTTTTAAAAGAGAAAAAGTATCTGGAATTGATGTGGTTTCAGTAAAAACTTCGGCAAAAGATTTTGTAACGGTCGCAGCAAGCATTTCGTTAGGAAATTATGCCAGTGAAACTAAAAATGATATCATTCCTGCATTAACGGCTTCAATGTTATCAAAAGGAACTACGCTAAATGACAAATTTAAATTTTCAGAAAAACTGCAAAAACTAGGAGTTTCATTAAACGTAAATGCTTCGACTTTCAAAATCAATATCGGATTTAAATGTTTGAAAAAAGACTTAGATCAGGTAATTGCTTTATTGGCTGAAGAACTGAGAAATCCGTTGTTTGATACTAAAGAATTTGAGAATCTTAAACAGCAGTTTATTGGAAATACACAACAGGATTTGAATGATCCAGGAGAAAGAGGAAGCATTGCTTTATCTCAGGCGATTTATCCAAAGGGGAATCCTAATTACAGTTTAAGTGTTGAAGATAATATTGCAAATATTAAAAACGCAACTTTGGATGAGGTTAAAGCTTTCCACAAAAAATATTTCGGAACAGCTTCAATGAGACTTGTAATTGTGGGAGATACTGATGGCGCAAACTTAAATGTATCATTACAAAAATCATTCAAAAACTGGAATGGGGGCATTGCAGAAAAATTAAAATTTGAAGAAGCTACAAAAGCAGCATCAAAAACAGAAGTGGTAACCATTCCAGAAAAACCAAGTGCAGAATTATTCATCGGACAGTTTACAGGTTTAAAAAGAGCCGACGCCGATTATATTCCGTTTTTTATTGGAAATTACACTTTAGGAGCAGGTTTTGCTGGACGATTAATGCAGACTGTTCGTGATAATGATGGTTTAACATACAACATTTCTTCTGGTTTAGGCGGAAACATCGAAACTGGAGGCTACTGGTTTGTCAACGCTTCTTTCAACCCGAATTTATTTCAAAAAGGACTTGACGCGACAATGGTTCAGGTGGATAAATGGGTGAAAAATGGAATCACAGCCGAAGAATTAGCAAACAAGAAAACCAACTTAATCGGAAGTTTTAAAGTAGGAATGTCAACTACAAACGGAATGGCGAGAACGATTTTAAGTTTTATTGAAAGAGGTTTAGAGCCAAACTATATCGACCAGTATCCAAAAGATATCGAAAAAGCAACTTTACAGCAGGTAAACGATGCGATTAAGAAATACATTCAATTGGATAAAATGATTATCGTCAAATCGGGTTCTCTAGCTAAAGATGGGAATCCGTTGAAGTAGTTTTTAGTGGTCAGTGGTCAGTTTTTAGTGGTCAGTCTCAGCTAGGAAAATCAACTTTGTCAAAGTTTTAAACTTTGACAAAGTTTCAGACTGCGACTGACCACTAAAAACTGACCACTGACCACTAAAAACTAATACCAACAATTTTTAATAGTCGTCTTTCATTATTTTTTCATTTTAGAATCTGAATTAGTAAGCCATTTTCTGTGAAAGACAAAAAGAGCTGTTTTGCCGACAGCTCTTTTTTTAAACATCAAACCAAAAAACAATGAAAAAAATCATAATAATAGTACTGCTGCTTTTTTCTGCAAGTATGTTTGCCCAAATGTATAATCCGGTAAAATGGTCAACATCGGTAGAGAAAGTATCAGATAAAGAATATATTTTAAAAGCTCAAGCTAAAATACAATCCGGTTGGCATTTGTACGGACAATATATTGAAGAAGGTGGGCCTTCGAGAACAGCTTTTACTTTCAAAAATCCGAATAAAAATTTCGAATTAATCGGAAAAACAACCGAAGAAAAAGGGCATGAAGTAGTTGATAAAATATTTGATATGAAGATTAAATATTTTGAAGATAAAGCGCTTTTCACGCAAAAAATAAAATTTACTTCAGATAACATTTCAAATATTGAAGGCGAAGTCGAATTTATGGTTTGCGATGATAGCAATTGTTTACCGCCAACTTCGGAAGAATTAGCATTTAAAATTCCGACTGAAAAGAAACTAGCTGCTACAGAAGAAACAACAATCGTAAAAGAAGATTCTACTACAGCTAAAACAGAAGAAAAAGCAGTTGTTCAGACAGAAGAAAAAGCAATAAAACCAGTTGTTTCTTCACCAAAAAAAGCAGAATCTAGAGGATTGCTGACGATTTTTATTTTAGCTTTTTTATCAGGATTTGCAGCTTTGTTGACGCCTTGCGTTTTTCCAATGATTCCGATGACGGTAAGTTATTTTACCAAACAAAGTAAAACCAAAGCAGCAGGAATTAGAAACGCGATGATTTATGGTTTTTCGATCGTAATTATTTATGTTTTACTAGGTTCGATTGTAACGGCAATTTTTGGTGCAGATTCTTTAAATGCGCTTTCAACCAACGTTTGGTTCAATCTGATTTTTTTTATTTTATTGGTTGTTTTTGCCTGTTCGTTTTTGGGAGCTTTCGAAATTATGCTTCCAAATGCATTAGCTAATAAAGTAGATTCGCAGGCAGATAAAGGAGGATTAATTGGGATTTTCTTTATGGCTTTGGCTTTAGCGATTGTATCATTTTCGTGTACAGGACCAATAGTAGGAACTTTATTGGTTGAAGCCGCTTCAAAAGGCGGAATCGCACCAATTGTTGGAATGTTAGGTTTCTCTATTGCAATCGCATTGCCATTTTCGTTATTTGCAGCTTTCCCTGGCTGGCTGAATGCTTTGCCAAAATCGGGCGGATGGCTGAATACGGTAAAAGTCGTTTTAGGATTTCTGGAACTGGCTTTGGCCTTTAAATTTTTATCGAATGCTGATTTAGTTCTCCAATTGCATTGGTTGGAAAGAGAAGTTTTTTTAGCGATTTGGATTGCGGTTTTCGGAATGTTGGCTTTTTATTTATTTGGAAAAATTACACTTCCGCACGATTCGCCGCTAAACCATATTTCTGTCGGAAGATTGGGTTTTGGATTGATCATTTTGAGTTTTACGATTTATCTGATTCCTGGACTTTGGGGAGCACCTCTTAAACTAATAAGCGGATTCCCACCTCCAATGCAATATAGCGAATCTCCAAACGGATTGGGAGTTTCAAGCAATTCCGAGTTAAAAATAACAGGTTCACTGCCAGAAGGAGCAGAGCATGGGCCACAAAATATTATTACGTTTCATGATTACGACAAAGGAATGGAATATGCTAAAAAAGTTGGAAAACCAGTTTTATTAGACTTTACAGGATATGCCTGTGTAAACTGCCGAAAAATGGAAGAATTGGTCTGGTCAGATCCAAAAGTTTTGGGAGTTTTAAATAATGATGTTGTTCTGATTTCGCTGTATGTTGATGATAAAAAAGAGCTTCCTGAAAGCGAACAATATGTTTCTGAAACAACAGGAAAAAAGATTAAAACAATCGGCAACAAATGGAGCGATTTACAGATTAAAACCTACAAAGCAAATGCACAGCCATTTTATGTAATTGTGGATCATAATAGCGCAAACTTGACAGTGCCATCTGCATATAATCCGAATATTGAGGAGTATTATGGTTGGCTCCAGAGCGGAATTAAAAGTTTTAAGAAATAATTTTTTTTTAAATGAAATTTATAAAACCTCCAAAAGCAAGTTCATTTTGGAGGTTTTATTTTTCTGCATGAAATTTAGGGTCAATTGTGATTAGAAGTTTCTTAAAAAGCATTATTAAGCGATTTCTGATTGATTTAAGAATCAATGTCATGGCATCAAAATTTTCAACTTCTTTTTTGGTCTTTATGGCAATGATATTGCTAATTATTGAAATTCCGTCACTAACTATCAATAAATCCATCACAACAGTAACAAACCAATTAAAGTTATAATTAAGTCCTTTGCTCATAAGTGCCAAAGCAGTTGGGATTAATAAAACAGCTAATTTAGATACAAATCCAACAGCTAATTTTTTAAAAGTAAAATGATTATTTAAGACAATGGTTTTAGTGACGCCTAAAAAAGTATCCATTATCATTAAATAGAATAAAACTTTGACAATTCCTGTATCCATTTCTAGGTAAATAAAGATTATATACAGTAGTAGTTTTAGTTGGTCTGTATATTCTGAAATTTTTTGCATGAGTATTTTGTTTTTAGAAACTTATTTGGGGTTTAGATAGGAGATCTTTTTGGGGTAAAAACCCCAAAAAGGTCATTGTTAATTGGATATCTTATAGTAAGTTAGTTTTTATTCGTATAGTATTACTTTCGCCTGATATATTTCCTGCAGCATCTTGTGATCTTACGCTAAAATTATAAGATGAACTTCTGGATAGCCCATTAACAGTAAAGAATGGTACGTTATTTATTGTTGCAAATAAATCATTGTCTTTATAAATCAAATAATTAGTAATACCTGCATTAGTGTATGTGGGGATCCATGACAAATCGACAAATGTGGCACCTATTTTTTGGGCTATTAAATTTGGAGGTGTTGTCAATGCGGTCGTAGTAAGGGAACGTCCTGTATATTCTATGAAGTGGACAACTTTGTATGGGTTCATTATAGAAAAAGGTAATCCTTCTCCAGTCGACCCAGAAACTTCAGAAGTGCTATCCCCATAAGGATATTTATCAGCTTTAGTTTGGTATCCTCTGCCCTCAATAGCTTTATCATAAGTATGCGTATGCGGTGGAATTTCACTAATCTCAAGTTTTTTAGTTTTACTACCACCATAATTCTGTAAAGAGTTAAATGAAGAGTCATTTGTATCTAAACCGACAGGCATTCTTCCTCTTAAAGGAACATATTCTTCCCAGCCTTCAGGAAATGGCGCTGGTTTTCCCCAAATGGCTATCATTCCGGCAGGGACTGATGTAGCTAGTCTTTTTTCTAGAGTTTCAATACGGTCAGTTAAGGATGAAAGTAGAGTACTATTTTTAACCACTTGGTTTTGATTGTTTACTGCTAATAAATAATCATTTGAAGTCGCAGCATTTAAAGTGTTTAAATATAAATGATGAGTTCCAAGATTCAGATCTCCCTTCATAGCTTTTGAACCATCTAAAGGGAGATAGGATTCAAGATCATTTTTAATTGTATTAATTCTGGTATCTATTGTAGGTAAAGTCGTTTCAATAGTTTTAACTCTATTATCTATTACTGGAATAGTAGCTTCAATAGTTTTAATTCTGCCATCTATTCCTGCAATTATTTCTTCAATTGCCTGAATACTTTTTACAGTTTTAAAAGTACCTAAATCATGATAGTTTACAGTTTCTGTATCATTTACTATTGGAGTTCCTTTGGTGCTTACATATTCTGCTTGATAATCTGTATAAGCTTTTTGGGAGGTTCCGTCACCATAAATTAGATTTGTGGTTGTTCTGGTTGTTTTTAAATAATTTGTTATGCCACTAGTAATGGGGAAAGTAATAGGGTATAAGATTCCCTCTCCATCTTGATGAATAACAGCCCAACCTTGTTTGCCATTTTGAGCATGGGCTATAAGATAATTTGTTTCTGGTAAAATACTTAAATGACTTTTTATAGCTTCATACAATTCAGATCTGTATGCTGTTTGAAGTCTTTCTAAAGTTTCCTGCTCAAGAGGAAAACCTCCAGGATGACTAAAATTTACTTGTTTCATTTTTTATTATTTATAAGATGTAGATGTATTGTTTTTATTTTTCGAGTTGTTTTTTTACAGAATAACAATAACTTTCATAACTTTTTCCAGCTAGTTTATAGAAGTTAAGAAGATTGTGATATTCTGAAGAAACAATGTTGATTGCTTCTGTTTGGGATGTAAGAGAATCTGATTTTGTTTCGGCAGTTATGGTTCCATTTGCGACTAAAGCTGCTGGTATAAAAACTCTGAAATTAGCATAAGAAATTTTGGTGTAATCTTCCCGATGCGCTAAATAAATAGGTTTGTGGTCTTTGTTATTATACTCGTTATTTCTAAAAATTTCAAGCAATGGGATTCTTATATCTCTAGCTTTCTTTCCATCTGGTAAAATTTTATCTGGATTATAATACTCTTTATGGAGGTACAGATATTGCAAGGAAGGTCTGATAGATTCATCTATATAAATTAATCCTTCTTGTCGTTTTTCTTCGATGCTGAAATTTGGATTGTAATTTTTTGCGATATTAAAAGTTTCATTCAGTACTTTTTCCAAATAAATAACTTGTCCAGTATGCTGCATTTTATAAAGAATATCTTCATATAAGGAATGAAGCGGAGTAAGCAAAACATCAAGCCAATTAACATGTATTTTTTTTCTGAGAATAGGAGGGATCAGCCACAAAAGAAGTTTTTCCCACTTTAAAACGGTGTATTTGTTCATTGTAAAAGTATTAGACTATTGTTTATCTCGGTAAAACGTATAAGGAATGTAGTTCACTTGAACTTGAAGGGCATCCAAATCAAAATATCCAGCTTTTGGGATGAAATATTCGATTGGAGTAACATCAGCTAAATCTGGATTTTCAATGTCATTAGGATTTTTTGCAATCGAAGTCTCAACCTTACTCAAGATCGGGATTTTAATACCTTCAGCTTTTTGGATAGAATCAATTAAGTACGTTTTGACAAATGCACCGTTGAATTCGATATTTTTAAGATGTTCTTTTATAGAATCAATGACAGGAAATATGCCTCTGTCTAAAATTAAAGAACCGTTAGCAGAATCTAATGGACTGCTTTCTAAAATCAATTCATATTCTGCCAATTTAGCAAGTTCTTCTTTAGTTGGTTTTTGTAAACTTTTTAGTTTGTAATATTCTACATCTTTTGGATTAATATAGATACTCAAAGGATCTACATAAACATTTAGATTTAGTTTTAAGATGTCACCATCGTCTGAAGTAATATAGACCTGATTTCCTGCATCCTTAATTTTTGCAATATATTCCTTGAAAGCAAAAAGTTCATTAGGAACATCAATTCTAGAAATAGCATCTCCTTTTTGAGTGGCTACTTTGATAAAGACTACGCCAACTTTATTATGAAAATAGTCGGAAAAGATTTCTTCTACATTATCTTTTTTAGGATTTAGGATTGTCTCAAGATCAACTTCGCTTACAGCACAGTATTTTATAATTTTAGCTTCTTCAATTTTAGCTTCAGAAAGACCTGTAGTATCAAATTGATACGAGCCATCTTTCCAAATCAAAGACATTTCAGTGGAGTTTGGGTCTAATGGAGAACCGTAATGAAAATTTAATGCCTGTTCTCGATACCAATTTAAAGTATGAGGTCTTGATATTAAGGCATTTTTTTCTACTATTTTTTCATGTACCCAAATAGCCGTCGCTACGATATTTGTCCAAAGTCTCCAGATACTTGTTTTTGAGTCGCTATTTAAGCCGTTGAGGGAACTTTGCTTCTTTTTTTCAATCAGAATTTCGTTCTGAATTTCAGCAATTGTACGTGCCATATTTTGTTTTTTAGATATAGTTTAGCCTGTAAGACATGTAAATATGCTTATGGATAATTGTTTGTAATTTTTTGGTTTTCAACTACAGGGTTGTAGTTTTCGTTTTAGAGATTCCTAAAAGAGAGGATTTGAAACAATGTAATTCTAAGAATTAAAGTTTATAGATTTTAGTAAATGATAAAATCATCTTCAATAATCATGTAATCAATTCCTGAGAAGTTATCCAGTAAATATTGTTCTTCGTCTGTAATAGCAGTTGCAGGATTTAGATTTCTTGAATTATAATATTCAACAATGTCTTTTTTAAAAGCATCTCTTCCTGTTTTTAAATCTTTATAAACAGAAAGATCTTCTGTAAGATCAAATTGGTCATTGTCTTCTAAAATGTCAAATACTTTCTCTATGCTTCCATATTCTTGTAGAGAAATGTCAAAAATGTTTTGATTTTCTTGTGGTTTAATAGTTTCCATCGATTCTAATGTTTTGTAAATCGTTGACATCTAATGTTTTTACATGAAATTTGTCATACGATAATTGTTTGTCTATTTCGTTTTCTAGTCGAAGCCTTGAAGTTGCATCAGGGCTGTTGATGTATTTTTTAATTCCTACACCAAGAATTGGAAATTCTTTGTAACTTCCTTTTTGGCTTAGCAGTAAATGTTCTATGTTTTGCTGATCTGAATCTTTAATAGCGAAGTCTCCGCCTTGAATTAGTAGATCTTCATCTATGATAAAATCTTTCATATTTTGTTACTGTTTAAGGGATTGTTTGTTAAAAATGTGTGTGGATTTTCCTTTGAATTTGCGCGCCATCTTCATCGGATTTGATACTGTAAAAATACATCATGCCTCTGTCTTAATCAAGATTTTTGAGCTTCAGATTCTGTAGTTTTAGTAAGATGTTTTTGCTGTATTTCAGTGGTTTAAGAGCGTTTTACAACTAAGCTGATAATAATTTCAAAAATCAATTTTAGAATATTGTTTTTAAAAGCATTTAATTTAATTTTTGATATTCCGGCAGTTTGTAATGCTTGAAGTGAAATTAAATCTACCTGACTTTTTAAGAGCCATTCTAGTTCTTCTTCATTAATTCCTTCATTGGCATAAAGAATAGTCCAGCGTTCGAGTTTTTCGGCAGATGTTTCTAAAAAAGTTTTCAAATCCTTTTCCAGTCCAGGTTTAAAATCTTTATAACTTTCAGCTATAAGAAGCCTTATTTTTTCTTTTATTTCTTGTATTAAATTATTGTTGTTCATTTTCTAAGAATTAAGATTGATTAGTTCTAAAAGCTGTTCTTTTGATTCTTTGTCTTTGTTGATTTCGTACTGAATAAGCAGATCGATAGCACTTAAAATTTGTTTTTTAGATTCATCAATAAAGAGAGGAGATAAAACTTCTTTACTTTCCCAACGTTTAAAGAATCCTGCTAATAGATTTTTTTCCTTATTACTAAGAACTTGCCACATCGCAAAAGTAATTTCGTTATTCGGTTTGTTTTTTTCGTATTCTTGCAGCTTTTCAATTTCTAGAAAAAGGGCTTCAATTTCTTGTTTGTGATTTTGATAAGGTGTAATAGCTTTATCCATAATTTTAATGGCTTCCACTTTAATTTCTGTTGTTTTTTGATACGAATAAGGATCGAATAAAGCAGTTCTGGTTGAATCACAAGAAGTTGTAATAAAAGAGAGAGCAATTAAAAAAGCAAGTTGTTTAAAATGTTTCATATGATTATTTGTATAGAATTACATAATTTTTTCTGTCACGTTTCAGTCTGCTGAGCAATTTCCAATCGTCATATCCTTTTTTGTCAAAGTGCGGAAGATCTTTAAAAGTTTTCCAATCTCCGCCCCAGTTCCATCCATGTTTTTTGAAGATATCAACGCATTCCTGCCAGTCTGAAACTTGGTCATCATCCCAATCTTTTGCTGTGTCCCAAGAAGCAGTTTTGCCATCTATGATTAAACAGATATCTACTGCAAATCCGTAATTGTGAATCGATTGTCCGCCTTTTGCATTGGTTACTTTTTTTCCTGGTTTGGTTCTGCCAAAAGCATAGAGATCTTCCTGTTCCTGAAAAGTTCTAAGTCCTTGAGTAATGCGTACTTTAGCTCTTCCAGTAAGTGCCAAATCACATTCTTCGATAATTTTGGTAACCTCTTCTCTTACTGAAGGATGAAGCAAATCAATGTGTTTTTTTGTTGTTTGATCCATGTTTATGTTTGTTAATGATTTAAGAATAAAAGCCTTTCCCAATTGTCTGAAAAACAATCACGGTATTAAATTGGCGGTAAGATTTTTTGTGTTTTTGAGTTTTTTAGAATTGAAAAAATTCTTTTTATAACCTCATTTTGAGATTAAAATGCGGTTTTGTTTAGACTGTAAAAATACGCCTAAATAAAGCGTTTTGAAAATATTATAGCTCTGTAAAACTGTAGTTTCAGTAGATGAAAGAATGTTTTTTGGAAGGTGTTTTATGGAGTGAAATTATAAAAAAATAACCCGTATTTCTAAAACTGAAAAACGGGTTTATGATTTATGATTAAGAGGTGCGATAATGTTTGGTTAATAAGAACCATCAACTTCAATATAACCAGCTTTTTTATGTATGTAAAGTAATTCTAATGTTTCTGCATCGAAATAAGCAAAACAATACATTCCTTCAAATAAGGAAATAATCTCATCGTTTTTATTCCGTTCGATTTTGTCTTCTGTTTTGAATGAGATAACGTACACTTCTTTTTTTATTTCTCCTCTTAATTCTCTCAGTTCTTTATCCCAAAATTGCAAGCCAATATCCTTGTCATAAGATATAATGTTTGTTTTTTTGATCCAGATTTTTAAATTTTCAATTACTAGCTCTTTTGGATTCATAATAAAAACTATATCAGTCAATACTCAAATACATTGGTTTGTTCTCATCTAGGCATTCTTTAGCTATCAAATAAATATCATTAAAAGCCGTCAAGCGACCATCGGTCACAGCTTGGTTCTTTGTGTCAACTTTGATTTCTTTATCAAAGACAATTATAGTATAACCGTCTTTAGCAGGTTTTCTAATAAATAGAATGTGATTTATTTCACGTTCAAAAATGTTTTTTAATTAAAGTTTCTTCAGTTGATAATTCAATATCTATTATGTTATTTTTATTTGCTTTTTCTGGAATAATTTCTTTTAATAAATCTAAAATAAAAGGATATTTTAAATCTAGATTTTTATTACTTCCCCAGAATTTATCTATAAGATCGACAGAATGTAACTCTTGGAATGATTTGTCTTTAGTAGTTATACTACTTAAAAAAATCCATTCTCCATTTCTATATATATGATTTCCCATTTCTTTTCTTTTAAAAATTTAATAAGAACCATCAACTTCTATATAACCTGCTTTTTTATGTATGTAAAGTAATTCTAATGTTTCTGCATCGAAATAAGCAAAACAGAGCATTCCATCAACAAAAAAATTTATTTCTCCGTTTTCATCATATCCTATTTTGCTCCTTGTACTAAAAGATACGACATAAATTTGCTTTTTCGTTCCATCTCGTAATTCTTTCAATTCTTTGTCCCAACAATCTAAGCCAATACGCTCATCGTAGGAAATTATATTTGTTTGTGTAATCCATTTTTTCAATGTTTCGATTATTTGTTCTTTTGGATTCATATAATAATGTTTTTTTTTAATTTAATATGAACCATCAACTTCTATATAACCAGCTTTTTTGTGTATGTAAAGTAATTCTAATGTTTCTGCATCGAAATAGGCAAAACAGTACATTCCTTCAAAAAAAGAAACTACTTCTCCTTTTTCATTATATTCTATATTAGTACTTTTTGTTTTAAAAGATACCACATAAACTTCCTTTGTTGTCCTATCTCTCAATTCTGTTAATTCCTTGTCTCCACAATCCAAGCCAATACGATCATCATAAGAAATTATATTTGTTTGTGTAATCCATTTTTTCAATGTTTCAATTATTTGTTCTTTCGGATTCATATTTTTTTATTTAATATCATTAATGTCAATATTTAACCTTTCACATTTTATTATTACTCTCTTCATATAATCTTGAGCATCTTTTATTTGTTCATCGTTAAATTTACTTTTGTGTTTCATAATTTCATTAAATACATATTTTTCTCTTTTATAAGTTCGAATAGCATCCAATACATCATTTTGAGTAATATCACTAGCACCTTTAAGATACTCATCTTTCCCAATTTTTCTAAATTCTTCAAAATGCTTAAACTCGTGAAACACTTCATATTCTGTTGCTCCTTTTTCAACATATAATGTACCAGAAAACGGATGAAAGCCTGCTTTATTGCCTTGTAAAATTTCATGTCCTTTTGGAACTACTACTAATTTTGATTTTCCATTTGACATTTCATTTATTTTTCTAATATAGGTATTTAATTCTTTTTTTGATAATTTTTTAGCACCTAAATAGCCTACTCGACTTACTGTTTTATTTTCCCATTTTGATAAATAATCTAAAAAGTCATCAAATTCTTGTTTAGTCATTTTAGAAACATCTTTCCCTGTTTCTGCTTTTACAAGTTTATTGGCTTCATCAGCAACTCTTTTTATTTGTTTTGCGTCTTCTGCAGTTTCTGCAAGTTCGGCGGCAATTTTTCCTTCTTTAGCGATTTTAGATAAGTTGGGCAGTCCAAAAGAAGCGAGGTCTGTAGTTACGCTAAAGGCAATCCAAAGATTGGCCAGCCAGCCATATCCGTTTTCATGCCATTTTTCTAAAGTTTCGTTACTCAGCATTGCATAATGAGCTGTATCTTTTGCTAATACAAGACCAGCGATTGCTCTTGCGGCAAGGGGCGCTCCTTTTGCTAACACAACACGTAGGGCACCATAAGCAGATAGTAAGCTCAATAAATCTGTTGCGATATTAAACAAATCCCAGTTGGATTGTTTGGTTGACATATCGTGTATTTTAAGAGCAATAACAAAGGTGTTGTCATCGCCTATTTGCTCACCTAATTCACCTAATTTGGTTCCGAAGTTTAACTTTTCTAAAGGATTAAATCGTTTATTTTTAATGTAATATTCGATATTAGGAACTTTTTGGCTTGGTGTAGAATAAACACTGCTATCAATTCCCATTGGAACATACACATGATTTGATTCTGTAGTTACATTTGTTTCTTTTTTATAATTATTTAATAAAAGTGTAGATCCAGACCATTCTGTTTTTATATGAGTATCTCTAAACAAATAATAGCTATTGTCAAAATAGACCGTTTCTGTTGGTTTTGTGTTGTCAAACTCAGAGACTAATCGAGTTAAAAAACGAAGTAAATCCTGAATTTCTTCACCATGAAGTTTAGAATAGATTGTATACAATAAATCAGTGTCTCGAAGATTTACATATAATTGTTGTCTGTCTTTTATTGCATACAGAATTTGTAAAATAGCTTTGTCTTCATTTGTGTCAAGGTTTGTTGGAGCTATAATCCCTTCAAATAGAGAATTGTCTTTTAAAATAAGATTAAGATGCGCATATAGTTCATCATCATCCATTTTGCCAAATAGAGTTTTTGGCAACGATTCGTAAATTACATCTAATTTATTTGGGTTGCCATTGGCTTCTTTTATCTTTTTATGATATAAATCAATAATTATTTGTTCGTCACTAGTAATTACAACTCCTAATGAGTCGAGTAATGCAAGAAAGTGATCAAAATCGTAAACGATAAATTTGAACGCAATTTTTTCTAGATTATGATCAAAAATAGCTAAAGTAAATTCAGTATGATATTTGCCAATTTTTATATTAAGTTTAAAAGTTTTTGGAATTAAATTTAGCCCTAAAAAATAGTTCCATTCTAAATGTATGGCTCCTGTTTTTTGGGTTCCTTGACTATCGTTGTAAAACATAATTCCAGTTTTTTCTGGCGTACTGTTTGGAAGTCCTATAAAATCACTAAAAAGCATTTTTGGATATAATTGTCCAATATTTCTTTTAATACAATCTATAACTTCTACGATAGAAATAAAATAAGCAGTATTACTGATTTGTGAATTTTTAAAAGAATCAACCATTATTTTTGCATTCTTATCATCCTCAATCTGCTGTCGCCAAATGTTGAGCATAATTTGTCTAAACCTAGCCATTTCTGAAGCGCTGGTGTCATTTAGTTCTATGTTATGGGTTTTAATCATGATTTTGGTTTTTACAGAAGAGGGAAATAATGATGCTTTTTTAAAGGATTTCTATTTTTACAGGTTTTGGTTGGATATGATCTGAAAATGCTGTGGTGATATTAAGACGCAAATCATCTTCTTGTTCGATTTTACCGTCTCCGCCTAGATAGCAATTTTTGAATAAGACTTCAAGGGCTTTAAATTCATCCATTTTAGAAGCTTGTAATACAGCCGAACGAATACTGATATCTGGTTTTTTGAAGTAAGCAAAAAGGGTAGTGTCGTCATCATCTTTAATAGTGAGTTTGACTACTTTATTATGTTTGAATTTCCATTGGTTTAATTGTGCTTGAGTAATATTTCCGTCAAGAACTTCGGTTTTTTCTGGAGCTGTTTTTTTCATGCTGAAATGTTTTTTTATTAAAAAAAGAGACTGCCTGAGCTGTATTTCAGGACGAAATGCTCAAGGCAGTCTTCTGAAGTAATTAGACTGTTTAAAACGGACTGCTAAAAGAGCTGATAAAATAATTTGCTACAAAAATCATGTTGCTTAGAACTTCTTTTTTGCGTAACGCAATGAGTTTGGTTTTCTCTTTTGAGTCGGTTTTTAAACAGCTTTATGGTTTAGAAAAGTATTTCTAACAGATTAATTCCACTCAATATGAGAACAGATCAAATCGAAAGAAACGGCAATTTTAGTATCTCCTTGGCTAATTCCTCTGCTGTTTGAGTTGAATTCGCAGTTTCTTACAGTATGTGTGATAACTTCGTTACTATCGTCTAAGTAACTTACAATGATGCTGAATGGGTTAATGTCCTGTAATCTTTGTCCTTTTGGCAAAGCTGCTAAAATGGCTTCTACTTCGTAATTGTATAAAGTGATAGAAGCTTTTGCTTCGTATTTTCCTCTTCCTCTGTGTACAGGCATATCACCAGCTCCGTAATGATTTTCTTTAGAAACCGAATCGCTGTAATTTACTGCTGTAATTCCAGTAACAATGTTACCTGCAATGCTTACTTCAATTGATGACCAGCTGTGTTGTTGTCCGTTAATTAATGGCAATTTATTCATAGTGTAGCTTTTGTTTGTTTTTGATATTTTAGACAACGTTTAGTGACTATCACATTTAGCTGTCTTTATTGTTTTAATTTTTAGGAATTGTATTTTGTAAAAATTATGCCTTATCGATTCCGAAAGGATTTTTGAATCCTAAATCGACCATAATTTTGCGGGCAGTTCCAATTGGAGTGATTTCAGCTTTTACTTTTAATTCAGAAGTTGCTAAAATGTTTTGTTTTGGATCTACATAAACATCAAAAGCAGATACTTCCTGATTAGCCACCATTCCTTCTAAAGCATTTCTGCATAAATCTTCGAAACTTTTAGAAACAGATTGAGGCAATTTGCCATCAATATCAACTAAAACTGGAGAAGCCAATTTTGGCAATAAAGCAGTACGCAATAAACGAGTTGCTTTGTTTACAGTACGGTTGTTTTCGATATAAGCAAAATCTGAAGTTCCAGTTGTACAAGTGTGGCTGTCGTTAAAGTATACTCCGGCTAAACCTGTGTGAGTCTGCGTAAAAATGTATCTTTTTTCGTTTAGAGTTCTCAAATCTCCAAGTGATTTGATTTCTTTTCCGCCCACAAAACCTGGTTTTGCGAATCCGTTGCCCGTTAGATTGAATTTTTCGATCCAAGCGATGTTTTCAGATACTTTTGCTTTAGATAAAGCTCCTAAAGCTAATCCTACAGCAGCAGTATTTTTGTATGACTCTTGGAATGCAAATTCAAGAACAACAGAACCATCTTTCTTCAAGCCATCAGCATCTCTTACGTTGTAAATGTCTGAAGAGCTTTGAGAAGGAACTAATTCTTCACCTGATTTCAAAATGTAAGCTTTGTTGGTGTCTTGTTGAATTAATTTTTGTTCAAAAGCTTTTTCAACATCCATTGCAATCACGACAGAAACATTTTCTGAGTTTAGTAAAGCTAAAGAAGGTGAATCTGTTTCTACAGCAGCATTAAAACCTTTTCCTTCTAAAATGATTTCAAATGGCATATAATCGGTATAAGCAAGATCTGCTTGTTCTTGTGCAATCGCTAATGCAGCTTTTGTTTGAGCAAATGTGGTATCGCCAGAAAAGATAATTGCCATTTGACGAATGTTTCCATTTGCTTTTTCTTGCATGCTCATTGCTTTTTTGACAGTATCGCCATACACTTCTGTGCCTACAAGCATAACATATAAATCGCCAGAAGGATTCATTCTGAAAAACTGTTGAATTTGATAATAAGCAGATTGTCCGTTGATGTCGTAGCTTTCATCGATACCTAGAGCTTCTGCATCTTCTAGGGAAGCAATGCGTTTGATTGTATCAAATTTTAAACTAGAAGTTTCTAGACCGCTAAAAAGCAATCCTGAAACCATATCCTGCTCAGGATTTCTTCTTCCTAATCCGCCTGATAATTTGGTAATTACTACATCGTTTAATGTACTCATAATATAAATTGTTTTAAATGTTTAAAAATGTGTCTTTGGGTTTTGCTCAGAAAATGCAAAAGAAGGGCTGTAACAAATAGTTAAATTTGTTAATATGAATGTTATGATTTGAAAATGTGATTGTATTTTCTAATCCAAAATTTCTGGATTCTAAATTTGAACCTTCTTAATATTTTGGTTCTTTAGGTTCAATTTTACCTTAGGCCTAGTGGTAAAATTATCTTTTGTTTGTGAGAACAAATTTAAGGCTCAATGTTTGGTTTTCCAATTTTTTGAAGTGCCAATGCCAGTAGTTTCAGTGCTTTATGCTTTTGCTTCTGTAGCAAGACCTTCGTTTATAATCGTATAAATAGTGCGTTCTGTAAGGAACAAAGTGTCTGAAAGTTCTGCAACTACAACTTTCATTTGTTTGGCTTGATTAGAGTTAATATAGTTCATAACATAATCTCTCCTTTTGTCTAATAATGTTCTGCTTCTTTTCATGATTTTTCGGTTTAGAATATATGTTTATTTTTTTGTTTCAAATGGCTTTGTATAGTTGTGCTGCAGTTCTTTCAGACTAAATATTGGTGCTTAAATCGACATTTCCTTCAACTTGATTTGGATTTATTTCGATTATATCTGAAGTTATATTGTATCCTAGTTCTTCCAATTCTTCATTACTCAATCCGTTATTGAAAAGGATGTATTTCTTTTTTAAAGTGTTTTCGATTAAAGTCGTTTTATAAGCAATCTCCCAAATGAAATAATCATTTTTATTCCAATAGTCATACTCATTGGTGCATTGTTTCTCTTTTACTTTAAAAGTCGAATTAGTATCAATAAGTGAATTATTGTTATTTACTGATAATATAGATTTATCAATGCGTTGCGCAATTTCAAAAACGGCTTCATAATTTGGAGAAAGAGCACTTCCGATTGGCATTACAACATAAAGGCAAAAAGAAACATCGGCTTTATAGTTTTTTTCAGAAGATGTTTCCCAAGATATATTGTCATACTTAAACATTACTATAGGTTTTTCTATAGATGTTTTAAAAACAGTATCACTATATAAGTGAACTGTTAACGCATCAGAATTAAATTCTGTCTCAATGGCGTTTTTCTTTTCGTTATAAAATTCTTTTAAAATCATATGTTGGATTATTTTTAAGCAAATATAAAACATATGTTTTATTTTTACAAACATATTACACATAAATATGCAGTAATTTCAGTAATATGATTTAACTGTTTGACTATGAATATGTATGATAGTTCCTATTTTTGTTAAAATTTACGTACTGATAATCAGTATTTTATAAAATTTTTATTTAAAATTATGATTATTAGCCATATATTGTGTAGTTTTGCAACATATACTTGAAGTTTTGCTTTAAGTAAAACATATTACATAATATAATAAACGAGTTGCAACATGGAAATACATGATAAAATAAAACGTATTATAGACGAAATGAAGTTGAATAACAACTCATTTGCAAAGTTAATTGGAGTTACAAGCACAACTATAGACAGTATCACAATTGGAAGATTACAAGCCGATGGAGAAAGAAAAAGAACAAAACCAGGTTTTGATCTTCTCCAAAGTATTATTACACATTGTCATGTAAACCCGGATTATTTTTTTGGAGACAGTGAAGATATTTTTGCGAACAAATCTAGTAGTAATGCTGTTAGTTTGCATGTACCCAAAATTATAACAGTAAATGAAGAAGGCGATGAAAACATCAACTTTGTTGGAGTAAAAGCCCGAGCAGGTTATCTAGACGGATATGCCGATCCTGAATATATGGAAAGCCTTCCTTCTTTTAGTATGCCGATGCTTAAAAACGGAACGTACAGGTGTTTTGAGATTAAAGGAAATTCGATGTCAACTACAATACACGATGGTGATTACCTTTTCGGAAAATATGTAGATAATTTTGATGATATTCTTGACGGAAGAATTTATGTAATTGTCAGCAAGAATGATGGAGTAGTGGTAAAAAGGGTTTTAAACAGAATTAGAGAAAGCGGAAAATTGATCTTAAAATCTGATAACCGAGACGGAAATTATCCGATGTATTCTATTTATGCCGAAGATATTCTAGAAGTTTGGTATGCAAGTATGTATGCATCCAGACAAATGCCCGATCCAATCAATATTTATGAAAAGCTTCATGCACTCGAAAGTAAATATTTTGAATTGGAAGAAGCTTTGAAAAAGAAGTTGAATTAATAACTATCATTTCAAGAAAATTCAAAAAAACACCTCTTGCCGTTAATGACAAGAGGTGTTTTTTTATGATTGATTGTAATGAACTATGAAATATTCCCTGTTCCTGTTCCGCTTTGTGCCGACGCACTCCCAGTTGTTGTTACTGTAGTGGTTACAGTACCAGATTTTACAAATGCTTCAATAGCTTTTGCTAACGCTTCAGCTGTATCTTTTCGTGCTTTATCAGATTGGTTTGAATTGTCAGAACTACTATCGGTATCAACGCTTATTTTTGAACTTGCTTCTAATGCTTCTAATATTTTTTGTTGTAGTATAGGTGTTGCTAATGCCATTTTCTTAAGTTTTTAATAAATTTTTTAAATTGGATTTGATTGTAATTAAGTTTCCTACATTGGGACCAACTCCCTGAACAACTACAATGTTTGAAATTTCGGTTATAATATTTTCTAATTCAGTGAGAAGGTTTTTTTTTCCAGCATTAATTTTAAATTTATCATCCATTTCAAAATTTAAATCGCCTTTTTTAAAAGAAGTTTTGGTATCAGAAATAAGGGCTTCAAAACCATCTTTTATAGTTATTTTTGCTTCTTTATCTTGCAAATTAAAAATAGTAGCGCCTTCATTAATACTGATATATTGGCCATTGATGCTGAAACTGTTTTTAGAAATTTCTTTCCCATTTTCATCATAAAAAGAAGCGCTGATATGTGGATTTCTTCCGAAGAATTCTATTTGTGCAATACTTTTATAAGAAGGTTTTGCTGTTGAGGTTTTGTCGTTTTGTCCTGCTTCTTTTTCTTTAAACAGCATTTGGAATTTATCAGCATCAATATCGATTTCTAAGTACTGATTGTTATCATTTTTGAGACGGATGAAACTACGTTCGATTTCAGAAAATTGCGAAATAAATGCTCTAGTTTCAACACCATCAATAATAGAAGCCAAAACCCAGCTGTCTTTTTTAGGAATCGTAATAATTCCTTGTTCCAGATCCTGAATAGATGCTTTTAGGCGCACATTTTTAATGATGGCACCATCAGCTCGCATAATATTTACAGTATAAGCATCTTCTGGGTTATGGAGAGACTCTTCTTCCTTGTTTATTTCGATTACTTTGGCCGCAAAAGTTTCAATATTCTGATTACTGCTGGCAACATTTTTTATTAAATCTTTTATATTTCCCATTTTCAATTTTTATACAGATTCGACTCTTCTTCCTAAATAAATTTTTTGTCTATAGCCGTTTTCGCCATAACTGCGTTCTACTTTTTCAACCTGAAAGGTTCCGTTTTTCTCTTTGTCTTTTGCATTTTCAAGAATCACTTTATCAGTCGGACGCACAAATGGTTCTCCAAAAGTCAGGATGTAACCTTCAAAACCGTTTGGTTTAGACTGCATTGCTCGCAAAGCGCCGTATTGATATAATTCTGAAGCGATTTCTGTTGTTGTTTTTTCAAATAATGCTGGATCATTAGGCAGATTTTCATTATCACTATGTAAAACATGTGTTTTTAAAAGCTGACCGTTAGGATCTCCTAATTCTACATAAATCGGACTGTTTGAATTCTTAAAATATTTTTCAACTCTAGTTCGTGTATTTTTGCTTGATTCGTTGACAACAACCAATTTATCTTCGATAATATTATGACGAAATTTGAAATTTACTCTCCCAGAAAAACCACCAGAAACCGCTTGAATGGCTTTGTTTAATTGTGAAGCAAGAAGATTTAAGCCTTCATTAATCAGTTTTTTTACAAGAGCACCGGCCAATGGGCTTTTGATAAAATTACGATCAATAAAACCTGATAATTCATTGGCTGTGTGTTGCTGCGGATTATTGGTAATCGTAAGAACAGGACCAGTTATTTCGGTTTTAAAATAGGTGTAAATTCCTTTGTCTTTCAGCATTTCAAAAACCTGAGCCAAACTATGATTTCTATTAACGATAATATTCCCAATATTTTCATCTAAAGCGTTGACTTTAAAAGGCAATTTCAGTTCCTTTATCCTTTTTTCGAAAAATGTTTTAGGATTAAAACTGTCAACATTTGTGGCTGGATTTATGGCAACAAAATTAAGAGTGTCCTTTTTATCTTGAACATCATTGTCTTTTACTGCTTTTACTTTTTTAAAAGCATACATTGCATCTTCGCAAGTTATTACAGCATTAGTGTCTGATTGAACTCCTGTGATGTAACCCCTAAAAGCAGGTTTGTAATCGCCATCGTATCCTAAAAATATTTCGATATAACTTTCAAGTTTAAAAAAATCATGAATTGTTTTTTCTTCTCCGCTGGCATTTGTAAACAGACTTTGATCAAATCCTTTTGTGTCTGTATATACTTTCTGAGGCATTACAATAGTTGCCGTATCGGTAAGTGATTTGTACGAACTGTTTATGTTTACGTTTTTGACATAATTGAATTCATAAAATTTAGTCGTGGGAATAAGGCGTACAGTTTCGTAAACTTTAATTTTGGCATTGAGTTTAAGCATTGTCTCTGATTATTAGTTCGACAGTTTCATCTGATGTGGCGCTGGCCGTAAATTTTTGGATATTTTTTGTTCCCGAAATAGAAGGAATCGAATAAGAATCTATAACTAATTCATAGATTCCAAATCGGTTTAAAATGGCGTGCGTTACTCTTAACGAATATGGAGCATTAAGAAATTGTTTCAATAAGAACAGTTTTTCTTTCGGATATTCGTCTCCAGTTTCATTAGCAATTAAACCTTCAATAGAAATACTAAAATCGCCATTTGTAATATGTTCCTTAATGGTTGAATCTCTTCCTTCAACGCCTTCTTTTTTAATAATTTTAGAACGACTTAGATTTACAGTAACAGCATCGACTCTTAAACTTGGCAGGTTGAGGTCGTTTTTTACTAGAGGTTCAAAAACCAAAGGAGCGAAAACACGAAGATTAAATTCACCGCCAGTTTTGTCAATAATAAAATCCTTAGATTCAGATTCGTTGTAATTAATACCGCTGTATTCGATGTCTTTGGTTTCTAAAATTTCGTTTACATTAAAATTGAATTTCATAATGATTTTGTTTTTTATTTTTAGTTTGAAAATGTTTTGGCAAAAGCTGCCATCATAGTGTTTTCCATTCTGTTGTCAATGTGTTTTTGCAGCCAGAGTGCTTCCTCAAGAAGTTTATAAAACTCATCCATAGGAAATTTGTATGGATCGACCTGAAAAGCATATCGAATAAGCGCCGCAGATTTTTTAAATTCATCTTTTTGTGGAGTCGCATTAATTGTAAACTCGCTATCTTTTTTGATCATTTCGATGATTGAGTTTCCTGAAGCAAGCATGAACTCGTCATTATAATTTTCTTTCTCAAGTAGGCATTCTTTAAATAAAAATAGAATCGCTTCATGTGGATTATCTTTGTATAAGTTTTGATATTTCAGATAGATTTCGAAAGTTGGTTTTTTGCAATAAGCTGTAATTGATTGATCATCAGAAGTAAGTTTTAATATCTGACCGTGTTTTTCTTTAAGGTTTTGAATAAATATTTCGTCTGTCATTATTTTGTTTTTTAATAGATTAAATACAGCTGTCTTTGCTTTCTTTTTTTATGATTTCAGCTAAACTTTCACTTTTTTCAGTTGAAACTGAAGGAGTAATATTGAAGTTTTCAATAAAAATGCTTCCTGAAGATTGTGACTCCAAAGGATTTTTAAAGTTGCTCATGTCGGGTATTTTAGGCATTTCTCCTAAATCTTTTGGTACGTAATCCATGATTGATAAATATTTAAAAGTTGATATAATTATTTGAATGATTAATGCAATTGAAGTGCTGACTTTTAGGAAAATATCTTAAAAGTAAATCGTGTAATCGTGTGTGTTTTGGGAATTCTAATAGATGAATTAGAGTATGTAAAAGTAGGATATATGAAGCCGAAAAAAGAAAAATTAGTGCTTGGTTTTCAGTAGTTTCAGTAGAAAATAAAGTGCTGCATTTTTATAAAAAAAACACCCAGAATCAATAGGGAATTTATATTCTTCTAATGATCCTGGGATATTTTTATTGGAGTAGAATAATTCTATGGTTCTACAATCTTTTTTACATTTCTTCTTTAGAAAACAATGGAATAATACTAGATAATGTAGCCGATAAAAATAAACCTACCAATTTAATTCTATTGATTGTGATCAATGATAATCCTGCATCTTGCAAAAGATCGAATTTGGTGTCAATTAATCCTGTCAAAACAATTAAAAGACTAATAGCTACTGTAATTTTTGCTTTGTTCATATAAGTTAATTTGAGATTAATATTGCTAATAGATCTACTGTAAAAGATTGAGAGTTTTGAAAGTTTTTTATTGTTTAATTTGTCAGTTCATTATTTTTCAATCCATGCAGACCAAGCTCCTGCGGTTAATGTTCTTATAAAAAAGCGACCAGCTGAAGCTGTAGATGTAAATGTAATTCTCTGCATTCCGTAATCGGAAGCATTATATCTGAATGTTTCTAAAAAATAGTCCCCCGTGGCTCCTGCTATTTGAATGCTATTTCCAGTTATTGTTTTTTGAGAACCAACAGGGGTATTGGCAAATATTGTATCTGAGGATTCGGTATTTGCAATTCCAATTTTGATTCCATTGCTAGAAATAGTTCCGTTAACTTCTAGTTTGTTTTCATTGCTAACTGAATCCCCAATTTTCACATTGCTGTAAAACTCTCCTGAATAAGAAACTATTGATCTGCCTATAAAGTTTTTAGCTGTAAGATCTCCGTTTTTATCAAGAATAATATTGGTTTCTGGTGGGCGAGGAAATGTATCTAGATCAGTTATTTCAATGCTTCCAGTTATGCCAAGATATTCTGACACGGTAAGATTTCCTATTATATTAAGATCACCCTCTTTAGATTCATTTCCAGTTTTGTGCAATGCGTTATTGTCGTTAGTAGAAATATCCCCTTCACCAATAATTGATTTTCCATTGATGGTTTTAAAGTCGGATGTGGTTGCTAATGTTCCTGTTTTGTCAGGAAATTGAAAAGTTCTTACAGCTGTTAAATTATTTGTTCTTAGACAAGCTGAAAATCCTGTAGATATATGAACCCCTAATCGATTGAGAATTAAAGCTGCTCGTGTTTCTCCTGAATCAGACCCCTCTGTTGATATAAATTTAATTCCTTGTCCGTCACGTTGATCCAAATTTAAGGTATGATATGCTGGATTGGCTTCAGAAACACTTCTGCTCATAAAGCTATACATGTCCCAGAGCTTTTCGAATTTACTAACTAATGTCCCATCACTATTATTTAGTGAGTGTTTGAAACAATTGTCTGATATTTGGACTTCGCACATATGACCACTCATGGTGTAAGGGTTAGTATATGTATTTCCGGATTTTAATACTTCTTGTAATGTAGGAATGGCTGGAGTTGATAAATTATCTATTAAACTTTTTAAAGTTTTGCCCATTTCTGCACTTAACGCTTTAGTTGCGCCTCCTGTGGTTAAATCATTTACTAAAATAGTGTTTAAAGAAGCCTGAATGGTTTCTATTGCATCAACAATTTCTTGAACACTATCAAGATTAATATTATCTGAAGATAAAACAGCATTGATGCCGTCAATTTTTTCTTTTAAAATTTTTCCTTGTTCGGCAGTTAATAATGAATCTGTTCCACCAGTAATGAGGTCATTTACAATATTGAGATAAGTATTTGAAATTTTAGTAAAGCTATCCAAAGGAGCATAACCATTTGCAACACCTCGTTGTGATTTATTTTCTTTGTTTTCATTTAAAATTTTCCCCATTTCAGCTGTCAACGCCTTCATAGTTCCGCCTGTAGTAAGATCGTTTACTAGAAAAGTACTCAAAGAAGTTTGAATTGATTCGATCGCATCAACAACTTCCTGAAAAGTACTTAGATTAAGATTGTCTGAAGCCAAAATGGCATTTATGTTGTTAATTTGATTTTGTAAAAGTACTCCTTGCTCAGCGCTTAAAAGCGAAGATGAACCTCCAGAAACCAAATCATTTACAATGTCTAAATATTGACTTGCTAATTTTGTAAAATTGTTTAAAGGTGCATACCCGTGAGCTATACCTTTTTGTGATTTGTCTTCCTTTGGTTCAAACAAAGAAGCGTGTGCATTTATATCGGCAATATGATCATTTAAAGCAATTTTGTCTGCTTTTGTATTCAACAATTCATCGATTCCTTCAATTTCTTCTACAGGAACTTTATCAAATTTATGTCTAAACGAATCCCAAGTATCCCAGAATTGTTGTTGAGAAGGTTTTAAGGTGGTTTTAAACCAGCTTTTTATGGTATTTAATGTTTGTATAGCCATGATAATAATGTCTAATTAAGTTGTTGTTTTTGGATTTTTTAGGGGGATGATTTCAGATTTAGATAGGTTTTTAAATAAATTTTGTCTGGAATTTTAGGTATTTTTCTAATACCTTTTGATAATACATAACTCATAGTGGTATTTGTTATAATTGAATTAATAATATGTTCTTTTGGAAAATGCTTTGGAAATAACAGGAGTAGATTTCTTTATGTAAAAGCAATGCTGTTATTTAATTTTGAGGGTGTAAAAGTAGGTGAGAAGAACACTAAAAAACGAAAAAAAAGACCTCTGTATTCTGTAGTTTCAGTAGAATAGAAAACCGTTAACAATTAAGGGATTTTGTCTCTCATTGTTAACGGTTTTTATTTAAAGAAAAAATATAAGGGTTCTTAAATAATTGAATTGATGCAATGTCCGCCTTTTTTCCAATACTGATAATCTACAGCCCAAAGAAAATAGACAAGGATCCAGCCTGCACTGGATAATGTTTTATCTTTCTGATTTTTGCCAAGTGCGCTTGAAATTGTTTCACCTTTCATACCAAATTGATAACCAGTTTTCTTTCGCAGAAATGTATTCCAGAGAGTCCGAAATTCATAATTTGCGAAAATATCCAAACCAATGGCGCCAGTAAAAAAGTATCGATTTAAGGTTCTAAAAAAACCTTTGGTTCTTGCGTTCTTCAAAATGACAACAATTATATTAATAATCGTTAATGGTAAAAAAAGTAATACAGCTATGAGATATAAAATAATCCCCATAAACTAAAAATTAAAACGACCATCATTGTCTTGTTCAATAATGTAATTTCTAAGAATATCGCTTAATTTGGCGGGAGTATTTAACATGATATTAGAAACATAGTCGAAAGCTGGTTCGGTCAAAAACTTTTCAGTATCATTTAAAATATTTCCTTCCTGATCTTTTTGTTCCTTATATTCCGGATTCGGAATTGGATTAAAGTTTTCATCTCGAACCAAAATTCTCTGATTATTATCAATATGCCATTCTGGGACTTGTTGAGAAAACATTTGACTTAAATCTGTACTATTTTTGAAATAGTTAATTCGATAATATATGTCAAGGAGTTGAGCGTCAAAGTTTAATGCAATTCCTGCAATTTGGATTGTTCTTTCTACTTCTTTAAATTGAGTGTTGTTTGAAATTTTTTGTTGTAACATGATTTATTTTTTATCTGATTGTTTCTAAATAAAGAGCATAATTATTTACTCTTATTGTTCTTTCCGTATTCAATTTTTCTTCATTTGTAGCATCTGCAAAAACTACTGTATTTACAAAAACAAAACTAAAAGAAGCTTCATTTGCTCCAAAAGTTCGGGTATTGTCTGCATCACGTAAATAGTATGTGGCATCAGCATTGGTTGTAGTGCCATTATTTATTGTTTGAACAACTAGTTGAATAGTTGACCATTGAGCAATTAGTGGATCCTGGTTTTGGATGTTGGTCACTATCGGATTTTGATAGTTTTTAAATCCATTATTATTTAATCCCGAAAACTCCATGATTTTTACTTGATTAACAGGATCGCTTCCTTTATAATATGAAGCAAATAATCCATTATTTATTTTTAAGAAAACTTCGGTTTTGGCTATCATTGGAGGGACTGTTCCTTTATTTTCAGATGGGTAATAAATTTCATTTAAAGCATTTAATCTTAAAAATGAATTATTTCCAATTTTTCCTATAATTGTAGAGCTAGATGTGTTAGTTGCGATTGCAGAAACAGCTCCAGCAATATTTGTTTGAATAGTGTTTGGAGATTTGTAAGCCAGTAAAATAAGGTCGTCTGAAGCTGTTATTAATCTTGACCTCACTCCGTTGTGAGTTTCCCAAAGTTGCCCATTCTCATCACGCTCAATTGCTCCGTTAACAGGAGTGGTTACTAATGTTTTGCTTGGAATTACTAAATATGGAAGAGTTAATATACCGTTTTGATCAAATTTTGAAGTCGTGATACTATTTTTTCTAAAAACTAATAAATCTCCAGTAGCATATGAGCCAGTACTATTTAAAACTTGAGCAATACCAGAATTTACAGAGTCTACAACTATTCCATCAGATACAGTGCTTGTTAATACATAAATGCCTTTACTGCCTAATGCGCCATCAGCTGTAACGTTAATTCCCTTGTCAATTTCATTTGATCCAATTCTAATTAATAGCCTTCCATTTTGATCAAACCGTGTTTTTATTACATTATTTTTTAGTAACTGCAAAAGATCACCTGTTGATTCTGTTAGACTATTTAAAACTTGCAAAACTCCTTCTCCATGATTTGAGCCGAAAGACCCAACTCCATTTTTATAATTATAATGTCTTTGTCCTATACCATTTTGAATGTTTATAAGCTCAAAAACCTTACTTCCTGGACCAGCTTCGTTAGATAAACTTAAACCAGCCACGTCTGTTGTTCCTGAATTAGTAGCGGTTTTAACTCCAGTAAAAGTTTCATTTCCTGTTTTATGTAGAACTGTGTTCTCAACCCACTTCCACCAATTAAATAATTTTGAACGACTAACAACTTTGTTATCTTCTGCAACTGCCGATGAAATTTGAGTTTCGACATCTGTAGCAATTGTTGCGGTTAACTTAATTTGATTAAGTTTTTTACCCATTTCGGCTGTTAATGCTTTTGCAGTTCCACCTGTCGTAAGGTCATTTATCAAAATGTTGCTTAATGAAAGCTGGATTTCCTCAATATAATTTACAATTTTCTGAACAGTATTTAAATTAGCATTATCAGACGCAAGTAAATTTTTAATCTCGTCGATTTGTTTTTTTAAAACCACTCCCTGTTGAGCACTTAATAAAGAGGTTTTGCTATCTGTAACTAGGTCATTTACTATAGCAAGATATTGAGCTGTAATTTTAGAAAATTCATCTAATGGCGCATATCCGTTTGCAATTCCCTTACTGGTTTTATCTTCTTTAGTCGCAAATAATTCATTATGAGCATTTGCATTGGTTGTATGATTGTCTAATTCCGATTTTTCAGCTTTTGCATCAAGTACTGTTTCAAGGTTTTCAATATCTTGAATAGGCACATTTTCATTTTTATGTCTAAAGGAATCCCAAGTATCCCAAAATTGTTCCTGAGTAGGCTTTAGACCGGTTTTAAACCATTTTTTTATCGTGTTTAATGTTTGAATTGGCATGTTGTTTTGTTTTTAATGAAATTTTTAAAGAAACAGTTTTCATCTAAAGCACAATTAAATGAAGGTATAGGACAAGAATAATCTTTGTCGGGAATTTTAGGCATTTTCCGTATGCCTATTGAAAATAAAAAATCCATAACGGCTATTTTAAGTTGATTAATAATAAAAGGCGAGTGGTATTTTTTATAAAATCAAAGGAAGACACAATTGCAATGAGGTAAAAAAATGCATTGTTGGTATTTGTTTTTTCGGAAGAGACAAAAGTAGGAAAAGGAATATGTTTTTAGTTAAAAAAAGCTAAGCGTTTTCAGTAGTTTCAGTAAAAAGAAAACCTGCTGAAACTACTGAATTCAAAGGTGTTGTAATTTTTAAAACATAAATGATGAGCGTACTTTTGTCTCCAGAAAAAACGTTTCATTATGAATAAAAATACAGTTCACAATTTCAATATTTTAATAAAAAATAGTACTCCTTTAGAAAGCTCCGAAGGGTTAACGAAAAATTTTATAAACGAATTTGCTGCCGTTTCAAAAGAAATAAACGAGCAAAAAGATATTGTACAAGTTTGGCAGGAGCAAAATGCTTCAAATAATGTCATGAGCAATACTTTAGACTCGGCTGGAGAAGGCGTTTTCGATAATAACGCTGCAATTAAAACAGCTCCATCGTTTAACAATACTTCTTCAGCTTCGGAGTCAAATTTGTTTACTGCATCAACAATTAATGCTTCAATCGGAGGAGGCGCTTTTGATAGTACTGAAAGTACAAGTATGAGTTCTTTTGGATCAACTGGCAATACTCTTCCGGTTTCAGAAGCAGAAAATACAGTTTTAAGCAATGCATTCAGTCAGATTTACGAAAGTATAGATTCAAAACAAATGCTGATAGTACCACAAATGTTTCAATCAAATAGCAATGAGCCGTCGGTAGAACTTATCAAAGCCGAAATCAAAAAGAAATTAGATCAGGCAATTAAAGAAAATAATCCTGAAACTATTCAATATTGGGCACGTATTAACAAAGCTTTTGATGATGAGAAGACGACAGTAGCAGATTTCGTAAATAAACCAAACGAAATGCTGTTTACTGAAATGTATAATGCTTTGAAACAATTGACGGCGACATCTGCTGAAGTTCAGAACTTTAATTGGAATGTGGTACGCGAAAAGATGATTAAGGCAATAGATGCCAACATTCTCAAAGGGTCTATTTCTAAAACCGCTAAAAATCGTTGGGAAGCAATCAAAAAACTATTGGGCGATGATAAAACGAACGTTGCAAATCTTTTTGAGCGATACGATGAATTATTTTTATTATTGAAAGAAGTTGAAGGACTTGAAGCTTTGCCAAATAGCATTACTATAACTACTAAAACTAAAATATATCCTAATCTAAGTGCCGACAGACTATATGCTTCTATTGGCAAAGAAGATGTTTATGTATTCCTTAAGCAAGTCAGCGAAACTGATTTTGACGGAAGTGGCGTAAATAAAGGAGCGGTTAAAATTAAGAATACTAACACCGCCTCGTTTATTGTTGGAGAAAGTCTGGAATTTTTTGTTGATGAAGCTTTTATAAATGAAAAAGTGAATCCAAAGGAAAATATTAATTGGATAGTTTATAAAGATAAAAATACCGAGAGTATCTTTAAAAATGAAGGAACTTCTTTTAGTTACAATTTTGACACACCTGGAACATATAGAATCGATGCATACGGAAAAAATCATACTGTAAAACAGAGCAAAAAATCAAGCTCAGCTACTTTCATAGAATTAAAAGTAGTAGCGCAAGATATTGTAATTACGCCTCCTATAAATGCAAAAACTGAATTTATAAGGTCTTTTGCTGAAGAAAAAACATTTAAGGTTTCGCTAAAAAATAGTTCAGTAAAAACATTAAATCCGATAAAATTATATTATCAGATTGAAACGCCACTAAATGGTAAAACAAGTAAAATTTTAGAAGAGCAAGAATTAGACTCAACTGGTATTATTAAACTTGCGATGCCAGATTTGGGAACATATAAAATTAAAGCATTTAGTAAAGATCAATACGGATTATTTAAAGAATTTAAAACCTCGGTAATTAAAAATGAAGTTAGCAGTATTGGTCTAGTTGAAAAAAGCTCTGGAAGTAATGTATTCTTGTTAGGAATTGTAAACAGGAAGTTGACCTTAGAAGCCAAAACTTTCAAAATAAATCCTCCTACAGACGATGAGAAAGAAGATGTGCGATGGATGATTTATGATTCTAGTGGTAAACCTTATTTAACTTCAGGTACTGATCTATTTATAAATAAAAAAGACTCTCAAAGAAATTATATTCATAAATGGAAAGAATTTACGATGACACTTCCGCAGAAGGCAGGTCATTATACAGTAGAGGCTTTTAGTGATCGTCAAAAAGGGGATAAATCAGGGGCTATTTTCAACTTGGAAATGAAACAGCCTGAAATAACCGAAGCATATTGGTCATGGAGCGGAGGAAGTAAAAAAACAATTTCGGGTCTTTTAGAAAGCAATTGGATAAACGCCAACATTCCACATTATAATAATCAAACAGTCAGAATCTATTTTTATTTGGGCAGTGCTAAAACAAACCATTATATTGACGTAAAAACAAACAGTAAAGGTGAAATTTTTGAAGAGGTAAAATTTGACGCCACTTTTCAAAAAGCAATTGGATTGGGAAGAAAGAAAAATGCCAAAATTGGTTTTAAACTCTTAGGAATCCAGAATAGTAAACCATATCCATTTAAGTCGCCAGCGAATTATGATGCTAATACAACTTTGTCTCTTACAGCAGATAAAAAAGTGCTCGATGTTTACTTTACTTACGATGGCAACAGAGTAACACCAGAAGATGAGGTTCCATTTGGTAAAAAAGGTGCAATTGTGACAATAGTTGCCAAAACCCAAAATATGGTTGGAGAAGAAGTTACATTGACTGCTCATAAAGTAAGCGAAAAACCATCTTTTGCAGGTAAAGCAACAGTAAACTCAGAAGGGGTTGCCACAATCAGTTTCCTTTTAAAGAATCTTGATAAAAAACTCAAGCTAGGATCAAAAATAAATTATTATGCAGGTGTTGACGGGTATTCTACAAAGCATTTGGTTAATAAGGTGTTGGTTATGATTGTGGGGGAAGGGAAGAAGAGTAAAAAGAAACCGGAAATTATTTTTCCATTATTAGAAAAACCAACAAATGATACTAATTTGCAATGGGGGAAAAATTACAATTGGCAGGATGATGATGGACATAATCAAGCAACTTTTGATTCTTTTAGAGATCATGGCAGAAGGAAGCATGCGGCTAGAGATTTGTATACAGAACCTAAAGCTTTAGTCATTGCTATTGCTAATGGAGAGGTATTAGAAACGAGATATTTCTATGCAGGGACACACCAAGTAACAGTTTTACATAAATTGAAAGATGGAAGAAAATTTATTGCTAGATATGGAGAGTTAGATCCTAATAGTATTGAAGTAAAGAAAGGGGATCAAGTTAAACAAGGGAAAGTACTTGGAAAGACTGGAAAGTTACTAGGGAAAAGTGTTATAAGTGGATATGACATATATATGCTGCATTTTGAAATTTTTTCAGCCGAAAAAGAAGAAAATATTAATAATCCTTTGACAAATAAGGTTAATGGCTCACCTTTTCAACGCAGAAAAGATTTATTAGATTCAATTGACATATTACTGGAAGGGTATAAAAACACATTTGAAGCTGACAAAGGAGATCGAAAGGATATAAAGTTGCTAAATATAAGCGATAAAGGTAAAGATTTTATAAAGAATTGGGAATCGTACAAAAGAAAAATGTATGATAATGATGGAGATTTAAATAGTGATGGAAACTGCACGATAGGTTATGGACATTTAATACATCTGGGTAAATGTGATGGTAGTTCTTCAGAAGAAGAATTTAAAGAAGGAATTTCGGAAAATGAGGCTAGTAAGTTATTTGATAAAGATGTTTTAAGATTTGAAAAAGTAATAAAAAATAAAATAAAAGTTCCTCTTTATCAAAATGAATATGATGCGTTGGTTAGTTATGTTTACAATATTGGCCCAGCTTTCAAAGCTCCCAATTTAATAAAATATCTGAATTCTAAAAATTACGCATTAGCTGTTAATGAAATTGAAACTGGTGCTCAAAACGTCAAAAGGAGAAAACAAGAAAGAGCAATGTTCTCAGAAGGAGTTTACAACTCATCTCATTAAATATGTAGAAAAAAGTGTATTTTCGTTAAAAAATATTTTCTAGAAAAATGATTAAATCAATTAAGATTATAGTAATTATTGCTTTGATGTTTGCGTCCTGTAAACCTCAAAATGATGAGAAACAGAATAAAAAAACAAATGATAATGATAGCATTAATTCAAATTATTCATTGACGAATAAAACGTTTAATTTAATAGATTTTAAAGGAACATGGAAGCTTAAAAACTCGTCAAATTCTAATACTTCTAAAATTATCAATTTTGATTTGTTAGATAGCGAGTTTGTTTTAGGAAATGATGAGTGTAATGCATATTTTGAGATTGACACAATACATAGTTTGGAGTACCACATAGAAGGGCATTTTTATAATCATTCTTTAAAGGATGAAATGAAGATTTTGGATAAGAAATTCAAAAGTCTATTTGATATAAGTATAAATTCCTATAAAGGAGTATTAATTACAAAATGTTCTCCTCCATTTCATAAATTATATTTGTTTGGTAATGATGTTGTTGTTTGGTATTCAGGAAATTATATGCGCTTTGTTAAAAAGAGTGAGAAGGATTTAAAATCTCTTTATGCATGTAAGGAAAATGATAATGGTAAATCTCGATATGATGATCCTTTAAGCAAAACTTGCGAATGTAACGAAAGTACTTTTGAGAGAGCATATGCAATATTTTACAATGAATCTCCAGATTATTTAAAAAAAGATTTGTTGGAAAAGCTGCCCCAAAAAGATTTTTTATGGAAATCAGAAGACGCAGATGTTACTTATAAATGGATTTTGAGGGATACTTTAAAAATAGAAATGAGTTATGATGGTGGAGAAAATAATTATATCTTTTATAAAAATAGTAACAACAAAATGGAATATAAAGAATATCTGTCTTTGCCTTAGTTTTTTGATAAGTGATAAAACTCTCAAAAAGATTAGGTAAATCTCCCACAATTAGGTAACGAAGTAAATAAAATTACCACTAGGGAGATAAAAAGCGCAAAAGTCGTTTGGACTTTTGCGCTTTTTCTTTTATATAAAACTCTATCATCCAATAAGTCTCAAATCATAACGCTCCTCATAAAACGTTTTCCCCCATTCCTCAACTTCTTCCGATTTCGTAAGTTCAAATCCCATCATTTTATACATTTGGAGTGCTTTATCCTGCATACTTGTGGTAAGCAGAAACACATTTTTAAATTCTTTCTCTTTACAGAAATCTATGGCATCAGTCAATAACCTTTTGCCAATTCCGAGACCTCTAAAAGCGGGATCGAGAAGAAACCATCTCAATTGCGCTTCTTCATTAGGTTGATGGACAATAGCAACACATCCCACAATTTTATTATTGTATTCCGCCATCCAGATTCGGTCGTTTTCTGGAGAATATTTTTCTAAGAAATCGTAAAAAGTCTTGATTACATATTTCTCAAAATCAGTCGAAAAATTGTATTCTTTTCCGTAGATAGCGCCATGTAGATGAATAATATAACCAATATCTCCAGGCGTTATTTCGTGGCGATACGTAATGTCTTCTCGAGCTATTTTATTTTCTGTCAGCAGGTTTCTTACGGTATTCATTGAATCAACTAAAATCTCTTTTTCTGAAGGATTTAGTTTTTCGATTTTACCTTCAATCTTGTTTTCAGATTTAGTGTTTAAAATGCTTAATAATTCATTTCCAGAATTTGTCAGTTTAATATTGAAGGCGCGTTTATCTTCAGAAGAGGTAACTTTTTCAATTAAATTTTCTTTTAAAAAACGCTTTAAAATTCGGCTTAAATATCCTTTATCGAGATTTAAAATTTCAGTGATTTTTTGGGCAGTTATCGTTTTGCTTTCGCTCATTTCATAGAGAATTCGTATCTCGGTTAAAGAATATTCACTATCCAAATAATGCTGACTTAAAATGTCTAAATGCGCTGTATAGAATCGGTTAAAACTTCTAATTTTTGAAGTTGTAGTAGTCATGATTGAATTATTGTATTGTTGAAGTACAAATATATAAAATTAGTTGCTTTTGTCAACTAGTTATATTTTTTTATTTTTTTGAGAGAGGAATTTTGAAAAGAATAAACTCATTTTAATACATTCCCATTAATTATTTGTTAAGCACTTTTTCTGCTTTTTATAAGAGAAAGATTGTTATACCAAACAAAGTTTTTCATTTTTTACGCCAAATACTACAAACTCTTATTTTTCAGTTGGCCTTTGACTTCAAATGTTAATAATATGTTTCGCTTTAGAGTGGTTTTATTAATGTAAACGTAACCTAATCGACCTACCCTCAGCTTTAATTTTGGAGACATATAAGAAGAAACCAATACTTTGTATATGCCATTTTTTAAACAGCACGATCATTATCAAGACAAAATCAGAAAAAGTGTTTTGGCTCACACTTTTAATTTGATTAATCATAAAATAATGAATCATGTATAAGAAGTTTACAGACGAAGAACTTGTCGAATTATTAAAATCGGGCAAGGATAAAGCTTTTGATGAACTTTATTTTAGATATCGAGATCTGTTAGTTCGATTCGTCTATCTCCGAATGAAATCGATCGCCATTTCAGAAGAAATTGTGCAGGAAGTTTTTACCTCTATTTGGGAAAGACGAAAAACAATTGTGATCCAGAAAAGTTTTGCGGCGTACATCTACACTTCGGTTCGCTATATGACTTTAGACTATATTAAATCGCACGAAGTTACCGATCGATACATTCAAGAAGTTTTAGAAAAAAATACCGTTTCGCAAACAAGCTACAACGCGATCGAGGATTCTATTTATTATGATGAATTGCAAAAAGCAGTTGACGAGGCAGCATCATTACTTCCTAAAAAATCAAAAGAGGTTTTTATACTTAGCCGCATAAAACATTACACCAATAAAGAAATCGCCGAAGAATTGAATGTTTCAATCGAAACCGTAAAATACCATATTACGTATGCGCTAAAATTCATGCGTACTTATTTGGGCGAATTCAATTAAAAGTAAACTTCAGATTAAGAATCCAGCTTTTTTCTTAACAGAAGCGTAACCTTTTGCGCCTACCTAAAATTACAATTCCCAAGACATACTATTAAAGACATAAAGAAATTATAATGCCTGAAAATTCAAATAACGAAATCAAAAAATTTTTAGAAGGAAAGTATTCCCCAAAAGGACAAGAAATGTGGAATAAATGGTACGATCGTACAGATGATTTTTTTGATAATATGGAAGTGGTTCGATCTGACCGTTCAAAACTGAAAAAAGAATTGAGACAAATAAAGAATACCAACAAAGTTATTTCGATTCAATACAAAAACTGGGCTATCGCAGCTTCATTGGTTTTCTTAATCGGATTATCGGTGTTTTTTTATCAAACATCAAATGCAGTTGAGAGCAAGCAATTTGCTGTAAAACTAGGAGAACATGCTCAGATAAAATTAAGTGACGGAACAAAAATCTGGCTAAATGCAGGAAGTGTTCTTAAATATCCTACAGCATTTAAAGGAGATACGAGAGAAGTATATTTAAGCGGAGAAGCTTTTTTTGACGTAGCCAAAGACAAAAAACATCCTTTTATTATTCATACCAATAAAATGGATACCAAAGTTCTCGGAACGAGTTTTAATGTTCAAGCTTATCCAGACCAGACGACACAAGAAGTTTCGGTTGCGACAGGAAGAGTAAACGTGAAATCTACTGTTACAGAAGAGAATGTGTATGTAACTCCGGGCCAGAAAGTGGTTTTTAAATCTCAAGACAACAAACTTCAAGCTTTCAAGGATATTCCACTGAACACCATTTCGCTATGGCGAAAAAACATTATGGTTTTTGAAGAAACGCCTTTGCCAGAAGTTGTGGCGACAATTAATCGCAATTACAATGTTTCAATTGAAGTCAAAAACAAGAATTTAAACGATTTAAAGATTAGCGCCTATTTTAAAGAACTCCCTGCCGATCAGGTAATTGGATTGGTGTGCAACATCATCAATGCCCAATACAAAATGGATTCTGGGATTTACAAAATCGAATAATTCTTTAAACCATAAAAATAAAACTACGTAGCAAACTAATAAACAAAACAATTACACTAAATCTAAAAACTATGAATGAAAAACAAATGCGGTATGCCAGCATAAGGACAATAGGAACAAAATTATTCCTATTTATGACTTTGTTTTTTGCCGCACTAACAGTAAAAGCTGAGAATGTTGACATTAACAAAAGAGTCACTTTAAAAGTTGATAATGAGAGTATAAAAAATATATTTCAAAGAATTGAAAATCAGGTTGATGTGCATTTTATGTACGAAAGTAGCCAAGTAAATGCCAATCAGAAATTAAGTTTAAAACTGAATAATGTAACGCTTGAACAGGCGTTGGATAAAATTTGCGGAAATGTGCTTCGATATGAGATTGTGAGTAACAATATCGTAATCAAGAAAAATCAGAAAGTTGCTTCTGCCGATCAGAATAAAATTATTGTTTCGGGAACTGTTTTCGGAGGAGACGATAATATGCCGTTGCCAGGAGTTGGAATTAAAGATAAAGGTTCAGACGCAGCAACAGCAACAGATTTTGACGGAACATTTAAATTGGAAGTAAATGCTTCAGAAGCGACACTTGTTTTTTCTTACGTGGGTTATATAACGCAAGAAGTAAAAGTTACGAGTTCGCAAAACATCACGGTAAAACTAGCAGCCGATGTAAAACAGCTTCAAGAAGTTGTAGTTATGGGTTACGGTAGTGTAAAAAAGAATGAAGTTTTAGGAGCAGTTGGTTCTGTTTCTATGAAAGAAACTTCAAGCAGAACATACAACAACGCAGCCGAATTATTGCAAGGAACGGTTGCCGGAGTTACAGTAATTAACGATGGTGGTGACCCAACTGCATCGCCAACAATCAACATTCGTGGTATTGGATCTTTGAATGCCGAAACGCCTTTAATCGTTTTGGACGGAATCATTTACAGTGGTTCTTTAAATACGATAAATCCAAATGATATTGCATCGATAAACGTTTTAAAAGATGCTGCTTCTGCGGCAATTTATGGTGCAAGAGCTTCTGGCGGGGTAATTTTAATTACTTCTAAAAAAGGAGTTTCAGATAAAATTAATGTGAATGTTAACTACCAAGGAGGTTTTCAGAATGTAGCGAAAAAATTAGAGGTTTTAAACGCTGCAGAATATGCTGATGCGATGAATTTGGCGAGAGATAATGCAGGTTTGCCGAGAATTCCTGCTTTTGATCCTGCATTTGAACCAACAGCAAGAACAACAAAAACCAACTGGATGGATGAAATTTTCCGTACAGGAGAAATTCAAGATTTGTCGCTTTCGGTAAACGGAAAAACAGAAAAATCTAATTTCTTTCTTTCTGGAAGTTATAGAAAAAACGAAGGTATTTTGCTAAATACGTATGGAGAGCGTTATACAGTACGAGCAAATTCTTCTTTTAAATTGGCAGATAATTTTACAATTGGAGAAAATATTTCGTACTCGTTGACTAATGGACAGACAGCCAATACTTCAAGTTCGTACACAGGAGCAATTCAAGCAGCGATTTTGTATCCGCCAAACGCAACAATTTATAGAGAAGATGGTTCAGGTCAATTTGGTGGTGTTCCAGAAAAATATATTGGTTCTTATGGAGACGTTATCAATCCGGTGGCGTATTTAAAAAGATTAGACAATAAAAATCCTATTTCTACCATTTTGATCAATCCGTATGCAGAATGGGAAATTGTTCCAGGATTAAAAGTAAAATCGAACTGGGGTTATACTAGAATTCAGGACAACGCAACAGATTTTACAGTAAAAGTTACTGAGCCAGGAAAAATATTCGATTTCAACAGGTTGACGTTGAAAAATTTAACAGTTACCGATTTGTTAAGCGAGCAGACTATTTCTTATGAGAAATCATTCGGGAAACATAATTTGAAAGCTTTAGCTGGATATACGTATCAAGAGACAAAAAGAGATTTCTACACAGTTGAAGGAACAGGTTTTGATAACGAAGATCCATCACAGCGTTATTTATTAAATGCAAAATTGATTCAGCAGACCGCAGCTGGAAGATCAGATGAAATTATTTCTTCTTATGTGGGAAGAATCAATTACGATTTCAATCAGAAATATTTAATCTCGGGAATTGTTCGTCGTGACGGAACTTCAAAATTATTAGAAAATAACCGTTGGAAAGTGTATCCTTCAGTTTCTGCAGGTTGGTTAATTTCTGAAGAAAATTTCATGAAAGGCATCGAGCCAATCATCAGCAATTTAAAACTTCGTGCAAGCTGGGGACAAATTGGAAACTTAGGAAATCTAGGGCCATATCAGTTTAGTGTGCCTTTAGTGCAAACTCAAGCTTTAATTGGAGCAGTGCCATCAATTAATTATGGTTATGCTGAAAGCGAATTATCAAATCCGAATTTAAAATGGGAAAGTTCTGAGCAGACCAATATTGGTTTAGACTTTACGATGCTAAATAATAGTTTAGTAGGATCTGTTGATGCTTATGTAAAGAAAAACAAAGACATGTTGGTTCGTGACCAATTGCCAGGAGTTTCTGGAACTCCGCAAGGAAGAATTGTAAACTCAGGAGATGTTGAAAACAAAGGAATCGAGGTGAGTTTAACGTACCAAAAAACTCGTGGAGAATTTAAATTTGATGTTACGGCAAATGCTGGATTCTTAAGCAATAGAATTGTTTCTATTAAAGACGATTTGAATTCATTGGAGCCTTTGGGCTTAAGCCGAGTTCGTAGTTTGCCATTGGCAAATATTTACCAAGTTGGAAGTCCGGTTGGAGCTTTCTACGGATACCAGACAGACGGATTGTTTCAAAGCAATGATGAGGTGAAAGCGTATGTAAATAAAAACGGTGTAATGTACCAGCCAAATGCGGTTGCGGGAGATATTAAATTTAAAGATGAAAATGGAGACGGCGTAATCAACAACAGCGATAGAGTAGTGTTAGGAAGTCCTTTCCCGAAGACAACGTATAGTTTGAATGCCAATTTCAGATACAAAGGATTTGATATGAATATTTTCTTCACAGGTGCTGCAGGAAATAGCGTTTTCAATGCTGTAAAACATACAGGCTTAAATGCTTCTTTCCCAGGTTACAACTTATTGGCAGATTCAAAAGATGCTTGGTCGCCAACGAATACCAATACCAATGTTCCAGTTCTTTCGTCTACAGATAACAATAACAACTTCGGACGTATTTCTGATTTGTTTATCGAAGATGCTTCTTTCTTAAGATTGAAAAACGTTTCGATTGGTTATACCATTAAAGAAAGCTGGTTGAACGGAAAAGCAAAATTGAGATTCTTTATTTCTGGACAAAACTTATTTACGATTACTAATTATTCTGGAATGGATCCTGAAGTTGGTCTTAAAAACTTCGGATTAGATTTAGGACGTTATCCGCTTTCTCGTATTTACATGACTGGTGTTAACGCAACTTTTTAAAAAATAAAAAACAATTAAAATGAAAAAAATAAGTCTTTTATTATTGAGTTTTGTGCTTTTGGTAAGCACTTCGGCTTGTGAAAGCGAACTTGATGTTGTGCCGCAAGGAGCGCCTTCGAGCGGGAATTTCTGGAAAACACCAGCAGATGCAAAAGCAGGAGTAAATGCAATTTATGCTTTGTATTCTGATGATAATATGTACGGTCGTGGTTTCTTTTGGCTGAATAATGCCAGCGATGATATTGGAACAAAACCAAGACAAAATGCAGAAAGAATCAAAAATTTTATTGTAGACGGATCAGAATCGGATACTAAAGATATTTGGAGAATTCACTACGAAATTATGAAGCGTTGTAATGACGTGATTCGTAATATTCCAAACATTTCTTTGGATGAAAAAACAAGAAACGGAATGTTAGGAGAAGCTTATTTTAATCATGCCGTAATGCATTTAGAATTGGCTTATCATTATGGAGACGATCGTGCAGGAATTCCGATTCAGGACAGAGAAAATCCAACAAATGTTTATGTGCCTCGTGCAAAGAATGTTGCGGAAAACTATGCTTACATTGCAGCAGATTTAATCAAAGCAGCCGATTTATTGCCCTATTTTGATCAGCTTACGCCAGACAATCGCGGACGCGCTCACAAAACTGCAGCTTGGGCTTATTTAGTGCGCACGTATTTGTATGCAAAAGATTGGGACAATGCCATCAAATATGCGAATATGATTGTGGCTAGCGGAAAACACAAGTTATTAGACAACTTTGAAGATGTGTTTAAAATCAGTAACAACTGGTCTTCAGAATATATTTGGTCGGTAACTTCAAGCGCAGAAAACACTTCTTTAGGCTCTATTTTTCCTGGAGTTTGTTTAGAAGATAAAGGTTGGGGAGTTTACAACGGTTGGGGAAATTTCTATCCAACAAAAGAATTATTTGATACTTATGCTCCAAACGATAAAAGACGTGGTGCTACAATTCTACAAAAAGGAGACAAATTTGTTTACTTCGGAGAGACAGTAACCTTCAATGAAGGAAATCACGTAGTAAGTTCAAGTAACAGAACAGGTTATCAGTTTAAAAAATACATGGAGCCGTTCAGTTATCCAAAAACGACTTCAGGCGGAGTAGACATTCGTTATGTAAATGCAAATGGAGACAAACCTTCAACAGCTTTAAATGTTCCTCTTTTACGTTATGCAGATGTGATTTTGATGTTAGCGGAAGCGAAATTAATGAAAGGCCAAAACGCAGACACAGAAATCAATATGATTCGTCACCGTGCAGGTCTTGCAGATATTTCTGGTGCTACAATGGTCGATTTAAAAAGAGAAAGAAGATGCGAACTGGCAGGAGAGTGGACAGATCGCCATTTTGATTTAGTGCGTTGGGGAGATGCAAAAGAAACTTATGCAAAACCATTACACCATTATAACGGAAGCGTTATTTATCCTGCTCGTAATTTCAATCCTGCAATTCATCATGTGTGGCCAATTCCGCCAGATGAAATCGCAGTAAGCAAAGGAGCTTTGACTCAAAACCAAGGCTGGTAATAAAAAAATTCGTTGTGTTTTTTTAGTTTTTTACGCTGCAGTCTTGGTCAGGAGACTGCAGTTGTAAAAAAACAGAGTAAAGTTTGTCATTTCGAGGAATGGCAAGTCGTACGCATTCACACAATCTTGTCATTTCGACAAAGGAGAAATCCTCACAAGAAGCTCCGCAATCTAAAACCCCAATCTTTGCAGAGTTACTTACGAAGATTTGCTGCGCCTGTTCGCTATCGCTCGAGTCTCCTTCGTCGAAATGACAAGATTACTTTTTACTATGTGCATTTAAACAAGTGAAACGCCTATACACATAAAGAAAAGCTATGTTTCTATGTGTTAAAAAATAAATAGCATAAACCAAATTCTAATAAAGTGACCTACAGCTTTAAAAGAATATAAATCATTTTCGATGAAAAAAATAATCACCCTTTTTTGCCTTCAATTTTGCCTCTTTGCGCAAGCGCAAGAATACAGTTCTTCTAATATTCATTCGCATAACGATTACGAAAGCAAATTGCCATTTTATGGAGCCTATTCTAACGAAACAGGAGTTATAGAAGCCGATGTTTTTTTAGTAAATAATGAGCTGTTTGTGGCTCACACTTCTAAAGAAATTGCTCCTCACAATACACTTAAAAGCATGTATTTGGAACCGCTTTCTGCTAAATTAAAAACGTTGGAAGGAAAAGTGTATCCTAGCAATAAATCATTGATTTTAATGATTGATATTAAGTCTGATGCCGATTCGACTTTGAAAGCAATTACACAACAATTGAAAACTTTTCCTGATATCATTTCTAATAAAAATATAAAAGTGGTTATTTCTGGAAACAGACCTTTGCCGTCACTATGGAAGGAATATCCAGATTTTATTTATTTTGACGGAAGGCTGAATGAAAACTACACTTCAGATCAATTGGCGAGAGTTGAAATGATTAGCGAAGACTTGCATGAAATCACAGTTTGGAACGGAAAAGGTGTTTTGACGCAGCCAGATTCTGAAAAAATTCAGGCAATTATCAAAAAAGTCCACGATCAAAATAAAAAGATAAGATTCTGGGCTACGCAAGACAACGTGAATACGTATATGACTTTGATGAATTTAAAAGTTGATTTTATAGGAACAGATAAAGTAGCTGAGCTAACTCAATTTATAAATAATATTAAAACGACATTTTATCAAAATACAGAATTTCACCAAGAGTATGTTCCTAAAAATGTTTTCAAGAATAAACGCCCAAAAAATGTTATTCTTTTAATTGGGGACGGAATGGGATTAGCACAAATTTATTCTGGTTACACGGCAAACAAAGGGCAATTGAGTTTATTTAATATTCCAACACAAGGATTCTCGATCACAAAAGCTTCAGATAGTTATATTACAGATTCGGCAGCAGGTGCAACGGCAATGGCTACAGGACATAAAACCAATAATCGTTTTATAAGTGTTGATGAACAAGGAAAACCGCTTCAGACCATTGCAGAACAATTGGCAAAGAAAAACTATAAAACGGCCATTATTTCTGCTGGAAATATTACAGATGCAACTCCAGCGGCATTTTATGCGCATCGGCCAGAAAGAAGTTTAAGCGAACCAATTGCAAATGATTTTCTTTCGAATCCGTCGGATATTTTAATTGGAGGAGGACAGAAAGAATTTATTTCTAGAAAAGATGGTAAAGATTTGTCTAAAACTTTAATCGAAAAAGGATATACTTTTTCAGATAAATTCTCGAGTTTAGATACCATTAAGAACAGCAAATTTGTAGTTTTAGAAGATGCAGCGGTAGTTTCTATGAAAAACGGAAGGGGAGATTTTCTAACTAAATCTTTAGCGAAAGCGACCAACACTTTTTCAAAAACAAAGAATCCGTTTTTTATTATGGCCGAAGGCGCTCAAATTGATTACGGCGGACACCAGAATAATGTGGAATATGTTGTGAGAGAAATGCTGGATTTTGACAAACTGGTTGGTCAGGCAATGGAATTTGTAGATAAAAATCCAGAAACTTTGTTAATCGTAACCGCAGATCACGAAACTGGCGGATTATCATTAATTGACGGAAGTATTGAAAAAGGCTACGTTCACGGAAGTTTCAGCACAAACGATCATACCGCAATTCCAGTTCCTGTTTTTGCCTACGGTCCAGGTTCTGAGAAATTCATGGGAGTTTACCAGAATACAGCAATTTATTATAAGATTATGGAGTTGATTGGAGGGAAATGATTTGTTTTCAATTGATATAAAATTCAAAAAGGAGCGTCTGAAAAGACAGCTCCTTTTTGAATTCAGAAATATATCGCTCCGCTGGAGCTTTTTAATCGTTGTCTTTGAATTTTTTTTCTATAAATATTTCGCTCTTCCAGAGCTTGAGAACTTTTTTCAAATCCCAGTGAAACAATATATTAGCTTTAGATTGTGTCTTAGAAAAGTCCCAGAGGGACGAAATATTTATAGAAATAGAATTGCGGTTTAAGAAAGAGCCCCAGCGGGATGAAATATATTATTTCGGCTAATTTTAAACGTTACATTTTATTTATTTTCCTTTCAATAAATTAATGCTCACCGTTGCGGTATCAGCATCTGGAAATCGTTTAAAAATTGATTTATCTGGAAATAATCCTGCTTCAGCTGCAATTGCATTAAAAACGTCAATTTCAACAATATACTGATCTGAAAAACCGTGAGTAGCATCATATGCTGTTGCAGGAGTTTTGCCTAAATTATGAGCTGTAAGTTTCGGATTTATAGTATGAAGTTCAATTAGAAGCAAACCAAATTTATGTACATACGGTGACCACTTTTGTAAATGTTCTAAAAGGTTGTCTTCAACCAGATTGTTACTGATTCTTTTTCCTCTGTAAGCAAATGCACCTGTTGAGGTACTGACTCTGTTTGGGTTAATATGTTTTGGATCTTGCCAAATTCGATTATGATCTAAAAATGTTCTCACATTGAGCAGATCTTTGAGATCAATATTATAATTTTCTTTCAAATCATTGGCTAGTAAATCAGGACGGCCTATATCGCCCCAAATTACTTTTGCCCAAATATCTGCGTTTATCAGATTGGCTCGGGTTACTTTCAAAGCGGTTTGGTTATAATCGACTCCAACTATAAACAGCGGATATTCGTCGAGCATTTTTCCTCTTAAAGTTTGTCTGTCGATTACTTCAAAAATATGTTGTAGAAAAGCGCCATTTCCGCAACCCATATCGAGAATTCCTTTTGGCTGTTCTTCAATAGGAAGATTAAAAAGCTTGATAAGAATTTCGTCAACCACTTTAAAATAAGTATCATGAGCGCCACCGCTTCCCCAAACATTCATTTCACGATCCACATGAAGTTCGTTTTCACCTTCAGTTGTTCGTAGAATATCTGGATTACCAAAAATCAATTCTTCGATTTTAGCAAAAGTAGGCAGATAAGAAACTGTAACACCATATGCGCTAGCTCTTTTAGCAAAAAATAAACCAGCTTCAGTAAATTGATAATTGCCACTTTTTTCCAGAAACCAACCAAGATGAACAAAAAAGTCTAATATTTTTTTAAAGTTTTCTGGCGATTTATGAAACTCTTCGGGTCTAAAAGAAGTTTCCATAAAATACTTATGAAACATTCCGTTCATTGCCAACCGCACAATTGTTGGGCCTATAAGGTAGCCTTCAATATGTTTTAAAATTTGTTCTTGAATACTGTTTTTCAACAGATCATCTGAAGGTTCGATGTTGTATCTTTTTTTATATTTTTCAAAAATTGTATTGAGCTTTTCAAAAGGAACATCTTCAAATAAACGCGAATGAAATTGAATTGATAACTGTAGCAAACTCACCACATCTTCATAAAGATAAAATAATGAAAAAGCTGTTTCTGTTTTTTCGTTGACTGAAATTGTGATTTCCTGCTTTTTATTATCAACGTCATAATCTAGAAATCCCTGAGAAGCCAGAACTCTCAAACCCACATTCAGATAACCTTCGTTGGCTTTAAAAGCAGTAGTAAGCTCAGATAATGTGAGCTTTTCTTTGCTTAATATAAATTCTAAAACCGATTTGTTTTTGAATGCTATCGCTACAGGAGCAGTAACTAATCCGTCAAGATGTCTGAAAATTGAACCTAAAAGCTGTGATTTATCGTTCATAATACAAAGAGTGAAGGTTTAGTTTAAAAATAGTGATTTTTTTCTTATTTGCTGCATGTTGTTTCTCGTTGCGTTGAGTTTTGTTTTTGATTTTTCTAAAAAAGCTGATTTGAAATAATCATCAATTTTAAGCTTCTTTTCAAAAAACAAACAATAAAAATTACTAAAAATTCTATAAAAAATCAGCTAAAAAGGCGCTAAAACCGCAAAATTCACATTAAAAGTCAAAATGACAATAACTTAGTAAAATCTAGTATTTGCTGAATTTTTCATTTTATTTTCCGTGTAAAAAAGAGATTTGTTGAAAAAAAATTTTACTAAAACGTTTTTGTAAGCTTCACTTGCATATATTTGCGATGTACTAAGTATTCAAAAAAATAATTTGTAGCCAGATGAAAAAGATTACGATTAGAGATATTGCTAAACAGGCAGAAGTTTCTATTTCTACCGTGTCTTTTGTGATCAACGGAAAAGGCGAAAAAATGGCTATTAGCCCCACTGTAATCAAAAAAGTTCAGGATGTAGCACAAAAACTGCAATACAAGCCCAATATGATTGCTAGCAGCCTGCGAACAGGAAAAACAAGATCAATCGGACTTATTGTAGAAGATATTTCCAATCAGTTTTTTGCAGATTTGGCCAGAGTTATAGAAGACGAAGCAAAAAACATAAATTATAGAGTTTTTTATTGCAGTACAGGAGATGATAATGAGCGCTCCGAAGAATTGGTGCAAAGTCTTTTACAAGCAAATGTTGAAGGGTTTATTATTACACCGACTCGAAATTTGGAGAAAACAATTGGCCAGCTTTTAAAACTTCAAAAGCCAGTGGTTTTAATTGACCGATATTTTGCCAATCAAAAAGTAAGTCACGTTCTAATGGATAATTATGAAGGATCTTACTCAGCTACTAAATTTTTAATCGGCAAAGGAAAAAAGAATATTGCCGTTGTGAATAATGAATCTGGAATGATTCAGATGAAATTAAGAGAGAAAGGATATGTAGATGCGTTAAAAGAAGAAGGAATTTATAACGAAAATTACACGCTTCATCTAGATTATCATATAAGTGAACAAAGCAGAATTGATGCGATAGTAAATTTCTTCAAGAAAAATAAAGAGATAGATGCGGTTCTTTTTTCGGCCAACTATCTCGGGCTTGCAGGACTTCAGGCTTTTAGGGCTTTGAAATATAAAATCCCCGAAGACGTTTCTGTTATAAGCTTTGATGATCATGATAGCTTCAAATTGCATACACCTACAATTTCGGTCATTGCGCAGCCCATTGAAGAAATTGCTGTCAAATCGATACAGCTGTTAATGAGTCAGATGACAAACTTTGAAGATTTCAAAATTGAAAAGGTTCTCAAGAGAGGAACTTTGATTGTCAGGGAATCAGTTTAAAAATTGAATTTAAAAAAGTTGAGGCTTTTTTTTAATCATTTCACTAAAACGATTTAGTACAAATAAAAAAAACAGTAGCAGATCAAAACTGCTTGCTGTGATATTGCAAACAGAGTACAATTTTTTATTAATTATTTAAAAACAAACAACAAATCAAATCAACAAAACAAAATCAAAACCAATAACCAAAAAAACGCTTATGAGACGAATATTAGCAGTGTTAGGAGTGATATTGCTTAGCAGTTTGAGTGCTGCCGCGCAAAATCGATTAATAACCGGTATAGTTACAGATGCAGAGAACAAGGGAATTGTCGGTGCATCGATCGAAGTTCAAGGAAAACCATTTAGTGCTATTTCGGATGCCGAAGGCCGATTTAGAATGAATGTTCCCGAAGGAAAAGTTATCCTTAATGTATCTTCTATGGGGTTTCAGTCACAATCAGTGGCAGTGCAAGAAAAAGATACAAGAGTCGCAGTTACGTTAGTTGAGACTACGCAGGAATTAAAAGATGTTGTTGTAACTTCATTTGGAGTTAAAAAACAAAAGAAAAGTTTAGGTTACGCAGTTGGAGAACTAAAAGGCGAGGATCTGACAAAAAATAAAGAAATTAACTTAGGAAACGCGCTTCAAGGTAAAATTGCCGGAGTAAACGTTTCGGCGCCAGTTACTGGGCCTTCAGGTTCTAGCCGTGTGGTAATTCGTGGAGCAACTTCTGCATCTGGTCTTAATCAGCCGTTGTATGTTGTTGACGGAATTCCGATTGACAATACACAGCAAGGAAATGCCGGAATGTGGGGTGGTGCCGATAAAGGAGATGGTATGTCATCTTTTAATCCAGACGATATCGCTTCTATGTCGGTTCTTAAAGGTAGTGCCGCTTCTGCTCTTTATGGGTACAGAGGATCTAATGGTGTTATCTTAATTACAACTAAAAAAGGTAAAAACGGAACAGGAATTGGAGTAGATTTCAGTACAAATTCTGCTTTCAATACACCTGCAAGCCTTTTAAAATGGCAAGATCAATATGGTGCTGGGGCTCCAAATGCAAACGGTGTGCCAACCAGATTTAACAACTTACAGGAACTTAGAGATTCATATTATTTTTCATGGGGAGATAAATACGATGGAACACCATCTTTGTCTCTTGATGGTAAAACAAGACCTTATCAGCCTTACGGAAAAGATAATGTGGAGAATTTCTACAGAACTGGATATTCTTTCAGTAATACTTTAGCAATTTCTGGAGGAAATGAGTCAACAAATTTCAGATTGTCTTTTGGAAATACTAAAGACGAATCGATCATGCCAGGAACTACTTTTGGAAGAAACAACGTAGCTTTAAGTTTAAATTCGGCTCCAAATAAAAGAATCAGTATTGAAAGTAATGCTCAGTACATTTCTGAAAAAAGCCACAACCGACCATATTTGAATGACTCGCCAAGAAACCCGTCTTTCCCGACTACTTTCATGACTACAAGTTCAGATATCAGATGGTTAAGCAATCCTTATGATGCTAACGGAGGAGAAGAGGACTTTTTAGGTGCAAACGTATATCATACCAATCCTTATTTTGCAACGAAATCTCCTTTAAACGACGATCTTAGAAAACGTTTTATCGGTTCGGCAAAAGTAAACTATAACATTACAGACAAAATTTATGCTAAAGCTGTTATTGGTATTGATGATGTTAATTATGAGTATACTGAGATTGAGCCTACTGGAATAAATTATAATCCAGGTGGATCTATTGAAAACAGAATTGAAACGCGTTCTGAAGTAAACGCTTCTGGTTTCGTGGGCTACAAAGGAGATATTGCTAAAGATATTTCATTAGATGCTTTTATCGGAGCAAACCGTCAGCATAACAGATACAGTGGTATAAAAATGAAAGGAAATAATTTTATTGTTCCATTCGAATATTTTTACGGAAATACACAGCCAGATAAAACAGAAAAATTATTTTCAGAAAGTGAAGTAAACTCTCTTTTCTATTCTGCAGATATTGGATATAAAGATTTCTTATTCTTGAGTTTAACAGGCCGTGAAGACTGGTTTTCAACATTAGATCCTGCAAACAACAGTACTTTTTATCCTTCTGTAAGTTCAAGTTTTATTTATTCTGAAGTTTTAGGTCTTCCTGAGTGGATGTCATATGGTAAGGTTAGAGTAGGTTGGGGTAACGTTGGAGGTGCATTGCCAGAAGCTTATGCTTTAGCATTGACTTACACTACGCCAGACGGACAAACAGATTCATTAGGACAGCCAATTTTGGGTGTAAATGGAGAAACAATTCCAAACAGAACTTTAAAACCTTACAACGTAAGCACAATTGAGTTTGGTTTCGAAAATACCTTCTTCAATAACAGAGTGAGTACAGATTTGACTTTCTACAGCAAAAAAACAACAAATGATATTACAGATGCTGACGTTTCTCAGGCTTCTGGTTACAGAACAACAAAAATCAACGTTGGAGAAATTTTAAACAAAGGGGTGGAGTTTGCTGTTAATGTAAAAGCTATTAAGACGCCAAGTTTTTCTTGGAACGTAGGTTATAATTTTGCTTACAACGATAGTGAAGTTTTGAATCTTTCTGATAAAATTACAACGAAAACATTGGAAGGAAACAGAGACGGAAGAGCTAATGTAGTTTTAGAAAAAGGACAGCCTTTTGGAGTGATTAAAGCATACGATTATTTAAGAGATGCTAATGGAAATATAGTGCTTGGCACGGACGGAAAATTCTTAAGAGGAAATTTAATTATTGCAGGACAAGGTGTTGCACCAATGTCTATGGGACTTTCAAATGATTTCTCTTATAAAAATTTCACACTTTCAGTTTTTGTTGATGCTAAATTCGGAGGAGAAATCTACTCGGCTACAAACCAGTTAGGAACACGTTACGGATTATCTGAAATTACACTTCCAGGTCGTGAAAATGGCGTTCAGGTAAGCGGAACAGATGTGAACGGAAATCCAGTTAATAAAACCGTTTCGGCATACGATTACTGGAGAAGCTACAGTGATGTAACATCAAACTTTGTTTACGATGCTGATTTTGTTAAGCTTAGAGCAATTTCATTTGCTTACAACTTCCCAAAAGCATACTTGCAAAAAACACCATTCCAGTCTGTTAGTTTAGCATTTTCTGCTCATAATTTATGGACTATTTATGACAAAGTTCCAAACATCGATCCTGAGTCAAATTACTCAAACAGTAATGCTCAAGGTATGGAGAGAGCTTCTATGCCATTGACAAGAAACTATGGTTTTTCGCTTAATGTCAAATTCTAATTCTTAAAAAAGATGAAAAATAGATATATCAAAATATTTTGTGTCGCAATTGTTGGTGCTTTGACATTGGCTTCATGCGATAAAGGATTCGAAGAAATGAATAAGAATCCAAATGCTTTAACAGATCCAGCTGTAAAATCAATGTTTACGCTTGCTGAGATTTATGTAGACGGACAAGATTTTTCTAACACAAGAGGAAACAATTTATACGCAGCACAAATTGTACAGCAGTTTTCTTCACTTGGAGGGCCAGGTTCAAAATATACGTATTCTTCTGAGTATTCTGCCGCGCTTTTTGGAGAAACTTATGGAAAAGGATTAAACCAGATTTTCCAATTATTATCTGTAGTAGAGAATACGCCAGAGAACTCAAATATGATTCAAGCATGTAGAATCATGAAAGTTTTCTTGTTCCAAAAATTGACAGATACTTATGGTGAAGTTCCTTACTTTGAAGCAGGAAAGGGATACAACGGAAACGTATTTTCTCCAAAATATGATACGCAGGAAGCCATTTACAATGATCTTTTAAAAGAATTGGACGAGGCTGGAACTGCACTTGATCCAAGCAAACCATTTGTTGGAAACGCCGATTTGTATTACCAAAGCGATGTTGTAAGATGGAAAAAACTGGCAAACTCTTTAATGTTAAGAGTAGCAATGCGTCTGTCTAAAGTAAATCCTGCAAAAGCAAAAGAATTTGTAGAAAAAGCCTATGCAAAAGGAGTTTTTACGACAAATGACGACAGTTTGGTTTTAAAACACGATGCAGGTCCTGCAGGAGTAAAAACCAATCCAATTACATCTTCATGGGTTAGAAACGATTTGAACGGAGGAGAATCTAACATTAAATTCAGTAAAACGTTTATCGATATGTTGAAAAACACAAATGATCCTCGTTTAAGAATTTATGCAAAATTGGAAGCAACTGGAGACAATAACCCAGCAAGTCAGCAAGGTTTGGCAAATGATGCAAAAGAATTTCCAGGAGGAGACAAAAAATTGTTCTCAGATCCAAATACTTCTACAGTATTACGTTTAGATGCTCCAACATTAATTATGTCTTATGCTGAGGTTCAGTTTTTATTGGCTGAAGCTGCGGTAAAAGGATGGAATGTTGGCGGATCGGCTCAGACTTATTATGAAAATGGAGTAAGAGCAGCGATGAATATTTTGATCATTTTTGGAGATAAAGTGTCTCCAGTTTCACCAGCAGAATACAACACTTACATTACAACATATCCATTTAAATCTACAGGAACAGAAGCGCAGAAAATTGAACAAATTATCACGCAAAAATGGATTGTATTGTTATTCAATGGTTTTGAAGCATTCTCAGAATACAGAAGAACGGGCTATCCAGTTTTAGTTCCTGTTAATGATCCAACTGGAGAAACTCAAGGAACAATTCCGAGAAGATTAATTTATGATCAGTCAGAACTTATTACAAATGAGGCTAATTATAAAGCAGCAATTCAACGTCAAGGTTTAGATTTAATGACCACAAGAATCTGGTGGGATAAATAATTTTTAAATTGGTTGGTTAGTTTAAATAAGTCGGGTAATGAGCATACCCGGCTTATTTTTAAAATCATACAATTGATTGATCTGAGAAGCAAATATTTGAAAAGTTATTTTACAGATTCAAATACCCTTTTTTTCGCATAAAACAAATTTGGTTCTGCTGAAAAAGATGGATTTTATTTTCTGTATTGTAAAAATTTCAAAATACTATACTTAAAGTTTATTTCAATTATTTGAGTTTAAAAACAATCCACATCAAAATCAAAATAAAGCATAAGGCAGTGGTAAAGAAGATATTTCTAGTTGTATTTTAGAGTTACTAACAAAGAATAAATTCTCAAGAGAAGGAATAGGTGCGGTCAGTTCTTTCCTTCTCTAAAACTGCCAAATTACTTACCTTTTTTAGTAATTTTAGAAGGTATTAATATAGTACTCCGTAAAATGAATTATCAAAAAAAACTTCATTGGCTAATATGTCTGTTCGTAACAACTTTTACATCAATTGCTTTTGCACAAAGTGTTGATTTAAAAGACAATTGGACCTATCGTGAAGAAAAAACACAGAAATGGTATTCGGCTAATGTTCCGGGAGAAATTCATACCGATTTGCTCAACAGCAAATTAATACCAGATCCATTTTACAGAGATAATGAAAAAAAACTGCAATGGATTGAACGCAAAAACTGGGAATACAAAACTGCTTTTCAGGTTACAGCAAATATGCTGAAAAAGAAAAACACAGAATTAGTTTTTGACGGATTAGATACTTATGCATCCGTTTACGTAAATAATCAGCTAGTTTTAAAAGCCGATAATATGTTCCGTCAATGGCGTGTTGACGTTAAAAAAGTCTTGAAGTCAGGAAATAATGATTTGAGAATTGTATTTCAATCAGCACAAAATGTAGTCGATTCGCTGGCTAAAAAAGATTATCCATTCGTAATTCCAGACAATCCGCGCGCCTATGTTCGCAAAGCGCAATACCATTTTGGCTGGGATTGGGGACCAAAATTCACCACTTGCGGAATATGGAAAACGCCAAGATTTGAAGCTTACGACGAAAAAGAACCTGAGAAACCGTATGTTTTAAATAGAAAAATTGAATTGATACAAGATAAGGACAGTCTTGGTCGTGCTTTCTATTTTAAAATTGATGGAAGACCAGTCTACATGAAAGGAGCCAATTATATTCCGTCAGACGCTTTTCTTTCGAAAGTGACCAAAAAAGAATATGAAAAAATAGTTTTATCTGCCAAAGAAGCCAATATGAACATGCTTCGCGTTTGGGGCGGAGGTATTTATGAAGATGATTATTTCTACGATTTATGCGATAAATACGGCATAAATGTCTGGCAGGATTTTATGTTCGCGGGTACAATGGTTCCTGGAGACGATGCTTTTTTTGAAAATGTAAAAAAAGAAGTCCAATATCAGGTAAAGAGATTGCGCCATCATCCAAGCATTGTTTTATGGTGCGGAAACAATGAATCTGATGAAGCCTTTAAAAATTGGGGCTGGATGAAAAGTTTCAAAATTTCAAAACAAGATTCAATCCGTTTGTGGAAAGACTATACACGTTTATTTCATGACAGTATTCCAAAATGGGTAAAAGAAGTCGATGGGAAACGTCCGTATTTAAGCTCTTCGCCATTATACCATTGGTCTAAAGCAAAAAGCGTAACCGAAGGAGATAGCCATTATTGGGGAATTTGGTGGGGATTGGAAGATATTGAAGCCGTTCAGAAAAAAACAGGAAGATTTGTGAGCGAATACGGAATGCTGTCTTTACCAAATTATAATTCAATTGAAGAATTTACTTCACCAGAAGATCGAAATTTATATTCAGATATACTAAAAGTACATTTAAAAGCAGGCAAAGGTTTTGAAAAATTAGATTCCTATCTCGCTAAATATTTTATCGATGCTTCTAAAATAAAAAAGATGAATCTGGAAGATTATGCGTACTTGAGCCAATGCATGCATTATTATTCCATCAAAAATATTGTCGGTACGCATCGTGCTAAAGCGCCTTACAATATGGGGACTTTAGTTTGGCAATTAAATGATTGTTGGCCAGTAGCAAGCTGGAGTATTACCGATTACAACAACCGACAGCCAAAAGCGGCTTGGTATGCCATAAAAGAAGCCTATAGAGATGACATAAAACCAGAAACGGATTTTACGCACCCAAAAGATTTGGCATTAGAAGATCCAAAAATCAGTTGGCAAATAAAAGGAAATAACGTAACGATAAAAGCTCAGAAAATGGCAAAATATGTTTGCGTTTCAATGAAAGGCTATAACGGAAAATGGAGCGATAATTATTTTGATCTAAAAGCAGGAGAGGAAAAGACAATTTCGTTTGAAGGAAAAATAACGAAGCCAGAGATTAAGATTTATTCTTTGTTTGAGGTTCTTAAAAGGTACTAAGATGCTAAGGTTCTAAGGAACAAAGGTTTTTTGTAGAGACGCACCGCAGTGCGTCTCCTTATGAAAATTACGGTTCATTCTTTATTATAATGTTTTATAAATTGACCGTAGAGACGCGCTGTAGTGCGTCTAACATACAGAAATTAAAAAATATTTGCGTTAATTATTTTAAACCATACACAATCAAAAATAAAAATATATGAGAATAGCATTTAGCGGTTTTTTGGCTTTGAGTTTACTTTTTGCCAATCCGATAATTTCACAGCAAAAAAAGGCAAAACAAGCAGAAGTAAATTATACGCAATATGTAGATCCACTTATTGGTTCAGCAGGTCATGGTCACGTATTTGTGGGTGCAAATGTTCCTTTTGGAGCGGTGCAGCTTGGTCCGGTAAATATTTTTGAAGGCTGGGACTGGTGTAGCGGTTACAATTACGCCAGCAATACCATTTTAGGTTTTACGCATACACATTTGAGCGGAACTGGAATTGGAGATTTAAATGATATTCTTGTTTTGCCTGTTAGCGGAAAAGTCGGTTTGACCAAAGGAACAAAAGAAGATATGGTAAACGGTTATGGTTCGTATTTCTCTCATAAAAACGAAGTCGTAAAACCAGGATATTATAGTGTTTTATTGGATAAATATAAAATCAAAGCCGAATTAACGGCAAGCGAAAGAGTCGGTTTTCATAAATATACTTTTGAAAATGCTAATGATTCACACATTTTAATTGATCTAGCAGACGGAATTGGCTGGGACAGACCAGTAAAAACTTTCATTAAAAAAGTTAGCGAAACCAAAATTGAAGGCTACCGCTATTCGGCAGGATGGGCGGCAGATCAACGCGTTTATTTTGCAATGGAATTCTCTGAGCCAATTACAAATATGATGGTTTATGACAGTACAGCTGTCGTTAAAGGAACAGAAGGAGAAGGCTTAAAAATAAAAGCGGTTTTAGATTTCAAAACCTTAAAAAATAAACAGATTCTGGTAAAAGTCGGAATTTCTCCAGTAAGCACAGAAAATGCATCAGCCAATATAAAAGCAGAAATTCCGAATTGGGATTTTGAAGCTGTCGTAAAATTGGCAGATTCGAAATGGAACAAGGAGTTAAATAAAGTTCAGATAAAAGCAGACGATAAAACAATGAAAGTTTTCTATACTTCATTGTATCATACTATGTTTGCGCCTTCCATTTTTAATGATGCGAACGGAGATTATTTAGGAACTGATAAAAAGGTTTATGAAAAAGCCAATTTTACCAATTACACTACTTTTTCGCTATGGGATACTTACCGCGGACTGCATCCATTATACACTATTACACAGCCTGAAAAAATCAATGATATTGTAAAATCATTTTTAGCGATTTATCAGCAACAAGGAAGATTACCGGTTTGGCATTTGATGGGGAACGAAACCAATACGATGAACGGAAATCATTCTATAGCCGTTATTGTCGATGCGTATTTAAAAGGATACCGTGATTATGACACCAATTTAGCGTACGAGGCCATCAAAAAAACGGCCATGCAAACCCGCGACGGAATGGATTATGTTCAGAAATTAGAATATATTCCTGCTGATAAACTTTTAGAATCTGTTGGAAATGCTTTAGAATATGCCATAGATGATTACTGCATCGCCTTAATGGCAAAAGCTTTAAATAAAACGGACGATTATAATTATTTTACCAAAAGAGCCAATTTGTACAAACAGTATTTTGATAAAGAAACCACTTTTATGCGTGGTAAATTGACAAACGGAAATTGGAGAACACCATTTAATCCGCTTTCTTCAGCGCATCGCAAAGACGATTATGTGGAGGGAAATGCGTGGCAATATACTTGGCTGGTTCCACAAGATCCGTACGGTTTAATTGATTTATTTGGAAGCGAAGATAAATTTATTGCAAAATTGGATTCTTTGTTTTTAATAACTGATAAAGTAGAAGGAGAAGATGTTTCGCCAGACATCAGCGGTTTAATTGGTCAGTATGCTCACGGAAACGAGCCTAATCATCATATTCCGTATTTATATGCTTACGTAGGACAGCCTTGGAAAACAGCAAAATTAATTCGAGAAATCGACGAGAAATTCTACTCAACAAAACCAGACGGATTGTGCGGTAATGAAGATTTAGGACAAATGTCGGCTTGGTACGTTTTATCTTCTATGGGATTCTATTCGGTTAATCCTGCAAACGGAATTTATGTTTTAGGAAGTCCATTAGTAAATTCAGCGGTTATCAATCATAAAAAAGGAATTTCGTTTACTGTAAATGCCATTAATAATAGCGTTTCAAACATTTATATCCAAAAAGCAGAATATAACGGAAAACCCTATACAAAATCATACATCACACAAGAAATGATCGTAAAAGGGGGAGAGTTGAAACTATATATGGGAAATAAACCATCAGCTACATTTGGAGTTAAGAAAGAAGATAGGCCACTTTAGAACTGTGGATTTCCTGCAAGGTTTTTAAAACCTTGTAGGTATAGCTAAAGATTTTATTTTACGATAAATTATAGATTCAGATTTCACAAAAATAAATACCTACAAGGTTTTAAAAACCTTGCAAGACAACAATACATGATATGAAAATAAAGAGTTTAATTTTTTTAGGAATAGTGCAGTCCTGCTTTTTTCTAAATGCGCAGAATTTAGATCCTGTAGAATATGTAAACCCGTTAATGGGAACGCAGTCTTTGCATAATCTTTCAAACGGAAATACGTATCCTGCAATTTGCAGACCGTGGGGAATGAATTTCTGGACGCCACAAACAGGAAAAATGGGCGACGGATGGGCATATACTTATACCGCAGAAAAAATTAGAGGATTTAAGCAGACACATCAGCCTTCGCCTTGGATGAACGATTACGGTCAGTTTTCGATTATGCCAGTTACGGGTAAATTGGTTTTCGCCGAAGACGAACGTGCGAGCTGGTTCAGCCATAAAGCTGAGATTTCAAAACCGTATTATTACAACGTTTATCTTGCCGATCATGATGTTACTACCGAAATTACAACAACAGAAAGAGCAGCGCATTTTCAGATTACATTTCCTGAAAATGAAAAATCGTCTATTGTAATCGATGCTTTTGATAAAGGTTCGTATATCAAAATAATTCCTTCAGAAAATAAAATAATAGGTTATACAGCACGCAACAGTGGCGGAGTTCCTGAAAATTTCAAGAACTATTTTGTGCTGATTTTTGATAAAAAGTTTTTAACCAATTCAACTTGGATTGATAAAGTTCTAACTGCTGATAAATTAGAAGCAAATGGAAATCATGTAGGGGCTGTTATTGGATTTAAAACCCAAAAAGGAGAAAAAGTAAATGTTCGAGTAGCATCTTCTTTTATAAGTCAGGAGCAAGCTGAACTGAATCTGAAAAACGAATTAGGCACATCAACTTTTGAAGAAACAGTTTCGCAGTCTAAAGCCGAATGGAATAAAGTTCTAGGAAAAATTGCCGTTGAAGACACTAATGCAGATCAGCTAAAGACTTTTTATTCTTGTTTATACCGAACAGTTTGTTTTCCTCAAAAGCAATATGAAATTGATAAAGACGGAAAAATTGTGCACTACAGTCCGTACAACGGAAAAGTTCTCTCAGGATATATCTACGCAGGAACAGGATTTTGGGATACTTTCCGCGCCTTATATCCTCTGTTAAATTTGGTTTATCCTTCAATAAATAAAGAAATGCAGGAAGGATTAATCAACGATTACAAAGAAGGCGGATTTCTGCCAGAATGGTCAAGCCCAGGTTTTAGAAATGTCATGGTAGGAAATAATTCAGCTTCTGTAGTTTCAGATGCTTATATGAAAGGATTACGCGGTTATGATATTAATACTTTGTACGAAGCTTTACTACATGGCGCTAATAATGAAGGGCCAATGGACGCCGTTGGTAGAAAAGGAGTTCAATATTATAACACTTTGGGATATATTCCTTATAACGTAAAAATAAATGAAAACGCGGCAAGAACATTAGAATATGCTTATGATGATTTTGCAATCTGGAAATTAGCCAAGGCCTTAGATCGTCCTAAAAAAGAAATTAATCTGTTTGAAAAGCGAATGATGAATTATAAAAATCTATACAATTCTTCTATCGGATTAATGAGCGGACGAAATAAAGACGGCAGTTTTCCAGCCAATTTTAATCCGTTTAAATGGGGAGATGCTTTTACCGAAGGAAACAGCTGGCATTACAGCTGGAGTGTTTTTCACGACATTCAAGGTTTGATTGATTTGATGGGAGGAGAGAAAAATTTCACGGCAAAATTAGACGCTGTATTTACCATGCCACCAGTTTTTGATGATAGTTATTATGGAGCCGTTATTCACGAAATCCGCGAAATGCAGATTATGAATATGGGGCAATATGCTCACGGAAACCAGCCAATTCAGCACATGATTTATTTATACAATTATGCTGGCGAACCTTGGAAAACACAATATTGGTCAAGAGAAGTCATGAATCGTTTGTACAAACCAACTCCAGACGGTTATTGCGGAGATGAAGACAACGGACAGACTTCTGCATGGTATATTTTCTCAGCCATGGGATTCTATCCAGTTTGCCCAGGAACAGAAGAATATGTTTTGGGAGCGCCTTTGTTTAAGAAGACAACTTTACAGCTAGAAAACGGAAAACAGCTTATTATCAATGCATCAAATAATTCAGAAACAAATAAGTATGTCAACGAATTAAAATGGGATAATGCTGTTCATACAAAAAATTACATTAATCATTTTGATGTATTGAAAGGAGGAGAATTAAATTTTGACATGACAAGTTCTCCAAATCTTAAAAGAGGCACAACAAATGAAGCATACCCATATTCTTATTCAACTTCAAAATAAAAAGATATGCAGTCACGTAGAAAATTTATAAAAAACGCAGGCATTTTTTCGGCAGGATTATTGGCACTTCAAACAGAAGCTTTCGGATTTAATTCAAATACTTTTCCCTTTCCGCTAAAAGATTTTGTTTCTAAAAGACCTCCTGTTGCCGAAAGAAAATTTACGAGTAAGGCAATTGAAGCCGCTATTGTACGTGTTAAAAAACAAATTGCAAATCCAGAATTGGCATGGATATTCGAAAACTGTTTTCCAAATACATTAGATACCACAGTCGATTTTGAAATTATTGACGGAAAACCAGATACGTATGTAATTACGGGAGATATTGACGCCATGTGGCTTAGAGATAGTACAGCGCAGATTTGGCCATATATTCCTTTTGTGAAAGAAGATCCGAAATTGGCAGAACTGGTAAAAGGTGTTATTAATCGTCAAGCGAAATGTATTCTGTTGGATCCGTATGCTAATGCTTTTTATAAAGATTTTACAAAGGAAAGCGAGTGGAAAAATGACCTTACCAAAATGCAACCCGGAATTCATGAAAGAAAGTGGGAAATTGACAGTTTGTGTTATCCTGTTCGATTAGCACATGGATATTGGAAAGAAACGGGAGATATCAGTTTATTTGATGCCAAATGGAAAGAAGCCATGCTTTTAATCCTACAGACTTTTAAAGAGCAGCAGCGAATGGATGGAAAAGGCGGGCCTTATAGTTTTCAGCGTCAAACAGCTTGGGCGACAGATGGAGTTCCGTTGGGCGGTTACGGCTATCCAGTAAAACCTTGCGGATTAATCGTTTCAACTTTCCGACCAAGCGATGATTCTACTTTATTCGGTTATCTGATTCCGAGCAATATGTTTGCTATTGAAATATTAGGATATTTAATCGAGATTTTCTCTCTTCCAGCTTTAAAAGACAATGATTTAGTTGCGAAAGCCACAAAATTAAGAGATGAGGTTCAAAATGGTCTTAACGAACACGGAATTATAAATCATCCGAAATTTGGAAAAATTATTGCTTTTGAAGTAAACGGATACGGCAGTTTCCACATGATGGACGATGCCAATGTTCCTTCGTTATTATCGTTACCATATTTAGGTGCCATTGCTCCAAATGATCCTTTATACCTTAACACTAGAAAAGTAGTGCTGTCAGAAAATAATCCGTTTTTCTATAAAGGTAAAGCAGGAGAAGGTATTGGCGGTCCACATACAGGAGTTGATACTATCTGGCCTATGAGTATTGTTTTGAGAGCCATTACGAGTGTAGACGAAAAAGAAATAAAAGCCTGCATAAGCAATTTAATTAAAACCAATGCCGATACAGGATTTATGCACGAATCGTTCCATAAAGACGACGTGAATAAATTTACCCGCAAATGGTTTGCTTGGGCGAATACATTATTTGGCGAAATGATTGTACACACCAGTATGCATTACCCTCAAATTTTAAAAGACAAAAATATCTAGTACTAAAAAGCTAAATAAACAAAAATGAATACATCACATGCCATTGGGCTAGATATAGGAGGAACGCATATTACTGCTGCGGTTATTAATAAAACAGAAATGAAAGTTCTTGATTTTTCGCTTTGTAAAGAATCTTTTGATTCGAATATGCCAGCAGATCAGGTCATGAATATCTGGAAAAAAGTAATCAGCACCTCAATTGAAAATTCTAAAATTAAAGATATTACGGGGATAGCGATTTGTATGCCTGGACCATTTGATTATAAAACGGGTATTTGTTGGATTAAAGACCAGTCTAAATACGAACATTTTTACGGGTTAAACATTCGAGAATTGCTTTTGGAGACTCTTGGTTTTCCTTCAGATTTTCCAGTTCTTTTTGAAAATGATGCTGTTTGTTTTGGAAAAGGAGAAGTTTTTAAACAGCAGGAAAACCTTTCTAAAAAAGTAATGGCCGTAACATTGGGAACAGGGCTAGGGGCTTGTTTTATTGATAAAGGAACGTCAATGGATTCAGGAAATTCTGTTCCTGCTGATGGAGAAATTTACAATCTGCCTTATAAAGGTGGAATAGCCGAAGATTATGTATCTGCTAGAGGTCTTTTATCACATTACAAATCTTTAAATGGTAGAGATCTTAATAATGGCTTAGAACTTTATAGTTTAGCAAAAAACGGAGATCAGCAGGCGATTCAGGTATTTGAAAGAATGGGAGAGGATTTGGCCACAGTCGTTATTCCATGCATTAAAAACTTTGCAGCAGATCATATCATTATTGGCGGAAAAATTGCCAATGCAAGCGATTTGTTTTTATCTTCATTTAATAAAATAATTCAGAAATCTGACTTAAAAGTTGAGGTTTCCATTTCAAATGATAGTGAAATTGCCGCTTTGTTAGGGGCGGTCAGTTTTCTTTGTGATTAAAACAAAAACGGATGAGTTAATATTCATCCGTTTTTGTTTCATTTCTATACTAAATAACATTTCCAGCTTTTAACTGTATTCGTGTAATTTTAAGCAAGGCAAAAGCTGAAATTACTTTGATGTAAAAAAAAAGCTTTTAAAGGCTTTTTACTTTTTAAGTTTCATTAGAAACTTCATCTGATGGAGAAAGAGGAATTCGAATTTTAAATTTGAAATTCACTTATTCCCTATATTTATTCTTTGTTAAAACTCCGATTGCCGTGATTTTGTCATGAAATTCAAAAATGTCACTTTTTTAGAATAAGTGATACTCTTTTTAATATATATATCAAGCATTTTCCTTTATAAATCGAAAAAATACTTATTTCTATCTCAAAATAAATAGTTTAAGAGTTTTGTTTTTAATAATCTTATGGAACAAGGAAGGTGGACATCTTAGATTTATCATGTCCCCTTTTTTAAAGTATTAATAATAAGTAAGTTTAAGTTTTTCATTATTGATATATATAATAAAATTGTTTTTTTAATTTATAATGAAACGCCATATTAAGACTATACTCAAAATTCAGTGTTACGATCTTTTGCAATAATTAATTATCAATTAGTTAAAAAGCTTTGAGATTGAATCTTTACACATCAGAAAAAGCACCTTCGAAAACGTTATATTCGTTTCAATAGAGCTAAAACTCGTATGTTTTAAGTTCTTATTTGTGAAATATATAAAAAAAACTTTTTTTATAAAACCTTTTAAATTAATAGATTATAGTGTTTTTATACACTATCATAATACGATTTTTACATTTTATAAGAAAAAACACTCCTGAATGTGGAAAACCGTAAATATCTAATTGTTAATACTTTTATATTAGCAAAATCAATTATGAATATTAATGTTGTATTAGTAGTGATTTGTGTAAAATATTAACATAATGAGTATTAAAGTATAAAGTATTAATATGTATTATAAAGTTAAACAAAAGATAAGATTGTGACTCAAAAATTGGGAATATGTAAATATATGAGTGAAAATACGATACTAGATTTATTTAATGAACATGTTGTAAAAAGACCGAATGATGTAGCTTTAGTTTTTGAAGGCGAGTTTTATTCATATAAAATTTTAGATGATAAATCTAATCAATTAGCTAATTACCTTTTAAAAAATTGTGAAATTCAATTGGAGGATTTAGTTGGAATAAAATTAAATCGGGACGAGTGGATGATAATTTCATTGTTAGGTATCCTAAAATCTGGGGCTGCTTATGTTCCTATAGATCCTCATTACCCCAAACAGCGTCAAGATTTTATTGAAAATGATACAAAATGTAAGACAATTATAAACGAAGAATTTTTAGAGAAGTTTCATTTAGTGTCTTCTACTTACTCTAAAAATCAGCCAGACAACGTAGTTGTTTCGTCGCGAAATCTTGCATACGTAATTTATACATCTGGATCTACGGGAAAACCTAAGGGAGTAATGATAGAACATAGGAGCGTTGTCTCCTTTTTAACCCGTATTGATGTCCAATTAGGGTTTGAAGATTTGAATATTGTCGCGGCTACAACAAATGTGACTTTTGATATCTCAGTACTTGAGATATTTGGAACATTATGTTTAGGAAAAAAAATGATTTTGATATCAGAAGATAAATTATCTGATCCTGAAATGTTTGTTCAAGAAATAAAAAATAACAAAGTTGAAGTATTGCAACTAACGCCTTCTAGATTGCACCAGTTAACAAATATATTGTTTAAATCACCTCTTTTGCATCTCCAGAAATTATTGGTAGGTGGGGAAGCATTTCCCAAAGAAATGTATAATTTTTTAAAGGAGCATACAAATTTAGAGACTGTTAATGTATATGGACCTACAGAAACTACAATTTGGAGCACCTTTCTTAACATTAAGTCAACTAATAAGCTTTCTATAGGAAAGCCCTTTGAGGATGAATTTATTTTTATTTTAAATGAGAGAGAAATACCACAACCAATTGGTGTAGTTGGAGAGCTATACATAGGAGGAGCTGGTCTTGCTCGTGGCTATTTAAATCTTCCGGAGTTAACAATGGAGAAATTCATAAAGAATCCATTTATAGAAGGGGATCATTTATATAAAACAGGGGATTTAGGGAGATGGCTTCCTGATGGTCGTATTGAGTACATGGGAAGGAAAGATGATCAGTTGAAAGTTAGAGGCTATCGCATTGAGGTTGGGGAGATCGAAAATGTATTACTTCGTATTCCGGAGATTACTGATGCTGTAGTTTTACCCTATATAAAAGACGATTTAGTAACAGAAATTATTGCATATTTCGTATCAAATAAAGAGTACGACATCAAGACCTTGCGGACATATTTAGGTCAGGATCTTCCAGATTACATGATTCCAGGACATTATGTTCGATTGGAATGCATTCCTTTAACAAACAGTGGAAAAGTTGACAAACGCATGTTGCCGTCTCTGGGAGGTTTAAGCCTTGAAATCGGAGTAGAATATGTTGCTCCAAAGAGTGAAACCGAAAAACGATTAGTAGCAATCTGGCAAGATGTTTTAGTAGGTGACCGTATTGGTGTGCATGATGATTTTTTTGATCTCGGAGGGAATAGTTTAAGGATGACGAGAATTTTATTTAAAATAAATAATGAATTTGAAATAAACGTTTCATTAAAAATACTATATCGATTTATAACAGTATATGAATTGGCCGAATTTATTGAAACAATGTATGAAAATGAAGAAATTGTATCGGATCAATTTGACAGCTTAAAATTGTAATAATAGAATTAAAATCACACCACATTTACATGATAGATAGTACAGAAGTTAAAGCTTTTAATTTAATAAAAGAACTAAATAAAGAAGGAGGAAAAATTTATTATGAAAATAAAGAGATTTATATCAAATATCCTAAAGGTGTTGAAATAAGTCCCGGTTTAATCAGTAAGATAAAATTACATAAGCTGGATTTAATCTCCTATTTTGAAGGTTTTTCTAAAAAAGAAAATATACAGTCGCCGGATCAAAATAAAATTGAAGCAACAAAAATAATTCATGAGGGAGAAGAATATTATTTTATAACTCCTACAGAGAAATACTGGGTTGATGATAATGCAGACCGGGAATATAAGGAAAAGAATAAAGATCACGGTACGATTAAATTTAGCTATGAAATTTTGGGTGAATTTGATAAGGATGTCTTTAATAAATCTATTTTGTTTCTAATTAATCGTAATGAAAGCTTGCGAACTACATTTCATAAGATCAATGAGAAGTTTTGCATGAAAGTATCTAATCAGAGTGTTTTAGAGTGTACTGAATATATCGATCTAAGAGGTCACGAAATCAGTGAATCTGAATTAAAAGATATTAGACGATTTAACGAACACAAATTTGATTTGAGTACTGGGCCTCTAATTTTGGCTCGTTTGATTCAAATCGAAGATAAAAAATTTGTTATTTCATTCAATATACATCATGTTATTTCGGATATATATTCAAAACAAATTCTTTTAAGGGATTTTATGGTAACGTATAATTCGTTTTTACAAAACAGAGAGCCAGAGTTGCCTACAGTGAAATATCATTTAAAAGAAAACCTTTATTTAATCAATAAATTTATTGAAACTAACGCTGATTCAAATCGCAATTATTGGAATGATTTATATCCTAATTTACCCGATGAATTAATTATTCCATGTACTACTAAAGTTGCAAATAAAGATGCAGAGAGAATAAAAGAGTCCAAAATATTTGATTATCCGGAAGATCTTTTTAAAAACATGAAATTGATAGCAAAAAAAGAGTCTACCAGTTTATTTGTCGTTTTGCAAACTTCCTTTAAAGCGTATTTTAATCATAAAACAAATCAAACCGATATGTTATTTGGAACATATTCATTTGGAAGAAATTTTGAGATTTCTGAAAATCAAATTGGATGTTATGCAAAAACAGTTTTGATAAGAACAATTTTTGATAAAAAAGATGACTTCATCAGTATGGTTAAGAAGGTTAAACAATCCAATAATGACATGAATGATTATCATGCATTTTCTTTAATGGACTCAATTGAAAAAAAATTACTTCCTAACCAATCTCTTACTGGAGGATTCTGGAAGATTAATATGCAATATGATGATGCTCAAGGAAATTATTTGAATAAATCAGATTACCAGGATGTAGTACAGAGACCCAATGTCGAGTACAGAGAAATTGTAGATGATAAAGATCCTATTATGGCAATTGACATGGAATTATGGTTTGTTAATTCAGGTGATAATCTACAGCTAAATGTAGTTTATGATAGTAGTCGATATGACTCTTTAGGGATTGAAAATTTCATACGCGATTATATTGATTTTAGTTCTAAAAAAATAATTGACATCGATGCTAACCAAATATAATATTGGAGCCGGAATAAGTTTACAGATACAAGTAATTAAAGATTAATACAAAGTTCTTTTGAAAAATAAAATAGTAAAACCTGAATTTATTGGGGATTTTCCTGATACCCAAAATAGAATTGCTTTATTAGTACCTCAATTTAACGAAGATTCCAATTGTAATCTTGAGAATCGTTTAAAATATTTTATGAATATAGCGGAAACATATAAGGATTATATGGACGTTGTAATTATTGACGATGGCTCAACTGATGATAGTCTGGAAAAAATCAAATTATTCTTAGACCAAAATCCAAAATCTTTTTTTGCTGCGTCAGTAAATCCAAATGGTCAGAAAGTTGGAGCATTATTTTCAGTGAGTAAAGTAATTTCTCATGATTTCGTGATCTTAACAGACTTTGATACTGATATAGTGGGATTTCATGAGGCATTTAAAGTTATTAACGAGATGGAATCCAATGTAATGGGATGCTATTTTAAAATGATTCCATTTGAAGGTTCCGGATTTGTGTTTAACTGGCAAAAACTGGAATATTCTTTAGCAAGAAGTCTATATTTTTTTCATAGAAAAGACCTTAGTGTCCCAGTCATGCCAGGTGCAGGATCGTGTTTTAGACGAGACATATTAAATACTATTTATAGTAATCATAGTGGTCTAAGAAACGGTGAAGACAGAGAAGCTACAGTAATTGGACTAAAATTAGGATACAAAGTTATATATGTTGATTCTGTACTAACTCTAACAAGGCCTCCTTTGACACTTAGAAAATTAATTAAACAACGCGTTAGATGGAATCTGGGTTACATTGAAACTCTGGCTAAAGAAAGTGGATACTATAACTCGCAAATGTTAAAATTAAATATATTAGGAGTAAGAGTGATATTAGATTTTATTACTGTGTTATTTATAATTTTTTTACCTCTTACATTACTTATTATTGCTACGATAAATATAAATTATTTTTTATCAATGACCTTGATAATATACTTGTTCGGATTTTTTTCATGTGCAAGCTTTGTTCTTTTTTCATCAAACGAATTATCAGAACATAAAAAGAAACTCACCACAATTTTAAGTTTTCCAATTGTCAAAATATTAGTTGATTGTATTGCCTGGACTAGGGCGATTTTATCCTTTCTAAAAAATAATAGAATGGCTAAAGCTTTAAATGAAAGTGTTCTATAGTTTTTTGAATTTTTATTGATGATGTAATTTTAAGATACAGAATTACAACATTTATTTATTTACCTATTAATCATGCATAATTTTTAACAAATGGATTACTCGGATTTAAAATCAACAAGTTTATATACTAATTATTGAAAAAAAAAGATATTAAATAGAGATAAAAGTTTAATGTTGGGGTATGAAAGAAAATGCCTTTCTTCTATTTCTATCAAAGCTAATGAGCTGCATTATTTTAATAAGCTCACTAATAAAAATCAAATTGCACAATATAATGTGGTTACAGCTATTTATACCTTTCTACTAAATAAATTAATTCTCGATTTTGATGGTTATATAGTTACAGGTTCTAATGATAAAAATATACCCTTGTTGTTATCATGTCAATCTGATTTAAAATTATCATTCAAAGAATACCTGCAAAAAGTAAAAGTAGAAATTTTAGAAACTTTAAAATATTCGGATTCCAATAATGAGACAGTAGTTGAAAAGCTTGGTATAGAAGATTTAAGACTTTTATCTAATTATTCTATTAATATAAATTCTAGTAACGATATTAATTGTAATGGAATATTGGTTGATTTGAAAATAAATGAAGATCAGGATTTCAAGATTCAAGTATATTATTTAGAGGGATTTGTAGATAAAATAATATTAGAATTATTAATCAAGAACTTTAATCGTTTTATAGTCGATTTAGAAGATAATATTGAAGTTTGTTTATCAGAATATGCAATAGTATCCGAAAAAGAAAGATTACAATTATTATTACAGTTCAATAATACAGAAGTAAATTAACCGAGAGACAAGACAATCGTAGATTTATTTGAAGAGCAGGGGTATTTTGCAACAATTCATACCAAATAGTTAATGCTTGTTTTTGAATTTGATGTTAATAATGAATCTTTTATTACGAAAACGTTGTAATCGGTCAAGTAAGGTTGGTGTTTTTATATTTTTCAATGTTTTTTTTTTTGAAATATGTAAAAAAAATATTTTTTTTCTTTTTCTCTAAAAGCTTTTAAATTAATCTATTGCATACTGTGATAAATTGGTATTATGAGATTTTTACATTTTATAAGAAAAAAATACTTCTGAATGTGGAAAACCGTAAAGATTTACTTAATAATCGTTTTACATTAGCAAAATTAATTATGAATATTTAAATTATTTTAATAATAATTTAGGTAAAATTCTGGTATAATGAGGGCGAAAGTAAGGAATACTGTGCTATTGTAAAATTAAGCGAAAAGACAGGATCGTGCCTTAAAAAGTAAGAATATAAAATTTATGGATGAGAATACGATAATAGACTTATTTAACGAACAAGTTGTAAAAACGCCAAATAAAATAGCTTTAGTTGTTGAAGGTAAGTGTTTGACATATAAATTTTTAGATGATAATTCTAATCAATTAGCTAATTACCTTTTAGAAAATTGTGAAATTCAACTGGAAGATTTAGTTGGAATAAAATTAAATCGGGACGAATGGATGATAATTTCATTGTTAGGAATATTAAAATCAGGTGCAGCTTATGTACCAATTGACCTTCATTACCCAAAGCAACGTCAGGATTTTATTGAAAAAGATACTAAATGTAAGATAATTATAAATCAGGAATTCTTAGAGAAATTCAATTTAGTATCTTCTTCTTATTCTGATCATAAGCCAGCCAATGTACTTGTTTCATCTCGAAATCTTGCATACGTAATCTATACTTCAGGATCAACAGGAAAGCCTAAAGGAGTTATGATTGAACACAGAAGCGTTGTTTCTTTTTTAAGTCGCATTGATGTTCAATTAGGGTTTAAAGATTTAGACATCGTTGCAGCCACAACAAACGTGACTTTTGATATCTCAGTACTTGAGATATTTGGAACATTATGTTTAGGAAAGAAAATGATTTTGATATCAGAAGACAAATTATTTGATTCTGATTTATTTGTTGAAGAAATAATAAAAAACAAGGTAGAAGTATTGCAGCTTACGCCTTCGAGACTACAACAGATATCCAATACATTGTTTAAATCACCTCTTCTGCATCTTCAGAAATTATTGGTAGGAGGAGAAGCATTTCCAAAAGAAATGTATAATCTCTTGAGCAGAAATATAAATTTAGAGACTATAAATGTTTATGGTCCTACAGAAACTACCATTTGGAGTAGCTTTCTTGATATTAAATCAACGAAAAGGCTTTCTATAGGAAAGCCTTTTGAGAATGAATACATCTATATATTAAACGATAAATTGTTGCCTCAACCCATAGGTGTAGCTGGAGAATTGCATATAGGAGGCGCAGGCCTTGCTCGTGGTTACTTAAATCTTCCGGAATTGACCATGGATAAATTCATAAAGAATCCATTTATAAAAGGAGATCGTTTATACAAAACAGGGGACTTGGGTAGATGGCTCACTGATGGTCGTATTGAGTATATGGGTAGGAAAGACCATCAGTTGAAAGTTCGGGGCTATCGCATTGAGGTTGGGGAGATTGAAAGTGTATTACTTCGCGTTCCAGAGATCACCGATGCAGTAGTTTTACCCTACATAAAAGACGGTTTAGTAACAGAACTTATTGCATATTTCGTATCAAATAAAGAGTACGACATCAAGACCTTAAGAACACATTTAGGTCAAGATCTTCCGGATTACATGATCCCGGGACACTATGTCCGAATGGACATTATGCCATTAATGATAAATGGCAAAATTGATAAGAGATCTCTTCCTGATCCGACAGATCTTGGAGTGAATAGTGGAGTAGAGTATGAAGCTCCACGCAATGATATAGAGGAACGACTTGTGAAAATTTGGCAAGAAACGTTAGGAAGAGATAGAATAGGGGTAAATTATGACTTTTTTGAAATTGGCGGCCATAGCCTAAATGCTACCAGCATGTTGAATAAAATCCGTAAGGAGTTTGACGTAGAAATTTCCTTTAGCCAATTTTTCGCGAACAGTAAAATTTCTCTAATATCAGAGTACATAAATAAAAAGAGCAATGAAAAGATTAGAGAGGTTCCATTGTTTCAAAAACCCACTGTTACAGAGTATGAAAATTTTTCTGACCAGGAATATTTTGATGTTTTCCATCAGCAGGAAAAAGAATATATGAGGAGAAGAATCCTGGATGTAAACAATTCATATAATATGTCCTTTTATGTTCTGTTTGAGAAATTAGACACTTATATTCTGGAAAAAGTAATCCAAACTATTTTTGAAAGACATGAAAGTTTAAGGACTTCATTTAAAATGAAAGAAAACATATTGAAACAACATATAACGAAAAACTTTTCCAAAATACCAATAGAATATATCGATGTCGCAGGTGAGAAAAATAAGGATGAGTTGATTATGGCCATTCGTCAAAATGCAAGCAACACAGAATTTGATTTAGAGAAAGCACCTTTGGCTTATTTGCAGGTTGTGAAATATTCTGAAGAACTGTCAGGACTACTTTTTACTTTAAATCATACAATTTCTGACGATGTTTCCATGAGAAATCTAAAAAATGAAATTCAAACGCTTTATGATGCCTATTTAAAAGGAAAGGATTCCCCGCTGGCACCTATTAAATTTCAATATAAAGATTATGCCATGTGGGTAAATACGTTTTTGAAAAGTGAAAAGTGGTCAGCATCAAAGAAAAACTATTTATCTAAAATTTTACAAAGTATTGAGCGTACAAAAAAGGAGAATGCCCAAGGTAAATGCATATCCTCCAGAATACAGACAAAAGAAGTATGTTCCTATAGAAAAAATTTGACAGATGAATTATTACAAAATCTTTCGGACGGAAAAAGTATAAAACAGTTTGAAGATGCGTATGGTACCATTGTTAATCTGGTTGCAGATAAAGGAGCAGTATACAAGATGATTATTAAAGAACCGCTATTCAGTAAACTTAAGGATATGGCCTCTTTAAATGGATCCAGTTTATTTGTAAATATTATTGCAATGTTATCACTTGCCTTTTATAAATCAAAAGATGTTAAGGATAGCAGGATATATATTCCATTTTCCACGAGAGTATTTGAAGAGTTTGAACCCATCGTCGGATGGCTTACTTCTGAAATAATTTTACCTATATCGGTAAATGAATCCTTGCTTTTCAGAAATTTTGCTGAACAGGTGGCTAAGGAAGTATTTGAAAATTCAGATTATAGATTCTACTCTTATGAAAAAATTCTTAACGACACAGATGCCCCTTTACATCTTTTAGCACCGGTTTCCTTCAATTTCGTTGTACATAATGAAACTGATCTCACAAATTTTGATGAAGGGCACCGTCAAAACGGATCTGGACATTTTGATTTTAAGTTAGAAGCCACACAGTATAAAAATGCTTTAAATTTTAATGTTGAATATAATTTGAAAGCGTATCAAGCCAGTGATATAGAAAATATAATGAATATTTATGTTGGCATCATAGAAATTTTGACAGAAAATTCAAATCTATTTGTATCAGAAATTATGGGGGATAAATCTATTTCTTTAGATGTTTTAGCTAACTAGAATTTTGAAAATTACTTGGGATAACTTCTAGTCTGTGACTTAATTTGTTTATGGCGATATGAATTAATACAGAGATTTGTAAGTATTGAGATCTTTTTTTGTTACGAATAATACTTTCTATAATTGTGTTAGAACTAACTAAAACAGAAAGTTAATTTGTTTAAATTTTACTGTGTGAACTTCAAAACTTTTGAAAACGACCCAAATAATATGTAATGTTTCATAATTTACTTTTCGAGTAGTTGAAAAAAAATTATTAGTATTAATTAATCTTAATAAAAATGCGCTTAATTATTGTTTCCAATAGATTACCTATAACTATCGATAGGTCAAATAAAAGTGGATTTAAAAGAAGTATTGGAGGTTTAGTGACCGGTATTCTATCTTATATCAATAAAATAAAGTCTGGGGTTTCAGAATTTGAGGACTATTTATGGATTGGGTGGGCAGGAAAATCTATAATTGAAAGTGAGCAGGAAGCTATAAAAAGAGAATACAAAGAGAATTACAAATATGTTCCTATATTTCTAGACGAGAAAGTTCAGAAGGGATTTTATGAAGAGTATTGTAATAAAGTTATTTGGCCTTTGTTTCATTATTTTCAAGACTTTGCAGATTATAAAAAATCCTCATGGGATTGCTATAAACAGGCAAATGTAATTTTCTATAACACTATTAAGGAGCAAATAAAGAAAGATGATTTCATTTGGATTCATGATTATCATTTGATGTTACTACCACAAATGATTCGGAATGATTTTCCAAATGTTAAAATTTCTTTTTTTTTACATATTCCTTTTCCCAGTTATGATATTTTCAGGTTATTACCTTTGGAAAATCAGCAAGCCATCCTTAATGGATTGCTAGGGGCAGATGTTATTGGTGTGCATACAATAGACTATGCTCAAGAATTTCAGAAAACTATTTCAAAGGTTCTGAATTTTAAAGCTGTACAAAATATAATTAATCTAGGTGATCGATTTTCAAAGATTGATATTTTTCCTATGGGAATAGATTATAAAGCAATAAAAGAAATTTCTATCAGCGAAGCGTGCAGTCAAAAAAAGAAAATCACAAAAGAAAGATTAAAAAATTATAAAATAATTTTATCAGTAGATAGACTTGATTATACAAAAGGTATAATTAATCGTTTAGAAGCTTACTATAATTTATTATTGGAATACCCAGAATGGATTGAAAAAGTAATATTAAAGCTTGTTATTGCTCCATCTAGAAGAGAAATTGATTCTTATAAAAAAGTTAAGAGGGCAATAGACGAATGTGTGGGTAAAATTAACGGGAGATTTAGTTCAGATAATTGGATCCCTGTAGAATATCAATATTCCCAATTAAACCTTGTTGAGCTATGTGCTTTATATGGAATTAGTGATGTTGGATTAGTTACTCCGTTGCGTGATGGCATGAATTTAATGGCAAAAGAATTTATAGCGGCCAATAGCCCTGATCAAGGGGTCTTAATTTTAAGTGAAACAGCTGGAGCAGTAAATGAGTTATTTGATGCAATCTCAATTAATCCATTTTCTGTAGACGAAATTACTTCAGCTATACATAAGGCATTAACGATGTCTAAAAAGGAAATACAACTGAGAAACGAGAGAATGCATTTGAGACTAAGTTCTTATGATGTAAGTTCATGGGCAAATGAAATTATACAAACTACTCAGGAAGTAAATAGCTCAAAGGTATCATTATTGAAAATTGGAATTAAAGATGATAAAAAAAAGAATATGCTCCAGCATTATAAGGAGGCAAAATCATCCGTATTTTTTCTAGATTATGATGGGACACTTTCACCCATAGATCGTAATCGAATTGAAGCAGAGCCAACACAAGCAATTTTAGATACAATTGAAATGTTTTCCAGTAGAGAGGATACGGATGTTGTTATCATAAGTGGACGAGACAAACTAACACTATGGAAATGGTTTGCACACCTTAATGTCGATTTTGGAGCTGATCTTGGAGCTTGGATTTCAGAAAAGTCCGATTGGAAGTTATTAGGCGATTTTAATACAGATTGGAAAAAACAAGTTGCACAAACAGTATCTCGATATGTAGATAAACTACCAAATTCCTTGATTGAAATAAAAACATTTTCAATAGTCTGGGATTATAGAATGGCTTGTTCTGAGCTTAGGGAACTACGAATTACTGAACTTATTACTGAACTAAAAAACAATGATAAGATAACGGATAAAGTTGATTTTATTACTGGAGAAAATACGTTTACAGTTCAAAGTAAGGGGACTGGTAAAGGGAATGCAGCTACCTACTGGCTGTCCAAAAAGAAATATGATTTTATTCTTGCAGCTGGGGATGATGATTCTGATGAAGAATTATTTGAATCAATTCCCAAATATGGGTATTCTATTAAAGTTGGGAAGGGAAAGACAGTTGCTAATCATAGATTAAAGGATCATGATGCAATAATAAAATTATTAGATGCACTCGGTCATTGTAAGAGTCAGAGCAAATTAGTTTAATTAATTCAAAATATTTTCATGAAAATTATTCAAAGTCTGTGGACTAAGCCAATGCTAAATGAAGATAATAAAACTGATAATGGGAGATTTTCAGGTGGTTGGCTGGAAAGCAAGTATCATTTAATGAGTTGGGCTTTCAGTTGTTTGCAACTCAAAAAATTTTATAAAGAGGTTGAACTCTACACTGATTTAAAAGGAAAGGAATTACTGATTGATATCTTAGGTTTACCTTATACAAAAGTTCATTTAGTACTGAACAGTATAGATCATTATCATCCAGATTTATGGGCATTGGGAAAAATTAAAGCGTATAGTTTGCAACAAGAGCCATTCCTTCATATAGATAGTGATATATACATAGGGGAAAGGTTTTCGGATAGTATTGAAAATGCAAATTTAATTGTTCAAAATTCAGAAATGGGTTATTCATTCTATAAACCACTGTATGAGGATTTAATAAGAAATAATTTTTTTTTCCCAGAATCATTAATTGAAAATAAAAAAAATGAAACTGAAGTAAATGCATATAATGCTGGGATAATTGGAGGGAATAATATCTCTTTTTTTGAGCGTTTTACTTCTGAAGCTTTCAATTTTGTAAATAGAAACCTAGACAAGTTAGATAGAATAAATATAGGAAGATTTAATACAATCTATGAACAACATTTATTTTATTGTATGTCGCAGTCCGAAAATATTTCTGTAGAATGTTTTATGTCAGTGAAAGATAAGTATAAATTAAACCACGAATTAAAAGGTTTTGAATATTTCAAGAATGCCCCAAATGAGAGGAAATATATCCACCTTTTTGGTGAAGATTGTAAAAAGAGTATAATATACTGTGAGGAACTTTCAAAAAAAATGCATTCTATGTATCCTGATTATTTTGAAAAAATTAATGAGATAATGTTGTCGAAAATCTGATAACATATTTACCTCGATTACAAGAAAAGAGAAATACTGTCGCAATTATAAAATTAATATTCGCATTAATAATGCATAATTTTTAACAAATGGATAACTCGGATTTAAAATCAACAAGTTTATATACTAACTACTGGAAGAAAAAGATAGTAAATAGAGGTAGGGCTTTAGTGTTGGATAAGGAACAAAAATGTCTTGCTTCCTTTTCTATCAAAGCCAATGAACTACATTATTTTAATAAACTTACTAATAAAAATAAAATAGCGCAACATACTGTTGTAACGGCAATTTATACCTTTCTACTAAATAAATTAATTCTCGATTTTGATGGTTATCTTATAGCTGGTTCTAATGATAAAAATATACCCTTGTTATTATCATGTCAATTTGATTTAAAATTATCATTCAAAGAGTACCTGCAAAAAATAAAAGTTGAAATTTTAGAAACTATAAAATATTCAGATTCTAATAATGAGGTAGTAGGTAAAAAAATTGGTATAGAAGATTTAAGACTTTTATCTAATTATTCTATTAATATAAATTCTAGTAGCGATATTAATTGTAATGGAATATTGGTTGATTTGAAAATAAATGAAGATCAGGATCTTAAAATTCAAGTATATTATTTAGAGGGATTTGTAGATGAAATAATATTAGAATTACTAATCAGGAATTTTAATCGTTTTATAGTCGATTTAGAAAATAATATTGAAGTTTGTTTGTCAGAATATGCTTTAGTATCTGAAAAAGAAAGATTACAATTATTAGTAGAATTCAATGATACCAAGGTAGATTATCCTGAAGATAAGACCATCATAGATTTATTTGAAGAACAGGTTAGAAAGACACCAAATAATGTAGCTGTTATTTTT
>NZ_QJRI01000152.1 GCF_003254565.1 Flavobacterium nitrogenifigens
AGCTTAAGCTTTTCTATTACAGAGGGCTCCAGGAATGGGCTAATGTAAAAGAATATCTGATGGATACCTGCCTTACGGCGCAGGATAATTACAAATCGGTTCTTGACTATTTTGAAATACAATACAAATAAAAGAACAGGACAAATCAATCCATCTAACAAATAAAACACTTATATCTGCAGCATAAAGAAAAACAGCAAAATACAAGACAAACACCTAAAAAACAAAAAGTTAAACATTAACTTTTAACGATTTTATCTTCATCGCAAAATCGTGGCATTCAAGTTTGTAAAAATTATAAACGCAGGATGCATGCCATTATAAAACAAAAAAAACAGCCCGAAGGCTGTCTTATTTTTCATCCGATATTACTATAAATATCTGATTTTCTGCAAATATCAGATGCAATAATTAACCACCAACGCATCTGGTACATTACCAAGAAAATGAAGGATGGATCAGGTGCAAAAGTTGGGGATTATGCAAAAAGATTGGACAGCTAAAGGTCTTTTTCTATCAGTGAAGATTTTCCAATACGTCAATCTCTTCGTTTATAGAACTCCCAATTTCCATTTCACTATAATTCCCTTTATTGTTCACTAATCAAGGATCTCTAAATTTCTATTTCATTTCCCATTAATGGAACATTGCATTTAAAATGATACTCATCCTGAATTCTAATTCGCAGTTCATCTGCCGGAATGCTTTCCCCATGTACAAGGTAGATGCACTTAGGAATGTTTTTAAGTGCAGAGAGCCAGTTTATAAGATCCTTTTGGTCTCCATGTGCAGAAAGTCCCTCTATCTGAAAAATTTTGGCTTTTACGTTATAGTAATTTCCATATATTTTAATTTCATCTGCTCCTTCCAGAAGTTTTCTTCCGCGGGTTCCTTCTGCCTGATATCCAACAAAAATAACAGTTGTTTTTTCATTGCTTATATAATGCTCAAAGTACGACAATACTCTTCCGCCTGTGGCCATGCCGCTTGCCGCAATAACCACCTTAGGCTGAGGATCTTCAATTATGCGCATAGTCTCCTTAAACTCAGAGACAATAGAGAACATTTTACTCATTTCATGACAATCGCTGGCAGAAAGTTTATGCCATTTCAAATTTTCTAAAAACACATGCAGTGCATTAGCCCCCATTGGAGTATCCAGTATATAAGAGACATCAGGAATTCTTCCTTCTTTTTTAAGCTGCCACAATAGAAGCATTACCGATTGTGCTCTCTCTACAGCAAAGCCGGGAATTATCACAGTTCCTTTTTGCTTGATAGCTGCATTGATTAATGTTTCCAGTTCTTCTTTTACATCTACATCGGGATGAAGCCGATCTCCGTAAGTGCTTTCCAGAAATAGATAATCGGCAAATACGGGTTTTGTTGGCGCAAACATCAACACATCATCATCTCGTCCTATATCGCCAGAAAACACAAGCGTTTTCCCCTCAAGAGTCAGTCTAATACTGCAGGCGCCGATGATATGTCCTGCATTTTCAAAAACAGCCGTGATATCATTTGCAATAGGCACTACTGTATTTGGTTCTATATCTTCAAAAAAGGGAATAACAGCCTGAGCTTGTTCTAATGTATAAAGCGGTTCTGCATTTGCATGTTTTGAATACTGTTTTTGATTTGCTCTGCTGGCTTCTTCTTCCTGAATTTTAGCGCTATCAATAAGAACTAATTTTGCTATAGATTTTGTTGGACCGGTACAATATATTTTACCTGTAAAACCCTGAGCTATTAGTCGAGGAAGCCAGCCGCAATGATCCAGATGGCCATGAGTAAGAAGAACATAATCTATAGCAGAAGGCAAAATGGGTAAGGGCTCCCAATTGAGTTCTCTAAGCGGCTTAAGCCCCTGAAAAAGGCCACAGTCAACAAGTATTCTAAATCCGTCAGTTTCTAACAGGGTTTTTGAACCAGTTACAGTTCCTGCACCTCCAATAAATTTTACTTTCATTTTAAAAATGTTTACAAATTTGTGACGCTTCGTGCAATGTGTTTTTAACTCGGTTTTCACTAAGTCCTATTTTATAAAGGTTTTGAGGGCCATCAATAATATCTTTTACAAGTATCTGATCCAGAATAAGTAATTTTTCCTTTTCAGCTATTGATAATGTTGTGAGACAGGTAATGGGATAAAGAGCTCCTTTGTCTATTTTATTTTTGAGATTGTGTTCCGGCGGATAATCCCAGCTTAAAAGCGAAATACCGCTGCAATTGGCAAAATCCTGTGCATCTTTAGTAAAACGATTATTAGTTGCTATGATACAGGAACTGATAACTTCGCTGTTAGAAAAAATAATATGTTTTTTCGCTTTAAGGTCATTAAAACGAGATAGTATATACATTGGCACTTTTACATCTGAAGAGCCTTCTTTACCGCCATGAAATTTACATTCAACCATACTTATCATATTGTTCTTCATGATAGCTATGTCTATTTCATGCGATACGCATTTTCCCTGAAGTGTTAGATTTATTTTCGTTTTAAATCCGTCTGCTGCATACAATCTGGAAACAAACTTTTCAAAGAAAAAACCAGCGGGCCCAAGCATTTGCAAAGCTAGTCTGATATTGTAACGAGCTGCATGTCCGCTTGATGCTTTCTTTAAAGCGGCAAATGCTAATTTATAGATTTCTTTGGTGGTTATGCCATCATACATTTGCTTTTCTATTTCAGCTAATGATTCTTTTATGAGATCAATGCCTGCCCCAGACTTTTTAAGAGAAAGCTCTAATTTATCTTTATCAAAAGGCACTTTATATCCTGAGTGTTTTATTATTTTCATAATAGCTAAGGAATTCATTTTAACTGAAAAAGAGAGTAAATAACATCTCATTTTTTTTTGGAGTAGCTCTGAGCTGAAGCTGCATTGCATTAATCAATATTCTGCAAATTTAATTTAACATAAATATACTATAATAATATTAGAGTTGCATCCAATTTTGCCGCAAAAACAAGGTGATTTTGAGGAAAATAGTAAAAAAGCCAACGAGTTGCTTTTTTTTATAGAATTTTAAAGGTTGGAAGCAATAATACTTTCTATATTTATAGCTATGAAGAAGCATTACCGGTCTTCTTCCAGCTGTTGTGCAGCTGCAAGCAGGGTATCTTTTATTTTACGGAACAGGCTTCCTATCATTTCTTTATCTTTATCTTTACCTTCACTGCTGATCTGCTCCAAAACTTTAATTTCCTCAATAATGCTAAAAATCCCCATGCTTTCAATGCTTGGCCTGATCTTATGCATTATCTGGCTCAGAGCTGAAAAATTACCTATAGATATCGCTTTTTCCGCATTTGGAACCTCCTCTTGGATCTGATCAATAAAAACTCTAACCATCTTTTCAATAAACTCAGCATTTCCCCTGCTTATGGATTCCAAATTTTTAAGGGTATAGAGTTTCTCATTTTCTCGCGGCCCCAAACCGCCGGCAATGCCTTCCTGCCGAACTATGTGCCTAGAAATAGTTTCAATCAGGTCAAACTCTTCAAAAGGCTTGGTAATGTAATCGTTCATTCCCGCACTTCTGCATCTGTAGACTTCGCTTTTGAAAGCGCTGGCGGTAAGGGCAATCACCGGTGTCTGCAGCTTCAATTCTTCCCTTATTTTTACTGTTGCCTCAATGCCATCCATTTCAGGCATCTGAACATCCATCAATATAATATCGAAACTTTTATTTTTCAAAATTTCCAGGGCCTCCAGTCCATCAGCAGCTTCAGTGACAATGCAGTCAAAGTACTTCAGTGAATTGATGACAACCATCCTGTTGATGACATTGTCTTCAACCAGCAGAACGCTTATGCCGGAAATGTCAACATTGATTTCATTTTCGGCCTTTCTGATGGCATTGATATTCCCCTTTTCCAAATCAATTACAAAACTGATCTCTGTGCCTTCCCCCTTTCTGCTTTTAACCTTAATTTCGCCTTTCATGAGCTGAATCAGCTCTTTTGTAATGGCCATTCCCAGTCCGGTTCCGCCAAATTTCCGGTTAGCCGCTTTGTCTTCTTGAGAGAATTTATTGAATATTTTCTCTGCAAAACTCTGTTCCATTCCTATTCCCGTATCGATTACCGCTATTTCCAGGCTTTGAAAATTTTCAGCATCCTTCAGCACTTCGCATTTTAGGGTTATTCCTCCTCTGCTGGTAAATTTTAAGGAGTTTCCGATCAGGTTAAACAGTATCTGCTCCAGCCTTAATATATCGCCTTTGAGTATTTTGTGGACATCTTTGGAAATCTGCCTGCTTAACTTCAGCCCCTTTTTCTTTGCCAATGGCCCAAGCACATTGGCGACATTTGCGATCACCTTCTCAAAAACAAAGTCTTCTATTTCCAGCGACATCTCGCCTGCCTCGATTTTTGAGATATCCAGAATGTTGTTTATGATAGACAGCAGATGTTTGGATGCTACAGCGCTGTTTTCCACATATTTTTTCTGCAGATCGGTCAGCGGCTGCCTTTGCAGCTCTCTCAAAAAGCCGATTATGCCATTTAGCGGCGTTCTTATTTCATGGCTCATATTGGCTAAAAAAGCCTCTTTAGCCTTTGAGGCGCGTTCCGCCTTCATTTTTTCCTTCTCAAGTTCAATCTCCATCTGCTTCTGCTCGGTAATATCCAAATGAATGCCGATTGATCCAACCAGATTCCCTTTGTCATCGTAATTGGGCGCTCCACCTATTGCCCACCACCTGAGCTCTCCTCCTTTATTTCTGACAGGCATCTGATAAACATCCGATACGCCTTTTTCCCTTAATCTTTTTTTAGCTTCCAATTTTTCTATATTATCGCCGAATGCAAAAGTTTCGGAAGCCCTTAAGCCGATTAGCTCCTTGCCTTCAAACCCTGACATATCGGCAAAACTTTGATTGGCATATCTGATCACGTCATCATTATCGACTTCTATCAGCCCCAGATTCATATTGGCTATAATATTTCGATACTTCTCCTCTTGAAGCTTTAATTTGGATTCCGTTTTTTTCCTTTCAGAAATATCCTGCATGAAAGAGCAGAAGAAAACCTCCCCGTTCTGTTCTAAGGGTATTATCGAAACTTCCACGGGAAACTCATATCCGGCCTTATGTAATGCGGGAAGCTCAATCTGTTTATTTAAGACAGGGCCATCACCTGCCGCGAGATAACGCTTTAAGCCTCTTACATGCTCTTGGCTGTGCCGTTTAGGTATTATGGTATCATTTAATGTTTTGCCTAAAACCTCTTCCTTCCTCCATCCAAAAATAATCTCTGCCTGGCTGTTCCAAAAAGTTATTTTTCCCGATGTATCAATGGTCACTATCGCATTGAGCGACGAGTTCATGATAATGCGGTTGCGCTCCTCGCTCTGTTTGAGCAGATTTTTGCTCTTTGTGCTCTGCGTCACATCGTTGGATTTCCAGAGATCGCCAATGCATTCATTCTCCATCATTATGGGTATGTAATCGCGCTCAAAAAAGCGGTTGTCCACTGTTTCCAGTATTTCTCCGGTGACAATTTCTTTGCGAAGCAAAATTTCATCTATCCTCCTTCTGTAGGCTTCTGCGTCTTTAAACAGCAGCTGGGCATCATCTATATATTCACTGGACTTTTTCCCAATCATTTCATCAGGCAGAGCCTTAATGCCGCGCATATCGCATAAATGCTGGTTAACAAACAAAATGGTGCCGCTGCTGTCCTCAACTAAAATTCCCGACTGCAGGTTTTCCAATAATGCCTTTAAAAACTGTGCGGTCTGCACTAATTTTTTCTCCGTTTCCTTTCTTTTTGCAATCTCCTCACCTAAATATTTTGAAATAAAAAGAAGATCGTTCTTTTCATCTTCTTTAATAGATACATACCTCTGGTCCAGCTCATTTAGGCTTTTATACAAATTTAGAATTGACAGCTGTTTTAAATTGTACTCATTTCTTAAATTCTGATGCACCTCGTTATACTCCTTTTCGCTTTCCTGGAAAGAATGATCCATTAGGTCCTTATCCCTTTCGAAAGATAAATACGAATCATTAACCGACTTTATAAAGGATTGGAAAGATGGATTGTCCTGCAGCTCGGCAGGCAGATTTTTATTTATCTGCCTCTGCAAAAGTTTATGAAGCTCCATAGCTAATTCATTTCATTAATGCAGGTTATGGTCATGGTCTGATTATGCAGTATGCAGTCTCCAAATGGCTTTAAGGGAGAAATTTCCCCATACGAATAAAATCCTGCAATAGCGGTATTGCCAAAAATCTCTGATACCGCTTCAACTTCTTCATCGATTCTGGATCCCAAAATTAATTTTCTGCCGACGCAGCTGATTAAAAGAGCCAGCTTAGGATTAAAGCTATTAACCTGCAGACAGGACAAAGCGGCTTCACTTGCCGCATCTATAAGGCGGTCAAAATTAGCTTTCATGAACCGCACCCTGCTGCCTGTCGGAACATCGCCCGCAAAAGTCATGGTTTGATTTTTCTCATCTATTGACAGGATGGTTCTAACAATAGGCTCATCTGTCCCGTCAATTTTAATTGACAGTGGGAAAAGAAGTGCCGAACCCGGCAATTCTTCAGCATATTTCCCTAAATAAATTTTGTAGAGATCCAATACGTTTCTCCCGTCGATTTCATATAGAACATTCCCTTCCGCTTTTGTAACCAGCCTCTCGAGCCCGAAACTTTCCCATCCCCCTAATGAGCCATGTGAAACCAAGAGTTTCTCGCCATAGAATCCGATGGCTATTATCTTACCCTGTTCCGGCATTCTATTCAACCCGACGATTGTTTTTTCAAATTTTGCTCCATCGCCAGCCAGACCGCCTACAATTAGCACCTGCTCCTCTTTCACCGAATTCATTCCGTTTGCCAGCTCGCTCCCATTCACCTTTCCTCCATCGGAAAGTATGAGAACCAATTTTAAACGATTCTGGCTAAACTTCCTTATCAGCGAAGAACCTGCCTGAAAACTATTCTCAAAATCTGCTATATCAACTTCGCAGGTCTTAATTTGAGTCGAAGAAAATTTAATTGCTGTGAGGCTTATGGTATTGTCCAGCACTTCGTTCCCATAAATTTCACCGGCTGAAGAGCATAAGACCAATTCCGAAGATGGGAATCTCTTCCTCAACTGGGTGAAAATTTTTCCATCTGCCAATAAATCCCTTGAGCCAAAGCCTAAAACCAGGTCGCAGTCAGCGAAATCTAAACTATCATTATTGAATTCTTTCTTGAAAGAATTTTCTTCAAATAAAATGGCGGCTGTTTTCATTTAAATCACTTTTAGTTTGACTGATTTGAATTAAGTTATAAATCTCTTCAAGGCCGTTTTAGCGTATTACTGCTTTTTCAGGCTATCAAGCGTAATTTTCGAAGCAGGCTCCTTTTAGCGCCTTATTTTTAGTCAGAAAAAGATCCGTTTTCATTTCTGCCTCCAAAAAGTGAGCCTTCAGCAGCAGCGGCGTTTTTTTCCATACATTGAGCAGGGCCAAATCTATAGCCAACTTAAGTTCTCCGGCATTTCCTGAAATATATATTCGAATAATTTTCTTTATCTATAGTTTCTCAAAAAAAGAAGCATCTTCAAAAAAAAAAAAAAACGAACACACTCATCTTCAGTTCTTTATATTTCCATCACACTAAAATACAAAAAAATCCTACATGTTTGCCGCTTAAACGAAAAATATTGCATTTCATCGAGGTTTTATAAGATCTTAAACATAAATCAAGAAAAATTGGCAAATCATTTTTTATAAGGTAAAACTTCATTATTATAGAAATGAGACATAAAAAAAGCCTATCTTCAAAAAGGATAGGCCTTTTACCTTGCGGCGCGAATTGGACTTGAACCACCTCGCACCAATCTTAATAAACCATCTGCCATCAAATAGCTGCAAAAATATATCTGCCGGTAAAATCAACCGCACTTTTTTCCCAACTCCCCCATCGCCGGCCAAAATCAAAAAAAACTATTTTAAAAGAAGAAGAAGAAGAAGAAGAAGAAGAAAAACAATCTAAAAGAAAACTGACTGACATCTAAAACCCGTAAAAACACCTGAGCGCATATTAAATGATTGCTATAATTTTAAATATGGAAACTCTCGCCCCAGATCATATTTTCCGCCGCTTTATCTGACAGCATCAGATTTATATTTTATAGAGCCACTAAAAGAAGAAAATTATGGAAATTGGAATCATAGGCATAAGCAGCCTGACCATTGATTTAGCAGGCAGGGCATCCCAGGCAGGCTTTAGTGTCATTATAAACAATCCCAAAGGCGGCAGCCTTATAAGGGACTGCATCGAAAAAATGGGAACAGATGTCCGCTTGGGCTCTCTTGATCAGGCGGCCGCCCCCAGCCTGATCGTGCTTTTCCTGCCCAAAGAAAATCTGGAAGACACAATCCAAAAGCTTCCTGACATGTCAGGAAAAACCGTACTGCACGCCAGCGGCCTCATTTCTGATGCGCAAACCCTTCACACGGGAATCACCAAAGCCATGGCCTATCAAAACACGGCATCACTGCTTCCTGCCGCCCATATGGTAAAGCTTTTCAATGCGGCGCCTTTCGGATCAGACCGCATCAATGGGCAGGAAGAGAAAAAAGAAGAGCTGTTTTTTATGGGCGGCTGTTCTGATTCAAGAAGCAAAACAGCGGCATTTCTAAAAAAACTGCAGTTCCTTCCCGTTGATCTCTCCTTCAGGCTCCAGCTTCAGAACAGCTGGATAAGCAGAGTTTCACACCCGACAGAATAGAGACCCATCGGTTTGAAAACTCTATGAATCAAGAATGCATCTCTGCCCATCCATGCCATTTGGACAAGGCAAAACATAAAATCTCCCGCCACTTGCATTAAGGCGCTTATCCCATTGGGCAAAATGCCATATTGCTTTGCAAGCGCGCATTTCTGCATTCATGAGATTGGGGATATGGATAATAAAATAATCCATCCAATAAAATCAGCAGCCTCATGGGCATCTCCTTCATTAGGGGACAAAACAATATGAAATGCAATCTAAAAGAGAAATTTAAATTTATAACATAAGAAAGAAAGAAAGAAAGAAAGAAAGAAAGAAAGAAAGAAAGAAAGAAAGAAAGAAAGAAAGAAAGAGCCAACGACTGAATGCAGTGCAGTTGGCTCTTATCATGAAACACATCCAATGTACAAAAAAATGCTGACAATCAAATAGCATTCCGCAAACAAATCGCCAATTTTTCAAACAGGCTGCAAAAACCTCTTAAGCACGCTGACCGCTGGCCAAAATAAAAATATAAAAAAACCGAATCACTTAAAACACCCTAAAAAAAGAAGAATAGAAAAAACAGTAATAAAAAAGAAGCAATCTGAAAGAAAATTAAAGAAAGCTTTACAGCAGCATTTTAAGATCATCAGCCAAAAAAAAACAGCGGTTCGAGTCCTGTTCCCGCCGCAAATTAATTGGCATTTCTAAGAAGTCCGCAAGGCATAATTACGATCCGAAGAATTGCCGGTTCCGATAAAAAAAGCGATGGATACTATTGCTGGGAAGACGCAAAAAAAAGCAATGCCAACAGTTCGTGACCATTTATTCCTTAAATTTGAAAAAGGCTTTCAAGCCCAAATGTCATTTGCACCCTCATTCTTATAATATGGTAAAAACCGAAACAATCATTGCGGTGGCTAATGTGCCTGAAAGCTCAAGATTCTACCAGAATCTATTGGGCTGCAAAGGCGCGCACGGAGGGGAAACCTTTGAAATCCTCACCAGCGGGGATACTGTGATATTATGCCTCCATAAATGGGGCGAGCACGAACACCCGACCATGGCCAGCCCAAATGGTGGCGCAGCAAACGGATTGATACTTTTCTTCCGGGTGGATGATCTGCCTGCAGCCTTTAAAAATGCTCTGGAGCTGGATGCCTCTGTTGAAAAGGGAATCCATTATAATGAAAACTCTCTCAAAAATCAATTTACGCTTTGGGATCCGGACCATTATTATATCATTGTTTCGGAGTAGCCCCTTTTTGAGAACCTCAGAAAATCTCTCAAAAGTGGAGGCCATCAGGCATCTGCGCTGAAAAAAGCTTCCATCTGCAGCCGCAGCATCAGACTGAAATTTTTGCAGCCTGGCAATATGAGGCTATTGCATCACTTCCTCACAATGAGATGCGCCAGCGCCGGATCATTCAAAAGCCTCTCCATCTCTGTATAGATGATCTCCTGCACATCCCTTTTAATCTGCGAGAAGTTCTGCTGGACCATTCCGTTATCTAGCTTTCTTACAGGCGGTATTTCCTTATATCCCTTCTCCTCTCTGCCAATAGCCTCATGGTCGTTTACAATTGAGGAATGAAACGTTTTCAATTCAATTCTGCAGTCAGGATTGTCTGCCACCATGCCTACGAATTCCCCCGAACTCAAAGATGAAATCTTCGAAGGCGGCACAGCCGAATCCAGCTGTCTGGAACGGCTGACGGAAGTATCCGAGCTGTTAATGGAAATGCTTTCCCTGTCCTGCATGATCTTGCCGAAACGCTCGGAAAGCTGCTTGGCGGTGTCCCCCGTGACCTGTCCCGAGATGATGTTTCCTGTGATGTTCATAATCACATCGGCCTGCTCGCGCCCATAGTCTTTTCTGAGCTGGCTGAAGTCCTGCACACCCAGGCAGGTGCTGACCCTGTTGCTTCTTGCCGTTGCAATCAGGCTGTCCATATTGTTGAGATAGATGGTCGGGAACTCGTCAAATATGAGGCTCGATTTGAGCTTCCCTTTCTTGTTTACAAGCTTGATCAGACGGTTCACATAAAGAGACAGTACCGCGCCGTAGATCTGCAGCTTCTGGGGGTTGTTTCCCATGCAGACGATCTTCGGCTCCTCGGGATTATTGATATCCAATGTGAAATCATTTCCCGAAAGCACATAATACAGCTGCGGCGAAGACAGCCTTGCCATGGCAATCTTCGCCGAGGCGATCTGCCCCTCCAACTGGTCCATGGCATCGTTGAGATAGGCGCTGACAAAGGGATTGATCAGCGCCTCTATTTCCTTATCGGTCCGAAGCAGGGTAAAGAGGCTGTCGTAATCGGTCTGCATGAGCTCGATCACATGCGGCAGGGTGCAGAACTCCCCGCCCTTATACCTTCTGAGATACCAGATCACGGCCGAAAGAAAATTGATCGGAGACTCCACAAAAAAGTCCCCCTGCCTTTTGATCCACTCGCGGTTAAGCCCCATCAGAATTGTCCTGGCGGACTCTGAGGCGTCAGTGATGTCCTCCATGCTCTCTGGATCCAGAGGATTGCAGCGGTGCATGATGCTGTCGAAATTGATGAAGTAGCATTTGGGCATAACAGCATAGGCATGCCTGTATTTCTCAAAGGCATTGTAGGCAATCTTAGAAAGATCATCGTACTTGAAGTCATAGACAAACATACTGAAGCCTTTTGCGATATGCTGGGTGATGACATGGCGGATGACAAAGTATGATTTCCCCGAGCCGGGCGTTCCGAGAACCATCAGTCCGCGGAAGGGATTTATGATGTTGATCCAGCTCGAGCGGATCTTGTTTTTAAGATGATACTGCGCCGGCAGATTGATCGAATATTCGTTTTCCAGCAGCCTCTCCTCCTGCGGAAAGGTTTCGTTCTCACTGTTGAAGACATCGCTTGAAGAGAGCCTGTTTCTAATCAGTCTGGACAGCAGCGTGCCACCTGAGAGCACGAGCAGAAACCCCAAAGCCGTGACCGCCATATAGCCCACCGAAGCCAGAACCGCATCAGTAAAAAACAATGGCAAAAGCCCGCTTGAAAAATAAAGCGCCCCTCCTGAAGCCATCCTATAGAGTGCTGTTTCCAGCTGAAGCTTTTCGTCCTTTCTTCCTTTTGCCCCCAAAAGCGAGATCAAAAGAAACCCCAGCGCGGAAAGCTTGGAAATATAAAATTTATCAAACAGTCCCGTCCGGCAGACCGATCCCAGAATCTTATCTCCAAAATCTGCTGTAAGGTTCCATAATTTAAAAGCTCCATAACAGTAATAATAGCAGTGCCCCAGCAGCAGGATGATGCTGATGAGCCTTGTCATATCCACTATTTTTCTCAGCGCCTGTTCATTTTCTCCCGTCTGCATGGCTGCACTATTTTCAATGTGATTGATTTCTTTTTCAATTCAGATCCGAACCGCCCCTTTTCTTTCTTCTCCGGCGCTTTCGTTTCAATGCCCCAGGAATATTCTCAGGCTGCCATTCGGGTTTGAAAAGCTCCTGAAGCCCTTTTGTAAAAATGCCATCTGAAATGCTTTCTGAATCTCCCGTCATGGCTATCTGCCTGCATCGCTTATATTCGGTTTCCAAGACGGTTTCCCCTCCTGCCTTCACTTTCACTGCAGCACCGTGTCCGCAGCGTTCCATCATGCCTTTCGCGCTGTAGTTTTTCCCCAAAGCGCTGCCGTTTAAGACGCACTTGGTGATATGGTCCACATACGTTATTCCATAGAGCTGCCCCTGATCGCTCTTTCGCAGGACAGCATCAATTCCCTCTTTCTGAAGTGCGGAAACCAGTTTTTTCATATCCATATTCCTGATTAAGAAAACGGCATCAACCATGCTGCGGATCCGCCTCTTTTCAAATGCCTTTTCGCCGCTGTTCAAGGCATACCTTTTCTCCAAAAAAGCAAGGGTAGGCTTCATTGCAAAATCGCTTGCCTTTATCGGAACACCAGTAGCTTTGCCTTCCTTATCCAGCATTCGGTATAAGAGCCCTCCCGCCTTAAAGATTCTAGAATCCTCACTTCCCCTATCCGCCCTAATGTTATAGAGCTGCAGCACTGCATTGAGCTCCGCCAGGGAAGTGTATCTATAATTCAAAAGCACCGATTGTAGCACTCCTGACATGGCTTTTTTGGACTCCGTCCTGCCATAGCAAACCCTGCTTACTGCAACAGGTTTTACCGCTGGCATATCCTCCGATTTTCTCCCTTGTGCCCTGACCAGATTGAACTGTTTTTCAATCTCTTTTCTGGCTTTCTCCGACTGGTTCTTTCCGATGTTCTGCATGTCGATCCTAGAACCGTCCTCCCTTACTTTTATCGAGACCAGATGGATGTGCGGATGCCCTGCATCATGATGCTGGTAGACCAGATAGGGCTGCTCTGCAAAACCTATCTTTTCCATATAGGCATCTGCTATCCTCATGAGCTTTTCGGCGGAATAATTCTCCGATGGATGGAAGTTCAGCGAAATGTGCACGCTGTTGCGTCTGACATTCCCGTTCAGGGCGTTCTGATGCAGCAGGCGGTTGAGTTTCATGGAGGAATTGAGATCCTTTACAGCGGCCGGATAATTGCCTTCTCCGATGCACTTGGCGGCGCCCTGCTTCACCTTGTTTTCATTGTACCGGAAGATACTCTGCACTGAATCTCCGGTCTTTATGACTGCAACCATTTCCGTGTTATTTTTTCGGTCATTTTTACAATGGACTCGGTCTGTGCCAATAGCCTTTCCCGCTGCGATTCAGTCTCTGAAATCCAGCGCCTGAATTCGGCATTATGCTGCAGGGTATGGAGCCTTCTGACGCTCTGATTGAAGTTATTTCCAAGGGCGGCGAGCTCCTTTCTAAGACGGATGAACTCGAGCATGAATTCATCCAGTGAAACATCCCGATGCTTGACTATAACTGGTTTATTCAGCAGGCAGCTTCTGAGGTATTCGCTCATCTGCCTACAGGCGGTTGTCTTGAACCTTCTCTCAAGCATGTTGTATTCAGCAGCTGTAAAGCGCACCGCCGCAATTCGGGTTCTGTTTAAAATCTCTTTCTCCATTTTGCTTCCCTTTCATTTCTTCAAACAATCCTCCTTTTGAGTTTCACTGCCGCGAGTTCCGAGCATAGGGCAGCCAGATTCGTTTGTTTAACAAACGGACATCTGGCCGACTGCAGGAACGCCGCAGTCCTTGAGCTTCCTCAAAGCTCAAAAGCCAAAAAAGACCTCTTTCGGTAACTCTCCAGCGTGAAATTAGAAAAGTCGTGCGGATTCCTCCCATCCCGACCATATTTTGAACGGGGTGTTTTAAGCGCTTCTGCCTATCTTTGGAGCAGCTGATTATTAATTTAAAACGTAGAAATTATGCTTACAGAAAATGATGCTGCCCTGGTTTTTGACACCATAATGAGTTCTCCGGGCATGAGCGAACCGGTGAGGATTGATCTGAAGATTTCACGAAAAAACGTGCTGCTTCTGCACCATGTGATCGAGCGCGGACTGCTTGAAAACGACAGCGGCCCGTCGGTGCTTTTAAAGCGCACGGCAGAGGAAAGCATCGCCGAATTAAGACAGCTTTCCGCCGACTGCCTGGCAAGAGCCGGACTTGCAGAACTCAATGAAAAACTGGCCCGTCTTGGTGCGGAAAAAAAACACTAGAAGAACAGAAAGAAAAGCCGCCAACAGAAAAGTTTAGCGGCTTTTTTATTGCTATGTTTCACTTATGCATTGCTTTAAAAACATTATAATTTTTATGCTATTTTTGAACAAGCTAATGAATAAGTATGACCGCGGAAGAATTAAAAGGATTTGAAGAAAGACAGGCTGAAATGCAGCAGACCAGAGACATTTTTGATCTCATCTGCAGCACACTGAACCTGAAATATGGTGAGTTCTTTGGATTTCGCGATACCAGGGGATTCGTTGTGCTGAATATCTATAGACATCAGGGAGAGAAGACAAGAGTGATTAAAGTTTCGGAAACGGCGGAAGTTCTTATCGACACCCATAAATACTATTCTGTCTACCAGTCCCAGACGAAAAGAAACGTGCTTTTTTACAGTGGGCTCAGGGATCAGCCAGACGGCTATAAGACCACCAGAGCCGGAGTGCTCGATGAAAATTTTGAGATCCTTATTCCAGCGCGATACGATTCCCTAAATGACATCAACGAAGACAGCTATCTGGCCACAATCGATAATTATGCGGGCATACTTGATTCCAAATTTGAAATCATCATTCCCTTAAAGTTCAGAGAAATCGAGTATAATAAAACCCTGAAGATCTTCAAAGCCAGAGAACAGATCAATAGAAAAATTGAAAAGGAAGATGAAAATACGGAAGGAAGCGTTTATTGGATCTACGACCAGAACGGCATGCTACTCCAAAAACTTGAATACGGGCTTATAAATTTTGCAAACAGCCCTTCGCACTATACCGTTTATGACATCGGATCATTCTACGGCGAATATGTCGACCATACCTCTATGATCGGCAGGCAGGGGCTCCTGGACCAAAGCTTCAAAACTATAATTCCGCCCGTTTACGATCTGATTTTAAAAGGCAAAAAATTTATTCTGGTTTACGAACAAAGAAATGCTGCCATAGGCCGAGACTATGAATCGGAAGAGGCGCAAGCCGCCGAATGCTACTATACGCTGGATGGAGGAAAATGGGGTGTCTTTGACCATGAGGGAAACCTTGTCATCCCAGTTGAATGCAACTGGATTGCCCATACCCTTAAGGATGATTTATTTCTTATCAACCCCACTGGGCTGATGTACTATTATCAGGGCGAACAAGAAGACGGAGTCTGGTGCGCCAAGGACGGACTCTGGGGGCTCATCAATTCGAAAAATGAAATCCTTGTGGAGCCTGCCTATAAGCACTACCACATGTATGATGACAAAATCATATTCTGCAACAGACAAAATGCCGATTATGAAATTCTTGACATTGAAGATGCTCTTACCATATGCTTTTAGCATCTGATGGGAGTATCCATCCCAAACGAAAAAACTCCCTTAAAAAAGGAGTTTTCGGCGGCCGGCGGTTGCCTGAAATGGCATACGGCAACTAACTAAATCATTTGGGACAGAACCTCCAGACGAACCCCGCCGGTCCCCTGTTATTTTCTGACTGATTTAAACAGCAGCGTTGCCAATATCAAGACAAATTTACGGCAATATAAACCGCCCGCCTTTACAGCATCTTCCGATAATCTTACAGCATTCCTACTCTTTTCAGAAGCGCACCAAAAAATAATAATAAAATAAAAAGGCACCTATAAGGCGCCTTCATCCAAAAAAGAGTAGTACTTCTGCTCGGTAACGATCAGATGATCCAGAAGTTTGATATCCAGCAGCTCACCAGCGGTCTTGATCTTTCTGGTAATGGCTTTGTCTGTCTCTGAAGGAGCGGCCTTTCCCGATGGATGGTTATGGGAGATAATGATGCCCACTGCATTGGCTTTAAGCGCAGAGGCAAACAGCAGTCTGATGTCCACTACAGTTCCTGCAATGCCTCCAGAGGATGCCTGATAAACGCCAAGCACCTTGTTGGACTGGTTAAGCAGCAGGACTTTGAACTGCTCGATGAATTCTATCTTATCGGGATCCCAGCAGTCCATCAGGATGGCATAGGCGGATTTGGAGGATGTGATCTTGGGCCTCTCGGAGCTCTTCACTTTTGTTCTATAGATCAGATCTATTTCCGCTACGATTTTCCAGCTGCTGACTTGTTGTGCTTTCATGGCTTTTACTATTTAAGATTAATAACAGCACCTGCATCGGGCAGAGGAAAGCGAGCGCAAAAAGCAACGCAATAAAGCAGGACGGATGTCCTGCATTTATGGGGGAATTTTTTGCGGACGAACCGCCCTCCTGTGCCCGAACTTTGTGATGTGATTAAACTCAAAGGGCTTCTCCGCTGAAAAAGGCTTATGCGGAAGGGACATTCCCAAACAGCACTAAACGGATCATCAGACAGAGCAAAAAAGCATGGCTAAAAAACGTGAAAGTGCAATCGGCTGGATTCCAAAACAGTGGATTAAAAAGCATGCAGATACAATCGAATTAAGCCGTAAACACCGCTGCCATTCTTGCCTTTCGTCTGGTTTTTGCCTAAATTTGCCGCATGAATTACGAAGACATCAAACGCCATTTTGAAAGCAGTCCTCCACCCAAGGAAGCGAAGTGGACCGAATGGGCATACATCTCCGATACGCAGCTTTTCCTAAAGAGCTGTTACATCGGCATCAGAAACTTTAACGGCCCTGTCGACCGCTGTCCGGCATGGTGGCACTTGAAAGAATTTTATATTCTAATGAAAAAAGCAACTTCGCAGACAACTGATCAAGAAGCGCCTATAGAAGAAGCAGCTGGCGAAATTATTGCAGAAGCAGCTTCTGAAAAAGCAGTTTTCGAAGAGCAAACTGCCGTCTAAAATTCCGTCTAATCGATACTTTATTGCCCCCACACAGAACTGGTGAAGAATTATCAATATATAATGTCCTGAATTATTTTAACAGCCGGCGTATTTTCACAATAAAATCAGGCTTTTCAAAATCATAGTCGCGGGAATCCTTCTGCGTCGGGACTGGATGACGAAAAAAACAAAAAGAAAAGCCGATAAATTGTCGGCTCTATTTATGCAATAAAATCAAAACCAAAAGCCCGAAGTCCTGACAGCCGACGGGCTTTGATTTTTTTTTTTAGGATTTTCTTATTATTTCATGCTGATGGTGTCCATCAGGTTTTCCTGATCGATGAAGGCTGCAATGTACTGCTGGACTTCATTGCGTTTCTCTTTGTCCGTTTCAAAGCTATTGATGTGGAACTCTTCGTCCTGATCCAGGATATGTATGATCTCGGTGTACCCTTTTGAAATCAGGCTGCCTTTTAGCTTCAGGATCGTATGCTGCTGATGTGCATCCAAATCTTTTCTTACCTTTAATTGTATAGCTTTTTCCATTGTAAAAGATCTGTTAGATTTGTTTTTAGTATATTTCTAAAATCAAATATAATTATTTAGATCAGATACACATTTCTCCCCTATGTTAAAATCAGGTATTTTACTTATAATTAACATAGTGCTGACTGCTTCTTAAGTGGCCATTCCATCCACTAATGCATAAGAAAAACAAGCCTTAGTAATCAATAAGGCTTGTTTTATTTCTAAATATTATCCTAATGATATTCTATTTGCCGCATCCCTTTTTTTCTGGTCGATCACTTTTGCATAAATCTGCGTGGTTTTAACGCTCCTGTGCCCTAACATTTTTGAAATGGTAAAAATATCGGTTCCCGCAGTCAGCTGGAGCGTAGCATAGGTATGCCTAAAGCTATGAAAGGTAATATGCTTATTAATTCCAGACAATGCTACCCATACTGGAAGCACCCGGTCTACATCCCATTTATTTAATCCTTTAAACACCAGTTCCTTTTCCCCTTTTCTTTTTCCAAGCAGTGAAAAAGCTTCATCGGAAATCGGCATTGTTTCTGCCCCTTGAGTTTTTTTCTGGCGGAATATGATATAGTAGCCATCATTCTCAATGTAATGGATCTCGGACCAGAGCAGCTTCGCAATATCTACATAACGTATTCCTGTCAATACCGAAAACATCGAAATTTTACGCACTAAGGAATTTGGACAGGGGGTCGAAAAAAGTTTTCGGGTCTCTTCAATAGTCATAAAATTGCGCTGGGATTCCATTTCTTTTATAGATCCAATTTTTGAGTTAATGTCTGTTCTTAATTTATCTTCTTTATACGCCCCTTTTAGAGTTGTTTTTATTTTATTGTAATAGGAAAGCGCCGTATTGCGAGAAATCTGCTTATTATTCTTTCTCATGCTCCTCGCTTTGAGAAGATAATCCCTGAAGTCCTCAATAACTGTAACCGTAACATCCTTAAACAGCAGATCATTTCCATTTAAAAATGCTTCAAAGTGCGCTATGGCGCAGTTCCATATCGATAGATTATTTCCTGTTTTTTTCTCTCCGAGCTTTTTATAATATTGGAGAAATGATTCATTTCCTCGAGCCTGAATCTGCAGCTGCTCTTTTTCAAATGGAGAATAGATTTCCGATTTGTTGATTTCATTCTGTCTTCTTGCTCGTATTAGTTCCGCCGTATGCAGATTTTCAGAATTGGACAGCTTCTGATACTGATCTGCCGGTTTCTGATAGATATACAGTTTCAAAAACTCGCGTCTCGTATAGTCGTTTGCTCTTGAATCCCACACGGGAGGATAGAAATCCAAATATAGAGACATTCTTCCTTGAGAAATAGCTTTCTTTCTAAGTGTAACAATACTCTTACTCATGGCTCTGAATGTTAAATAATAATTCTATATCTCTTTTGGAAACATATACAAACCTGCCCACATTGTACTTTTCAATCTTTGCTCTTAACAAAATGCCGTACAAAGCCGCAGGAGAAATATTCAGCTTCTTCTGTATTTCAGAAATTGTATAGCAGTGTTCAATTCCTGGAAATCTCTGAATAGTTTCTTCATTTTTTCTGCTTTCGTAAAGCCTTTCAAAAAAATTATCAATTTCTGGACGATTTATGAAAGTCTTGGCTCCTACTTTTCTAATGGCAATTTCATTCCTTGAAATTACCCTGTAAAGTGTTCTCCTGCTTATTCCCATAAAAAGACATGCTTCATCAATAGTGAAAATTTCAAGTTTTTCCAGCTTCTCGATGCCACCATTACGCATGGATTCCATTTTTTGCCCTCTGGCCTCTTTCCTTTTTTCGCTGTTTCTTTTTTTGTAATTCTTGCTTCCGCAAGCTAGTGAGCAAAATTTTGTTTTAATTGTCTTTGCTGTAAATTCACTATTACAGAACTGACAGATTTTGGCAATCCTAATGTTTGAACCCATAATTTTTAAATTTAAGTTTCCTACTGCACTTAAATGTCCTTAGAACTTCCACAATTACTTTCCAAACTCTGGAATCTGTCTTGCCAAAATATAGGGGCACAAGACAAACGATATGCTCTAAAATGATATTTTTGCTAATTTCTTTTCCAGAAATCCGATCTCTAGAAAACTCAGCAAAATGTACATTTGTGCCATCATTCATCCCGTTTTGTCACAAAATTTGTACCTCGAAATCCGAGGTACAAATAAGGTACAGATTTACGCAAAGCAATACCAAATATTCAAAAATAAAATCGGATAAAAAAAGAGTCAAAATGTTAATTACCAACACCTTAACTCTTTTTGTTATTTTTTGTTTTGCGTTTCTTTGTGCCCTTCTACTTGCCGATGCAAAAGTTTGCAAAAATATTCCCCAACAACTCATCATTAGAAACTTGACCTGTAATTAATCCGAATTGATATAAAGCTTCGCGGATATCAAGCGCCATAAGATCACTTGAAAGACCTGATTCTAAACCAAATTTGACTTTCTGAATTTCATCTAAAGCTTTCAATAAAGAATCATAGTGCCTTGTATTGGTTACAATCGTTTCATTATTGCGAAGCGCACCAGTATTTACAAAAGACAATAATTCATTTTTTAAATCCTCTACTCCTATTTTTTCTTTCGCAGAAATCAATAATAGTTTTGCATTTAAATTTTCTAACTGATTGGTAATATTCGCCACTTCATCAGCAGATAGAATGTCTTTTTTATTCACCACAATAAGCAGTGGTTTTAACGGATATTTATTCTTAATCTGTTCAATTTCATTTACAAATTCAGAACTTGACGTTTGGAATTTTAGTCCATCAAATAAATAAATTACAACTTGTGCTTGATCTATTTTTTCAAAAGTTTTCTTGATACCGATGCTTTCTACAACATCTTTAGTATCACGAATTCCAGCTGTATCAATAAATCTAAATCCGATTCCGCCAATTACCAATTCGTCTTCAATCGTATCGCGTGTAGTTCCGGCAATGTCAGAAACAATTGCACGTTCTTCGTTTAATAAAGCATTTAGCAACGTTGACTTTCCAACATTCGGCTCACCAACAATCGCAACCGGAATTCCGTTTTTGATTACATTTCCAACAGCAAACGAATCGATTAAACGTTTTAAAACAAATTCAATTCTATTTAATAATTCATGAAATTGCGTTCTATCTGCAAACTCTACATCTTCTTCTGCAAAGTCTAATTCCAATTCAATTAAAGAAGCAAAATTTAAAAGCTCTTCTCTAAGTTTAGCGATTTCATTACTGAATCCGCCACGCATTTGCTGCATTGCAATTTGGTGAGAAGCTTCATTATCTGACGAAATCAAATCTGCCACCGCTTCTGCTTGCGATAAATCCAGTTTTCCGTTTAAGAAAGCTCTCAACGTAAATTCACCTGCATCGGCCATTCTACAGCCATTTCGAAGCAATAACTGAATAATCTGCTGCTGAATATAAGTCGATCCGTGACAAGAAATTTCAATCGTATCTTCTCCTGTATAAGAATTTGGGCCTTTAAAAACAGAAACCAACACTTCGTCTAGTGTTTTGCTTCCGTCTACAATATGTCCCAAGTGAAGAGTATGTGTTTTCTGCTTGGTCAAATCTTTGTTTTTAATAGATTTAAAAACCGAATTACCAATTGTAATAGCCTCTGCTCCAGAAATACGAATTATGGCGATAGCTCCAGCTCCCGAAGGCGTAGCTAAAGCAACTATTGAATCTTGATTTATCATGCTGCAAAGGTATAAAAAAACGCTCAAATTCTTTTCTATGTTAATGTTACCCCACTCGAACAAGAAATCTTCCGACTAATTAAGATTAATAAACCATTAAGTGTTAAAATACTGATAAATATCAGGTTGTTTTCTTTCTAGAATGAGTAAATTTGAGAGACAAACCTTAATCTTAAATACGATGAAAAAGATATTATTTCCAACCGATTTCTCTGACGCTGCTACCAATGCATTTGTTCATGCTTTAGAATTTGCTAAAGTTGTAAACGCCGAATTGATCTTACTTCATACATTCGAGATTCCTGTTTACGACAGCCAATTCTTTCCAGAGAATTATGCTTCTATATATAGTTCAATCGAGCTAGCAAAATTTGAAACGTTTAAAGATGAAATTCCGAAACTACGAACTATTGCTGCTGAACGTAATCTAGAAGATATTGTGATCAAACACCGTTTAATGGATGGTGATCTTATTTATAATCTTAAAAACGCAGTCGAAGAAGATCAAGTCGATTTTGTGATTATGGGAACCAACAGCGCTTCAGACTGGACAAAATTCTTCACGGGTTCTAATACCGAATCTGTAATTTCTGGAGTTGAAGTTCCTGTTTTATGCATTCCGATCGATGCTAAATACAAAAAGGTAAAAACAATTGGTTTTACGACACGCTACCGAGAAAAAGACAAAAAAGAACTGAAAAAAGTTTTGAAGATTGCCAAAAAAACTGATGCTAAAGTAAAAAGTTTATATGTAAGGACATCTAATTCTGATGTTTCAGAAGAAACCAGAAAAGAATTCGAAAAGGAATTCGCTGGAGAAAATGTTGAATTTTTAGTTCTGCCAAGTGATGATGTAAAAGAAACCATCCTTGACTTTGTGCTTTATAAAGACATTGATATTCTAACGACTATAACGCACAAACGCTCTTTCTTTGAAAGTCTTTTTGACTCTAGTTTTTCAAAAAAAATAGCCAAAGAAGTGACCATTCCGATTTTGGTTATGCACGAAGATTAAACAACAATATTGATGATTTTGTGACTTAAAAGCTATATTTGTATTTCAAGCAAAATAATAGAATGAAAGCATATCCAGACAACGTTGCAAAATACTCAGAACTCTATAATAAAACCAACAAAAAATACAACAGCATAAGCCTTTTGAGGTTATTAAGTATTTTTCTTTTCTTGACTTTTATGTTTTATTACATCAAGACAGATCAAATACTTTATGTTATTCTAGCTGTTTTGTCTTTTGCTGGTTTTATTTTTTTTATGAGAATACATTCAAAAGTATCATTTCAAAGATTGCTAGCAGAAACGCTTTTAAAAATTAATAAAAATGAAATTGCTTTTCTGAAAAGAGAAAAAACACCTTTTGAAAACGGAGCTGAGTTTATCGATTTTCATCATCCCTATGCCTACGATTTAGATATTTTTGGAGATCACTCCTTATTTCAAAATCTTAACCGAACCGCTTCTTTTATTGGAAAAAAAACACTTGCTGAGTTATTGCTTCATACGCTGCCTGAAACAGAAATTTTAGAAAATCAGGAAGCTGTAAACGAATTAAAAAGCAAAATTGATTGGCGGCAGGAATTTCAGTCTTTGGCAATTTTAAGTCAAGATTCAAAGCAATCTTATGAAGCTATAAAACATTGGACTTCTTTTACAAATAATTCATTGCCTAAAGTTTTAGTTGCATTATCATTTATTCTTCCAGTAACGTTTTTTGGTTTTCTGGCAGCTTATTTTATTACATCAAAAACCATTATTCTTTCTTATTTAACGTACGTCTTTATTGCCAATTTAATTGTTTTGGGAAGAGCCGTAAAGAGAATTCAATCGGAAATAGCAAAAGCTGATAATGTCGCTAACATCATAAAGCAATACAGTTTATTGATTGAAAAAATTGAAAAAGAATCTTTCCAATCCAAAAAGCTACTTCATTTACAAGAACAATTGAATTTCAAGAATGCGAAAGCAAGCCAACATTTAAAACAGCTTTCTGAGCTGTTTTCAAGAATGGATACGATAAACAACTTTGTAACAGCCACTTTATTTAACGGAACATTCTTATTCAATCTGCATGTTTTAAAAGCACTTTTAAAATGGAAAGAAGATTATGCTTCAGAAATGAATCATTGGGTTTCTATTATTGGCGAAATTGAAGCTTTAAATAGTTTAGCTAATCTAGCCTACAATAATGAAGATTTTGTTTTTCCTGAAATCAATTCAGATTATAAAATCGAGTTTAAAAATCTAAGCCATCCGTTACTCAATCCTGCAACAAGAGTTGGAAACGATACACAATTTCACCCACAATCTTTTGTGATTTTGACTGGTTCAAACATGTCAGGAAAAAGTACGTTTTTGAGAAGTTTAGGAATTAATATGGTATTGAGTGGAATTGGGTCTGTTATTTGTGCATCAGAAGCCAAAGTTCATCCATTGCCAGTCCTAGTTTCAATGCGATTATCCGATTCTTTATCTGATTCTGAATCGTACTTTTTTGCCGAAATTAAACGTTTAAAACAGATTATGGATGAACTCGAGAATCAACCAGCTTTTGTTTTATTAGATGAAATTTTAAGAGGTACAAACTCCGATGATAAAAGAAATGGAACAATCGAAGTGGTGAAAAAGATAATTTCGAAAAAAGCCATCGGCGCAATTGCTACTCATGACATTGAAGTTTGTCTGACTACAAATGAATATCCTGAAATTTTGACCAATCAATGTTTCGAAGTTGAGATTCAAAACAACGATCTTCACTTCGATTACAAACTCCGCAACGGAATCTGTAAAAACAAAAGCGCTACATTCTTAATGCAGAAAATGGGGGTTATTTAATGGTGAATTGTAAATGGTGAATTGTGAATGGTGAATTGTGAATGGTGAATTGTGAATTGTGAATTGTGAATTATTAATTTATTCTTTGCGTAAAGCTCAATTCACAATTAGAAATTAGTTTTCCTCGTACATTTCCATCCACAAACGAGTTTCTTCCAGATCTAATTCTTTTTCTATTTTGCGAAAGATTTCTTCGTTTACAGAACCAAATTTATGCATTGATTCTAATTTTGCCCGTTCTACATTCAAAAGATCGATTTGAATTTTAGTGAAATCATTAAAAATTTCACCGCCAAGAAGTTTTCCGTTTCCGAAGAAATTAGCGGGAAGTTCAGTTTTTTGAAGACGGTTGAATTTGACTTCGTATTTGCTTTTAATATTATGAAGCAATTCGTCATTCAATAGTGAGAAATTATCTTCTATATGGGCAATAGTTTCTGAAACAATTACATTTCGAATATTGTATTCTTCTGCAAGTATTGAATAACGCTCAATTTTTAGCTTCTTAATTAACCATGGAAGCGTAAGACCTTGTATAACCAAAGTTGAAAGAATAACGCAGAAAACTAAGTATATAATTAAATTTCGAAGCGGAAATTCTTCTGTTTTATTCAACATCAACGGAAGCGCCAAAGCTGCGGCCATAGAAACCACACCACGCATTCCCGACCATCCAAAAATGATCATATTTCGATAATCAAAAGCTTCTTTCTCACGAATCCTTTTACTAAGCATTCTCGGAATCATCGTTGCAGGAATAACCCATAAAAAACGAACCAAAATCACTACGATACTTATAACTGCGCCCCAGATAAATAATGAATTCCCAGAGTAATTGCTAATTCCTGCAATAATCTGTCTTAATTGAAGTCCGATTAAAATAAAGATCAAACCGTTCAAAATATTATTTAAGACATCCCAAATGGTGTTCGTCATAATTCGGCTTTCATGAGAAAAAATGGTTCCCGATCTAGCTGCCAGAAAAAGACCTGTCGTTACCACGGCCAAGACTCCCGAACCATGAAAATGCTCAGCAAGCAAATACGAGGCAAACGGTGTCAATAATGTCAATGTGACCTCGATAATATCATCGCAAACAAATCTTTTATGAATATAGTACATTATATACCCAATTGCCAAACCAATTGCGATACCTAGAACCGACATCAAAACAAAATTTAATCCTGCTTCCCATAAAACAAAATTTCCTGCTGTAATAGCTGTTAAAGCATACTTATAAGCCACAAGACCACTAGCATCATTTAGCAGACTCTCTCCTTCTAGAATAGCTATCAATCTTGGATTTAATCCTAACCCTTTTGTAATGGCAGTTGCCGAAACCGCATCTGGAGGCGAAACAATGGCACCAAGCAAAAAAGCTAACGGCCAAGACATATCATCTATTAGCCAATGCGCAAAAACAGCAACTAGTCCCATAGTAAAAAAGACTAAACCTACAGCAGCAAAAGTTATCGGACGAATGGACTGCTTAAAATCGGACCAGCTGGTATGCCACGCCGCATGGTACAAAAGAGGCGGAAGAAATATAACAAACACTATTTCTGGACTCAAAGCGATTACCGGAAGCCCAGGTACAGCACTAATTACTACACCGCATAAAACCAAAACAATCGGTATCGGGAAATTATATCTTTTGCTAACAAGACTAAGAAAAGCCACACCGAAAAGCAGCATAATGATTACGGTAATATTCTCCATTTATTGGTGGTATTTATTGATTTTGGGTTATGGAATTTGGGTACTAAATTAAGATTTTATGACAACTAAATTAGATTAACATTAAAAAATTAGAACATCAATTTATTGACTTATATCAAACTTTTTGGTTTTAAACCGCTTTAGATTTGCTTCTTATTATTTCTAAAAAGTTTTTATGATAAGTACAGAATTAAGTCCGTTAGTGCAATTCGGAATTTCAAGTAAAGAGCGTGTTGAAAATGCTTTGGAACAGCTTAAAAACGGAAAAGGCGCTTTGGTAACCGACGATGAAAACCGTGAAAATGAAGGCGATCTGATATTTTCTGCGCACCATATCAATACTCAAGATATGGCTTTAATGATTCGAGAATGTAGCGGTATTGTCTGTCTTTGTCTTACTAATGAAAAAGCCGATGAACTCGAACTTCCCTATATGGTAAAAGAAAACACAAGCAGTTTTCAGACTCCGTTTACCATTACTATTGAAGCGAAAAACGGAGTTACAACTGGAGTTTCTGCCAAAGATAGAATCACTACTATTAAAACAGCTGTTGCCATAAACGCACAACCAGAAGATCTAGCAAAACCCGGACACATTTTTCCTCTTAGAGCAAACGATAATGGCGTTCTAGGAAGAAATGGCCATACTGAAGGAAGTGTCGATTTAATGAAATTGGCAGGTTTACAACCTGAAGCTGTTCTTTGCGAATTGATGAACGAAGACGGTAGCATGGCAAAACTAGACAAAATCATTAGCTTTGCACAACAGCACGATTTGGTGGTTCTATCTATTGAAGATATTATCTATTACCGCAAATTCGTTAGAGATTATAACTAAATGATATACGAACAGCTTGGCAATTCCATTCGAAAAAGTATAAATGTTTCTGATGAAGATTTAGAAACCATTCTCTCTTATTTTAAACTTATCAAAAAAGGAAAAAATGAGATTTTGCTGGCTCAAGGTCAAATCAGTCAAGAGACCTTTTTTGTTGCGAAAGGCTGTCTTCGTATCTTTTTTATTAATGAAGAAGGAAAAGACGCCACACGATATATTGCTTTTGAAAATCAGTTTGCTACAGCTTTAGTCAGTTTTATAACTAAAATGCCTGCGCTTGAAAATATTCAAGTTGTAGAGAAATCGGAACTACTGAGCATTTCCCACGAAGATTTTAATCATTTAATGGAAATTGTTCCGCAATGGCGTGAGTTTTACAGCAATTATTTGGAAAAAGCTTATGTCAATAATGCCAATCGTTTAATGTCTTTTACTACAATGGATGCTTTGGAGAGATACAATCAGCTCTTGAAAATTAATCCTGCGATTGTAAAACGGCTTCCTAATAAAATTGTGGCTTCTTATATTAATATTTCTCAGGAAACTTTGAGTCGATTAAAGTCTAAGGTTTGATTTTTTTTATTTTGATTGTGGAGCTACTTGCGAAGATGTCTCCTTCGTCGACATGACAAAACTATATGAAAAATCTTTGTGGCTTTTTGTGTGAGATTCTTCGTCCCTCAGAATGACAAATAGTATGAATAAAAAAGCCGAATCTAAAATTAAGATTCGGCTTTTGATTTTTATGATTCACAACTACTGCAAGAAACAAGACTTGTTACTAATTCTTTAGAAACACTTTGGCTTCTTTGGTAGTACAAACTTTTAACTCCTTGCTGCCAAGCTTCAATCATCAGACGGTTTACATCTTTAATCGCCAATTCTGCTGGAATATTAAGATTTAAACTTTGTCCTTGATCAACAAATTTCTGACGAATTCCTGCTTGCTGTACAATTTCTAGCTGGCTGATTTCTTTAAATGTTTTAAAAACATCTTTTTCCTGCTGAGTCAATTGTTCCATGTGCTGAACACTTCCTCCGTTTAGCATAATTCCTCTCCAAACTTCTTCATTATCCAAACCTTTTTCCTCAAGCAGTTTTTTAAGGTATTTGTTTTTACGCATAAAGTTACCTTTGCTCAATCCAGCTTTATAATAGTTACTGCTAAAAGGCTCGATTCCTGGCGAAGTTTGTCCTAAAATCGCAGAAGATGAAGTTGTTGGCGCAATTGCCATTGTCGTTGTATTACGTCTTCCATAACCTTTTAACAATTCTGGTTCACCGTAAATTCTAGCCAATTCTTGACTTGCTTTATCAGCTTTATCACTAATATGTTTGAAAATTTCAGTTGTTTTCATTTTAGCTTCCATTCCTTCAAACGGAATCATGTTTTTCTGCAAATAAGAATGCCATCCTAAAACTCCTAAACCAAGCGCGCGATGTCTTTTCGCAAATTTATTGGCCGCAGAAAGGTAATAGTTGCCTTCTGTTTTTTCGATAAATTCCTGTAAAACGGCATCAAGGAAAAAGATCGCCAATTTTACTGCTTCAGTATCTTTCCATTCTTCATACAATTCTAAATTCATTGAAGAAAGACAGCAGATAAATGATTCATCATGAGTTGACGGAAGCATAATCTCACTGCATAAATTACTTGCATTGATTCTTAGATTCTGATCTTTGTAAACTTGCGGTTTATTTTTATTTACGTTATCGCTAAAGAAAATATATGGTAATCCTTTTTGCTGACGGCTTTCTAATACTTTCGCCCAAATTTGTCTTTTTTCGGCATCCCCATCAATCATTTCCTGCATCCAATAATCGGGCACACAAATTCCTGTAAATAAGTTCTGAATTGGATTTCCAATACTCTTGATTTTCAAAAACTCTTCAATATCTGGATGGTCAATATCTAAATAAGCTGCAAATGCACCGCGACGAACACCTCCTTGCGAAATAGTATCCATAGCCGTATCAAAAAGCTTCATGAAACTAACTGCTCCACTACTCTTTCCGTTATCGGTTACAGCACTTCCTCGTTCTCGTAATTCACCGAAATAACCAGAAGTTCCGCCTCCAATTTTCGTCTGCATAATTACTTCACCCAGTTTATGCGTAATTCCTTCAATTTTATCTGGAACATGCACATTAAAACATGAAATTGGCAAACCTCTTTCTGTTCCCATATTAGCCCAAACAGGCGAACTGATACTCATCCAGCCTCTTTCGATCATTTCCATGAAAGATTCTTTCAATTCTGGCTTGTACAGTCTTTTTGCTGCAGCCGTACAAATTCTATCGATTGCTCCTTCTACGGTTTCTCCTTTTAAAAGATAACCGCGATTTAAAATCTGTTCACTTTCAGAATTTTTCCACCACATTTTACTATCGTTTTGTGGTTCAAAATTGTTGTTTTCAGGGTTTATGTCTGTCGTATTCATAATGTATTATAGGCTTGTATTAGAAAAGATCGTTTGCAGTGATACTTTTATCGTGCTTTGTATATTCTACAGGGCGTTTTGCAAAGAAATCGTCTAAACTGTTTGCAAAAACCTCTTCTTCAAACCATGTCATTTTTGAATATTCTTCTGGAGAAACATTAAAGATTGTTTCAATATTAATTTGTTTCAAACTTTCATCAATTCTAAATTTCATGAAGTTTACCAAATCTTCTTTGTTTATGGTTTCAACCGCTCCATTCTCAAAAATCCAGTCTAAAATATCCGCTTCAACCGTAATTGATTCTTTAACAGTTTCTCTAATTAATTCTAAAGTCTCTGCATCAAAATATTCTGGAAATTCTTCACGAATTTTATTAATGATATAAATTCCGCCATTGGCATGAATTTGTTCGTCAATTGAAGTCCAAGCAATAATATTGCTCACATTTTTCATATATCCTTTGAATCTTGTAAATGACAATAAAATGGCAAATTGGCTGAAAAGAGAAACATTCTCGATCAAAATACTGAATAAAATGAGCGAAACCATGTATTTTCTATTATCCTGCGACTTCGTGTCTTTCAATACATTCGAAAGATAATCTACACGTCTGCGGATTACAGGAACATCCAATAATTTCTCAAATTCGTCATTATAACCTAAAACTTCCAGCAAACGAGAATAAGCTTCGGAATGTCTAAATTCACATTCTGCAAAAGTAGTTCCTAGTCCGTTGAATTCTGGTTTTGGAAAATGCTCATATATATTACCCCAAAAACTTTTTACAGCTACCTCAATCTGCGCAATTGCCAATAAACTATTTTTGATTGCTGTTTTTTCTGCCAAATCCAAATGCGCATGAAAATCTTGCGTATCAGCAGTAAAATCTACTTCAGTGTGTACCCAATAAGCTTTATTAATAGCTTCGGTAAATTGCAGAACCTCAGGATATTCGAAAGGTTTATAATTGATTCTTTTATCAAAAATTGACATATATATAGAGTTTTAAGTGACTATTTTGAAATAGAAATTCGAGCGCTTATTTTGGGGAGGTATTAGCGTGATTTCTATAATTACAAATTTAACCCAAGGTTATTCTTTTGTCCAATTTTAGATGTTAAAAAACCTTTCAATTATCAACAGCAAAAAGTGCGAAAAAAAAACCTCCAAAAAACTATTTATGAACAGATCAAAAAGAACCCATACTTATCGATATATCAGCTATCTAAACTAATTCTAAATAAAGTTGTCAACATATAAAAATGTCATTAAATGGAAGCAAACAAAAACAGTTATCAACATTAAAATCTAAATATCTAACTTTTAAATACAAAAATAGAATATTCAACATTCCCATTTTAACCATTTAAATAACCTAAAAACACAAAAGAAACAATAACGAACTTAAAAACAACAAGCAATTCATTATCAGATATTTAATTTTCAAAACAAACTTAAAAACCTATATTGTAAATGTTTCTTGCTTCAATATAAATTTTCTTTTAAAATGCTAATCCAAAAATCTATATCTCAATCCAAATTCCAAAGTATCATTTGCGTACGCTCCTGAATTGCTGGCAAAAAATGAGTATGCTAAGAAAATTCCGAATTGATTTAAATCGAGTCCAAAAGTTCCTGAAATTGTTTTATTTGTATGGTAAATTGCGGCAATATTCATTTTATACTCTGGCATATTAAAACGAATACCCGTATCAACAATATCCTTGTATCCTCTGATGGCACGATAAGCAACTAGAGGTTCCAAATTAAAATCATTCATTTGGCTGGCTACGAATACTTTATAACTTACTGCTGAATAAAAAACTTGATTATCGACATAGCGTCTTTCCCCATTGTCATTTTCAAAAAAAACATTATTTAGATTAGGCACCGCGGCTTGAATAGTTAGCAAACGACTGGTATAAGAAATACCAAAATCACCATCCAAAGCACCACCTTCATTAAAATTCTGAATCGAAGGATCTGTCATATCACCAATAATTTTACTAGTATCAAGGGAGAGAAATCTCGCTCCAAAAGATAATCCAAAATGCAGTTCACGGTCATCTCTATCAATTGGTAAATGATAAGCAAAAGTTCCTAAAAATCTAGTGTTTGTAATTAAACCGGCTCTATCACTATTAAAATTAAAGCCATACGCCATACGATCTTCTGGATTATATTCTACTGTTGCATACATCAATACTGGATTTCCGGGTACTTTATCCCATTGTCTCTGATAACCTATATTAACATCCAAACCTTTGTTTACCCCTGCCATAGCAGGATTAGCAATGTACTGGTTCTGATAGTACATTGCTTCAAATTCTGTTAATTGCGCATTGGCCGAATGAGTTATGCCTATAATTGCACTTAAAAAAAAGATCCATTTAGCGGTTAATAATCTCATACCTATTTTATTATTGGTGCTCATATCGTTAGGATTATGATATAATAATTCTATTATCTTACTTGTATTCATACTTTTTAATCTCTAATTATAGTAATGAACCCTTTTATTTTAGGTAAATCATCGCCAAGATCAATAAGATAGTAATAAGTATCATTGTTTAGAGGAGATCCTTTATATGCCCCATCCCACTCGTTACTATAGGCTTTTTTTGAATATACGATTCGACCAGCTCTATCATACACTGTGACAATATTGTTGGGATAATATACAATGTCTTTTATCTCCCAATAATCATTTTTGCCGTCTCCATTTGGAGATAAAATATTATTTGCCACAACTTGGTCTGGAGCTGCACCTTTAAACACTGTAATGGTATACATCTGTTTTGTTATTCCATCTTGAGCGGTTACAACAGTTTCGATGATATTTTCTCCTGTTGCCAAAACTATCGGTTCGCTAGCAGTCGCACTAGCAACAGATGAGCCATTTACTTTTATGGCCGCCTTTGGATCTGCCGCAGTAGGTGTTACCGTTATCGAATTTACGTCATACTTAACCTTTGCATTATATTGAGTAACATCAGATTCAAACACAGGTTCCAAATTTCCCTCACTAATCATTAAATTTGATAAAGCCGCATTATTAGATGCTTCCCTTGTTACATTGATGGTATAATTTTTTACAGTCGAACCATCTTCTGCTACTACTTTAATGACTATAACATTTAAACCTAATTCTAACGAAATTGGATTTGAAGAAGTCCCACTAGCAACCAAAACTCCGTTAATTCTGATAACAGCCAAAGGATCGTCTGCAACCGCTGTTATCATTTCTGCAGAAATTTCACTACCCACTGTCACATTATACAGAAGAGTATTTGCCGAAAAAACGGGGTTTAATATACCATTGCTTATAGAAAGATTTTTTAAATCAGCATCATTTGATAATGGTGATGATGGTGTAATTGTTAAAATACCATCAACATATGAAATCGAATAGTTCGGAGATGACGCACCGCTTGCTGTGATTGCATACGTTCCCGCAGGGCTGGATGTCGTAGCTAACGTTGAGGCTGTAGCTGCAGTTGTTAGAGATGCTTCAGTATCGCCGTTTACAAATCCCGAGTAGCTCACCGTCAGAGTAGGATTTGCGCTGCCGTAGGTTTTGCTTTTATTGTCTGCCGTCACTATAAGAGACGCTTGGGTTACTGTAAGAATCCCATCAGCATATGAAATTGAATAGTTCGGGGATGATGCGCCGCCTGCCGTTATTGCATACGTGCCAGCAGGGCTTGAAGCCGTGGCTGTGGTTGAAGCTGCAGCTGCTGATGTTAGGGATGCTTCCGTATCGCCGTTCACAAATCCCGAGTAGCTCACCGTCAGAGTCGGATTTGCGCTTCCGTAGACTTTACTCTTATCGTCAGCTGTCACTATAAGAGACGCTTGGGTTACCGTCAGAGTTCCATCAGCATATGATATTGAATAGTTCGCAGATGATGCGCCGCCTGCTGTTATCACATACGTGCCAACCGGACTTGAAGCCGTCGCTGTGGTTGAAGCAACAGCTGCTGTTGTTAGGGATGCTTCCGTGTCGCCGTTCACAAATCCTGAATAGCTTACCGTCAAAGCTGGATTTGCGCTTCCGTATATTTTGCTCTTATCATCTGCCGTGATCGTAAGTGAGGCGGCTGTCACGCTCATCGTACCATCGGCATAAGTGATTGCATAATTGGGTGCAGCGGCTCCGCTGGCTGCGATCGGGTAACTCCCCATCGGACTTCCTATAACTGCCGTGGTGGCGACTGTCGGAGCTGTGGTTAGCACAGCTTCAGTATCGCC
>NZ_QJRI01000160.1 GCF_003254565.1 Flavobacterium nitrogenifigens
AACCGACACCGCAAGTTTTCCGTCCGGACTTTTTACCACTGATTGGGCGTTTAGTTTAAAGAAACTTACAAGCAATAAACATATGCTAAATTTTATATTCATAATTATAGAGGTTGGTTAGTCAGTTTATTTTTGATTTCAAGATGATTCTGAACAGCTTCTTCTTCATAATCCTCAAGTAGGCTGTTCGGTGCTCCAGCTCTGAAACTTCACAGATGCTAATGTACTCTTTACTTTGAATGCTCAAAAGCAATAATACATTTCTGCCAGCCATAAAATACATTCTGACCCCTTTTACAGCATCCAAAAACGTGATAATACATAAGAGCCTCTCAAATAACACATTTACGCCCCCTGTCCTTTTACATTAAAAGATATTTTTACACTCCAGCATTATCAGCTGCCAATACAACTTGAATGAGCCTCATGCAGTCACCAAAAAATGAAGATTGCCATTTGACTTTTACAGCTTGCAATCGTTTGAAACCCATTTGAAATTTAGCTCGACTGAATATAGTAACTTCAAGATCGGGGAAAACATAAATCGCAAAAACTGCTAATTATCATATAAACTATTCTTAACCAAAAAACATGAAAAAAAACACAATCGCTTTAGGTCTTTCCGCCGGATTGCTCTTGGCATCGTGCGCTGTTAAAAATTACACCAAAACAAATGACAGTGTGTTTATAAACTTGAAACCAAACGCAGAAAACCAATTGCGCACACTGCGTCTGCAGGTTTTAGGCAATGATCTGATACATGTTGCTGCGTCAGCCAAAGAATCTGTGAAAGATTCCAGTCTGATTATTGTACCCGGCCAGCAAACTGTCCCTTTTCAAATCAGTCAATTAAAAGACTCCCTTAAACTCGCAACCAAGACTTTAAATGTAATGGTTTCGGCAAAAGATGGAGGGATTAAGTTTAAAGATAAAAACGGCAAAATGCTGCTGGCCGAAAAAGCAGGCGGCGGCAGGACTTTTCTTCCTATAGAGGCTGACCAGACAAAAGGCTATACGGTGCGGCAGATATTTGAATCGCCTAAAGATGAAGCGTTTTATGGGCTGGGACAGCATCAGTCGGATGAATTCAATTACAAAGACAAAAGCGAAGAGCTTTTCCAATACAATACCAAGGTATCGGTTCCTTTTATTGTATCAAATAAAAACTATGGCCTTTTATGGGACAGCTATTCCTTAAGCCGATTTGGAGACAGCCGTCCTTATGAGCAGTTAAACAAGGTTTTCAAATTATATGGAAAAAATGGCGAGCCAGGCTTCTTAACGGGAACCTACATCACGCCAGAGAAGAAAAATGCACCGCTCATCCGTCAAGAGCAATCTATTTTTTTTGAAGACGTTAAAAGCATTAAAAATCTGCCAACACATCTGCCTTTAAAGAATGCTGCTGTTGCTTATGAAGGGGAAATCGAAGCGCCGCAAGACGGAGAATATAAATTTACTTTATATTATTCCGGATATGTAAAAGTCTATCTAGACAATCAATTAGTGGTTCCTGAGCGATGGAGAACAGCTTGGAATCCTAACAGCTACAAATTCTCTATGAATCTGAAAGCAGACAAGCGCACTGCTTTAAGAATAGAATGGAAACCGGACGGTTCAACATCCTATTGCGGATTAAGGGTAAGAACGCCTCAATTGGCTGAGGAAAAAAACAGCCAGGTCTGGTGGAGCGAAATGAACAAAAAAATCGATTACTACTTTATTCATGGCAATTCCATGGACAGCATCATTAAGGGATATAGAACCTTGACAGGAAAATCCCAAATTATGCCTAAATGGGCAATGGGCTATTGGCAGAGCCGCGAGCGATACAAAACCCAAGATGAAATCTTAAGTAATTTAAAAGAATTCAGAACGCGCCAGATTCCAATTGATAATATCGTATTGGACTGGAATTATTGGGAAGATGATGCATGGGGAAGCCACAAGTTTGATCCAAAGCGTTTTCCTGATCCAAAAGCCATGACAGACTCCATCCATTCGATGAACGCCAAAATGATGATCTCCGTCTGGCCTAAATTTTATAAAACCACAGACCACTTTAAAGAGTTTGACCAAAAAGGATGGATGTATCAGCAGGCCATTAAAGATAATGTATGCGACTGGGTTGGCCCAGGTTATGTAGGCTCATTTTATGACGCTTATGCAAGCGGTGCGCGTAAACTGTTTTGGAAGCAGATTTATGAAAATTTATATCCTATAGGAGTTGATGCATGGTGGATGGATGCAAGTGAACCTAACGTATTGGACTGCACAGATATGGAGTACCGTAAAAAATTGCAGGGACCAACCGCTTTAGGGTCTGCGACAGAGTATTTCAACACTTATGCCCTAATGAACGCCGAAGCAATATATGACGGACAAAGGGCTATAGATCCTAATAAACGTGTATTTCTTTTAACTAGATCAGGTTTCGCTGGACTGCAGCGTTACTCAACAGCAACCTGGAGCGGAGATATTGCAACGAGATGGGAAGATTTGAAAGCGCAGATTTCAGCAGGCCTTAACTTTGCTGCAAGCGGTATTCCATACTGGACTATGGATATCGGAGGATTTTGCGTTGAAGACCGCTATGTGAGCGCACAGCAGCAGTACGACAAAAGCGGAAATGAAAATTCCGACAGCAAAGAATGGCGCGAATTAAACACGCGCTGGCATCAGTTTGGGGTGTTTGCTCCTTTATACCGTTCTCATGGACAATTTCCGTATCGCGAACCTTGGAACATCGCTCCAGAAGGCCATCCTGCATACGAATCAATTGTATTTTATGATCGTCTGCGTTACAGACTAATGCCGTACATCTATACAATGGCGGGCATGACCCATTTTAACGATTATACCATTATGCGTCCTTTGGTGATGGATTTTCAAAACGATAAAAATGTCGTTAACATCAGCAGCCAATTCATGTTTGGGTCATCTTTTATGGTGTGCCCTGTTTACCAATATGGAGCCAGAAAAAGAGAAGTGTATCTTCCTGCTGGCAAAAACTGGTACGATTTTTATACGGGTAAGCAGCTCTTAGGAGGACAGACTTTACAGGCTGACGCTCCTTATGGATGCATTCCCCTCTTTATTCCAGAAGGCGCTATAGTTCCCGTTGGCCCTGAAATCCAATACACCGATCAGAAACCTGCTGATAATATGGTGCTGTATGTTTATAAAGGCCGCGACGGAAGCTTTACCTTGTATGAAGATGAAGGCGTTAACTACAATTACGAAAAAGGCAATTATGCCACGATAAGCTTCAATTATGATCAAAAAAACGAAACTTTAACCATTGGCGAGCGCAAAGGAGATTTTAAAGGCATGCTAAAAGACCGAAAATTTAAAATCATCGCTGTCGATCCATCTAATCCAAAAGCATTCCTTTCTGATACTTCTGGAAAAGAAATCCATTATAATGGAACGCTTCAAGCCATTAAAATTTAATTATCCTAAAACAATCACATCAAACACCTGCATTAAGACAACTTAATGCAGGTCTCGATGCAAGTGAGAAAAATATAGATCCATGAAATTAAAAAAATATATCATTTATTTATTGCTGCTGTCTTCAGCAGGCATAATGGCACAAAAGTCCCCAGTTTTCTTTCCTAAAGAAAATCTGATGGCAATGGGGATTTATTACTATCCGGAACACTGGAATAAAAAAGACTGGGAAAGAGATATCAGCAACATTTCTAAGATTGGTTTTGAGTTTATCCATATTGCGGAATTTGCTTGGATAGAGATGGAACCCGAAGAAGGAAACTACCAATTTGAATGGCTTGACGAAGTGATAAATCTTGCAGGAAAATACAAGTTAAAGGTTATTCTAGGCACGTCTACGGCAATTTCGCCTGTCTGGATGGGCATTAAATATCCTGAAATCTATCTGATGGACAGCCATTACCAGAGAGCTGAGCATGGCACAAGAGCACAGCAGTCTTTGAGCAATCCCGTATGGAGAAATTTTTCTAAAAACATCATTAGTAAATTGGCGGCACGCTACGGCCATAATCCAAATGTAATAGGATGGCAGCTCGACAACGAACCGGAAGCCAAAGAAGACTATAGCCCTTCCTCACAAGATGCTTTCCGCAATTGGTTGGAAAGCAAATACCGCACCATAAACGCTTTGAATACTGCATGGGGAACTGCTTTTTGGAGCCAGACTTACGGCAGTTTTGGCCAGATTAAAATTCCAAATGCAAATCTTGTTGGATGGTGGGGAATCAATCCGCATGCCTTGCTGGACTTTAAACGATATACTGCCGATACGCAGGCCGATTTTTTAGATTTTCAGGCAGACATTATCAGGCCTCTAATTGCTAAAAATCAATTTGTAACAACAAATTATACCGCTACTACTCCATCAGCAGATCCAAGAAGAACAAAAAAACTCGATTTTAATGCTTTTACAAGCTATCCGAATAAAGGAGTTCCTAATATAGGAGACAAGGGGTTTCGTCTTGGCGATCCCGGGGAACTTTCCTTTGCGCTGAGTTTTTTCAAAACTAAAGACAACATTTCTGGCATAATGGAACTCCAGCCTGGTTTTGTCAACTGGGGAAATGTTAATCCTTTGCTTCAGCCTGGAGCGGTGCGCATGTGGCTTTATCATTGTATGGCCGAAGGCATGTCTTTTGCGTGCTCTTATCGCTATCGCCAAATCAATTATGGTGCGGAGCAGTACCACAGCGGGATTACCAAACTTGATGGAACCACCTTATCGCAAGGAGGAAAAGATTACCAGCAGACCATGCAGGAAATGAAATCATTAAGAAAAGCTTATAATCCCAAAGCGGTAATGCCTAAAGAAGTACAGGCTCGAAAAACTGCCTTATTATGGAATTATGACAATTTATGGAGCATGGGACGCCAAGGGCAGACAAGCCAATGGAATACCCTAGCTTTTTTCCAGAAATATTTGGAAATCGTAAAATCATGCGGCGCGCCGGCAGAAATAATCTACGAAAACGAGCCATTAGATTCTTATAAGGTGGTGATTGCCCCTGCTTATGAGCTGGCAGACGAGAAACTTATCAATAAATGGACAGAGTATGTAAAACAAGGCGGGCATTTAATCTTAACGGTGCGCACCGCCGTTAAGGACAAAAACGGACATTTGTTTCAAGGGTGGGGAAATCCGATATATAACCTAATAGATGCCAAAATTGAAGATTTTGACCATCTTCTGCCCTATGCAAAAGGCACAATTCAAGGTTTCGGAAAGGAGTATTACTGGAATAACTGGGCAGATCTAGTAAAAGCCAATAAACCTGAAAATGTGCTTGCTAAATACACTAATCAATTTTACGCAGGCACAGCATCTGTGGCAACCAACAAAATAGGAAAAGGAACCGTTACTTATATTGGCACTGATACAGATGATGCCCAACTTGAAAAAGACGTTCTGCAGCATGTATACAAGCAGGCTGGAATTGCTGTTGAACAATATCCTAAAGGTGTTTACATTAATTGGCGTGACAGTTTTTGGATCGCGGTAAATTATTCTTCAGAGGATTATGAGATAGAAAAAATATCCGGTACAGCAAATATAATAATTGGCGGCAAAACTTTGCCTCCAGGCGGTGTAACAGTTTGGCAGCAATAATTTTTTTAAAACAATTGCAGCCTTTGAACATCCCTGCAACTCTTGCTGCAGATTTAATGCTAACTATAAATTTAAACCAACCAAAATGAAAAAAAAATTAATCACTTTGCTTTTTGCGCTGAGTTTATGCGCAAATGCTAATGTAAAAATGCCGCTGCTTTTTAGCGACGGAATGGTCTTACAGCGCAATAAACCCATTTCTGTTTGGGGCTGGGCCGATTCAGGAGAAAAAATTGAAGTCGCTTTTAATAAACAGATCCAAAGAACTAAAGCAGACAAAAACGGAAAATGGCTTTTATACTTAAAGCCTGAAAAGGCAGGCGGGCCTTTTAAAATGGCGATTAAAGGAAAGAACAGCATTACCATTGAGAATGTTCTGGTCGGAGAAGTCTGGATCTCCAGCGGACAGTCTAATATGGAATGGACCGTTGGCCAAGCTCAGAATGCTGATTATGAAATCAGTCAAGCAGATAATCCTTGGATACGACAATTTTTAGTGGACAAAGATTTAAATTCGACACCCAAAAAGGAGCTCAAAGCTGGCAGCTGGAAAGAAAGCAGCAAAAAAAATACGGGCGCCTTTACAGCAGTGGGCTATTTTTTTGCAAAAAAAGTGTACAATGAATTAAAAATCCCGATCGGAATAATAAATGCTTCTTGGGGAGGCACGTGCTCAGAAACCTGGACCAGCAGAGAAGCTTTTGAAAAAAGCCCTGAGTTCAGCAGCATGATTGCCGATCTTCCAAAAGGCACAATGGATTCATTTCTAAAAAATAAACTCGATGCGCTTACAGCAAAAATTGAAGCTCTTCAAAAATCTAAAATAACTTCAAACTCGGAAAGCCAGTACAAAACAGCAAGCTTTGACGATAGCGCATGGCCAGAAATACATGCCCCGCAATTGTGGAACCAGCAATTAGGCAGTTTAGACGGCACGGTCTGGATGCGCAAGTCTTTTATAATTTCAAAAGAAGATGCCAGTAAAGAAGCTTTACTGGAGCTAGGCAAAATAGATGATGAAGATCTTTCTTATGTAAATGGAATTGAAGTGGGGAAAAATACCCAATGGGACAAAAAAAGAATATACAAAATACCTGCTGGAACGCTTAAAGAAGGCATTAACACGGTTGCAGTGCGAGTGACGGATTACAGCGGAGGGGGCGGCATTTTTGGCGATGAAGCTGATTTAAAATTAACTGTAGGCACTACAATTGTGCCACTTGCAGGAAAATGGAAATTTCAGGTTACAGAAATCAAAACAGACCTTTCTCCAAACAGCCATCCCTCTCTTCTTTACAATGCCATGATCAATCCTTTGGTGCCCTATTCTTTTCAGGGTGTGCTTTGGTATCAAGGCGAGGCAAATGCTACACGTGCCGAACAATATAAAAAAGCTTTTCCGTTACTAATCAATGACTGGAGAACAAAATGGAATCAAGGTGATTTTCCTTTCTTTTTTGTCCAGCTGTCTTCTTTTAATGAGTTTGGAGGAAACAGCAGCGTTGGCAGTTATTGGGCAGAATTAAGAGAGGCTCAGAATTTCACCCTTAACAATGTCGCCAATACCGGCATGTGCGTTACTGCAGATATTGGAGATCCAAAAGATATTCATCCAAAAAACAAACAGGACGTTGGATATAGACTGGCGGCCATTGCCTTGAATAAAGTGTACGAAAAAGGAAATGTTTTCAGCGGACCAGCCTACAAATCTATGGAAACAAAAGGCGATCAGGCACTCTTAACATTTGACAATGCCGAAAGCGGATTAACGGTTCATGATAAATACCAGTATGTAAAAGGATTCGAAATTGCAGGATCCGATCATGTTTTTCATTACGCCAAAGCCCAAATAAAAGGCAGTCAGCTTTTGGTATGGAGCGATCAGGTACAAAATCCGCAAGCTGTCCGCTACGGCTGGGCTGACGATGCTAGCGACTGTAATTTGTACAATGCAGAAAATTTCCCTGCTATTCCTTTTCGAACAGATGACTGGGATACCATCTCAAAAGGCATTAAATACAGCTTTGAAAAATAAATATCTTTAATAAGCCAAGCGTATTGCATATTTCAAATTTCACTATCGATTCTAAAAGAAAATAAAATCGATAGTGATTGAAATAATGGCTGTGATTTTACATAAAAACTGTTATTTTGATACTGCAGCTGCAGATAAATGATTAATTTAGACCGAATGAAAAAACATAAAGCACTCTTATTATTTCTTGCTGTTTTTGGAATAATTTCGTTCCAGAGCATTCTTGCGCAGTCCAATTATATTTTTCATCAGTTGAAAACCAGCGAAGGGTTTTCGAGCACCAATGTCAAGACATTTCTAAGGGACAGTTACGGTTTTTTATGGATTGGCACTGAAACCGGACTTAATAGATATGATGGCTACGAATTCAAGGTTTACACTACCAACTCTAAAAAGCCCAACAGCCTAATTTCAAATGATATATTAGGCCTTCAAGAAGACGGCATGGGCAATATATGGGTCAATTTTGGACATGATAATGCAATATATAACAGAGATAAGGACTGCTTTATTACAGACATCGGTTTTCTTTTAAACAAGCTGCACATTCGCGCAGACAGCAACTGTAAAATTTATGTGGATAAAAAAAAGAATTTATGGATTTTCAATAAAAAAAATATTTCTTTCTACGACATAAAAAAAAGGCATACTTCCATCTTTACCGGCGTAAACATTGAAGACCCTTTTTTTATTAGCGTAACAGATAATGGCGAGTCTGTATATTGCATTGAAAATTCTCAAAAATGCTGGCAGTTAAACAGTACTACAGGTCATATTAAAAACATTACACTCCCAGTTTCAAGCAGAAAAAATGGAACTGATGAATGGCATATCGCTTTTCTGGACAGCAACAACGGATTATGGGTCTATTTCAGCAATAACCCCTATGAAGTTTCTTATCAGGATCATCAAACTAAGAAATGGAGCTCTATAACATTAAAATCCAGTGTAGACAGCGACATTAATTTCGTTAGCAGCATTATCGAAAATAAGCCAGGCGAAATATGGATTGGAACCGACCATAAAGGGCTTTTTATTTTTGACAAATCAAAAAACAGCATAACAAACTGTGTTCAAAACCCAAACAAAGACAATTCTCTGCCGTCCAACAATATAACCTGCATGTATCGCGACAACGATAGGACCATCTGGATTGGACACAGCAAAAAAGGGCTTTCTTTTTTTAATGAAAGCTTTAAAAATTTCATCAATTTCAAACACCCGGAATGCTCTGATATTAGCACCATAATGGAGGATCACAACGAAGATCTCTGGATTGCAACAGATGGGAAAGGACTTTTTAAAAAAGATAAAAAATCAGGAAATACTTCTCGAATTCCATTTCCCAAAGCAGCTATCACCTGTTTATTGGAAGATCGCAAAAACCGCATTTGGATCGGCACTTATCAAAATGGGCTGTTTTGCTGGCAAAATGGCGTAATAAGCCAATATACCACAAAAAACAGCAAACTAAGCAACAACAATGTCTGGAACTTAAAACAGGACCGTTACGGAAATATCTGGATAGGGTCTATGGGAGGAAAAATACAGCAGCTTCCGTCAGATGCCACAAGTTTTGATTCTGTGATTTCTGTATTTGAAGATCAAGTCTTTGCGCTCGATATGTTTTACGATTTAGGCGATGAGCTTCTGCTGGGTACGGGTTACGGGCTTTTCAATATTGATATTACCAATAATAAGAAAATCGTATCGTATGGCAATAAAAAAGGAACGCAAAAATTCAAGCACTTTCAGATTTCTACGGTCTACAAAGACAAACACAATATTTTATGGATTGCCCATAATGATGGACTCAATATCTGGAATCCGAAAAAAGATACCATTTATTACTTCAACAAATCAAATGGCCTTTGCGACAATTCTGTAAGCGGCATATTGGAAGATAACCGCAATAACATTTGGGTTACAACCCCTAATGGACTTTCCATTTTAACTGTAAGTTATGATGCAAATGATAATTTATCCATAAGCAGCAAAAACTATTCGGTTAGGGATGGGCTGATGGATAATTATTTTAACAAACACTCTATACTGCAATTAAGAAACGGTGATATTTTGCTTGGCAATCTGGACGGATATACCATAATCAATCCAAACAAGCTGCTAAAAGAAAATAGACCAGTTTCAAAAATTATTTTTACAGGGCTAACTCTTGGAAATCAGACCATAGAGGTAGATTCTGTCTATAATGGGCATAAGTTGCTGCAACATTCTACAGAACTGCTTTCCAAGCTTACCTTAAGGCACGATGACAGGCTTATTACCCTTAAGTTTACGAGCACGGATTTATTAAATGCCGATAAAGTCAAGTATTTTTACAGGATTGAAGGGTTTAATTCTGAATGGATTCCTATTCAGGACAATAAAATTGCAATTTCTGCCTTGCCAGCCGGCAATTACAAACTTTTGGTAAAAGCATATGATAATGCTTCGGGTTGGAACGATAATATCAAAGTATTGGCATTGAGTGTACTGCCACCTTTTTATTTAACTATCTGGGCGTATCTTTTTTATGGGCTAACGATCTCGGCCCTAATATGGTATACCGTGCGCAGATCAAAAATCCGCCATCATTTAAAGTTAGAAGAACAGCGCGAGAAAATGAATCATGAGAAGGAATGGCAGATTAACGAAATGAAGCTGAACTTTTTCACCAACATAAGCCATGATCTGAGAACTCCCCTAACCCTTATCATAACGCCTCTGCAAGTGCTCTTGAATGATTCTATGGATGAGGTTATGCGAAAGAAAATAAATGTCATCCATAAAAATGCGCAGCAGCTTCTTTCCTTAATCAATTCGCTGCTGGATTTTCGCAAATTAGATGCAGGAATCGTCAGCTTAAACTTAAAGGCATCAGAGTTTGTAAGTTTCGCCGAGGATATCTGCAGTTCGTTTAACGTGTATGCCGCTGAACGCAATATCCAATTATCTTTTGAAAGCGAAATAGACAGCCTGCTTATGGAATTTGACAAGGATAAGATACAAAAAACACTTGCCAATCTGCTTTCGAATGCTTTTAAATATACTCCCGATGGAGGAAAAATTCAGGTAAAAATTAGCCGCAACGATACTCAAGTCTGCGTCAAAGTTCTGGACACTGGTTCGGGAATAAACGATAAGGATAAACCGCTTGTATTTGAGAGATTTTATCAAGGAGAACAGAGCCAGAATGAAACCGGCAGCGGTCTTGGACTGCATATTGCAAATGAGTACATACAGCTTCATGGCGGCACCATAACCATTGAAGATAATATTCCGCATGGGTGTGCATTTACCTTTAAAATCCCAATTAGAGAAAGCTCTGAAAAGAATTTGATGCTTAGTCCTGCTCATGCAGATATTATAACCATTGAAGAAGAAAAAACAGAAAGTCCTGCCCAGCAGCTCGTTCTTTTTGTGGATGACAATAAAGACCTGTGCGAATTTATAGAAGACAACCTAAAAGATGACTTTACAGTACTTACGGCCCATAATGGCCAAGAGGCTATTGAACTGCTGCAAAAACACAATATTACGGTTATTGTAAGTGATGTAATGATGCCTGTTATGGATGGCATTGAGCTTTGCAAATTGGTCAAAACCAATATCTACTGGTCACATATTCCTGTAATTCTTCTTACAGCGCGCACTGCTGAGGAATATCATATAGACGGACTAAAATATGGAGCGGACGATTACATCACCAAACCATTTAATATCCATATTCTCAAACTTCGAATTAATAAATTTATCGAATGGACCAAAAAGAGCCATGCCGCATTTAAACAAAAAATAGACGTTAATCCGCAGGAGATTACCATTACCTCTCTAGATGAAATTTTTATCGAAAAAGCTATAAAAGCGGTCGAACAGCATATTAGCGATACTGAATTCTCTGTAGAAAATCTTGGAGATTTTTTAGGCTTGAGCCGAGGGCATCTGTATAAAAAACTAATGTTTATAACAGGCAAAGGCCCTGCCGAATTCATCCGTACAATCCGATTGAAAAGAGGACGACAGCTTTTGGATAAAAGCCAGATGCAGGTTTCGCAGATAGCCTATGAAGTCGGATTTAATTCCCCAAAAAGGTTTTCAAAATACTTCCGTGAAGAATTTGGCTTGTCTCCTTCTGAATATCTAAAACTTCATAAAAAACTGTAAAAAACAGCGCAATAAAAAGCAGCCTTTATATATGTTAAGGCTGCTTTTTTTTATTTTCTCAGACTATATGTTTTATCTAAAAGCGTTTTAAAAAAGAGTTATAAACTGCTTAAAAGAATTTTTATTTAAAAATATGCTGCGAGAAAAGATACAGATTGTTCGCCCATTCTGTATCATCGTGCGCATTGCCATCTACATGCCATACATGAGGCACCTGGTTTGCTTTTAGACAGCTATGAATGCGCTGGCTCACATTGAAAAGCCAGTCTTTACTGCCGCAAGAAACCCATAACACTTTAAGATCTTTTCTTGCCGCTTTTACCTCTGGCACAAGCTTAAGACTCGAAAGTCCTCCGACTTCATTTGTATTGGGAGCTGATGAAAAGCCTCCAATAAAAGCAAAAGTATCGATATGGGAAAGGCCAATGTTTAGAGATTGCCCGCCTCCCATAGACAAACCTGCTAAAGCTCGCTGCTGTCTGTTGCAATATACAGCATAATTTGCTTCAATATACGGAATGATATCCTTCAGCAGATCTTTCTCAAAAAATACTCCATAACTTTTATATCCCATTTCTTTCTCCTTCTCTTGGTCAGGAGCCGGATTTTCAACAGTGACACTTGAGTTGCAGTTGGGAAAAACCACCAGCATTGGCTTGATTTTTCCGTCACGGATTAAATTATCTATAACATCCTGGGCGCGAATCCAATCCGTCCATTGCCCTTTATCTGAATTAAGGCCATGCAGCAGATAAAGCACCGGGTATTTTTTATCAGTTGCATAACCTGCAGGGGTGTAGACTGCCATTTCGCGGCGCGTGCCCAATGTTTTGGAATTGTACTGGACCACAGTCAGTTTTCCCGAAGCCAATTCCGCGTGCTTATCCCTAAATCCTTGTGGCGGATCTTCAAATGCCGGTTTGTCGTCGGCATTGAATACTATGGGCTGCAGGTTTAATTTTTTATCTGCAGCATTCTCTGTTTGGGAGTGCCCTATAGACCAGCAGACCAAGGCCAACATAGCCATTAAAAATGGTTTGTTTTTCATTATTTATCTTCTTTGTAATAGTTATTTATAACGTTCCAAGCTTTTTTCTTTTCGCCATTTTCAGAGATCAATCCTTTCCTATTATATCCCTTCTGATACACAGGGTGCATCCTTCCCAATGATCTGTAATCATACAATAGCCATGGGCAGACACCTCTTAAATTTGGAATAGTCTTAAACATTTCAATCTGATTTTTATAAACCTGCTCCTGATATTCTTCAGACCAGTAGGCAGCTTGATCTGCAGGAACATTTCTGGTTCCATATAATGCTTCTGCTCCAAATTCAGAAATAAACACAGGTTTATTAGAGAAATCTATTTTCCACTTCACTTCTGAAGGTTTTCCTTGCCAAGGAATATACCAGCCAATATACTCATTAAGAGCAACTAAATCAGAATAATTATAAAGCGGATCCCAAACATGAAATGCATTATTGGCATAACCTTGCGTATTGATAACATGGGTAACCAATCTTGTAGAATCGATCGCTTTACATTCTTTTGTTAAATCAATAAGCGCTTTATCTCTATTTGGAGTGCCGGGATATGTTTCGTTCGAAAGGCTCCAGACCACAACTGCACATCGGTTTTTGTCTCTAGCAATCATTTCTTGTAGCATATGCCACATTTTTTGGGGAACCAAACTATCGGAAAACTTAATATTCTGATAGATGGGAAGTTCGCTCCACACCATCAGACCCATTTTTTCAGCTTCTTTAACCATGTCTTCATTGTGCGGATAGTGTGCCAATCTCACTAAATTACATCCTAGCTCTTTGGCAGAATTAAGCAATAGCCTGTCATCATCCAATGAAAATGCTCTAGATTTTTTCATCGGATTTTCTTCATGAATGTTTATGGCCTTAATGAAAACTGTTTTTTTATTAAGCAGAATTTCACTCCCTTTGGTCTCAATGCTCCTAAAGCCAATTTCATCAGCAAGGGAATCGGTGTCGCATTCGACAATTACATGGTATCGTTTCGGATTTTGAGGCGACCATAGCTTAAACTTGGATGAAAATTCAAGCTTTGCATAACCGTTGCTATCGGTCTTTGTCTGATAAACGATATTTAATTCTGGTATTTTAACTATAATTTTTTGGGTCAAATTCTCGCCGTTCAATCGAATCCATCCCAGCACATTGGTCATACTGCCTTTTTCTAGCTGGATGGAATAATCCTCAATGTATGTTTTTGGGGTTTCAATAATTTTCACCTCGCGAGTAATTCCTCCATAATTCAGCCAGTCATATCCTAAACCGGGAATTCCGTTCTCTAAACGCCTATTGTCTGCTTTTACAATAATGGTATTATCTCCATCCTTTATTTTGTCTGTAATTTCAAATTGGAACGGAGTGAAACCTCCCTCATGGCTTCCCAGTTTTTCTTCATTCAGATACACATCGGCACTATAATTTATAGCTCCAAAGTACAGAAACTGTCTTGAATTTTTCTTTTTAAGAGTAACCGCTTTTTTGTACCACACAGCACCTTCATAAAAAGCAAGCTCGCATAATTGCGAATTGAAGTCGCCCGGAACATTCAATTCTGGCGCACCGTCAAATGAATATTCAAAAAAATCTGTTTTCCTCTGCGCTTTTGGCTCTATCCAAACTTTCTTCCAGTCGCCAGCAGCTCCCGGATCAGACAGCACTTTCCATTTCCCATTCAAACTTGTTGAGTTTCTAGATGCAGCATTGGCCATTGCTGTTTGGGCATTTGTCGTGCTGGCTAAAAAAACTGCCAATAAAACGTTTATTACCTGTGCTTTGCAGATTTTTTGCAGTCGATCCATTTTCTATTCCATTTTACCGGGTTTATATGTGAAACTGTCAAAATCCGCAAAGGCTTTGGTATTTTTATTTTGAGATGAGGCATACAGTCCAACATACACGCCAGTAAAACCTCCATTGGTCTCAGAGCTTAGATACCAAACATTGATTTTATCCAAAAACTTAAATTCCTTTCCATCCAAAGAATAATAGAAGCTGTAAAAATCCTTATTGCCTTCCACTTTCAAATAAATTGTATCGGCAGGAATTTCCACTTCAGATGCGGTATGATTCAGTATGCCCATTTTATAACGCAATACCAATTTATTTTTGCCTTTTTCTGTTTTTTTCAAAGAAAGGTCGTAATGCGCCTGACTCGAATAGAAGATGGTCATTCCAGCGTCATCTCCACTTTTTGCATTATCCAATGACATCACGGTGGAAGCTGAAAAATCAATATGTTCCTGTCTGCGCCCTACAAAAGTTGGCGAATCATTGTCGTCTAAAGATACCGAAGTAGCTTTTAATCGCAATGAACCTTTCCTTTCGGTAAGTGAATATTGCTGTAGGAAAGGATTTCTAAGATAATTCCAATCGGTTCCGAGCTTTATTTCATCAAAATTAGTAGAATAATCATGAGGTTTTACAGCCTGTACCGGTAAAGTAGGCACATTCATATCTATATTAACCGTTCCATTGCCATTTATTACGGGCCAAGCATTTGCATCCCATCTTACAGGAGCCAAAAATGTTTCTCTACCTAACACGTGGTGCAGCAGACTTTGCGGACGGAAAGCCAGAAAGACAATCCACCAAGAACCATCATGCGCCTGAATAAAATCGCCATGCCCTGTACCTTGAATCGGATTGCTTTGAGCGATTTCATTGATATGGGTCAAAATCGGGTTGGCAGGATTGGATTCATAGGGTCCGTAAATGTTCCTGCTTCTCGCTATGGTTATTTTATGGCCGTATTCTGTACCTCCTTCAGAAATAAGCAAATAGTACCAGCTGTCTTTTTTATAAATGTGCGGCGCTTCAGGATAACGTCCTCCTGTTCCATTCCACACCGTTTGTCCTTTGGTGAGTTTTTTTCCTGTTTTAATATCAATTTCGCAGATCGTAATGCCATTCTGATTCGATACAAAATAAGATTTGCCATCCTCAAAATATAAAGAAGGATCTATACCGCCTTGATCGACAAAAACGGGTTCTGACCATTCTCCTGCAGGATTATCGGTATGCACATAAAAATTTCCTCCACCCGATACATTGGTTGTGACCATATAAAAACGGCCTTCATGATAACGGATTGTAGGCGCATAGATCCCAGCTGAAGGAGCGCATTTGTCTAATTTGAGCTGAGAAGCACGCGTAAGGCAATGCCCAATTTTGGTCCAATTGATTAAATCTTTACTGTGAAAAACAGGAACTCCCGGAAAATACTCAAAACTGGAAGTGACCAAATAATAGTCATCTCCTACCCTGCAAACGCTCGGATCGGGATGAAATCCAGAAATGACTGGATTCTTGTATCCTTGCGCATTCAAAAAATGGCAGCATCCGACTATAGTAATTAAAAGGAAAATTATTCTTTTCATAATTGTAAATTATTGCAATGCTTTATTTTAAATTAAAATCTGCCACACCTCTAATATCAGTAGCCGAAGCTCCAATCATGATTTTGAATTTGCCCGGTTCTGCAACCCATTCTTTTTTAGTGTCGTCGTAATAAGAAAGATCTTCTTTTGTTACAGTGAAATGCACTGTTTTTTCTTGTCCCGGTTCAAGCGAAATTTTTTCAAATCCTTTTAACTCCTTAATTGGACGAGGCAGGCTAGATGTTTCGTCACTAACATAAAGCTGCACAACTTCTTTTCCTGCCACTTTTCCTGTGTTTTTTATGGAAACTGCCACCTCTAAAGAGTCAGCAGCTGTAATAGTTTTTGATGAAACGGCCGGCTTTCCGTACTGGAATGTGGTGTAGCTCAATCCATATCCGAATGGGAAAAGCACAGGGATTTTTTTAGTATCGTACCAGCGGTATCCTACCAAAATATCTTCTTTATAATAGACATTATTTCCATCACCCGGATAACAAAGCTGGTCAAAAGAATGTGCCCCTACGTCTTCCAGTTTTTTAGGAAATGAAATAGGGAGTTTTCCTGACGGGTTTGCTTCACCCGAAATAATATCGGCCAAAGCATTTCCTGCTTCCGAGCCAAGATACCATCCTTGCAAAACGGCTTTTGTTTTGTTAAGCCAAGGCATCAAAACTGCATTTCCGCTTAGTAAAACAACCGCAACGTTATGATTCACTTTCTGAATTTCTTTAATAAGCTTATCTTGACCAAACGGCAGGCTCAATGATTTACGGTCTCCGCTTTCGCAATCCTGAAAATAATTTTTATTCAGCCCTCCAACAAAAAGCACTATATCAGCCTGGCGGGCAGTCTCGATAGCTGCATTTTGCAAAGAATCAAGTTTTAATTTAGAGGGTTCTTCGGCGCCATAAAGCGGTCTTCCCGAAGCATATCCCATACTGTAAACAATATTATTTTCGCCGTATTTATTTTTTAATCCTTGTAAAGGAGAAATTTCGTAAGCCGCTTTCAATGACGTAGAACCGCCGCCAACAATCAGGCTTTTCACGGCATTTTCACCTATCACCGCAATTTTTTTGTATCTGCCTTCTGGAATAGGCAAAAACTGTTTCTCATTTTTAAGCAATACGATTCCTTCCTGTGCTATTTTTCTAGCCGCATCGCTATGTTCTGGAGAAACAAAACGGCCATAAAGACGATTGGCGCTCATAGTGGTGCGGAAAATCATTCGGAGAATTCGGCTTGCTTTATCGTCAAGTTTTGACATCTCGTATTTGCCCGATTTAATTCCCTTTAAAAAAGGATCGGCTAAATAATAGCTCGAGAAAGGAAAATAGCCTTGCGTGGTCAATCCGTTTGTATAAGTGCCCATTTCAATATCAAGTCCGCCATTGACCGCTTCATCCGTATTGTGGACACCTCCCCAATCGCTAACCACTACACCATCAAATTTCCAGTCGTTTTTTAAGATTTGGTTGAGCAAGATGTCGTTATGGCAGCAGTGCACTCCCCATATTTTGTTGTATGCTCCCATGATGGACCATACCTTTCCTTCCTGAACTGCCGCTTTGAAGGCTGGCAGATAAATCTCATGCAAGGCGCGATCGCTTACGTTGACATTAATTTCACCACGGGCGATTTCCTGATTGTTCAGTGCGAAATGTTTCACGCACGCTGCCACTCCATTAGACTGCACGCCTTGCACGTATGGAACTACCAATCGCGAAGCCAAAAAAGGATCTTCGCCCATGTATTCGAAATTTCGCCCATTAAGTGGCGTACGGTAAATATTGACGCCAGGCCCTAACAGCATGGTTTTGTTTCGGTATCGGGCTTCTTCTCCAATAGATGTGCCGTAAAGCTGCGCAATCTTTGGGTTGAATGTTGCCGCTAGACAGGTTAAAGCCGGAAAAGCAGTGCAGGAATCATTCGTCCATTGTGCTGAGTTCCATTCATCCCACAATTTTTCATCGCTCACTCCATGCGATCCGTCTGATGACCATACATCTGGTATGCCCAGACGCGGAACTCCTTTGGAGCTGAACTTTGACTGCGCATGGCAAAGTGCCACTTTTTCTTCTGCCGTCATTCGCGATAAGGCATCCTTTACACGAACTTCTATCGGTTGGCTTTGATCTAAATAAAGAGCCCTTTGTGCCCATCCAAAAATTGGTGAGAGGAAAAAATATAGTAATAGCAATACAGTGATATATCTTTTTTTCATTATGGTATATTTTCTAATTATTTATGAAATCACGAACAATCCTTCCCTTAATTGAAATAAGCAGAGCATCATTCCATGATATTTCAATTACTTTTCTGGATTAATTATAATCGCAAAACCGCCTCCAGGTGCCATCTGCACTTTCAGCTTAGCGGCATTTGTAACTTTAATTATTTCGCGCTTATAATCTGTAGGATCTTTTTCGGCATTCAAACCGTCTTTAAAAACTTCTGCTGTAAAGCTTCCTTTTTCAAGGAAAGATAAATCGATCTCTATTTCTCTAGCCGACCAATTGGTTAGTCCGCCTACAAACCATGTATTGCCTTTTTTTCTGGCAATAGCTGCATATTCGCTCACTTTTCCATCCAGCGCAACAGTTTCATCAAAAGTGGTTGGAATTTGAGATATAAATGTGGTGCTTTCCTGCTCTTTCATATAAGCTGTTGGACTATCTGCCATCATTTGCAGCGGCGCTTCATAAAGAACATACATTCCCAACTGATGGCATCTTGTACCTTGGCTCATAGGCAGTGAATTGCTTGGACGAAAATCTGCTTTTGTAGCATTGCGCATTGCTCCCGGCGTATAATCCATAGGGCCGGCCAGCATTCTTATAAAAGGTATGCTTGTTTCATAATGCGGCATGTCATCATGTGGTGTCCATTTGGCATTTTCCAATCCTTTAACGCCTTCAAAATTCACAATATTAGGATAGGTTCTTTGAATGCCCGTTGGCTTATACATTCCGTGATAGTCAATAAGAAGTTTATAAGAAGCCGCTTTATTGGCAATATTATAAAGAGAATTTACCATTTTTTGATCGTCGCGGTCTATGAAATCTATTTTAAAGCCTTTCACTCCCATATTCGAATACTTCGCAAATGCATCATCTAAAACCTGATTTATCGCATACCATGAAGCCCAAAGGATGATTCCGACATTTTTTTTCTTACCATATTCTATAAGCTCCTTAATGTCCATCGCAGGCGAAATCTTCAAGATATCCGTTTCTTCACTCCATCCCTCGTCTATCACCACATATTCAATATTGTTTTTAGAAGCAAAATCGATATAATATTTATAAGTCTGCGTATTGATTCCTGCCTTAAAATCTACTTTCGATATATTCCAATCATTCCACCAGTCCCAAGCAACTTTACCGGGCTTTATCCAGCTTATATCTGAAATTTGTGAAGGCGAAGAAAGTTTCTGAACCATATCATTATTCAAAAGCTCGCTGTCTTTTTCGCTTATTATGACTGCCCTCCAAGGAAAACTTCTGCTGCCATTTGTTTCAGCAATGTAGTTCTCTCTCTCAGAGACCATGTAATTCATTTTATTATAGCCTCCTAAACGTTCTTTTTTTGGATAACGGGCAAATATTCCCTTCAGGCCATATTGTGCCTCATTATTGCGTGTTAAGAACATCCCCGGATAATCTTGGAGTTCAGCCTCAATAATAGCTGCTTTTTTTCCATTCCCTAAATCAACAAGAAGCGGAGAAATAGCCAATGAATCTTTGACGAATTTAGAAAGCGGAATTTCATCATAAAGCGCTTCAAAAGCAGAAGTGTACATGTCTTTTTCTCTTAAATCGCGAACATAGGGCACAAAAGCTTTATGGTCTTGGCTGAAGTTAAAACTGGTTTCTTCAGATGCAATGGCAATTTTTTTATTCTTATTTGTAAAAAAACGATACGCTACACCATCATTATAGGCTCTTAGTATCAGTCCAAAATTCCCTTTAAAATTCACAATCAGCTGATTGTATTGGTCCACAACCGTTTTCTTTTTATAAACAGGCGTTTCAAAAGTAGTGTTGGAAGCCGATTTTTTAGTGCTAGTAATTTTAGCATTGTTTCCTAAAATCTCTCCGCTGCCCAAGGTTAGTGAAATAGCAGAAGGAGCAACGACTTCTGTATTGTTATGTTTTACAGACCATCGGATTTTGGTTCCGTTTTCTAAATCCATCTCAATCTTTCCGTTGGGAGATTTGAGATGAAGCACTTGCGCCGATCCGCTTGCCGATAAAAATATAAAAATAATTGCCTGTAATAAAGTCCTGTTCATTTGATGTGTGGTTATTCTAGTTAGTAATTACATGTTTTTTAGTGCGCTTTGAAAAAACTTAAAAAACGTTCGTGTAAGCGTTATCTCTTTTGGAAAACTATTTTGACATCTCGCTGCACTAATTCATATTGGTAATTTGAATTATAGCTTCGAAGTTTTTTCAACGGGCAAATTTGACAAGAAAAAATAGCTGAATACGGTACGATTTGTATTAAAAAAGGGCAATAATTGTTGTAATCATCAATATTTTAGACCATATAAAGATGAATCGATTGGTTTTCCAAAAAGATCTGCTTCCGCAAATAGATAGATAGTGGCTGAGAAATTAAATATAGGTTCTTGCCCGTTGGGTGCAATTGCTCCAAATTTAATTTTAACACATAGAAACATAGATTCAGAAAAGCTTAAAAAAGGCGTTTCACTAGTTTAAATGCACATAGCAGTTATATGAAAGAAATAAATTTCTCTTTTGGAGACTTTAAAAAACATAAAATCTATGTTCCTATGTGCTTAAATTTTATATACCAACGGGTTAGGTTCTTTTAATTGATCAAGCCTTTTGATTTAAGCCATCTGCCGCATGCCAGACTCCAATCAGACTCTGTGCCGCCAGATTTGCCAAGTCCATAGCCATGTCCTCCTTTTTCGTAGATATGGAGTTCGCAAGGAATTTTATTTTTCTTTAGCGCTAAAGCATATTCTATACTGTTTTCTACCGGTACAGCATCATCATTCATTGAATGCACTAAAAATGCTGTCGGAGTTTCACTATTGACTTGCAATTCGTTTGAAAAATTATTAACCTGCTCCGCTGATGGTTTTTCACCCAAAAGGTTGATTCTCGATCCCATATGTGTGATACCTTCACGCATTGATATTACAGGATATATCAGCAATGAAAAATCTGGACGCGCACTAGTCGCATCTGCATCATCATATGCTTTTGCATTAAAATGCGTAGAAAGAGTAGATGCCAAATGCCCGCCGGCAGAAAACCCCATAATGCCAATCTTTTTAGGATCGATTCCCCACTCTTTGGCCCTGCTTCTAACCAAACGGATAGCACGCTGTCCGTCTTGCATAGGACCAACCGATTTATCAGCCATTATCGCAGCATCTGGCAATCTGTATTTTAGTACAAAAGCCGTAATGCCAAGACTATTGAGCCATTGCGCAACCTGTTTTCCCTCATGGCCGATAGCCATTCCAGAATAACCTCCTCCAGGGCAGATAACAACGGCTGTCCCTGTTGCTTTTTCTGCAGGAGCAGGATACACATCTAATCTCGGATTTGTGACACGCTGCATCCAGCTATCGTCTGAATTGGTTTCTTTATAATCGGCATTAGCGATTGCGCCTGGCGCTTTCTTATCCCAAAGATTAATGGTTTTACTTTGTCCAAATGTTTTACCTGCTACCATAAGCATAATAAGCAATGCGATTCTAATTCCTTTTGTTTTCAAAATATCTTTCATTTTAATTATCAATATTCTAACTATTTTATTACGCCTGTAAATCCTCCTCTTGGCAGGCACTCAATTTTTAATACGGTGCCTTTTTTTACCTTTATTATTTCAGAAGAAAAAGATTTATCGTCTTTACCGTCTTTTATAAGTTCAAAACTATAAGTCCCTTTGCCAAGGAAATCAAATGTTACAGTTAAAGTCTGAGCCAGATCTTTACCGTTTAAGCCTCCAATGTACCATTTATCTGCCTTTTTACGGGCAATAATAACTTTTTCGCCGGGAAAGCCGTCAATTAATTGCGTATCGTCCCAACTTACCGGCACTTTTTTCAGAAATTCTTTGGCCGGTTCAGGCAATGATCTGTAGGCCGATGGCCTATCGGCAAAATGCTGCAGGCCTGATTCAAAAACGACTGCCAAAGCCAATTCGTGGCCATAAGAAGTAATATGCGGATGCTGTGAGTTTGAAAAAGTTACAGGAGTGTAATCCATCGAGCCTACTGCATTTCGAGTAAAAGGAAGCGTGGTATTGTGTACAGCCGCTTTATCTGTAAGTTCAGCCGTATTGTTGTACCATTCTGCTCCATAAACTGCCTCGGTGGACATCAGGTTCGGATAAGTTCTAGCCCAGCCTCGAGGAACAGTGGCACCATGAAAATTTACCATCAGATGATATTTAGCGGCATCTTCTAAAATAGCGATGTAGTACTGCATCATTTCTTGCTGGTCGCCTGCAAAAAAGTCGACTTTAATGCCATACACGCCAATCTTATTGAGCCACGAAAATTCCTTGGCTCTTTTTTCAGCCGTTTGCAAACGATCGTTTGGAGTAGGCTCCATCCAGCTTGTGCCAGAATTGTACCATATCATAGGTTTTATAGATTTGCTTTTGGCATAGTTTACCGCATCGATAATACTGCCTCCATTTGCCATTACATCCCATTCCCAGTCAATAAGCACGTACGGCCAGTTCATTTCAACAGCCAAATCGATATAATCCTTCACAATCTGATAATCCTTAGATCCTCGGTTGTTGGCCCAGTAGATCCAAGAAACGGCACCAGGCTTAATCCATTGGGTATCTTTCACGCGGCTAGGCGCACTTACATCTGTAATAAGAGTAGAGGCCACGATATCAGAAAGTTTTCCAATTATTACGGTATGCCATTGGGAGTGCCATGGCTGTTTTGATTGCACAGCAGAAGGATATGCAATTTGATATTCATCATCATTTGAAGTGCTCGTTAATCTGGCACCGCAGTTCCCCTCGCTGATATCAGCTTCAGAAATCAATGCCCACACTGGTTGGTCTTGAAGCTTATACAATGCTGGAAATCCATATTGCTGTGCCTTATCTGCTGCTGATTCGCCTGTTCTATAAGGGAAAAATCTTTCGTAAGAAGGATCGTATGGCTGCATCCATCGGTCTGCTTTTTTCGGCAGGCTGTATGTCGTAGCTTCTCCAGTAATGCTAAGTTTAGAATCGGAAGCATCAGGAAATACATAACGAAAGGCTACTCCGTTGTTATAAACCCTGAAAATGATATCTAAAGTCTGATTGTTTGTGTTTTTAAAATGAAATGTTTTTTCAACTGCTGTATTTTCGCAATGCTTGCGTTTGCCACAGATCATCTCGTAAGTGTCCTTCACCGAAACAGATTCAGATTGTCCAACAAACAATAGATTCCCCACAAACTGCTGATCTTCTCGTGTTATGCCTAATTTTGATTCGCGAACCACTTCTGAAAGTGTATTGTCGCTTTGGTATAAAACTTTATAAGAAACACCATCAGGCTTATTGTTATCTGGCAGGTTTAAAATAACCTGCATACGTCCATCAGGAGAACTGATCTTCTGGGCGTCTATACAGAAGGAACATAAAAAAAGGATTAAAAAAAGGCTTTGCCTTGCTGCTGATATCATATTCTTTTAATTAAATTGATGTAATAGTAATGGTCTGTGGCTGTAATCCATCTCCGGAAACGGTTACTTTGATTTCTCCTTTCTCGTGCGTGCTTCTCACAATTGCCAGAGCCCTTCCGTGCCAAGCTTTTCGAGTAAGAGATTGATAGGGTTCAAAATCTTTTAGATTGGCATTATCCACTCCTTGTATAGTTCCAGGCCCTTCAATTTTAAAAGTAAGGCGTCTATCTGCATTAGGATTCAAAACTCCTTCCCGATCCCTTAGTTCAACTGCAATATAGGACAGATCTTGTCCGTCAGCTTTGATCTCTTTTCGGTCGGCCACCAATTTAATCTGCACCGCCTCACCTGCTGTTTTCAGCGTAACGGATTCCTGTTCTTTTTCATTTGCTACACCAACCGCTCTTAAGCTGCCTGATGCATAAGGTACGGTAAAAACCGCTTTAAATTCTTGCTGCTCGCCCGTCTGCTTTTCTCCTAAAAGCTGGCCATTAAGATACAGTCTAACCTTTGGATATTTGGAATACACTTCGACCTCCACATTTTTCCCAGTATATTCAGTCCATGTCCAGCTTTCCCATGTAGGATATACCGACCACCACGTCTGCTTGATTTCCAGAGGTTCTGGTGCCGGCTCTCGAACTGCCATATAGAGTTTTTCTTTATCATTATAAAGCATTCCTCTATAATGTGCAATAGGTTTTCTCCATCCAATCAAATCTATATCTCCACAGTAAGCGCCGTGCCATGGAAAAAAATCATTCTCCCAATGCTCTCCAGGCACTTCTCCAGAATAATAGTAGCGTCCTATTCCAGATTCTCCCAGATAATCCATGGCTGTCCATACAAAGTCTCCAATGATGTACTTGTTTTTCTGCACTAATTCCCAGTTTTTAAAAGCATCTTTAGGATACGATTCTGTTTGGACTATAATTCTAGAGGGCACTCTTGTATGGTCTTGCGGCGCTTTGTCTAAGTTGTAGTTGTATCCCGCAACATCATGCTGAGCCATCAAAGGATCAAATATATCCCAATTTTTACCGCCATTAACAACGGCCGATGTTACCGGACGGCTTGTATCGATTTTCTTTATTTCTTCAGAAAGCATTTTGGCCGTATTCACTGCATCAGGATCTTCCCTTTCTGGTATTTCATTTCCAATGCTCCACATAAAAATACTCGGATGATTGCGGTCGCGCAATACCATGGCCTGCAAATCGCGTTTCCACCAGGCATTGAAATAGTTTGAATAGTCATATTTATTTTTACCAATCTTCCAGCAGTCAAAAGATTCGTCCATAACCAGCAAACCTAATCTGTCGCAAGCGTCTAGGAATGCTTCTGATGGAGGATTATGCGATGTTCTTACAGCGTTGAATCCGCTGGCTTTTAAAAGCTCCACTTTGCGCTGTTCTGCACGGTCAAAAGCAGCGGCGCCAAGAGCACCGTTATCGTGATGCACACATCCTCCGTTGAGCTTAATTGTTTTTCCGTTGAGCTGAAATCCATTCTCAGCTGTAAATTTAAGAGAGCGGATTCCAAAATCGACAATACTCTCATCAATAATTTTCTTCTGTTTTGCAACCTGCATCAAGACTTTATACAAAAAAGGCTGCTGCGGGCTCCAAAGTGCCGGATTACTTACTTTTATAAGCTGAGTCACGACTTTTTCGCTCTTTGGAGAAAGCACCACTTTTGTTTCATGACGTCCTGCGGTATTGGAATTCGGATTTTGGATTAATGCTGTAACGGTAATTTCCTGTAACGATTCGGTTTCATTCATCAGTTTTGTTTCCACGCGAACCGTTGCTTTTTTGGCAGAAATCTCGAAAGTACTGATTCCTGTTCCCCATTGCGCTATATGAACTGGATTGGTCTGAATTAGCCAGACATGTCTGTAGATTCCCGATCCGCTATACCAACGGCTATTCATCTGCTGCGAATTGTCTACACGCACAGCAATAACATTCTGTTCTCCATATTTGAGATACTGAGAAAGATCGTAGCTAAAAGAGGAATATCCGTAAGGATAAACGCCAAGCGATTTTCCGTTAATAAACACTTCGGAATTCATATAAACCCCTTCAAAATAAATCGCTGTTTTTTGGGTCTTCCAATTCTCTGGCACCGTAAAAGTCTTTCTGTACCAAGCGACTCCTGCGGGAAAATATCCTCCTCCTGCTCCAGTAGGATTCTTTGGATGAACTTTACCTTCAATACTCCAATCATGAGGCAGATCAAGCTTTCGCCAATCTTTATCATTGAAATTATCGGATGACGCTTTAGTTTCCTCTCCTAAAAAAAATCTCCAATCATCGTCAAAAAGCTGTTTTCTCTTTACGTTTTCCTGTGCATGCAGAGATAAAAAATTTAGAAGCAGCAGGCATAAAAACAGCATGCTTTTCTTTAAATAGTGTATGTGATGCAGAATTGAATTATTCATTTTTGTTATTTGATTTTATGCTGTTCTAAAATAATGCAGCTAAGACGCTACTGCTTTTGGAGATATTCTAAAGTAAATCCAAACTCATACGGTTTGCTGCCAGAATTGGTATATTTTTCCATTGTTTTTGCCCCCCAGGAATCATTGCCTCCAACACCATGTATATTTAGATCAATATTTAGGTTTATAAAATCGCGTCTGGCCAACTGATAGTCATGTCTGGCATTTTCCAAATCTTCTTCTGCATAACGCCAAGCGCGGAAATTCAGCGGCTGCAATCCCGTTACTTTAATACTGTTTCCGTCTGGAGATTCAAGAGAAAACCAGCGCACATCACTGCGATTTGCATTATCTTGCGGAGCTGGATACGGAACAATAAAATGTTCGAGATCTTTGTGATACGCTCCTAAAAAAGAAGCTGTTTTTCGGTCTGGGTAATTCTCATAAGGGCCTCGGCCATACCAATCTACGGCATTATAATTTTTGGAAATGCGCAGTCTCATTCCAAATTTAGGAATTTGTCCGATCGTATCGTTTAATGGCCTATAAAAAGCTTTTGTTCCTAATTTTCCATCTCCGTTGAGCTGATATTCCAGCGTATAATTGGCTCCAATACGAGGAAAATTGATATCAAACTTTACCGTAGCCAAGGTGTCTTGTTTAGTTATAGCAACCTTTTTAACCACTCTATCGGCTGTTGCGTTTTTCCATTTTGAGAATTCTTTTGAATAACCGCTCTGCTTCTGGTTGTCATTTGGCGTTTTCCAGAAATAAGGCTCCAAAGGTCCTATTAAAAGCTCCTGATCTTTAATCTTCCAGCTTGTCAAATCACCATTGGTTTTATCGAAAACAAAATTCATAGCATCCGTTTTAAGCTCAATAGCAGCAGGTGTTTCCTTTACTTTAACAGTCTTTGCTCCAGAAATATTGTTTTTCCACTGGTAAGGTTTAATGACAAACTGCTCGCGGGCGATGCAATAGCCTGTTTCTGCCCAAAGTGCGGCGTCTTTTAGCCTTACATAAATATTGAGGCAGATCTCAGAACAGGTTTTCTGTTCGTTCTGAAGATGTGGAAGATCAATAACAGAAGAAGCGCCTGACAAAACAGAACCAAAGTTCAGAAGGCCTTTCTGCAAAGATTTTCCTTCGCAGACATATTCATATTCGATATCGAAATTTTGAAGCGGCAGAAAATCAAAACGATTGGTGGCTTTAATGCTTGTTTTCTTTTCATCCTGCATCTGGAAAACGACAGGCTGATAGACTTTCTGCACCTCATAATAATGCGGATACGGTTTTCGATCAGAAGAAACAAGTCCTCTCATGACAAAATTGCCATCGTTGGGCTTGTCGCCAAAATCTCCGCCATACGCCCAGAATTCACTGTCTTTTAATGCATAATCGTCAGGATGCTGGGTAAGCTTAAACGGAGAACCATCTTTAGCTTTTGGCAGTCCGTGCTCGTCCCATTCCCAGATTGCAGCTCCGCATAGGCTTGGATCTGCATAAATTATATCCCAGTATTCCTGCAGATTGCCTCCAGAATTTCCCATAACATGCGCATACTCGCGCATAATTACGGGTTTGTCTTTGATCCTCTCGCCCAATTTCTTGAAATCCTCGGGATGCAGATAGCTGTCATCATAAAGATCTGATATTTCTCTGTGGGTATCCGAGAAAACCAGACGCGTCTTATCAAGTTTGCGGATGGTATCTGCCATTGTCTTCATATTTTCTCCTTTTCCTCCTTCATTCCCCAATGACCAGAAGATAACGCACGCATGATTTTTGTCTCTTTCAACAAGCGATACTGCACGTTCTATATGAGAAATTTTCCAGAGAGGATCTTCACCCAGCTCTTTATTCCCCAGACCGAAAGCATGGGATTCCTGATTCGCCTCGTCCATTACATAAAAACCGTATTTATCGCAAAGCTCATAAAACAGCGGATCATCGGGATAATGGCTTGTGCGTATCATATTGATATTGGCCTGCTTCATGAGCTCCATGTCTTTCACCATGACTTGGCGGCTGATATACCTTCCGGTACGCGGATGCATTTCATGCCTATTAATGCCTTTCAATTTCACCGCTTTGCCATTGATGTAAAATACGTCCCCGCGCACTTCAATGCTGCGAACGCCAAAATAGCATTCGGCTCTGTCTACAATCTCATTTTTCTTATTTTTAAGCTCTAGCACAAGCTTGTACAAATCCGGAGTTTCTGCCGACCACAGTTTCGGATTCTCTAGTATGGCGCTAATCGCAAAGGTGCTTTTATCGGATGATGAAACAGGCGCTTTTGCCTGAAACTGTTTTTCTACATAACCTCCTGATTTTGAATACCCGCTTATGGCTGCTTCAACTTTCAAGCCCGCAGAATTCTCTTTATGCCTGTTATCCAAACGGACATCGATGGCAACTTTTGCCTTTGAAAAGCTTTTATCCGGAACTGCTTTTACAAAATAATCTCCAATAAAAATTTTAGGTCTTGCAATCAGATCCACATCTCGAAATATCCCTGCCAATCGCCAAATATCCTGATCTTCCATATAACTGCCGTCGCAGTATTTGTAAACCTCTAGGGCCAGTTTATTTTCCCCTTTCTCTATATAGGGAGTAATATCGAACTCGGCAGGCGACATAGAGTTTTCGCTATAACCAACTTTATGTCCGTTTACCCACAGGTACATTGCCGACTGGACTCCACCAAAATTAATAAACACCTGTTTATCAAACCAATTATCTGGAACAACGAAACTTGTTGTATAACTCCCTACCGGATTCCTTTCTTTAAAAGCTGTATAATCTTTATCGGGCTCAGCGCTTACTCGCGGAATATCTTTTTTGAAGGGATAGGCGACATTGGTATAAATTGGCGTTCCAAATCCCTGCAATTCCCAACTCCCAGGCACCAGAATAGCATTCCAGTTATCTGTAGAAAAATCTTTGGCATAAAATCCAACCGGTCTAGACTGGGGATCAGCAGACCAGTTAAATCTCCACATTCCATTTAGGGACTTAAGCATTGGATTATTTTTTTTCTTCTCGGCAAGAAAACCGTAAGCATGGGGTTTTTCCTTATTGATCCCATTAACCGCTGGATTCTCCCAATCATTTACCAGCTGGGCATCTGCAATATTAACCGCAAGAAACACGGCAATGAGAAAGATTTTTTTTATCATGTCAATGGGTTTGAACATTTTTGTATGTTCCTAATTATTAATAACTTGTAACAGCGACTTAATACTGTATCTTAAAAACTACCGCTATGGCATTCGGCATAACTTTTGGTTTGGCAATTGCCAGCGAATCATTATTCTGTTTCCATGATATTTTTTCATTGCTTCCCAGCACTTTAATGCTTTTTATTTTTCTGTTTTCTTTTGCTTTGCCAAGAGATTTTACGATTATATCTTCTGAAGGCGCTCCCATAACCGAAACATAAAGCAGATTGCCTTTCTGGTTGAAACGAATGTCTTTCTCAGTTAAGCTGGCCTTACCTTCATTAAAGCCTGCATCTTTTATTGGATTGCTTGTCTCAGCAATCGGCCCTTCTCCAAAAACTTTCCAAGGGCGGGTATCAAAAATACTTTCTTTGTTTACATCCATCCATTTGGCTATATCTTCAAGAATTGCAATTTCTTTCTCATCAATAGAACCATCTCCGCGCACTGGAATATTTAACAGCAAGTTTCCATTTTTGCTGACAATATCAATAAGCATCTGAACAACCGTTTTGGCTGATTTATATCCGTTGTTGTCATAAATTGCCCTGCTGTAATGCCAGTCGCCAATACAGGTGCAGGTCTGCCAAGCTTCGTTTTGAATCTGGTCGGGCACTCCTCTTTCCACATCCCAAACCATACATTTTTTCTGTTCTGAAGTCAGCACTTTTCCAAATAAAACTGCTTCCAGCTTGTTATCATGGGACGCCATGTTGGTATTGTAGTAATGGGCCGCTATTTTCAGGCCTGCATCGCTTACAGGATAAAGCGGAAGTCCCGTATCATCAAAATAAAGAAGGTCCGGTTTGTAAATATTGATTAAATCCATCGTGCGGTTATAAAAATTCTCGCAATATTCTACAGAAGGAATAGAGGCTCCATTATCCCAGTTCCACTGTCCCCATAAAGAGGTAATGCTTTGCTCGCTTCCAGCGCTTAGCGGATGGTTTTGCGCATATAAAGCCTGAGGATCTAACCCTTCCCACCAAGTGCCAATTCCGTCTTTCTTGGTAAGTTTTCCATCGTAAGGAATTCCAGCATAAGGCCCTTTTTTGTCTGAACGCTGCGAAGTTTCAAACCAAGTCCAAGCATGAGCTGCATGAACACTTAATCCAAATGGCAATCCCTGTTTTTTAGCCGCCGCAGCCCAGCCTGAAATAATATCCTTTTTAGGACCGACTTTTGTAGAATTCCACGCTTGGTACTTGCTGTTCCATAAATCAAGATTGTCATGATGGTTGGCCATGGCAAAAAAATACTGTGCTCCCACCCGTTTATAAAGCGCTACAATTTTCTCAGGATCCCAGTTGTCAGCTTTCCAATCCTTAATAACCTCCTTAAACCCTGCTTTAGACGGGTGCCCGTAATGTTCTGCATGCCATTTGTACTGCGCTCCGCCTTCATCATACATAAATCGGCCATACCAATCTCCCTGCTCCGGCTGGCATTGCGGTCCCCAATGCGCCCAAATTCCAAACTTAGCATTACGAAACCATTCAGGAGTTTTATACTGCTGGAGAGATTCCCAAGTCGGTTTAAATTTTCCCGAAGCGACCTTTTCAGTGTTTTCTGTAACCGGCGACTGGTATTTTTGCTGTGCCTGTAAAAAACTGGCGCAGAGGATGCATAAAGCAGCAAATAATTGGTTTCTTTTATTCTTTTTATACATTTTGATTTTTATTTTTTGTTAGCCCTGAGCTAACGTGTTTTTAAATTTTTCTTTTCGGCTTTTATTGCAAAAGATTATTGGCTTTCTAATTTACCGTAGATTCTGCTGATACAGGTACATAATCTCTATATGAAAGTCCTAACAGAGATTACTCTACTGTTAGGACTTCTGTCAATTTAATTTATCTAGTTTTTTTAATCATTTTAAATGACTGGAGAAGATTGCCTCCAGTTCCTTCCACTTTTACGATATAGAATCCCGACTGAAGCGTATTCCCCATTGACAGCTGGCTTTGGTCTTTAACTTGGGCAGACTCAACATTTTTTCCGTTAATATCAAAAATTCGCACGCTTATCGGTTCCTTATAATCGTTTATTTCAATTTTAAAGCTGTTTGTAAACGGATTTGGAGAACAGATCACAGTAATTTTTTGATCTTGCAGGTTTTCTGCATTAGCATTTAACCTCAAAGTTGCGCCCGATACCGCAGTAAGAGACCATTGCTGGTTATTACTTGAACTAAGACTCCATTGGCTTAAATCTGCTCCGTTAGTTGCATTTCCTAAACCATCCAAGTACAATCCGGTCGCCTTGTTTTTAAACTTGAAATAACCTGAACCAGCGTCTTCTTGTATCCATTTTTGCGCTTCACTTCCACTATAGGCCCATTGTCCAGCGATTGATGGATTAGCTGTTCTGCTCATTCCGTCGATGTACAATCCAGTAGTTCTGTTTTTAATCATAACTTCGCTGCCGTTATACTCTAGAGCCCATTGCTGGGCACTGCTTCCGCTGTAGTTCCATTGTCCTGCGTTACTTCCATTTGTGGTTCTGCTCATTCCGTCTATTAGCAGTCCAGTGCTTCTATTTGAAATGGTGTAATAAGCTGCAGTTTCAGCAAGATCGTCACCATAAACAAGGCCTCTTCCAACAGTACTCATATATACGCGTCCGTAGATATTCATGTCTCCCATTACGAAGTTTCCGTTTCCTGTACCTCCATACTCATGCGCATCATCATTAACGCGAGTCCAATTGCTGCCTTGGTCTACAGAACGAAAAACTCCCGTAACGCCGCTTACAGTACCCCAGATATAAATAGTTGGATAAGAAGCGCCAGCCTTCGCTTTACCGATTCCGACTGCCGAAGCATTGCTTACAGCTGTTGAAGGTGTGCTAAAACTAGTTCCGCCATCAACTGACCTTATCAGCCCTCCATAATTCTTAGCAATCCACAAGTGCCCAGCATACCCAGGAACTGTCCTAATCAGGCTAGATCCTCCTGCTCCAACATTGGAAACCGTATTGAAAGAAGCTCCTCCGTCTGTACTTGCTTTTAAATCTCCGTTACTTCCGTTGTAGGCATAAAACTTGTTGTTCGTAACAGCATCAGATACCGGAATTGTATTGAAATTAATTCCTGTTACGGTCGTCCAGCCAGTTCCATTATTGGTGGAACGGTACATAGCGCTGGAGGATTCCGGAACATGCAGAATAGTTGCGCCGTCATACGAAAGCGCCACCGTTCCGCGTGGTCCTGCTAAGTTTGCGGTTGTCTTTGTCCAATCAGTTCCTTGATTGTTGGAATAATACATATATTCTCCAAGTCTTACAATTTTATTGGTATTTCCTGATGCATAAGCCAATCCAGATGTGGTTCCCATTGCTGGCTTATACTGCGGCGCATATACCGAAACATCAGTATGCTTAAATCCATCATAATCTCCAATAACACTCATTAAAGGTCCGCCAGGAATGCTTATTAAACCTAGTGGAACGCTCTCTTCAAGGCCAATAGCATCAAACTTCCACGAGGTTTTTGATGCATTAAGATCATCACAGGTAAAAATACCGTTTCCAGATATTACGCTTGCCTTATTGGTATTAAAAGGATTAAATTTGATATCGCCAGTCCAGTGAATGGATGCTGAAGATCCTGAAATCCAAGTACAGCCATTGTCCAATACGTTGATTCCTGAATTTCCAACCAGATCTCTCCATGATGCGCCGCCATCTGTGCTTAAAAAGAAGCGGTCTGCATAAATTATACTGCCCTGTGCATTAGTATACTGCGCCATATAAGTATTCATCGAAGAGGCAATCAGACGCTGCGAATTGGAAGGGTCAACATCAATTCCGCCAAAAGGCCCCGAAAAGCCTGATGGCGTAATATTGGTTAGAGCCCCTGCACTGGAAAGCTTCCAAATCTGTCCTGAAGAAGGGTTCCAAGGCCCTTCTTTATCAGCATACGTAATTAATAAAGCTCTGTTGGAATCCAATACTGCGCGCTGAGGCATATAATTTACTGTGGCTCCCGAAACGGCGTTCCAAGTATTTCCTCCATCCGAACTTTTATAAAGATTAGACGCCCCGGTTCTGGAAACGCCAGCATAAATAGTCTGGGTGATGCCTCCAGAAACTGATGCAGAATCAAAAATCACAAAACAGATTCCGTTGTCATTTGCTGTTGCCGTAACCGGAAATGACGATACCTTAGTCCAAGCCGAACCGCCATTAGTGCTTTTAAACAATCCATCGCGTCTGCTTCCGCAGAAAAGCACATTAGAATTATTGGGATCTACAGCCAATCGCTCGCCGTTAGATCTTCCCATACCGTTTCCATGCGCCTTAAATTGTGAGGTTACTATAGTTTCAGTAAAATTGGCCCCTCTGTCGGTTGATTTTAAAATCGCTGTTTTCTGCCCATTAAAATAATCGGTTCCCACCAGCATATATACCACATTATTATTCTGAGGGTCGATAGCCAATGATTCCACTCCCTGATACCCCAGCTGGTCTACACTGGTCCAATCCAACAAAGGTATCCATCTGCTGCTGGATGAATCCCATCGATAGGCTCCCCCCACATCTGTACGGGCGTATTTTAAATTGGCATCTGTTTTACTTGGAATAATGCCGGTAACAAAACCTGCGCCTCCAATCTGAACATTTTTCCAAACACTTTGGGCTTGGGAAACGAAAACTGATAAAATCAATACGCATAATAAGTAAGCTTTTTTCATTTTGATTTGTTTTTAAAAGTTTAAAATATTATCATCCTTACAATCTATTCTTACCTGGCCAATACTTTTAATTCTCAGCATTTTGGCATTGATAAGAGCTGCCGCATCAGAAATGCGGCAGCATACTGCATAATGTAAAAGCAAAAAATTCCCTTATTCCAGGAATGGCCAATAAATGCCTAATCCTGAAAAAAACTTTGAAAGAAGGCTATCTTAAAATTTTAATTAGCCCCTGCTTTAATGGCATCTATCGTACGTTGATCTTTTACAGTAAAATTACTCCTGTCTATAGCTGCTCCTGTATCCCACCAAAAAGGTTTAATGCCGCGCGTTAACGCTTCTTTGGTTGTAAAGTTTATCCAATAGTCCACCGAGGCGTTATGCATGGCCAAATCTTTGGGAAGATAAGCAGGATCGCTACGTCTGTAAGCGCCATACTCTCCCATGATAACCGGTATCCCTTTATCAACAAATTTAGTTTTCATCTTGTTGTAATCAGCAATTATCTCGTCCTCTTCTCCGTATGTGGCATTACGCTCAGGTTCAATGGCTGAATGATGGCCTTTACCCCAGTAGTAAATCAATTTGCCCCAGCTCTCATCTTTATTCCCGATACAAAATTGTGATGGCGTATAGTTATGCACCTCAACCATAAGGCGATTTGGCACCTGATCTGTAGGAAGCGTGTCCATCAGGTCAAATGTCAATCCAGGATTTGTTTGAGGACCTTGAACGATAAGAACTCGGTGACTGTTTCTTCCGCCTGTAGAGCGAACAGCTTGAACAAACGTCTGGTGGTATGATGCTAATACTGCCATCTCCTCATCATTCTTAGCATCCGGTTCGTTAGCGCTGGCAAACATCAAGTGCTCGTCAAAATCACGCATTGCGGTAGCGATTTGCTCCCATAATGCTTTTTGTTTGGCATTGACAGCCTCCTGCTTTGCTTTAGTGATGTTTTTTTCCAGCCATCCGCCGTCCCAATGGATATTAAGCATAACATATATGTCATTATTCACACAATAGCCTACAACCTCTTTTACCCTTTTGATCCAATTTTGATCAAGATGTGCGGTAGCTTCGTTGTCAAGATGAAAATTCCAGGCGCAGGGTATGCGAATGGCAGAGAAACCCAATTGCTTTACAGCTTTTACATATTCCTCTGTGATCACTGGACTACCCCAACCGGTTTCACCGCCTGGCGCTTCGAATGTATTCCCAATGTTCCATCCCAGTTTAAATTTGGCAGCCAATTCAACCGCTGTGCCCATCCCTATAGCATCAGCCGGCTTTGGAGATAAATTATAACTTGGATACAAATTGCCGGTTTGCGTTACTGTTATGCGCCTGGCCTGTCCGTTATCTGCTGTAACAGTCAGCACAGCCGAACGGCTAACTCCGCTGTTATTGGCAGAGGCTGTAAATGAGGTCTTCTCCGTGCCTTGAACCCCGCTTAATTTGCTCAACTGCAGCCAAGATGAGGCTGAATTTGTTATAGTCCATCTACTGTTTGCTTCAATGCTAATTGGTTCAGATGTGCCTCCTTCGGGCATAAAAGAAACTGATTCTGACGAGACCGTCAAAAACGGCTCTTCATCTGCATTTTTAGAACAGCTAAATGAAGATGCGCTGATCATAAAGAGCAGCAGCATCTGATATAAAAATTTATGTTTCATTTTATTTATTTTAGAATTAATGAATTTTATTTAAACCCTGCGAAAAAATTCAAGCATTTAGAATATCCGCAGGCTTAATTCTTTAATTGCTTTACTCATTAATAATTTTTACCACTCTGATATTATCAAAAGCAGCTTTAAAAGCTATATTTGATGCCCCGTAATTATGCAGATATATCTGACAATCGGATTTTCCTTCTGCTCCAATCAGGGCTGTAATATTTTTCACGATGTCACCTTTTCCATTTCCTCCATCACGAAACTCTGCAAAAGGAATCGTTACAGTCTGCCAGCCTGTTGTTTTAAAACCTGTTGGAGAACCTTGCCAAGGCTCATATCTTGCTAAATAATTTCCTGTTGAGGTAGCAACCATTATAGAACCGCCCAACCAAGGATTTGGAACGTTTATTTCAAATTTTAAAGCCCAATTATCAACAGGATCTGAAAGATTTTCGGCAGGTATCCATTGTGTTTGATCAATTCTGACCGCATGGCTCCAAGATTGCCCCTCTCCAGCGGATAAAGAAGCAAAATCCATAACAAAGAAATTCGTTACATTTCCTCCATGAAAATTAGAATTACCCGCGCCACTAACAACTTGCGCACCTCCCCAATATGGCCAATTGAAGATATTATCTGCATTTGATATCACACCAGTTGTTTTATCATTCACATTAAATGCGGTAAGAATTTTACCTGACTCTGTTGTTATTTTTAAAGGCCCGCTTGTCGCAATACTAGGCATTATAAAACTGACTGATGTTCCGTCATCTGAACCTGTAAATTCCTGTACTGACACGCCTGCAAAAATCAGTTCGCTGATATGGAACAAATTTGTTCCGTACACAACCACCTCTTCTCCCGGCAGAGCATTTTCATTTGATATGCGATCCAGAGCGGGAGGTCCAGCTACAATATCAATATCAAAAACCACTTTTCCACTTGGAGTGACAAGCTCAATGGTGTTTAAATCATTTTCAGCAACAGAAGGAAATGGAATCACTGCTGGCACCTGTACAACTGCATAATTGTCTGCAAACAGCCCGCCATTAAAATCGACCGCTATACCATTGAAGGCAATCTTTACGGCATCCTTTAAATGGGATCCTTTTAGGACAACCCACTGTCCCGGAACCAGTTTATTAACCAATGTGTCATTAGGAGCCGCCGCATAATTGCGCACTTCTGTGATCTCCGGCCCAGAACCTGAATCTTCATCATTGTTGCAGGACACAAACATTGCCGCCACAAGCATCATGCTTGCAAAAAAAAGACGTGCAAAACTATTGTCTATTATTTTTTTCATAACTGTCATTATTTATAGTATGGAACTGACGGTTCATTTAGTTTAGGATTCACTACAACTTCTGTCGTTGGAAGCTGCAGGGTAAAAGTGGCAGAGGTTGCAGGCGATATCGTTCCGATAGGATCGTTTGGCGTTGCTGTTTTTGAATCCTTATTATAATCAAACAATACTCTCTGCTGATCACTTAAAAGCTGCACTGCTTTTTGGGGGTTATAATACGAGAGCCTTACCAAATCATACCAATATTGCCCCTCGCAGGCAAACTCCACCCTTCTTTCGTTCAAAATGATATCTTCATTAATCGAGGTAAGAGGATCCACACCTGCGCGCGTTCTTACCTTATTAAAATATAGGAGCGCATCGGCATCACTTGTTGAAACATCATTTCCAAGCACTGCTTCGGCATATACCAGATATACATCTGCAAGTCTGAGAAGGGCATTATGCTCGATAGATCCCAAATAAGACATAGCAGGAGAATTATTGTCGGCTTCATTGCCTATGATATGCTTTTTCATTCCAGGAGAAGCAGCCGTATAACCGCCTCCCGCAGCATTAAGCTCAGGATAATGGTCTCCTGGCAGCATAAAGCTCGCTTTGCGTCGGATAGAATCCTTCTCTGTATAGGCTAAATACAAATCGTAGCTCACGCCTGGAGAACCCCAAGCGCCCCCTTTTTGAGGATTAATGTCATTGCTCGGCGAATAGGTCAGCAGATGATTGCCCTGCATCCATTCGGTAGTGGCAGACCACTGCAGCGCAAAAAGCGATTCCTGATTGTCGTTAAACTTGGTCTTAAAAAGATCTGCATAACTAGGCAGCAGGCTTAGCCCGCTATTTGCAATGACATCTTTGGCATAGGTCTTTGCCAGATTTAAATACTCCTGATTGCGGCTTCCTCCCGGCTGGCCAACTCCCGCTCTAGTCAGATAAACCTTGCTTAACATTCCTTTGGCAGACCATGATGTAACTCGGCCCGGCTGATCGGTTTTAGGCAGTTTTTCCGCCGCAAAAGTTAAATCCTCAATTACAAATCTGTACACATCCTCTATTTTATTTTTATTGATTAGAGGCGATTTTATCAGTTTGGTATTATCTTCTATAATAGGCACTTCTCCCCAAAGCATGGCCAAATGATAGTAAGCCATGGCACGTATGAATCTTGCCTCGGCTATCGCCGCATTTTTATCTGCAGCTGAAACTGTTGATGGGGTTCTCTCATTAATGGCATTAATAGTCGTATTGCAGTGTGCCACGATAATGTAAAGTGCCGCCCACCCCGTTGTCAGTCGTGCATTGGATCCCGAAAGGGTAAAAGTATTGAGCTGCACCAGATCGGAACCCTGATACTGCAGAATAAGATTGCCGCTTAATATATCTCCTAAAGGCAGATAAGCCGTATTATTCCATTGTGCCCATATTCTTCCTCCATACAAGGCAGCAGTAGCCAAACGAAGCTCCTCTTTTGTCTGGTAAAAGTTCTCTGTACTTATTTCTGATTGCGACGGACGATCAAGAAAATCGTCTTGGCATCCAGCAAGCACTGCTGAAGCCAGCAGGCTTAAAATGATATTTTTATAAATAGACCTCATATTGTTCTGTTTCATTTTTTAGTTAGTTAATCCCAGATTAAGTCCAAATGTAAAGCTTCGGGATTGCGGATAGAAACCATTGTCAATTCCCGCCTGCAGAGGATTCCATGAACCCACCTCCGGATCCATTCCCGTATAGCTGGTAATTAAAAAAGGATTGTTGACATTCACATACAGCCTAAGGGAGCTTATATGAATTTTCTTCATCATCTCACTTGGAAAAGAATAGCCTAAAGTCATGTTTCGGCATCTTATAAAGGAACCGTTCTCCACATATCGGTCAGAAAAACGGTTGTTTCTGTTGCTGTCATTATTTTTCAATCCCACAATAGAAGTTTCCGGATTGGTCACATACACGTTATTGACATCTGAAGCTGAACCGTTAGGATCAATTAAGGCCAATACAGCGTGATCTTTTAAAGACTTCAAATAGCCGTTATTGGTAAGCGGATTGTCTCCATTGATTCTCATTCCGTTCACGACCTCGCTTCCCTGGTTGGCTGTAAAGAAAATATTCAGATCAAAACCTTTGTAGGTGAAAGTATTCCCAAGTCCAAACTGAAATTGCGGAACAGGCGATCCTAAAAATGTCTGATCTTTTTCAGTGATCACGCCATCTCCGTTAAGATCTTTGAATTTAAGGTCTCCATACCATACACCGCCCGAATTGGGAGTAATCGGCAGCACTGTTCCGTCAGTATTGGTTGGCAGTGCATGGTTTTTAAAATCTTCTGCCGTAGCAAATACGCCATCTACTTTGTAACCGTAGAATGCTCCAATGGAACCGCCAACTACAGTTCTAGACACAACATCTCCTCCATAGTATCCTGGAAGGAAAGCTCCGTCTGTATTTAATTTCATCACTTTATTTTTATTGTGGGATAAAGTAAAATCCGTAGTCCATGTAAAATCTCCACGCTCCATATTTTTTGAGCTCAAATGAAGATCTATACCTCTGTTGCGGACCTGTCCAATATTTACATATGGGGCATTGATGGCTCCGGGAGAATACCCCACAATGGTACCTGAATATAGCGGAAGAGGAATCTGCATCAATAGTCCATCAGTCATGCGGTTATAAACATCAACAGATAGATTAAGCTTCCATCCAAACAGCGCGGCATCAAGCCCTATATTTCCGTATTTGGTTTTTTCCCATTCCACTGCGGGATTTGCAATATTGGTAGTCATTTGCGCGTTGCCTGAAAGCCCTGTTGATACCGATTCTAAGGTTGACAGGTAGGCATTGTTTCTGACATTTTGATTGTTGGTAAGTCCATATCCTGTTCTCAATTTCAATTCATTGACTATTTTAGAGCCTTTTAAGAATTTCTCATTGTTTAATTTCCATGCAAACGCTCCAGAATATGTGGTTACCCAGCGGTTGTCAGGTGCAAATTTTGATGAGCCGTCAGCACGGATATTTGCCGTAAAAAGGTATCTGTCATCATAGATGAAATTCAAACGCCCAAAATAGGATTCCAGTGCGCTGTCCCCTTTGGTGCCTCCATTGGTTGCAGTGGTCATATCGCCGCTTCCGATATTGGTCACATTGTTGGAAATGAAATTTCTTCTGCCCGCAGAAACATTTTCAAACTGTGTAAGCTGCGCCTCATGTCCTAAAAGGGCATTGAAATTATATTTTTTATTAAAGACTTTTGAGTAGGTGAAGAAACTTCTAAATGTGGTAAAATAATCCTGATTGTAAGAGTAAAAAGCTTCATTGGTCACTTTTTCGGCTAGTCCGAATTTATAGGTCGGGCTAAACCTGTCTTCTGTCTTATAGAGGAAATTACCTGAGATCTCATTACGGAAAGAAAAGTCTTTTGTGAAAGCGATATCGATATAAAAATTGCCAAAAAACTGATTTCTCTTTGGATTATTTTTATTGATAAGCGCCAGTGCATAAGGATTTACACGCTTTGCAATCCATCCTTCGCTGCTTTCTTCCCCTGCAAAGCTTCCATCGGCATTTCTCACGGGAATGTCCGGTGTCTGGCTTAGCGCTTCCTGAATAACGTTTGATCCGGTAGAGTTCACATTCTCATCAATGTGGGTCAGCTGCAGGCTGGTTCCTAGCTTTAGCCAGCTGGTTGTCTTGTTGTCCAGATTCAATCGCACTGATGCTCTTGTAAATTCAGATCCCAAGGCTATACCTTCCTGATTAAAATACGATCCTGAAAGCAGATACTGCGTTTTTTCAGAACCTCCGCTTAAAGTTAGGACATGATTCACCATAGGGGCTTTGCGAAACAATTCTTCCTGCCAATTGGTGCCCTTACCTAAATATTTTGGATTGGCAAACTCCGGCCTATCATCAAAACCCCATACTGCCGCTCTCTGATTAATAAATGTGGCATATTCCCTTAAATCCATGGTCGGATACTGCTTGATAAGCTCTTGGAATCCTGTTGAAACCTCATAGGTTATTTTAGGAGCTCCTTCCTTGCCTCTTTTGGTGGTAATCACAATTACGCCATTTGTGGCCTGCGAACCATAAATTGCAGTTGCCGAAGCGTCTTTCAATACGTCAACCGACTCAATATCCGAAGGACTTATGGTCGCTAGCGGATTGGTGCCATTGCCGCTGTCAAAACTCTGCCCAATGATTACCCCGTCAATTACATACAATGGCGAGCTGCTGCCAAAGGAAGACATGCCTCGTATCTGTATGTTTACACCCCCTCCAGGCTGCCCCGAAGTCTGCTGCACCACCACTCCGGCAACTTTTCCCTGCAGCGCCTGATCGAAAGTAACAGGCTGCGTCTTGCGGAGCTCGTCACCGCTTATGGAAGATATGGCTCCTGTAAGATCTTTTCGTTTGGCTTTTCCGTATCCGATCACCACTACTTCATTTAGCGCTTTTAAATCCTCTTTCAATTTGATTGTGAGCTCGGCATCGGTAATTTTCACTTCCTCCTTGACAAAGCCCAGATAGCTAAATACAACCGTTTCACCTACTCTAGCGGTAATGGAAAAACCTCCATCGGCATCTGTTGCTGTTTTCTGATTGGTTCCTTTAAGCTGGACATTCACCCCAAAAAGAGGCTGGCCATCTGTTTCCGATGTGACAGTGCCCTTAATTTTTTTCTGGTCAGAATTTTGGGCTGACATCAATCCGGCATACAATAGCATCGCTATTACGATGCCTGCATTAAAAAGACTGCAGCTGCGCTTTTTAATGCATCGCATTTTTTTTTCATTCATAATTTGGTTGGTTAGGTATTAGTTAATAAGCTGGTTTGCCTCTTTAGAAAAACCCTTAGAGACAGGGAACAAATTAACAATAAAGACTAGCCAAACTACGGTTCTATTTGTATCAAAAAAAGGGTCTAATTGTAATTATTACAGAACTTATGACAAAAAAAAGCTGCTATTTATTTTATTAAAATATTTTATATCTTAATTTTTTATGATATTATCAATACAAAATACTAAATCAATAATACCTCAGAAAGCAGCTTATGCAAAAGGATTCGTGATATACCCATTATAAAGCCTAAGAGTAGGTTTAGCAGACAAAACATCGGCTCTTCTAAAAAACGCAATCTTTAAAAAGCCAAACTGCTATTTCAATAATTCACTTATCTTTTCCACTAAGATATTTAGCAAATGAGAGAAATTATTATAACTGATTTACTGTTAAGTTTTCAGGCTGCGAGCAGAAAGTATTCTGATGCATCTGCATTTATGCATGCTGCGATTGCACGAAAAGCAGGGCTTTCGGGAACCGACCACAAATATTTTAGGGCTTATTCTTCCCTACAAATCTACAACCGCGGGAGAAATTTCAAAACTTACAGGTTTAAGCACAGGTGCCGTAACGGGATTAATAGACCGATTGGAAAAAATGAAGCTCGTGGAAAGGCATTTCACCAAAGAAGACCGAAGAAAGGTCATCATTGTTCCAAATGTCGAAAACAGCATGAAACTTCTTAAGCCGTTTTTTGATGAACTGCAGCAGAAAACTATGGCATTGCTTGCCACTTTTTCAGAAGAGCAGATCAAAACTATAGAAAGCTATTTTATTAAAGCCACAGCCATAATGGAAGAAACAAAAGATAATTTAAACAAAAAATAATATGGGAGGTCTTACTGCAAATTACCTGACTAGAGCTGAAATATGGCTCTGCATCACCACGCTTATCTATTTTTTAATGAATGGCGCTCAGATTTTCGAAACTCTGGTTTTTGTGCCTAAATGGACCGAATCGGCGCCTGAAAATTTTAAGCTTCTGCTTGATGGAAAAGGCGCAAGCCTGAAAGTTTTCTGGATTATATTTCATTCTCTGCATGAAATCGCCTTTATCCTTGCCATTATTTTCTGCTGTAAATTGACCCTGTCAGAAACTGGCTTTTAGTTTTATTTGCTGCACATTTTGCAGTTAGAGCATGGACGCTTTCCTATTTTGCACCAAACATCATTGATTTTCAAAAAATAGCAGAAAACCCTTCACTTGCAAAGGATCTTGCAAAACGAACTTCCCTTTGGCAGACGCTCAATTATATCAGGGTTCCTATATTTCTTGCCATTTCCTGCGCATTAATTCCGCTCTGCATTAAATTATTCAGTCTAAGAGCATAACAAAAGGCAGTGTAGATTTACACCGCCTTTTGTTTTATGCTAATTAGGTTCCTTTTTTATCATTGCACTGATATTTTATAAAAAGCATAGCTTAGAAAACACTCATGCAGTCTAATGCCGCTTATCTTTTGTTCTTGCTTATCTCGAAGGCTGAAAATGCATCATTTGTCGCACATAATGCTTCAAATTTATTACCCAGACTGCTTTGCTAAAAGTACATTTACAGCCTTTAATTTTCTGCCCATGCCATTCTAAGATGATTTTTTGGCATTGAATATAAACTGCGCAGAAAAACAGCATTAGAAAGTGACCTAATTTAATCTCAATAATAAAATTAAAACCGTAATGATGAAAAAGCAAATGAAACGATACGCATTTTTACTGCTGGCAATTTATGGAACCAGTTATGCACAGACAAAAAAATATCTTGACCCGACCAAACCGACAGAAGAGAGAATTTCGCTTTTAATGAAAGAAATGACATTGGAAGAAAAAGTTGGCCAAATGAATCAGTACAACGGTTCATGGGATGTTACCGGACCTAAACCTGAATCGGGCTCTAATGAAGAAAAATACAATAATATCAAAAAAGGATGGGTTGGCTCCATGCTAACTGTTCGAGGCGTAAAAGAAGTGAGAGCCGTGCAAAAAATTGCTGTTGAAGAAACCCGTCTTGGCATTCCGCTCCTTTTTGGTTTTGATGTAATCCACGGCTACAAAACCTTAAACCCAATTCCATTGGCTGAAGCTGCCAGCTGGGATTTGGAAGCCATTAAAAATTCGGCTGGCGTAGCTGCTTTAGAAGCATCTGCTTCTGGATTAAACTGGACTTTTGCCCCTAATGTGGATATCTCAAATGATGCAAGATGGGGAAGAGTTATGGAAGGCGCCGGTGAAGACCCTTATTTGGGAAGTAAAATTGCCACAGCAAGAGTTAAAGGTTTTCAAGGCGAGCGTTTTGACCATACCAAAATCATCGCCTGTGCAAAACATTTTGCCGGTTATGGTTTTGTAGAAGCAGGCCGAGATTACAACAGTGTAGATATGAGCAATTCTAAACTATACAATACGGTGCTGCCTCCTTTTAAAGCGGCAAGCGACGCAGGAATCCGAACTTTTATGAATTCATTCAATACCTTAAACGGCATTCCCGCTACAGGAAATGTTTTTTTACAGAGAGATATTCTAAAAGGCTCATGGGGATTTAAAGGATTTGTGGTTTCTGATTGGGCATCAATAGCCGAAATGATCACACATGGCTATGCCGCAGATCGTGCCGATGCGGCTAAAAAAGCGGCTCTCGCAGGTTCTGATATGGATATGGAATCGAATATATATGTTACAGAACTGGCTAAACTGGTAAAAAATGGATCGGTAAAGGAAAGCGTGATTGATGATGCCGTGCGCAGAATCCTTCGCGTGAAATTTGAACTGGGCCTTTTTGACGACCCTTATAAATATTGTGACGAAGCTCGCGAAAAATCAGATATTGGCAGCAAAGCAAACAACGACGATGTTCTGGATATGGCCAAAAAATCGATTGTGCTATTAAAAAATGATAAAAATCTTCTGCCTTTAAAAAAATCGGGCGCTAAAATTGCTTTAATCGGCGCTTTGGCCAATGATAAAAACAGCCCTCTGGGAAGCTGGAGAATCGCCGCTGATGACAACACCGCAGTATCGGTTCTGGAAGGAATGCAGCAATATAAAAACAGCGCATTAGTTTATGAAAAAGGGACTGATGTCGCTACAAACAAGCAATCCTTTTTAGACGAAGTGAAAGTCAATACCACTGATTTTTCCGGATTTGAAGCGGCAAAAAAAGCGGCAAAAGAGGCTGAAATTGTGGTAATGGTGCTGGGCGAAATAGGCTTTCAAAGCGGTGAAGCGCGCAGCAGAACAGAATTGGCGCTTCCAGGAAATCAGCAGCAATTGTTAGAAGAGGTTTATAAAGTAAACCCAAATATTGTTTTAGTCTTAAACAACGGACGTCCTTTGTCCATACCGTGGGCGGCAGAACATATACCTGCTATTGTTGAAGCTTGGCAATTGGGAACGCAATCTGGCAATGCGATTGCACAGGTTTTGTACGGAGACTATAATCCGAGCGGCAAGCTGCCGATGTCCTTTCCAAGAAACGTAGGCCAATGCCCTATCTATTACAATCTGTACAATACCGGAAGGCCTACAGACAAAGACAATAATGTTTTCTGGTCGCACTATTCTGATGTCGAGAAAACTCCTCTATACCCATTCGGCTATGGATTAAGCTATACTTCTTTTGACTATAAAAACCTGAAAATTTCAAAACCTTCTTTTCAAAAAGGGGAAAAAATAGAAATCTCTGTCGATGTGGCCAATACAGGAAAGTTTGATGGAAAAGAAATCGTCCAGCTCTATATAAATGATCCTGTTGCCAGCATTGCAAGACCTGTAAAAGAATTAAAAGGCTTTGAGCTGATTGAATTAAAAAAGGGAGAAACCAAAACAGTCCAATTTATCCTAACAGACAAAGAACTTGGCTTTTATGACAACGACGGCAAATTTTTAGTAGAACCCGGCCAATTTAATATTATGGCGGGCTGGAATTCCAATAATGGGCTTACCGGTAAATTTGAGCTAAAATAAAACCAGAAAAATAAAATCCAAAGAATAATTCTCTAAACAAGAACAAAATATCCTTTAAATTTATATATCCTGAGTACGATAATTCCTTAATTGGTTCATAATCGCACTCAGGATTTTGGCAATATGGCAGATTTGAATAAAAAAAAATAAGTGTTCAAATTAGTTTTATTAATATTGTTTCCCATATCCTAAAAAAATCCACTTAAACAAATCGGATAATGCATACTGTTATATCTAAATGAAAAAGACAACTTATATCCTTATGTGCTTCTTTAGCATTGCAAACTCGCTGTTCTCGCAAGGCAAATTTGACAGCTACCAGTTTAGAAGCATACAAGAGACCGCTTCAAAACGGGCTGTTTCTTCCATCATTCAGGATAAAAATGATTTTATATGGATCGGCACAAGCGGTGCTGGCCTATATAGATACGATGGCGTAAATTATTTCGGATATAAATACGAGAACAAACCTGGTTCGGTAAACAGCAATTTTATCTATTCTACGTTTATAGATTCCAAAAATAACCTCTGGGTGGGCACTGATCAAGGGTTATGCTTATATAACAGGGATTTGGATAACTTTACCCGAATCAACATTGAGGATGCCATAACACAAGGATACACGCAGCCCATCACTATAAAAACAATTATTGAAGACAACAGCGGCAATCTATACTTAGGCGCTTACGGTTTTGGGCTATTCAAACTCAACATCAAAACCTTAAAGGCTTCTTTAGTGCATTCAAAAGTGCTCGACAAACCCAATTTTCTCATAAAATCTTCGGTTAAAAACAAACAGGGAACTATTTATTTAGGAACCAGTTACGGGCTTTTAGAAATTGACGCCAATGGAAAAGCCAAACAGGTTTATAAAGACAGATTTAAACGCGAACCTCTCACTAACGACATTGAAAGTCTTGTTATAGACAAATTTGGATACCTATGGATGGGCACAACCGAAAACGGCCTGATAAAAATTAAGCCTGAAACAGATAATTATCGGTTTGAAAACTACGCCATTACCAAAAATAAAATCCTATCAATCGTGCAAAGCAGTTTGGGCTACATTGTCTGCGGCACCGAAAATGATGGGTTGCTTGCTGTAAATTATAAGGGAGAAGTGCTAAAAAAGTACCTGCACAGCAAGTACAATAGCGCCAGCTTAAAATCCAATTCGGTTTGGTCCTTGTACGAGGACAAAGAAAAAAGACTCTGGCTAGGATATTTTAACAAAGGGCTTGGCGTTTTTGACAAGCCCAATAATAAATTCAACTCGCTGGAATCGCTTGCCAGCAATGAAAATTCCCTGCAGACAAGCTATGTCACTTCGGTTGCAAAAGACAAAAAAGGAAACCTGCTCATTAGCAATGAAGGAGGAGGACTTGACATATATAACCTTGCCAATAAAAGCTACATTCACGTTAACAAAACAAACCAAAATTATTATTCAGGTCTGGATGCTGTCGATATTCAAGCCATTTTTATAGACAGCAGACAAAACATATGGCTTGGAAGCTGGGATCGCGGCATCTATTTCTTAAAAAACGGAACTTCAAGATTTATAAACTATAATACAGCAAATACGCCTGGATTAAAATCAAATCGGATTTTCAGTTTTTCTGAAGATTCAAAAGGCCGAATCTGGATCGGAACTTTTATAAAAGGACTTCATTATTTTGATAATAAAAACAGCACATTTGTACACTGCGATTCGGAACCGTTTATCAAAAACGGTTTGGATAATGCTTTCATCCGTAAAGTTTTTGTGGACTCTGATAATGTTTTGTGGGTCGGTACAATCTTAGGATTATATAAAATCAATATAAAAGACGAAGCTGGCTTCAAAGTGGCAAAAATGCGCGATGCCATGTTCGGAGGCATAAATAAGAACAATAGCATCCAAACTATTCTATCTATTTATGAATCTAATGACAAAACGATATGGATAGGAACAGATGCTCAAGGCCTGTTTAGCTACAGCAAAAAAAACAGGACATTCTCCAATTATGATGATTTTCCCGGATTTGAGGAAAAATCAATTCGCGCTATAATTTCAGACAATAATGGCGCTTTATGGGTAAGCGGCGGATCCGGGCTTACAAAACTTGATCTTAAAAACCGAAAAAGCACCAACTTCAATAAAGATGATGGTCTTATTGATAACGATTTTAACAACAATGCTGTTTATAAAGACGGGAACGGAGAACTTTATTTTGGAGGTTATGAAGGAGTCAATTATTTTAATCCAAACGAAATTAAAAAAGCAGAAAAAGCCCCGCGCCTTTATTTCAGTGATTTTAAATTATTCAATAAATCAGTAAAGCCAAATGAAGAAGGCTCGCCATTAAGCAAGGTAATTTCACAGACTAAAGAAATTGCGCTTAATTACACGCAGTCTGTTTTTACCATCGAATATGTGGGAATCAATTATAATTATTCTAAGAAAAACCAATATGCGTATTATCTCGAAGGCTTTGAAAAAGACTGGAACTATGTAGGAAATAACAGAACAGCAACCTATACCAATCTGGCTCCGGGAAATTATACCTTTAAAGTAAAATCGGCCAACGCGGACGGCACTTGGAGCGGCAATCAATTAGAACTGAAAATAAAGGTGCTTCCCCCTTGGTGGAAAACCATTTGGGCTTATCTAATCTATTCTTCTATTTTAATTTTCCTGATCCTTTATCTTAACAAGATCTATCAAAACCGTTTCAAAGCGAAACAGGCTATCATTCTGGAAAAGGAAAAGAACATTCAATTGGAGAAATTAAACAATAAAAAACTGCAGTTTTTCACCAATATCTCGCATGAATTCAGAACTCCTTTAACGCTGATCATTAATCCGCTGGAAGACATTTTAAAAAGCAAAAAAATATCTCCTGAGATCCACAATAAATTAAAAATAGTGCACAAAAGCTCCGACAGGCTCTCCAGACTAATTAATGAGCTTATGGATTTTAATAAATTGGAGTTTAATAAAATTTCGCTCCAAGCCAAGAAAGTCGAAGTCGTATCGTTTACAGAAGCCGTTATAGGCTACTTTTATGAAGAAGCCGCTGCCCGAAACATTGCTGTAAATTTTGAATCGTCCGCAGACGAGCTCGAAGATTGGCTGGATCCTAAAATGCTGGAAAAAATACTGTTTAATATTATTTCGAACGCATTTAAATTTACCCCTGATAATGGTTCGATCCATATTTCCATAAACGCATCAGAGACCGAAAATGCACTGATAATTGACGGAAATAAAGTTCCATCTTTCTCGATAACCATTGCAGATACAGGTTCGGGAATACGAAAAAAAGATTTGAATAAAATTTTTGACCGTTTTTACCAAGTTAATAATCTCAATAAGGAATATTACGGAAGCACAGGAATTGGCTTGGAGGTTGTAAAGGAATTTGTCGAACTTCATAAAGGAAAAATTGAAGTTGAGAGCCAAGTTGGCCAAGGCACAAGCTTTAAAATAACTTTTCCGCTAGGCAGCTCGCTATATAAAGGAAGTGAGGTCATCGATGAGAAATATAAAATAGAGAGTAAAAACGAACTTCTATCTGAACCTGTTCAAGATGAGATCGAATCCAATTCTGAAGCAGAAACCCAAAAAGCCTATACCGTTTTAATTGTAGAAGACAATACAGAGCTGAGAAATTATTTAAAACAGGAACTTAGCAAGTCATACAAAGTAATTACAGCCGAAAATGGCCAAAAAGGTTACGACCTTGCCGTACAGAAATTGCCTGATTTAATCATAACCGATGTCATTATGCCAGTCATGGACGGACTGGAACTGTGCAAAAACATAAAAGGCGATTTAAAAACAAGCCATATTCCTTTATTGATGCTTTCTGCCAAAGCAATGGTAAAAGACCGACTCGAAGGCATCGATTCGGGGGCTGACATGTATTTAAGCAAACCTTTTGAACTGGACATTCTAAAATCGAGTCTGGCACAGCTTATCACTAGCAGACAGATTATGTTTAAGAAATTTTACAGCGGCATCACAAAGCAGGGGAAAGAAAAAACAACCTCGCTGGATAATGATTTCATCCAAAAAATTCTGCATTTCATTAATGAGAACATCAGCGAGCCTGAATTGACGGTCGAACTCCTTTCTTCTAAAATCTTTTTAAGCAGAAGCCAGCTGTATCGAAAAATAAAAACCTTAACGGGTGTTTCTGTCAATGAATTTATCCGAAATGTGCGATTAGAAAAAGCAAAACAGCTCATAGAACAGGGCAATAATAATATCAACGAAATAAGCTTCAAAGTAGGTTTTACTTCTCCCTCCTATTTTGCCAAATGCTATAAAATCAAATACGGCCATTTGCCCACTCAGGAAAAAAGAACCAAAGAATAGCAGAATATCCATAATTAAACATCAAATGGCAGAGAGCTTCGGTTTACACCGAAGCTCTTTTTTTTGTCAGTGATTTTTTTCAAAATCGAAGCTTTACATTTTCAGCTGAAAATCAGCAAATAAAAATTAAACCCTTAATATTTTGAACAAACAATATTTTTTAGTCTAAAAAATTATCAATACTTCAGAAGCTGTTTTAATGCCTACAGGGATTCATTTTAGCATTTACAGGGCTTCAGAAGCGCTTTTTGCATCATCTGTTGCACAATATGCATCATCTGTTCTACAATGCAACAACTCTAGAATATACTTTCGTTAAGAAATATTTAAGAAAAAAGTTTAGCCAACCCAACTCAAAACAATCTCTTGGCAAAACACCCAAATTTTTAAATGTTTTTCTTAAAACTTAACGAATTACTAATTATTTCAATTTAAACTAAACAACCAAACTTTATGCAGAAAAAAACATTAAAAAGACTATTGTGCTTAATAGTATGCTTGTGGGGAAATTTTTTCTTCGCTCAAACTGTTAAAGGTAAAGTAACATCGGGAGGAAACAGTCTTCCAGGCGTTAGTGTGATAGTACAGGGCACCAAAAACGGAACGGTCACGGATTTTGACGGCAGTTTCGTATTGAATAATGTCGAGCCAAAAGCAATGCTGCTTTTCACTTATATAGGATACAAAAATTTAATCCTTGAAGCTAAACCCAATATGCAGGTGGTGATGGCGAGCGACCTCGAAAAATTAAACGAAGTGGTCGTTATCGGATACGGGACATCAAAAAGAAAAGACATAAATGGCGCAGTATCTTCCATTAAAGCTTCTGAAATTCAGGATAAGCCATTTATTTCCATTGATCAGGCTCTTGTTGGTAAAGCCGCAGGTGTGAATGTTACGCAGAACTCTGGTACTCCAGGCGGGGGAATCTCTGTTCAGATTCGAGGAATTACTTCCATTAACGGGAATGAGCCTTTATATGTGATCGACGGAACGCCTGTTTTTGCAGACAAGAACAATGATTCCTTTTCGTTTAGCGCTCTAGGCGGAGGAAACGGACAGACTAAAAATTCCGCTTTGTCTGGATTGAATATTTCAGATATAGAGACGATCGATATCTTAAAAGATGCTTCTGCAACAGCCATATATGGTTCAAGCGGTGCAAATGGAGTGGTTTTGATTACCACTAAAAAAGGAAAAAAGGGAAAATCTAAATTTACATACGAAACCTATTTAGGCACTCAGCAGATAAACAATACGGTTGATGTTTTAAACCTGCCCCAATATGCAGCTTATCAGGCAAAAATCTACAAGCTAAACGGAGAGCCAGTTCCTTATCAATATCAAAAGCCCAATCTGCTTGGAAACGGCACAAATTGGCAGGATGAACTTTTCAGAACTGCAACCATGTACAATCACCAGCTTTCTTTCTCTGGAGAAAAAGATGGAACACGCTTTTACACTTCTCTAAATTATTTTGACCAGGAGGGTATTGTTTTAAACTCAGATTTCAACAGATTGGCAATGCGTTTAAATGTAGATTCTAATGTAAAATCTTGGCTTAAAATTGGCAACAACCTCTCAATAAGCAAATCATCTCAGCAAGTGGTAAGAAATGATGACAGAGGAGGATTGGTTATGAACGCCTTAAGACAGTCTCCAGAATTGCCGGTTAGAGCTGCAGACGGTTCTTATGCTGGGCCAACATCCGGTTTGGGATCATCGGCAAATGAAGCCACTAACCCGATTGCCTTATCTGAATACAATAATGCCACTACAGAAAGATTTAAAATCAATGGAAATCTATTTGCTGATTTTACTATTTTAAAAGGATTGGTTTTCCGATCAGAATTAGGATACGATTTGAATTTCTCAAAAAACAGCACTTTTGTGCCTAAATACACTTTAGGAAACGTAACGGAACTTTTAAACAAATCCTTCAAACAGCAAGATCAGAGCTATTACTGGAATATCAAAAACTATCTGACTTACAGCAAAACGCTAAACGAGAAGCATAATTTTACTTTTTTACTGGGCCAGGAAGCGCAGGAAAGCTATTATGAATATTTAAGCGGCTACAGAACAGGCGATTTCCTAAATAAAGATTTCACCAACCTGAATATCGGTGATATTGCCACTGCATTAAACGGAAACGGTTCAGGACGCTGGTCTATGACCTCTTATATTTCAAGATTAAACTACAGTTTTTCTGACCGATACTCTTTTTCCGCTTCTTTAAGAGCAGATGCTTCATCCAACTTTGGACCAAACCACAAATGGGGATATTTCCCTTCATTTTCAGGAGGATGGACAGTGAGCAACGAAAAATTCTTTGAGTCTTTGTCAAAAAGCGTCAATTATCTGAAATTCAAAGCCGGATATGGTCTTGTAGGAAATCAAAACATTCCGGCAAACCGATACCAGACCATTTTATCGCTGCTAGCATCGCCATTTGGCGGGGTTTCGCCAACGATCGACAATTTAGGAAATCCAGACATAAAGTGGGAATCTCTTAAATCTTTCAATACTGGTTTTGAACTGGCTATGCTTAACAACAGAGTGAAATTAGATTTTGACTATTACATCAAAAATTCGTCAGATTTCCTGACCAAACAAATCAACGATGAATCCAATCAAAGTGCTCTTAACTATTATTTGAATACGGGCGAAATTGTAACCAAAGGGATTGAGCTTACTTTAAATACAAGAAACATCGCTGCAGAAAATTTTAGCTGGGATACCACGATCATTTTTTCAAAATACAATAATGAACTGACACGTTTTCAAGGTCAGGGCAAATCATTGTTGGGAAAAGTGCAGTTTGATTTATACAACGTAACCAGAACTACCGAAGGACAGCCTGTAGGACAATTTTATGGCTATGTAACAGATGGCTTGTTTAAAAATGCTGCAGAACTGGCAGCCGGACCAATTCAAGAAGCAGGAACGGGTGTGGGAGACATTCGATTTAAAGATCTTAATGGTGACGGAAAAATAGACAGTAAAGACCAGACGGCCATAGGAGATGCCATTCCAGATTTTACCTATGCTATTACCAATAGCCTTAGATACAAAAACTTCAATTTTTCGGTTTCTTTAACAGGAAGCCAAGGCAACAAGATCTACAACTTTACGCGCCATTATACTGACGGCATATATCCTGGCTTTGGAGACCGATTTGGAAACGTAAGCACACAGGCCATGGAGGCTTTTGAACCTGGAGTGAATGAAAATACCGATGTTCCGAGAATCACCCTTAATGATCCAAATGGCAACGGAAGAATCTCGAACAGATTTGTTGAAGACGGTTCTTATTTAAGAATCCAGAATGTTTCTTTGAGCTATGATCTGCCAAATAAAATTTTCGACAATTCCATTATATCTAAAGTAAGATTGTATGCTAACGTTCAAAACTTGTACACGTTTACAAAATATACCGGATTTGATCCAGCTCTTGGAAACCTGGACCAGAATATAACACTGAGCGGTATCGACTTAGGGCGTTATCCTGTGCCAAGAATAACTTCCATAGGGGTAAATTTAGAATTCTAAGCTTTATAAAAACACATTCAACTTAATGACTTGCAGTCATTAACAAAAAAATATAGTTATGAAAAAACTTTTTAAACTTTTTTTGATGGGAATGCTTATACCATTGCTGTCTTTATTTTCCTGCTCAGATGAGTTTTTGAATGCGCCATCTGAGAACCAATTGACGCCAAGCGATCTGCCTGAAGGCGTTACCGCTTTTGACGGAATCGCAGAGAGCTTGTACTTTAAGCCTTGGTTTGCCTTTAACGACAAATTCCTGATTGCCGTAGGGGACATGTATGCCGGAAATGCCTTTACATTTGACGGTGCATATGCGCAGTTTAAAGATGCTCAAGTGACATCTCAAAATCCGATCCTTACAGAAGGATATGTGGCCTTGTTTTCAGTTATCGACCAGTCTAATAATTTAATGAGTTTAGTCGAAGCCAGAAAAAACGAACTTCCTGAGGCTTCTTATAAAAATGCTATTGCCATATCAAGATTCATGAGGGCCAATGCCTATTTCTATTTAGTCAGAACTTTTGGAGCCGTGCCTATCATCAATAAAGCGGGTTCTGCAGCACAGCCAAAAAGAAATCTGGTTGCAGATGTTTACAAATTCATCAAGCAGGATTTAGAATACGCAACAGAAAATTTACCGGAAAAAGGATTAAAGAAAGGATACGTGACTAAATATGCCGCAATGGGAATTTTAGCCAAAGTGCATCTGACTTTAAATGAGTATGCCCAATGTGCGGCTTTAACCCAGAAAATTATCGGTAATCAGTATGCTTTAATTCAAGAATACGGAAACCTGTTCAGCAGTCCGGAAAATAATAACAGTGCCGAGAGCATGTTTGCGCTTCAATGGAAAGCTATTGCTACAGAATGGGGAACTCAAAATACCAATCAGGCGTATATAGTTCCTGGAGGCACTGGAATTACAGGCGGTGGTGACGGATGGGGAGTTTACCTTCCATCAATTTCCCTGCAAAATGGATTTGAGCCAAAAGATATCAGAAAGAAAAACACCATTATGACCGATGGCGATTTTTACCCTGAATTATTAAAAAGCCAAGGCGGTTTTACATACAAAAAAATATATTCTTCAACTGCTGCAAATTTCAGAAAATACATTGTGGGCTCTGCTGCAGAAAGAAACGATGTATTCTTTATGAGAACCTCTCAAAACACGATTATTCTAAGGTATTCGGACATTCTACTTATGAATTCTGAAGCGCTATTGGCAGGAGCGCCATCCACTACTTCTGCAGCTGCTTTAAGCTCTTTTAATGAAGTAAGAAAAAGAGCAGGATTACCAATTAAAACAGCACTTACAAGAGATGATCTGTTTAATGAAAGAAGAATTGAATTTGCTTTAGAAGGACAATATTTCTTCGATTTAAAACGCCGCGGTCTTGCTGAAGCAGCTGCGATTATCTCGCAGCAGGAAGTAGGCTTTTATTCTGATGATGCCAGAACAGAATTGGTTTCAAGAAAGATAACTCCAGGAAGCAATTATTTTGAACTTCCATTGCCTCAGTCTGCCATAGATACCAATCCATCATTATTGGAAGCTCCGGTTCCTTTTAACTTTAATAACTAAACTATGATCAATACAATAAAATATAGCATTCTACTGCTTTTTATGCTGGCTTCTTTTACAGCCTGCCAGAATGATGATGCGACCAGCGCAAACATAGATGCAATGGTTGCCGAACCGGGAGATTTACTAAATCAGGCCTTTCCAAACAATAAAGTAAGAGTTGAAGGAGAAGGTTTAACGGGGCTAAAAAAAATAACACTTGATAATACTATCAATATTGCTTTTAATCCTAATTACAATTCAGACAAATCGTTTATTTTCACCATTCCTTTTGATGAAAAACTAGGAAGCAGATTTGGAGTTCAGCCTATTACCTTTACAACTGCAAATGGCTCTGTTACTAAAAACATTGAGATTTTACAGCCTGTACCAACAATTGCCAAAACAACTCCCGCTGTTGCGACTCCAGGATTTCCGTTAGAAATCGAAGGAACCTGGTTTTATAATATTTCCTCTATTACCTTGGCGGGAAAAGCGGTAAGCTATACGGTAAAATCGTCATCTTCTATCATCATCGGTTTGCCTGCAGATGCAGCTTCTGGATCAGAACTTGCCATTACCACACCTGGAGGAACAGCAAAAAAGACAATTGATTTTGCAACCATTATTCTCGTATCTGATTTTGACGGAAATGGCCTTAGAAAAGATTGGACATCTTATGGAGACGTAGAAAGTTTCAACACCAGTACAGCTGGAGGTCCGACTGGAAATTACACCACATTGGTTTGGGCAGGTTCAACTGCCAATGGCTACAACGGAAGCAGTGGCGGCGGCGGGGCCAGTTTCCTAAGCGCTTCTAATACAGATGCTGCAAAAGCTTATATTGACATTGACGTAAGCGCAAATGTTGCGGGCGCCCAATTTGCAATCCAGCTAAATACTATCGACGGAGTGAACTATGGCTATAACTTTAAAATTACGGATGTAAACTGGACTACAAAAACCATATCAATTGCTGATTTTAAAGACAACTACGGTTTTGGATCTAATACAGCTGCGAATTTAAATCCATCTAAAATCAACGAAATTAAAGTTGGAATTGCCCAGGGAGACACCCCTAATCCTAGCGCCATTAAATTTGATAACATTAAAATCCGCTATCAATAATTAATCTGGCATTTTAACTTTAAAAAGAGGCTGTCGCCAAAAACGGCCTCTTTATTAAATCGAAAAAATAACTATAAATAAGGACATTCTATGAAAAAAGAATGTCCATAATACAAACAGTATGAAAAGTAAATTTTTATTAATGCTGGCCGGCCTCGTCTTTTTTTTAAATGCATGCTCAAATGACGATAACCAAACCGTTGAAACTCTGGAAACGCCGGTTGCCAATGCTCCAAAAGATGTAAATGATCATGGTTTTAAAGCCAAATGGAATTATGTTTCGCATTCCAAAAGCTATCTTCTGGATGTTTCAACTGCCGAAAACTTCACCTCTTTTGTCCCAAATTACAATGCAAAAGAAATTACTGATCTAAATGATGCTGTAACAGGCCTAACTGGAGGAACGCAATACTATTACAGGGTGAGAGCCAAAAACGAAACGCAGATTTCTGACTATTCAAATGTAATTGCGGTTGTTACAACAGGCACAAGCAATATCCCTGAAGATCCCACTTTTTTAAAGGTGAAAGTAAATAAACTGGCCAATCCGTTTTTTGTTGGTATGGCGATAAAAGCCTCACAATTAACAAACGGAAGTCCTTATGATGTGATCCTAAAAAATGAATTCAGCAGCATTTCTGCCGAATACGAAATGAAAATGGATCAGATCTCAACTGCAAGCGGTGTGTATAACTGGGCTGCAGCCGACAAAATTGTAGCTTATGGAAACGCCAATAATATTAATGTACACGGCCATGCTCTAGTTTGGCATAATGCAGTGCCGCAGTGGCTTAAAGATTTTTCTGGCACAGATGCTGAATTTGCAGCTGAAGTTAAAAAATACATTACCGATGTGGTTACGCATTATGCAGGGAAAGTAAAATCTTGGGATGTGGTTAACGAAGCTGTCGATGACAGTGGCGCCATGAGAAATACTATTTTCTTGCAGCGAATGGGACCAAACTATGTTAAAGACTGCTTTCAATGGGCAAGAGAAGCTGCAAATGCTGCAGGTGACACTTCATTATTACTATTCTATAATGATTACGCTACCTCTGCCAATACTGCCAAACAAGACAAAGTTTTTAGCTTACTGGATGATCTAAAAGCAGCTAAAGCAATTGATGGCGTTGGCTTTCAGATGCACAATACCTATTTAAGTCCAACTAAAGCACAAATAGAAGCAGATCTTAATAAAGCAGTGGCAAAAGGCTTAAAAATCCACGTTTCGGAATTGGATATACAGGTAAACCAGTTTAATGACATCTCTGCATTTACTAATGAAAGAAGACTGGCTCAAAAAGCAAAATATAAAGAGATGGTGCAGATTTATAATGCGCTTCCGGCAGCAAACAAATACGCTTTGACAATTTGGGGAATGAGAGATAATGAATCATGGATTCCGTTCAGCACTGAACTGAATCATCCGGGCAATGACTGGCCTTTATTGTACGATTCTAATTTTGCGGTTAAAAGCTCGCACACCGGATTTTTAGAAGGTTTAGATTAAATCAAAAAAAACAAATTTGAATTAGATCGGCAGCCATCTGCCCCAAAAAAAACACCACTCATAACGGAGTGGTGTTTTTTATTAGCAGCAATATGAAAAACGGCAGGGTTATTATAGCGCTCTTTTATAGGCCGAAACTTGATCTACCCACATGACTGCAGTGGTAAACAAATTTATTTTATCAGGATTTATAAAGCTGGAATCATTTGACCCGACATTCATATTTAAAACAATATTATGCTTTTTGAAATTATTCAAATTAAGTTTAGCTACGCTGCTATTGGTATAGGTCGAAACAATTGCATCATCAATTTTTATTGTTACAGTTATCGAATTATCTTTCATTTTTATAAAACATTCATATAAATGCCATCCGTTGTTTCCATCAATATTAAAACTTACTGGATATTGCCTTTCTGCCAGGTTTCCCAATTGATTTGCCCCTACCGCTGTTCCGTAAAAAAGATTAGAGGCAAATCGGGAGGCATTTGGGGCAAAAGAATAGCCTTCCATAATATCAATTTCACCATGTGTAGGCCATCCATCTTCCTGAACTGTCCAGAAGGCCGGCCATGCGCCATATGTTTGCGCAAATGGCTTATAATTGGCTCCATCCATTGCCAGCAGTTTTATCGTGGCAGACAATCTGTATTCGGTATTATTTTCAGGCGTGTACTCATAAAGCGACTTCACAAGTCCTGACTGGTATTTGGCTGTGCTGAGCCTAGTTGTTTTAATTTCCAGGCATCCTCTTCCGTCTCGAGATTGCACTGAAGGCACAGCGCTTTTATAATCGCAGTACTTAGAATTATAGTCTGTACGCTCCACTCTTTTCCACTTAGAAAGCGAAATATCTGTCTCAAAAGTATCTTCAAATTGTTTTATCCAATCAGATTCTGCGGCTTTATTAATCTTCTTGTTTGCATTTATCCCATCCTGTTTTTTCTCTGTGCCTGAATTTTCAAAGCAAGAAGAAAATCCAACAGCACATGTTAGCATTAAGGCAACCTGACTTAATTTTTTCATGAAATGTTATTTAGTTATTATTTAGTTTCTATTAAGGACTAAAAGTAACTTTATATGAAAAAACAGAATGCCACATTTGAGGCAGTTAATGCCATAGATGTTGCATTTTCACTGCTGCATCAAATACAGCTTGCGATAAGAATAATTTTACTCCAAATGATATCCGATTACAGTCTTATTTAAAGTCGGCACTATCAATAGCTTTTTCTCTGCGATATATTCAATATCTGCCGCAGCAATCTTTTCTTTTCCTAAATCAATGATGAGTTTTTTCTTTCCTTTTGAATCGATATGAAACACTTCTCCCTGCCATGCTCCGGACACTATTAACCCGTTACCTCCATCAGGGACAATACCGTCTAAATTATCAATTCCATTAAAAATTTCATAAGCCTTGCCTGTCGATTTATTAACCGCAAAAGCAGTTCGGCTTTTCATATTCAACACTAAAACTTCATCTTTTCTGGATAATAATCCATTTGGCATAGAAAGAAAATCAGATTCAAGCCATACCTTTATTTCTCCATCAGATATTTTATAGATTTTATTGTCAAAACAATCCGATATGTAAATGTCTCCATTGGCATCTGATGTAACATCATTGAAAAATTTTGCAGAATCCACTTTATATACCTTTTCTATTTTAGATGTATTGGTATTTATTTGCAGAACTTTATTAATATCAGCCACATACAGTTTATTTTTAAATAAAGCCATTCCTTGCGGATTGTCCAGTCCATCAATCCATTTTAGAACTTCTATTTGTCCATTAGTTTTAATTTTAGAAATAAATCCATTTCCATCTTTGGCTAGGTATTCTCCATTTATATTAGAGATATACACTATCTTTTTCGAAGAATCATAAAGTGCCGATTCTGGTTTGAGAAATAAAGAATCCGATTCCCATACTTTAGCTGCTCTTTGACTAAAAGCAGTTACAGGAATCATCCCTATCATTAGCAAGAGACCTAGTTTTTTCATGATTTAAATTTTATATGATTTAATATTATTTTATTGCCGCTAATGTTTGAATGATCAGTTACGGAATGCCTTCCACCTACTGCAACCGTTAATTTATTCTGCTAATAACCCATCAATGCTATTGCTTTTTCTGCTTAATAAATCTTTTGGTCTTGGAGCATTTATCTCCTTTAAATTGCCCTTTCTGTCAATAAGCAGATAATGCGGCACTGCATCAATGCGATAATCTTTGCAGATCTGGCTTGATGTTAAATCTTCTGCAATTACATTGACGCCATCCAATTTTAAATCATTTAAAGCTTCCTTCCATTTTTCTTCTTTTGAATCGATGCAGATATTAATAAACACTACATCTTCTCCTTTATATCTATTATGCAAATCAGGAATATAATTTTTAATGTCATGCAGGCATGGAGCGCATGATATCCCCCAAAAATCAAGATACACGACTTTTCCCGCAAACTGGGAAAGGGATACCATCTCCCCTTTCTCATTCTTTAATGTAAATTCTGGCGCTTTAAATCCGTCACCTATACTTCTGTAATATTTAAATGTGGAAATTAGGGTATCCTTATAGACAGAAGTCTGGCATTTCTTCAAAAAGTCAGCATATATGGGCTCCACCTCATTAAAAGGCTGGCTCTTAAAAGAATTGATTATATGGTTGGAAATATACCAGTCTCTAATAGAACTGATGGAGATTTGGGATAATGCCTTATAATATTGCGACCACAAAATATCCAATTGGCTTTTATCATTTTGAATGTCAAAAAATCTAGTCAGCGTATAGGGCACCTCCATAATTTCTCCCTTTGAGTTTCTCATTTCCATTGAATTTAAAACCATGGTGTCATCAAACAGTTCTTCCCGGCTTATATACTTATATAGAAAATCCCTGTATTCAGGGCATTGGTAGAATATTTCATTAGACAGGAGTTTATTTGATGCAATCATTGAATAATAGTTTTGAAAACTTTTACTTTTACTGTTTGTCCCATCAAGAGAAAGACGGAAGGTGTCCAACAATCCTATATCCAGCAGAAGGGTCTGAAATTTATAATATATCTTGAAGAAAAACACATTCTGCGCTATTTCTGCAGTATCCAATTCCCTTAACTCTTCATTAAACAAGTTATTTATCTGATTATAAAAACTGCTTTTATTATCTGAACTTTTCTCACTGATTATTTTCCATAAAGAAAGTTCTGCATTTCTGAATTTTTTATGCAGTTGCAGACTAAAATTAAGCTTTTTACTTGTGAGCGCATCAGGACTGTCAATTTTGACAGAATTTATAAAGCTTGTTTCATCCCAAGTCAGCGTAACAATTTTATTAGGTTCAACATTTATATTTACTGCATCATCATTGAGAATGAGATATAAATTTGTGATTCCCTCTACAGGAACTAGCTGATGAAAAGAGCCATCGTTGTCCACCGTAATTTTAATGCTCTCATTGCCTAAAAACCCTTCATTTAACAAGCTCCAGCTTTTCCCTTTAAAATTCTTTATTGCACCTTTTAAAAGAATAGCATGTTTTCCCTTTATGTTATTTTGCATTAACAAATCAGAATCTTCCAAGGGAATTTTATAGTCTTTTTCAGAAATTTGATTCATTGAACTATTTTGTATCTGGCAGAACAGTTTACAGTTTAAAAGGAGTAAAAGCAAAAAAGAAATTCTATTCATATTTTTTCAGTCAAATTGGCAATAAATATCTGTTTAATTCAAATCCGGCATGTCCTATTTTTTTAATACATCTTATGTTTTTTTTTCAACAGCGCCTTTTTCACCACAAAGCCTAATATGCGATTCTTCCTGCTCTATTGCTGTCTTAAATGCTTTAAAAAAGCTATTCGCTAATATTTTTCAAGAAAAAACAAGTCTGTCTACAAACCAGCTAAGAGTTATAAAAAGATTTAATCTGGTCTAAACAAGCATGAAAATTTTAATCCCATTTTTTGTCCGCATGATTGGCTAAGCTGCCTCTCAAATATAAACAAACGGTTGCTTTAAATTATAACAATTCACATGATTTCTGTTTATTCCTAAACGAATCCCATCCCTACTAATATAATGCGCATCGCTATTGATCAGCATTCAGTCATGCTGGACCATTGCTTTGTCAAGCATTCCGACAGACTGAGCTGATATCTTTTCTACGACCAAAAAGCTAAAGCAGTGTTAATCTGAAGCTGTAAAAATAAACGATATAATTCACAAATTTTACCGATTTTCCAAGTAAACCGCTATATACTCACGTTTCAAATCGATCTTGGCCTTTTAAAAAAGCTTGCACATAAAGCATTAAAACAAAAGCTAAACGAATAGACCGCTCCAAATTTGATTATCAAAATTTTACTCAGAATCCTCCAATAAAATATTTTCTTAAAAAACAACACAATCGGTTGTTTTTAAATATCTTTTATTATTAAATTAGCAGTAAAAAACTTACTCTAAATCAGGAGTAGATTTACTAACTAATTAAAACCATTTAAGTTATGAAAAGATTTAAAAAATTACTTTTTCTATTTTTAATGTTTATTCCTTTAATGCAATTATTTGCCTGGCCCGGAATGCCTCTGCCTCCATTGCATATTGAAGGTAAAAATTTAAAGGATCCTTGCGGAAAAAACGTTTTGCTTCATGGCGTTGCCATAACTCCCAGTCCGTGGTTTAATGGCTGTTCCTATGGCCAATGCCGCTGGGACAACTACAATGTTCAAGGCTGCCTAAACTATAATAATGCAGTTATGGATGCACTAACAGACACAAATAATGGATGGAAACTAAATTATATAAGGCTTCATATCGATCCTTACTGGACCAATACGCCAGGCTGCTCAGCGGGAGAAAATGATATCTCCTGCTTTGATTACAACAGATTGGTAACTTATGTAAATCAAGTTATAATTCCTTTAATTAATCATGCTAGAAGCAGAGGGCTTTATGTCGTCCTTCGCCCTCCTGGAGTATGTCCTAATCGAATTGCCTATGGAGACAATTACCATAATTATCTAAGAACTGTGTGGCAATATCTATCGGGCCATCCAAATTTAAAAAATGTAGATAATGTGATGTTTGAAATAGCCAATGAGCCTATAGAAATACTTGGGACAAATGGAAATTGGGGAGCTACGGGCGATGAACATTTTGCCGCTTTACATAATTACTTTCAGGATTTAGTAAATAAAATTAGAGCCAATGGTGCAAATAATGTCTGCTGGATACCAGGAACGGGATATCAATCCCATTACCAAGGATATCCAAACCATTTGATAACAGGCGGCAATATTGGTTATGCTGTTCATGTTTATCCTGGATATTGGGGAGCAAATGCAGAAAACACCACCAGTTTTAATAACGCTTGGAATGCTAATGTCCAGCCTATTGCAAATGTTGCTCCTATTATGATAACAGAAACGGACTGGTCTCCCACAGGTGATGGGACCTGGGGCACTGGCACGACAAGCGGTTTTGGGCTCAATCTGAAAGGAAGAATTGATGCTGCTGGAAATTGCAGCTGGAATCTGCTCGCACCGGAAGGGCTTATAACCAATGCAGATCCATACAATGTTACAACTGCATTCAATAACAATTGGGAGGCTTGTGCTGCACCAGTCAAACAATGGTTCTCTGCATATGCAAACAGCAACATCCCATCGCAAAACTGCACTACACTAATAAATAATAGTGTCTATGAAATTGAATTTAAAACAAACTCAAATAAGGTAATAGATCTTAAGTACGGAACTAATGCAAATGGCACTGCGATTCGCCCTTGGGATAGATCAGGAGCAACAGCGCAGCAGTGGATTGCCATTGATGCTGGAAACGGCTATTGGCGATTTAAATCAAATGCAAGTTCTACAGGACGCGTAATAGATCTTGAAAGCGCAGATCCAACAAATGGAAAATCGATAAGACTTTGGGATGACTATAGCAATGATGCCCAAAAATGGCTGGTAACAGATGTTGGCAATGGCTATTACAGCGTAAAATCAGCCGTAGATACTTCAAAAGGCTGGGACACTTCCAATTGCAATATGGATGGCACGGCAAATCTTCAGCTTTGGGAATATTACGGGACTTCGTGCCAGTTATTCAAGTTCAATAAAATAGGGGCTACAGCAAAAATTGCCAATGCTGCTATTTTGGCAGATAATGTTGAAGCAGATACTAATATTCAAGTATATCCGAACCCATCAAAAGATGGAGAGTTTAATATTTATTATGCTTCACAAGCAGACGAAAATTATTCTCTGACTATATACTCAATTACTGGTGCGCCATTATACGAAACCAAAAATCTAAAATCTAATACTAATCATGTTATAAGAACTAAACTTCCTAGAGGCATATATTTAGCGAAGATTCTTCAAAATTCAACTGCAACAACCAAAAAAATCGTAATTGAATAGCCTATTCTTAAATATATAGATACTAATATTGATACTAACTTTATAGTTTTATCCATTATTATTTATTAATGCAAAAACCACTATTTTAATTAAAATTTAAAATAGTGGTTTTATTTTTCACTTCAAATTTAACGAACAGCCAATAACTTTGCAGCCAAACAAGCTAAAGCAAATCCAGCCTTCCTTTAAATAAATCATTGACTGGCGCTTAAAATGCGAGATAAATTTTCAGCTGCCGGTATTTTTAAAAAACATCAGAAAGAAATCCCAAAGACAATCTGCATACATCAAAAAATGGCTTTCATATCTTTACTCCATCCAAAACCAGAATAGACACCCCAAAAAGTATCTTATTTTTAAGAACTATCTAAACAATAGCGGAGCTAATTCTTTGAAGCTTCTTCGCCAAGTCAAAAATTCATGAGCCGTATTTTCAGAAATATATGAAACCGCATTAACCCCTGCATCTTTCAATGTTTTTACCGCAGACTGTACTGATTCGGGCCTTTCGCGGCTGCCACAGCTTATAAAAATAAGTTTAAGCTTTGACTTATCTTCAATTTCTTCCGGCTTATAAATTCCTCCGCTTAAAAGCGCATAATGAGAGAAAACATCAGGTTTATTGACCGTGATAGAATGCGTTTCCATTCCGCCCATTGACAGACCGGCCATGGCACGGTTTGCCTGATTGGAAATCGTACGGAAATTTGAATCGATGTACGGAATTAATTCCTCTACAAGAACCGTTTGAAATGGCTCTATTTTAAAACTGGCCAAACCTCCGTACTTAACTTCATTTGTCATTCCGTACGTCATGACGATAATGAACGGTTTTATTTTGCCTTCTGCAATCAAATTATCCATAATTAAGTTTACACGTCCCTGATTGCTCCAAGCCGTTTCATCTTCTCCCCAGCCGTGCTGTAAATACAGCACTGGATATTTTTTGTCCTTATCTTTATGATAAGAAGGTGGGGTATATACAAAAGCCCTACGTGATGTATTAGTGCTTTTTGAAGGAAAAAGAATCTGCTGCACATTTCCGTGCGGAACATCTTTTAATGCATAGAAATCCTGATCGTGCGCCGGAATTTCAATACCGCTTTCCCAACGTGTAGATCCGTAAAAATTGAGCGCACCAGGGTCATTAAAAATTCCGCCATCAATTGTAAGATGATAATAATGGAAACCTTCATCCATTGCTCCTTCTGTAGTGCCTCTCCAATAGCCGTCCTGATCTTTTGCAAGAACAGTTCCGCCTTTGGCCCCTCCCAATCCAAGACTCACTACAACAGATTTTGCCTCTGGCGCTGAAATTTGAAATCGTGCATAACCTTGAGAATTAACTTTTGGATATTCCTGTCCTGGCTGATTGACCACTGAAGGTTTAAAATCTTCGATAATTGAAGCTGTTTTTGTCTGTGCAAAACCAACAAAGCTTGATAAAATCAATAAGATGACAATTCTATACTGTTTCATGTTTTCTGTTTTAAAAATTATTTTACTTCTGGAACAATAATTTGATACTTTCCGCTAAGATGCATTAGGCTAAAAAGATACATCAGCCCATCATAATAGGGATCAAAGTAACCGTCTTCGTAAGGCTCAAGCTTAGCATTCCATAGGGCATGAACAAAATCTAAACTTTCTTTATCGGGATTGACTAATGATGCTGCTGCTGAAGTGGCTACCAACCCAATAGAATGCCTAAGCTTTTTTACAGGACCGGCTTGAAGGATAAAATCGGGGGTTGAGCCATCTAGATTAAATTGATCTTCGAACTTGTCCAATCCTTTAGATCGAAGAAAATTTTGAAAGCGCTTCGCATATCCCTCCTGCCATTTTTTATCTTTCCCATACCAAGTATAATCCATTGCCACATTCATGGGAACTCGCCATGAATCATAGCGAAATCCCGCAGGCATCCAAGGTGTTGGATGCGGTTCTCCAGAAAACTCGGTGTAATCAGAATTAAGACCTGTTACGGGATGACAGGCTTTATGCAAAAAATTACGAGAAACCTCTGCACATTCTTTATAAAATTGTTCATGTCCATCTTTAGCATACAGTGCCCAAATTTCGAAGAATGCAGGGACATGATAAGAAGGATCTGTCCAGTTATAGCCACCTCCCTCAGGAACAAATGAAATCTGTTTGTGTTCAATATTTATAATATTATGCACATTGCCTGTGCCATCTTTTTTCCACATGGCATCGAGGATTCTCCTAGCTTCTTTGTAATAGTCAATTCCTGTATTATTGCCCCATTTGTTAGAAGCAAAAAGAAGACTCGTAATATAATATAATTCACCATCTGAAGCCGAACCTGCGGAGTTCTGCTTTTTGGTCACTGGGTTTACGCTCCAGGCAAAATAGCCTTCTCTTGGCCCATCCTGATGCTGCATATATTTTACAGACCATCTCCATAAACGATCAAAAACATCTTTCTTGTCGAGCTGGACAGCCACCATCATACCGTAAGACATTCCCTCGGTACGGGCATCTTTATTTTTAACATCGGAAACATATCCCAGATCATCTCCTTCTTTAAAATATACTTTGTTTGGACCTTCGAATATATCAAAATAGGCTTTAGCTAGTTTCTTGTCTATTTCATCTTGACTATAACCTGCTTCCTTAAAGAGATTTTTGTATTGAGGCCTTTCAGTCTCTGCTTTAGCGGTTTTCTTTTTGCTCTGCCCTATTCCCGATAAAGGCATTGTTAGCACGAATGCCATCACAGAAACCGAAATTTTAATGCTTAATTTTTTATATGCCATTATATTTATCTTTTTAAATAGTATTTCTTCGTACGAAAAAACAAAATGAGATTCTATTTAACGGAACCTACCCCCTCTGTGGTTTGTATAATTTTTTGAATAGTTCCGTCTTTGTTATAATGCATATAGTCTACACAAATTGAACGTCTGTAACTGCCTCCTGTTGGCAAACTTCCGTTGTGGTAAAAGAAGTACGACTTTCCTTTATAGTCAATAATTCCAGGGTGGGTGGTAAAACTATTTTGGACATTCTCCTGAATAATTCCCTGATACCTCCATGGTCCCGTTATGTTTTTTGCAGTGCAATACTCTATCATTTCAGGTTTTGTGCCTGCACTGGCATATACTAAATAATAAAGTCCTTTTCTTTTGTACACCCACGGACCTTCAATATAATTTTTAGGTGTGAAAGTGGTAATTTCTCCATCCAATTCTATCATGTTCTTCTTAAGCTTCACCCATTTGCAGCTTCCATTTCCCCAAAACATATACGCTTGTCCATCATCATCTATAAATACAGTAGGGTCGATATCATCCCATCCATATTTCATATCTGTTGTCATTTCATTTATAATAAGCGCCTTCCCTATCGCATCTTTAAAAGGCCCAGTTGGACTGTCTGAAACTGCCACGCCTATTGCCGCACCTCCCTGGCTTACTTCATCTTTTTTATGAAATGTAGAAACAAACCAATAGAATTTTCCGTCTCTTTCTATGCACTGGGCTGCATACGCATCGCCAGTTGCCCAAGAAAATGCACTTGGAGAAAGAAGAGCTCCGTGATCTTTCCAATCTTTCATATTGATGGTAGAAAAAACGTGCCAGTCGGCCATTTTATAATTGGTATCTTCCTGAGTTGCCACATCATGTCCCGTGTACAAATACAAAGTGCCTTTATGCACTAGAGGTGCTGGGTCGGCTGTAAAAATATCTTTGATAATCGGATTTTGTGCTTCTATGTTTATTGCAAATAAATTACAAAAGAGCACACATAAAATTTTACCTGTATTTTTCATTTTATCTGATTTAATTGAAATAATTTCGAAAATGCAGTCAGTTTTTCTGCAATTCAATTTCTGTAAACAATAAACAGCGCAATAAATGCGCTGTTTATAAAAAAACTAACTTAACTTGACTTAACTTGACTTAACTTAACTTGACTTAACTTAACTTAACTTAACTTAACTTAACTTAACTTGACTTAACTTGACTTAACTTAACTTGACTTAACTTAACTTAACTTGACTTAACTTAACTTGACTTAACTTAACTTAACTTGACTTAACTTTACTTTATTTAACTTAAACTAACCAAAATTTAAATATCTTAATAACCAGGATTGTTATCGCTTGGTTTTATTTTAGGATTAGAAGATGTTTCTCTGTTTGGTATAGGCCATAGCTCACTTTTACCAGAAGTAAAACCTGTACCCTGCAATACTGTACTTGCCATATTCCATCTTATAAGATCATCAAAACGAGATTGTTCTCCAGCAAATTCTACCTGACGTTCGTGAACAATTGCCGCAAAAACTGCGTCTTTTGATGCTGTAATATTCGTTGCCAAGTTTGCTCTGTCACGAACTTCTTTAATATAAGCAATCGCTGCTGTCTGCGAACCGCCATTCCTCTGGTTTTCACATTCTGCTTTCATAAGCAATACATCTGCATAACGCATCACTTTAAAGTTAATGCTTGAACGCGTTGCTTCATCTTCTCTATTGTAATAGTTTTGATATTTTTTCCATCCTGCTCTTCTAATGCCTGCAGAAGTAGTAAAATTACTTGGAACCATCACCTTAGCTCCTTTTAAATAAGTTGATCCTGGCACATAAAAAGTATCACCAAAACGGTTATCACCTGCTTCATAAGAGTCTAAAAGACCATCTGATGGATAAACATTGTACCAGCTAAGATTTCCGTATTCCTGACCTCTAAGCGTTGACTCATCAAAACCGGTTCCGCCACTGTCACCAACAGCTCCCCACTGATCACCAGTTCCATTTTTTTCATCAAACTCGATTTCAAAAATCGACTCTTTGCCATGTTCTGTTTCTTGCATGAAGTTGTTGTAAAAATTACCTTTATCTTCAAGGCTGTAACCAGTCACATTGTTAAACGCCGCTAAAGCTTCGTCATATTTCTTTTGGTACAATAATACTTTACCCAATTGCGCATAAGCTGCTTCTTTATTGGCTCTTCCTGCAGATTCTGATCCTTTTGGCAAAAGATTTTGTGTTGCAAATACCAGATCCTCTTCAATCAAAGCGTATACCTCTGCTTTAGGGCTTCTTGCATTTCCTACAATAGTACCTGTTTTATAAATTGGCAAATCGCCAAAACGTCTTACTAGCAGGAAATAATAGTAGGCTCTTAAAAAATGAGCTTCTCCTAAATACTTGTTCTTTTTTTCCTGAGATAAAACATTATTGGGAAGCGCATTGATTCTCTGTTCGTTATCCAGCACAAAATTTGCTCTAGATATTCCCGTAAAACAAGACTCCCAATAGTATTGGATAATATCATTTCCCGCGTTAAAAGAAAAATCCTGAAAAGGTTTTTTGTTACCTTCCAACTGCGGATTTCCTAAAGCATCATGTCCCATAAGGTCCATTGCGAAGAAAAGATTTCTTCCATAAAGCCCTCTTGTCTGCAGATTTGCATACGAAGCATTTACAGCAGACTGCACCTGAGTTTCAGTTTTAAAGAAAGTTTCAGGCGATAAAGTATTGGGGTTAGTCAATTCTAATTCGCTACTGTCACATGAAGTCATGATTAAAGCTCCAGACAGCATTATAAGTATATATTTAATTTTTTTCATCATCTTTAAATATTAAAATGTAACATCAATTCCAAAAATTACCGATTTCGGCTGTGGATACCTTCCTAAATCAATACCTGCTGAATTTGCATTGCCATCGGCACGTGCGATTTCTGGATCTAAACCAGAGTAATTAGTAATTGTTATAAGGTTCTGTCCGCTTATATAGAATCTTGCTTTTGAGAAATAGCTCTTAAATGCATCTCCAGTTAATGTATATCCTAAAGCGATGTTTTTTAATCTTGTAAAAGAACCATCTTCAATATAGCGCTGATTTGCAGAAGACCAGTTGATATCTGCTCCTTGTGCTCTTGGCAAAGTCGCTGACGGATTTGTTACAACACCGTTTTGAACAATTGCTCTGTCCAGAACATCAGTGCTGGCATTAAACAAACGATTCATTCCTTTTAGGTCAAAAGTGTTTGCATTATAAATATCATTTCCTGCAACTCCTGTGATAAAACAATTGAAATCAAAGTTTTTATATGCTGCAGTTAGGTTTAAACCGTAAGTAAAATCAGGATACGGATTTCCGATGTTTGTTTTATCATCTGAATTGATCACTTTATTGCCATCGCGATCTACAATTTTAATATCACCCGGTTTTATAGCAGTCTGACCTGGTCCAAAAACAGCATCCACTTCTGCCTGATTTTGGTAAATTCCATTAGTCTGGTATCCATAAAAATAGAATAATGGCTGTCCTACTTCTAATCTAGAGAAATTTTCTAAACCTGCTCTTGCAGAAGGACCTCCTAATACGCTAGTCACTCCAGGCGCTAAACCAACCACTTCATTTTTACTTGTCCCTAAATTTGCAACGGCAGACCATGTAAAGTCTCCTTTTCTGTCATTGTAACCAATAGAAACCTCAAAACCGCTTACTTTTACATCTGCAATATTTTGAATTTGAGTTCCGCCGCCTGCAGATCCAACAGAAGCAGCAAGAGGAACTGCAAAAAGAATATCGCTGCTTTTATTATTGAAATACTCAAATGAACCTGTTAGCGCATCATCAAATAAACCGAAATCAACACCAATATTTCTATCCAGTTTTGACTCCCACTTCAAGTCCGGATTAGCAGCAACACCTAAAGAAACACCTGGTGCATTTTCTCCTCCAATTGGATAATTGTAATTTGCCAATAAAGTAGCGCTGTATTGGTAATTGTCAATTCTATCATTTCCTGTTGTTCCTGTACTAGCTCTAAGTTTTAAGGTGCTGAAAATAGAATTTTGCATAAAGTTTTCTTTCGCAATATTCCAACCTAAAGCCACTGAGTAGAAATTCCCCCAACGATTATTTGCCCCAAAACGAGAAGATGCATCTCTACGTCCTGACACCGCCAAAAGATATCTGCCATCATAATCATAGTTGATACGAGCAATATATCCTAAGTTTTTTTCTTCATAATTTGAAGACCCTAAACTTCCCTCATTATATCTTAACTGATCAATTTCGTTTGAAATATAGTATTTGCTTCCTGCTGCTAAACTTTGTCCTTTTCCGTCAATTTTAGTAATAACTCCCAATACTTCAAGGTTGTGCTTTTGAGCAATAGTTGTTTTATACGTTAAACTATTATCGAAAACGATAGTTTGTCCTTGAGAATTTGTTTCGTTAGTGGAAGAAAATGCTTGTTTATGGTAAGAACCATCTTGAAAACTTGGAATGAAAGTATGATCTTTACTTGTATAGTAATCTAAAGAAACTTGCGATCTGAATTTCAAACCTTTGTAAATTTCCAATTCTGCATAAATATTTCCAATAATAGAAAGGTTGTTAATCTTTTGATATCCCAAATTAGCTACACGCACTGGGTTTTCAGCATCATTTCCATCAATGGCGCTAGGCCCTTGATAACCTCCTAAACTGTTTTCATTATAAATTGGGAAATATGGAGCCATTTTAATGGCATGCTCAAGTAAAGTTCTTCCTCCTGAGCTGCGCTCTGGATTAATCGTGCTGAAAGAAACCCCCATGTTGCTTCCTATTTTTAGTTTACCAATATCCTGCGTATTATTGGCTCTAAAAGAATAACGTTCGAAACCCGTATTGATAATAGCTCCATCCTGTTTCATATATTCTGCAGAATAACGCCCTGTTGAAGTCTCTGTACCATTTGAAAAGCTCAGGTTGTAATCCTGCATAACTCCTGTTTGAAAAATCTGGTCCTGCCAGTTGGTATTGATATTTCCAAACTCTGCCGCTCTTGCTGTTAAATCGCTTCCTAAATCTTTAGCGTACTGCAAATATTGCTGCGTATTTAAAACACTATATCGTTTTGTCACTTCCTGTCCGCCAACGTAAGTGCTAAAGTTTAACTGGCCTGGGCCTTTTTTACCTTTTTTGGTGGTCACCATAACAACGCCATTAAAAGCTTTAGAACCGTATAAAGCGGTTGTAGAAGCATCTTTCAAAACCGAGATGCTCTCAATGTCATTAGGGCTTAATCCAGAAAGATTCCCTGTTAAAACTCCGTCAATCACATATAAAGGAGCACTGTTCCCCATTGTTGCCAGACCACGAATGGTTACGGTAGGATTAGAACCCGGCGCGCCATTTACCACTGTAACCCCTGCAGCACGTCCTTGTAAAGCAGATTCAGCATTGGTAATAGGCACTGCGGCAATATCTTTTGAACTTACCGTAGAAATCGCTCCTGTAACCTTAGCTCTCTTTTGAGTACCATAGGCTACTACAACTTCATTTAAATTTTGCGTGTTTTGAACAAGAGTCACATTGATTGAGCTTCTTTCGCCTACAGTAATAGTCTGTGAAACTAAACCAACATAAGAATACGTTATTTTATCGGTAGGATTAACTCCTTTTAAAGAGTATTTACCGTCAAAATCTGTCGATGCGCTATTTTGCGTACCTACTACATTAATACTGGCACCCGGCAACGGAAATCCCGAAGGGTCGGTAATCACGCCATGAATGGTCTTTGATTGTGCCATTATGCTATGACTGCCAACTAACAGCAGTCCGATTAGTGCAATTTTGAGTTTTAACTTCATATTAATTGTTTTTTGTTTGGTTTAAATAGTTAATGGTTTTTGTTTTTTTAATCAGTAAAGGTTCATATGTATTCTTTTATTCTGTTTATGCTTAAAATCTTTTTTATAAAAAAGACTATTTAAATATGAATCAATTTTACAAACAACATATCATCACAAATATAAAAAAACAACTCGTAAAACAATCGGTTGCTTAATAATTTATTTAAAAAAAACTCAAAAAATAACACAAATAAAAACATTAAAAATATTTTTATCTTAAAAAATTTAATAATTATTCATTTTAAAAATAATTATTAAATAAATAATTATAATTCAGTAGCTAACTGACCGACTTTCTATAAAAAATACAATATTGAAAAAAGAGCGTAAAATCTTTAAAAACCTATAAAATATCAGTAAAAATTTACTAAAATCAGTTAAAATGATCGGTTTTGCAATTTATCTTATACTGATATTGATTTAAAAAAGGCTAGAAAAAGCCAAAATAACAATCGGTTGTTAAAAAATTAGCCGCTTTTTTAAACTAACAAAACCTATTCAATAAAAAAGCCCGATGCAATTGCATCGGGCTACAAAAAACACTTAAAAATATATTTACTTTACTTCATTTCATTTAATCCATCTGCAAATCGTGCATAGGCTGGTTTACGGGTAAACTGGATATCCCATAAAGCTTGTTTTTCGCCAGGAAGCCAAGAAGAATCTTTTTTGCTGTCGCTAACTCCCCAAACCGTAATGCCATATCTTTGTTTGGCTGGAATATATTTTGAATACATATCTACAACATATTTATACATTTCAGCTTGTTTTTGAAGCATAGTTTCGGTCACATCTGCAGTTCCTACAGCAATATCCAATTCTGAAACTTTAATAAGCTTGCCTGTTGCCGCCAATAATTGAAACATTGCTGCAATATTTTCTTTATTCGAATTAATGCTAATATGCATCTGTGTTGCAATCCCGTCAACTTTCTGTCCTTTACTTTCAATATACTCTACGTACGTAATAAGCCCTTTGCATTTGTCCAAATTATATTCAAGATTATAGTCATTTACAAATAATTTATCAGTAGGATTACCATATTTTCTTGCCAATCTAAATGCCTCTACCGCATAATCCTTACCTAAATAATCCTGCCAGAAAAATTCGTCTGCGGCCAAAGTTTTTCCAATACCTGTTTTTAATTCGTAAGGTTTGCCGTCATCCATCGGCTCATTAACCACATCCCAAGCTTTTACGGCAGGAGCACATTTTTTCATCATTTCTGAGATCCATTTCTCCAAATTTTGATTAATGATATTTTTCTTCTCTTCTGGAGTCTTCTCAATGATTGTGCTTCCTCCTGTTGGATTGTACTTCTTTAATGTAATATTATCAAAATAGTAATTGGTAGCCGTTTTTCCAAGATTGAAAGCAATTACTCCACAAGTTGCCTGCTCTGCCGAAACGGTAATTTCTTTTGTATAGGTTGTCCAAGTTGGCGTTGAAGAAATTGTTCCGAAAAAATCCCAGTGCTTATAGGCTCCTGGCGTTACATGTGCCTGCGTAGGATAAGAAGCATTTACATCTGAACGGATATCCATTGACAACTGGTATTTTTCACCTGCCTGAACAGCTGGAGAAAATTTTATAAACAGCTGTGCCTCCCAGTCGTTCGCACGAACTGCAGCATTGGTTAATTTAAGCGCTCTGCCTACTCCGTTTGCACCTTCGCCAGCTGCAGTATATGCCATGGTTACATTTGAATTAACCTGATAATTGGATGTGTTATCTGATTCAAAATCATTGCCTGTTACAAGATCCCAACTTGGTCCTCCTGTTGATGGAATGATTACAGGAGCAATAAGGCCCTTTAAGTAAGCTGCATTTTGATTGGCATGCCAGCATAAAGTATGCCCAAATAGCGTCACTCCAGATTGCTGAGTGGCTGCCAGCAGTTTATCTATTCCAGAGAAGTCAAACATGCCGTCATTTTTAACTACTGCCCCATGCTTCATTTCGTACCCCATGGTGATTTCGTCGAAATTTCGATCTACAAGCCTTTTGACAATTCCACCTGAAACATACTCTGATAATGAAATTCCGGCACCTAATTTAAAATCTGGATTGCCCGATCTGCCAACATAGGTTTTTAAATCTTTATAGGCATCTATTTTCTCCTGATTGGCAATGGACTCAGGTTTGGCATATTCAAAATCTAAAACACTATCATTTGCACAGGACCAGACTGCTGCAGCAGTGCAGAACAGCATCGCCATTTTATATAATTTATTCATATCGTTTAAATTTATACTTTTAATAATTTCAATTATTTGGCAACTGGCGTAAATAATTCTGCAGTTACGCCTCTATCACGAAGCACTAATGTGTCTTGGGTTGTTAGGCTAAAATCTTGAAAATTCACTTTATAATCCAAATAAAGCGCATCGCGATCCTTGCTTCCCCAGCTGTTTTTTTCCCCTCTTTTCACAAATTTACCTGTGCCAGTTGCTGTAAACTGAGCACTATTGTTTCCAGAAACAGTACACCCATTATTATCGTCAAATGTGAGCACCAGATTGAAATTAATATTGGCTCCCGTATTATCTTTAATAGTAACAGGAAAATCTATAGTCTTCATTGACAAGGTATTTATCCTGTTAACCTGATCTTTCTCAACATATTGGCTGTGACGGCTTACTACTCTATTAAGCGCAGTGTTTCCGTTATTTCCAACAAAAGTGTCTTTACCTCTTCTTAAATAAAATCCGTCCCAAGGATTTACATATCTAATCGCGTAAAAAACATAGTCTTTGGGAGCTACACTCCAATCGGAAGCTAAGGGTCTTAATGGATTTGCAACTAATGCTTTTCCTGACAAAATAGAATCCGCATTCATAACTTTTGTCATTTGAAGCGGAATAACATAGGTCTTTTTTATGGCAAGAGGATCCGCAAAGAAAGCATCTGTCAACTGCACTTCGATTCCTCCAGAAATCTGACCTTTCGGGATAACAATTTTATCGCTCAAAAGTGTGTAGTAATTTGAAGGCATGGCAACAATCTGATCGCCTCCGCTCTTAAATAAAAGATTCGATGTTAGAGAATTGGCAACCGAAACATCAATTGTTACGTCTTTATTATTCTCATAAACCCCGCCTAAGGTTCCCATAATTTTACATTTATGCGCATTATCTAGCGATGTATCAAATATATCTTCTCCTAAAGTTATGGTTCTAACAGGAAACTGATAAGCAAAATAAACTGCTGAATATTCATAATCATCAAAATTTTGATCATCGTTAGTGCATGCTGCCAATAAGCCAAAGAGAACCGCGGCCATTAAAAATATCTTGTTTTTCATTTTTTTATACATTTATATAATAGACATTTTAGATAGAAATAATTCTACCATCCTTTGTTCTGAATGAGAGCGTTAAACTTAAGAACTTCAGAATATGGTATCGGACCATAATTCATATACTCTTGAAAAAGTCTATTTTCCACAGTAATTTTTTGATAGGCACCTCCTTGAATTTTCATTCCTTCTGCTGCGCTGGTTAAGTTTAAATTCCATCTGCGCAAATCCCAAAATCTAAAACCTTCAAAACATAATTCCAATCGGCGCTCGTTTCTAATCAAATTGCGCATCGCAGACTGGTCTGATTTAATAGATTCCAAATACAAATCGGGCTGGCTTATTCCTGCTCTTTTTCTTAGTGCCTGAATTACGTCGTAAGCCGAAAATCCTGCAGAACCACTAGCCAATGGCCCCCATGCCTCATTTGCTGCTTCAGCGTAAATCAAATACAGCTCTGTGTATCTCATGCGAGGCTTATAGTGTCTTTGATTATTGACTGCATTTGGATTTAAGTTAACATCCTGACGCAATAATTTTTTCATATAATAGCCTGTTCGCGTCGATGTGCCTACTTTGTTCAGCGCGTCATTTGTGCTTCCGTCGCTTGCTGTAGTAATAACAGTATTGTTTACACCCGCTGTAGCCTGATTGACTAAAATAAATTTCTGCAAACGCGGATCACGATTGGCATACGGATTGGCAGCATTATAATTGCTGGCCGGATTTGCAATAGGATATCCATTCGCCATAGGAAAAGCATCCACTAAATTTTGAGTTGGATTAACACGCCCTTTTCCAAAAAGTGTCGGCGGAAAATTATCGCTTTCCAAAGCATTGCTTTCTGCAATATCTGATCTCCAAATTACCTCTTTCGGATTTACTCCTCCTCCTAAACTGCTCAATTCAGCCGCATTATTGTACCAGTTTAAACCGTTCGGATCGATACCTGCAATGCCGCCATTCAGATTTAATAATTCCCCTGCATATTTAGCTGCGCTTTCCCAAGCAGTAGTGCTTCCAGAACTAAATGCTGGACTCGCTGCCAATAAAGCCGCTTGAGCTCTTACCACTTGTGCAATTCTAGAAGACATTCTTTGTCTAGCGTACTGCCCAAAAACACGATTATAATCTGCTAAATTATCATACCCAGGAGGCAGAGTTGCTGCATCTTCAAAATCTAACGGAAGCAATTCAACAGCCTTTGCAACGTCAGCGTACAATTGTTTCATGCAATCCTCAAATGAGCTGCGGCCAACATTGAAGTTTGAAGTTGAAGTTTGAGGCTCTAATAAAACCGGAACTCCCAATAACTCACCATTTGATGCAACACCTGCATGTGCCTGCAATAAGTAGTACATATAAAGTGCACGCAGACCGTAAGCTTCGCCTTTTAGCCGATTTCTAAACAATACGCTAACATTATCATCCTTTGCCCATTTTACCTTATCGGCTTCCGCAAGAAATATGTTTAGATATTGAATAGCGCTTTTTGAATTTGTCCATTGGTCTAATGGATTAAAATTGGCAGTCCACTGTCCTGTTGCCACTTTAAGATAGTTGCTATTGATATCGTTGGTAACGGCGTCATCTGTCGCCACATCGTTAAAAGACCAAGAGTTTCCGGGAAGTCTAGTATAAGCATTTAAAAGAATTCCCTGAGCATATTCTGCTTCCGCGTACATATCTTTCAATCCCCTGTTATTTTCTATAGCAGGCTCAATCAAGTCATCACAGCTGCAAAAAACAAACACAATTGATATAAAAGTTAATAGTTTTATTTTTTTCATATTAATTAAATTAAGTGTTTCTAAAATTTAAAATAATGCTTTAAGACCTAGATTGAAATATCTGGTTTGGGGAGCACTGCCTATGTTCAATTCCATATATTCTCTTTCTTTTGCTATGGTCGCAAGATTGGCTCCTAGCGCATAAACACTTAAACCATTAAAGAAAGTCTGACTCAGCGCTTTTTTTGGAAAATCATATGTAATTTGAACCTTAGAAAGATCAATCCTATTGGTGCTGTAAATCCAGAAATCTGATGAACGGTAATTATTATCGCTATTCAATGACGTTAATCGAGGAAATGTTGCCGTATCTTTTGTTTCTTCTGTCCAGCTGTTGCGAACATTTACAGAATATTTATCTTCTCCATCTATCCAGTAGTACGAGTTATTTTTCATGCCGTAAGCACCAGTCTGGCCTGTAACTATTGTAAAGAATGTAAAGTTGTTCCACTTAGCCGTAAAGTTAACCCCATAAGTAAACGGAGCTCCGTTCCATCCTGCTTTACCCAAATAAACCTCATCTTTCACATCAATTATACCATCGCCATTCTGGTCTTTATATTTAATATCACCTGGTTTAACCTGTCCAAAAGTTTGTGAAGGCGAGTTTTGAATATCAATTGCGTCTCTAAAAAAACCATCATTTTTAAGCCCCCATAAAGCATCCAAAGGTTTGCCTTGTCTGTTTTGATAAGAGTCTTCATAAAGCTCTGCACGTTTTGAAGCTTCAGTATTTAAATAAGTTCCTGTAAAGCCAAGCGCTAAATCTACAGTTCCGACCTTTTTGTTAAATCTCAAATCGAAATCAAATCCTGTACGTTTATCATCATTGTAATTGATGTAAGGAATAAACGAAGTGTTTGGCCAGCCTGTCGTATAATAGATAGGATATAAACTTGCAGCCTGAATAACATTTCCTTCGAATTTATTAATGAAAAAATTACTGTTCAATGTTATTAATTTCTCGAAGAACGAACCTTCCAGACCAAAGCTTATCTCTTTTCTTTTTGCGAAAGTAAGGTCTAAATTTTCACCTCTTCTTGAGTCTGTACTTCTGTTAAGCGCACCATCTCTCCAGCTAAACCAAGCACCATCTGTCTGAGTATAGATGCTCTGATATAAATAATAGCTGTTTACGTCTAGATCGGTATTTAAAACACCTCCCGAAGCTGTCAATTTAAGATAATCGATCACACTTACACTCTTCATGAACTCTTCTTCTGATAATTTCCATCCAACAGACATCGTTGGAGAAAATGCCCCTCGGTTTCCTTCAGCAAATTTTGCTGAGTGGACATATACACCATTGAATTCTGCAAAATATTTTTGATTGAAATTATACCCTAAGTTCAACCCCAAATTAGCATTACTGGTTTTATGATACACTTCAGATCGTGATTGCTGAAATCCTGAAGCTGTCAGCATAGCTGATACATTATGCTGCTCTTTTATTTTTTTCACATAATTAAACTGTCCTGAGAAAGCCACTGTCTGATCAAAAGCACTATTGCTAATGTTCTGCACTCCAGATTTTGCATCTTTTCCGTATTTTGTCAAAGATGTTATCTGATCAAATCCTGCGTAAGTATTCCAAGTTGCCTCATAAGTAGCATACGAATTATTATACGACTGAGTATAAGAGGTAGCATAATCTACAGCAAAATCAGTGTGAAATGAAAGACCTTCCAATAAATCTCCCAACTTCACATCAACGCCAGTATTAAATTGGAACTGACGGCTTGTAAAGGTATTATATCCTCCGGCATAAATTGCTGCAAACGGATTTGTCGGATTAAGCTGCGTACCGCCCAAAAGATATTGATTGTCTATTATATAATTACTGCTGTTAGCAAGAGCCAATGTTGCCTTATCATTTGGCTCAATCATGCTAATTGGCAATAAAGGGCTGAACAGATGCGGTCTTAAAGTTGCCGCATTTTGCCAATAGTCTGTATTCACTCCTCTTGTGTTTGAATAAATGGCATTAGCGCCTATAGTTGCAGAAATTCGATCATTAATGCTAAGGTCTACATTACCTCTAATATTAAATCTATTCATGTTATTATGTGCCGCTTCACCAAAATCTTGCAAAGGATCCTGTTGCGATAGAAAATTGACATTTGTAAAATATCTGGCCACTTTATTACCGCCGGTAATTTCGACATTGGCATCGTAATTAAAATAAAATTTCTTTATGTATTCAGGTGCATAATAATTAACATTCGGATATCGGTACGGATTTTTCCCCGAAGCAAAATTATAGATCGTTTCATCTGAATATAAAGGATCTAAACCATCATTAACTCTCGCTTGATTGTAATACTGCATGTATTCTGCTGATCCCAGATATTTAGGAAGGCTCTTGGGAATAAACACGCCATTATCCAGTCTTGATGTAATCTGCTGTTTTTGAATTTTGCCTTTTTTAGTTGTAATATAAATCACCCCTTTAGCGGCGCGGCTTCCGTAAAGTGCCACGGCAGATGCTCCTTTCAAAAAAGTAATCTGATCTATTTCAGTAGTAAGTATTGAATTGGCCGGCCTTGGAAAGCCATCTACCAGCACTAAATCGCCTCCCATGCCCCATATACTTCCATTATAACCTCCCACAAGAGCCTGAACCCCGTCAAGACTGTAAGTCGTATAATTTTTATCTATTATTTGAGGCACATTTATATACGAAACGCCTCCCATCAAATTCTGAGCATCTTCCTTCTTAAAAGCAATCTGCACTTGGTCTGCCGCAATGCGATTAAGACTTAAATCGTCTATTCCGGTAGAAGCTTTAACCAAAAGTGATTGATATCCAGGCGCCTGCACTACTAAATCGGCATCTGGCGTTACTGTAATCGAATAGCTCCCTGTAGCATCTGTCGTTACCGAAACATTATCCGAGCTGCTTACTAAAGTCGCATTTTCAAGAGGCTTTCCTTCTGCTCCAATTATAATCCCAGTTAAATTTATTTTTTGATTATTTTGTGCAAGGATTTTAGCAGGTAACAAAGTTAATACTGCAAAACATAGCACTATTTTAAGCTGTATAAATTTCATTATTCTATATTTTTTTTAGTTTATTAAAATAGTCTATGAACTACCATCCTGGATTCTGTGAAAACTCCATATACATATTTACGTCTGCATTTTTTAATGGCAGCCAATAATGTTTTTCAGAAAATTTTCGCTCCAATATTACCACCTCGCGAATATTAAGCACTTTATTCTGGCTTGGATTATCTACATCTAATGGACCTGCTCTATCAAATTCAATTGACTTTTTCAAAGTATACGGACTATCAATTAAAAGCATCCAGCGGCGCAAGTCGTTAAAACGGTGTCCTTCAAAACTCAATTCAACTGCGCGTTCACGTCTTACTTCTCCAATAAACGCATCTAAACCACCTGTAAATACAGCTGCAACATGGCCAACGCCAGCTCTGTCGCGGATCACATTTATAGCATCAACAGCTGTTTTTGAAAATTGCGGATCTTTTCCTGCTGCACCGCCGTAACCTACCGCGGCTGCTTCTGCATACATGATATAGATGTCTGACAGACGCATCCATGGAAGGTGGATATTAAGATTGTTTCCGTACCCAAAACCATCATCAAATTTATTGGCTGTTCTTGGAATGAATTTATACAGCAAATATCCTGTTCTGCTGCCTGAGCTTATATTTCTATAGCTTCCATCAGTATAAAGATTGGCATATCTGTTTTGCTCTTCGTTTGCAGGCATAGATCCTGTAACACATTTTACGCCATCAAATACAATATCATTATAAAAACGCGGGTCTCTTCCTTTCCAAGGATATTGCGGATCATATCCAGATTCTGGATCAGCTTTCGCAATATCTTTAATCGGCATTCCATTTGCCATTCCGTAATTGTCAACATAATTTGCTGTTGGCAAAAACTTCACATCACCGTCACAAATTTGAGGAGCTGGCTGATATTGTTTTGAAGTTCCCCAATTCGATCCGTTTGCACCAAAATAAGGTCCTCTAAAAATCGCTTCTGTTGATCCAGGCATTCTCCAGTTACCTCCTGTTGTATAAAAATTATCACTGTATTTGCTGAATGGAACCAATTTATACTGAGATGCGCCGCTTTCTGTTATAGTCAAAAGTTCAGCAAAAGCTTTTGCCGCTTTTTTACAGTATTCGGCATCATAACCAGCATTACCGGTAGACACCTTATTCATTAACGGACTTCCTGCCCATAGATAATTTTTTCCTAAATATCCAAGAGCCATTATTTTATTAATGCGCAGATCATTTTTTCCTAAAGTTCTTTTTCCAATGGCAGTATCATCCCAATTCACCGGCAGTAAATCGGCAGCTTCTCTAAAATCGCTTCCTGCTTTATCTGCACATTCCTGATAGGTAAGTCTTGGCAATTTTAAGGGCTTATCACTAGGAAGCACTTGATCAATATAGGGAAGCCCTCCAAAATACTGCATGAATTGAAAGTGAAACCAGCCTCTAAAAAATAAAAGCTGTCCTTTTATCATTTTCTTTTCTTCCTCTGTATATTCGGTCATTTTATCAATGTTGGCCAGTCCTATATTAGCTTTACGTATTCCTGCCCATCCTAATGTCCACAAATCTTTAGCAAAACGGTCGCTATTTGTGCTCACATTTCTTCTGTTCATCCAGCCTGCCTGCCATCCGTCAAATTCAGTCTGCCATCCCCAGAAATCTCCTTTATCAATTTTGCATACAAAATGAAAATCACGAGCTGTAGACTGAATTTCATCTTCTCCCCAATTCCATGAATTTGTCCAATAGGCATTTGTAAAATCAGGAATGCAATGGTACAATTCTTCTGTAAAGCCTTGAAAATTTTCAAAATTTTTGAATGCCTCTTCTGACGAAATATCAGAATCTGATGATTTTTCAAGATAATCCTCACAGGATCCCGAAATTAAAAGCGCACTTAAAACAATGCTGTACTTTACTATAGTGTTTATATATTTTTTCATAATTCTCAGTTTAAAATATAATATTGGCTCCCAGATTAAATCGCTTTACAGTTGGATACGCTCCTTGTGACGCCCACCCTGTTCCTGCAAAATTAGATTCTCTATCATCTGGCATTTTTGACCATAGATATAAGTTGTTTCCGTTGATATATACTCGAATGCTTTGCAGACCTGCAGATTTTACCCATTTTGATTTCCCGTCAAATGTATAGGCAATCTCAGCGTTCTTTAGACGCAAGTATGAGGCATCGTACATGTATCTGCTTCCATTATTAAAACTGCTTGCAGTAGATAGCCAGCGAGGCATTGGAGAATCGGCATTTGTATTATCAGCTGACCAATAAGATCCTTGATCGTAAACCACGTGATTCTGTTCAGACAGACTGGTTAAAACGACTTGTCTGGTAACATTGCTTACACCGTAAAACTGAACAAATGCACTGAAACCTTTCCAGTTTACTCCAAAAGTAGTGTTGTACGTATTTTGCGGTGTCCCAGAATATCCGAACGGAATATTATCCTTCGCATCTATAACACCATCTGCATTAAAGTCCAGGATATTATAATTGCCTGGTAATTTTTGTCCATCATTTGTGCTATGAATAGTGCTAGCGTATAATTCATCCCATGTATTGTAGAAGCCATTGCTAACATACGAGTAACTCTGTCCAATTGCTTTTCCTTCTCCTTTTTGGTAATCTGGCAGCAACTCAGGATTATCGGCACTTATGATTTTGTTCTTGGCATGCGTAATGCTGGTGTTCAGCCAAAGATTCAGGCCACTCCCAAAAGTATAATTAAATTTAAGCTCAAGCTCATAACCTCTATTCTGAACCTGTCCAAGGTTGGCGACAGGAGCTACTGCACCATAATAAGAAGGTATTGCTCTTCTAAGGCCGTCCAATAAGATATCTCTACGGTCTTCACTATACCAATCAAAAGTTCCTGAAACCAATCCTTTGAAAAAACCAAAGTCAACCCCAATATCACTCTTTTTAGCTACTTCCCAATGAACATCAGGATTACCTACAGAAGCTTCCTTGTACCAAGTGTACGGGCTCTGTTCTGCAGCTTCGCCTGTCACTCCCATCAGCGCATTGCCTCCATAAGCCCACTGGGACATATACAGCCATCTTCCATTAACGTTGTCATCACCAATCTCTCCATAAGTGGCACGCAATTTTAACAAATCCAAAAATGATGCTGTTCCTTTCATGAAATTTTCTTTGGTAACGATCCAGCTTACCCCACCAGAAGAGAAAAATGCAAAACGGTTTTCTTTATCAAATTTCTCCGATCCATTGTAGGCTCCATTATATTCGATAAAATATTTGTCGGCGTAGTTATAAGTGGTACGGAAAACCCAATCTTCTCTGAAGTGCGGAATTTCACTTCCTGTCGCAGTCTGATATCTGTTAAAAAGCCCCAAAGCACCAATATCATGTTTCTGGGCAATTTTGGTATGATAATTTAACTGAAGCTGATAGAAAAGGTTACGAACTGAAGCCCCATCATTTACAGTACCTGCACTAGGCGACCACTTAACCCCTTCTTGAAAATCAAATCGGTTATTAAAGTCAAAACTATTTTTGTAAAGCACCAATCCAGTGTTTGGATCTATCCATTTCTGCTGTACATCATTATATAAATCATTTACCCCTCTGTTATTCTCCACAAAAGTATTATCAAGAGCGATCATTCCTTTAAAACTAAGCCCTTTAACTACTTTGTCTAAGTTTTGCTCCAGCGTAAAATCGGTATTTAACTTTGTATTGGTTACATACTGCACCCCGCTTATCGCTAAATTCAGCACAGAGTTAGAAGCTTTACCTTGATTAGGCGCGTAATACCCCCAAGAACCGTCAGCATAGAAAGGCAGGAACACATCTGGAGCTGTCGAATAAGCCGCATCCCACATTGGATACTCGCTTCCTGAAGCTCCCCAAGGGCTTTTCTTAACACCATGAGAACCCGCAAGTCCAACTTTAAAAACAGTGCTTGGCGTAATCTGAAAATCTAAATTGCTTCTAACATTTAAACGGTTATAACCGTATCCCGCATCATATCCTCTATTATTGTTGTATTTTTTAAAAAGATCTCCTTCACTTACAAAATCGGCACTGGCAAAATACTTCACATATTTGGTTCCTCCGCTTACATTTAAACTTGCATTGTAAGACATTGCATAATCTTTAAAAAGCGTTTTCTGCCAGTCAACATTCGGATAACGTTCAGCTTCAGCAGTATTGGCGGGATATCTGTATTTATCAATTATAGCCTGTGGCAGATAATCGTTCCAGCTTGAAGGGCTCAACGCCAATTCGTATTCAATAGCCCTGTTTTTAACCATAAGCGCATCGTAAGCATCCAGTTTGGCAGGAAGTTCTGAAGGCACTTTTACCGTAGTATTGACAGTGGTTCTGATTAGCGCAGCACCAGAACGGCCTCGTTTGGTGGTTATAAGAATTACGCCATTAGCCCCTCTTACTCCGTAAACTGCAGTAGCAGAAGCATCCTTTAAAACCGAAACAGATTCTACAGAAGTGATTTCGACACTATTCATTGATCTTTCTACCCCATCTACTAAAATAAGCGGCTGTGCATTGTTCCAAGTACTGGCTCCACGAATAAAAAGCTGCGGATCTTCTTCACCCGGCATACCAGTACTGGCAGAAGTGATTAATCCTGGCACATTCCCCGTCAAGGCAGCACCAATACTGTTAACCCCCCCTGCACGTTCTAGCGTTTTACCAGAAACCTGTGCAATGGAGGCAACCAAACTTGCTTTTTTCTGTTTTCCGTATCCCACAATAATCACTTCTCCCAAATCGGTCTGATCTTGCTTCATTTCTGCATTAATTTCAGACTTACCTTCTACGGCTATCTCCAACGGTTTAAACCCTACGCTTGTAAAAACTAAAATCGATTTTGACGACGGAACTTTTATAACGTATTTACCATCTATGTCAGTAACAGCAATCGCATTCGGCACATTTTTTACGGCAACATTTACCCCTGGAATTCCCAAATGGTCATTGGCAGAGGTTACACGTCCTGTTATTATAATTTCTTGATTAGTCTGGAATACTGCTTTTTCCAAAGGTTTCGCCTTCTCAGCAGCCTGCAATGCACCTGTAAACAAAAACTGAAACAAAACTCCTAAAGGCAGATACTTCATGCCAATAAAAATTTCACGTAATTTTATTCTCATATTAATTAAGATGTTTGAACTAATTATTTATTTATCTCTTCTCAAATTGATAAGCAGTAGGAATACAAGGAAAAACTTATCCTGTCGAACCATAGATAGCTGCTTATAATCATCATTGCTTCATGTCGAATTGTGAGTCATTATTTTGTGGTTTAAAAGGTTGGTTAGTAAGGTTTTTATAGTTCATCTGACTCCATTATTTGATGAATGAAATCTTCGGTTTGTTTTTGAGAAATGAATGTGAATTTTATGTTAACAAAAATATAGAAAAAAATGAATTACACAACCGATTGTTTGAAATTATACTGATTATTCCGTAAAAAAACACATAAATAATAATGTATTAAATACTTTTTAACGTAATTTATTGATTATTTAATATTTTAAAAACAATTTCAACTAGAAACAATATTGGTTTTTCAACTAATCCTCAAAATTATTAACAATTGTATATTTTACACTTAACAGCATAAACGGTTCTACATTGTAAGCATATTACCACATTATATTCATAAAATCAGCACATTAGCCCCAAATTGAAGCGTAATAGATTCAATAGGAAGTAAATTTAGAAGCAAAAAAACAACCGATTGTAATAATTACAGCACGTCAAAAAAACATGGATGTTATTTGGAAAGAAAAAGCCAGCTTAACCAATAAGCTGGCTTATATAAGAATGGATCAGTAAAACGTTTTAATCTGTTATTACTATACCTCCATTTTTAGGTATTTTTATTTCAACTTCTTTGTTTTTGCCTACTATCAATTTACTTACTTTTCCGTTTAACTGATCGTCATCTGCGTAGTAATTTACCGTCATTCCAGAATTAAGCATTTCTAGTTTTAACTTTATCTTTAACAGCTTATTTTCAGCATTAATTCCCGCGATATACCACTTTGCCCCTTTTCTTCTGGCCAGCACAGCATATTTGCCTGGGTAGCCTTCCAGAAAGCGGACCTCATCCCAGACCGTTGGCAC
>NZ_QJRI01000065.1 GCF_003254565.1 Flavobacterium nitrogenifigens
ACCTTATATTTGCCGATAACGGAATCATATAAAAACATGAAATATCTTTCAGTAGCAGAATTTGCAAAAAATATGAATCTGTCTGAAAGGACGGTTCGCAATTATTGCTCTGCAGGAAAATTAAAAGGGGTGTTCCTAACCGGTAAAACTTGGAATATTCCTGAAGATGCCGTAATCCCTAAAAAAGGAAATAGAAAAGCAGGTGCAAATATTTTATTGGACATTCTAAAAGAACAAAAGAATATGAAGCTGAAAGGCGGCATCTATCACCGGACACAAATTGATTTAACCTATAATTCAAATAAAATTGAAGGAAGCAGGCT
>NZ_QJRI01000074.1 GCF_003254565.1 Flavobacterium nitrogenifigens
TTGTTTTTCCAAATTGTTTATGGGTACGGTTAATTACCTGAGCTACAGACAAACTGTGTCCTCCCAGTTCAAAAAAACTATCTCTTACTCCTACTTTTTCAATTCCAAGCACTTCCTGCCATATGGCAGCCAGTTTTTCCTCGGTCTCATTTCGGGGAGCCACGTATTCTCCACGAATAAGATCTTCTCCGTCTGCTCCTGGCAAGGCTTTACGGTCTATCTTTCCATTTGGGGTAAGAGGCAACTCATCCAGTTCGATATAAAAACCCGGAACCATATAATCCGGAAGTCGCTCCTGAAGAAAATCCCTCAATTCTGATTTATCAATACTGCCATCAGTTGTAAAATAAGCAATCAG
>NZ_QJRI01000169.1 GCF_003254565.1 Flavobacterium nitrogenifigens
AACAAGCGGTACATATTATGCAGCAATCTCAGACCCTGCAACAGGATGCGAGAGCGCTTCAAGATTAACAGTTGATGTGAATGTAACAGATCCAGCAACACCGACAACAAATGCTGCAGCACAGACTTTCTGTACAGGAACAAATCCAACAGTTGCAAATATTCAAGTGAATGAAAGCAATGTAGTTTGGTACACAACTCAAACAGGAGGAACAGCTTTAGCTTCAACAACTGCACTTACTACTGCAACTTATTTCGGAGCAATTAAAGATCCAGCAACAGGATGCGAAAGTAGTGTAAGATTGCAAGTAGCTGTAACAGTTGGTAATACAATAAATCCAACAACAAACAGCACAGCACAGACTTTCTGTTCTGCAAATGCACCGACAATTGCAAATATTCAAGTAAACGAAAGCAATGTAACTTGGTTTACAGCTTCAACAGGAGGAACTGCACTTCCAGCAGGAACAGTGCTTACTTCTGGAGTATATTTTGGAAATATTGTTGATCCAGCAGGATGCGAAAGTTCAACTCGATTACAAGTTACTGTTACAGTAGTTGATCCAAGTGCGACACCAACTACTAACGATACAACTCAAGACTTCTGTACATTAAATTCACCAACAATTGCCGATATTCAAGTAAATGAAGCAAATGTCGTGTGGTACAGTACAGCTACAGGAGGAACAGCACTTCCTGCAACAACAGCTCTTGCAACAGGTGTATATTATGGAGCAGTTTCTAGTGCGATTGGTTGCGAAAACCCTGCTAGATTGGCAGTAACGGTAAGTGTTAATTCACCAGGTGTAATTACAACGCCAAGAACAAATCAGACATTCTGTTTATCAGCTTTACCAACTTTAGCTAATATTTTAGTGAACGAACCAAATGTAGTTTTCTATACTAGCGCTACAGGAGGAACACCATTAGCAGCAAATACTCCGCTTACTGCAACAACTTATTATGCAGCTGCTTTGAGTAATACAACAAATGGTTGTGATAACGGACCAAGATTAGGAATTACAATTGCATTCGAAAATGATGCTGCAGTTCAGCTTACTACTACAGATGATACACCGTGTGTATTCAAAGGAGTGACCTATTCAATTGCAAATGGAAAATCTAATTATGTTTGGACTATTAACGGAGGTACTATTATTTCAGGCGGTGGTACAAACGACGGATCTGTAACCGTTTCTTGGTCAGACATTGGTCCAGGAACTGTAACGGTGGCTTATGTTAACAATTGTGACGAAAGAACTATGAAGACTTTAAATGTTACTGTAGCAAGCTGTTCAGATTTAACGATTACTCATACGGTTGATAATCCAACTCCGAATTTTGGTGATCAGGTAACATTTACGATTACTGTAAACAATGTAGGTGAAGGAGACTTTATCAATACTCTTGTTAGTGATTTACTTCCTAGCGGTCTACAATTAGTGAGCTCATCTGCAACATCAGGAACGTATGACCCAGCAACACAGCTTTGGACAATCCCAACGTTAAATGCTGGTCAGAGCGTCGTATTGACAATTGTTGCAGAAGTATTGCCAAACGGTACTTATACAAGTGTAGCAACCGTAGAAACTTCAACTCCATTAGATGTTGATGCATCAAATAATTCAGCTTCGGTAACATTAGTGCCAATTTGTTTAACGGTTTACAATGAGTTTACGCCAAATAATGACGGTAAAAATGATTTGTTCAGAATAGACTGTATTGAGTCTTATCCAAACAACGAACTGAAAGTATTTAACAGATACGGAGCGTTAGTGTATAGTAAAGCACATTATGAAAATGATTGGAACGGAACAGCAAATGTATCCGGTGTAATTAATAGAGGAGATATGCTGCCAACAGGTACTTATTTTTATGTGATAACCATTGGAGATGGAACGGTTAAAAAAGGCTGGTTGTCTATCATGAGATAACCCACTTCTATTAATCATCTAATTAATTAAACTAAATAAGTATCGTTATGAAACTATATATAAAATCATTAGAAACATATTTCATTTTAATATGTTCTTTTATTACGGTTTGCGCTTCGGCACAGCAAGATCCCGAATATACGCAGTATATGTATAACACTATGGCGGTAAATCCAGCGTATGCTGGATCTACCGGAACCATAGAAGCAGCACTTTTATACCGTTCTCAATGGGTAGGAATGCCTGGTGCTCCAGAAACACAATCTTTCTCAGTTCATTCTCCGCTTAGAAATGAAAAACTAGGAGTAGGTTTAAGCGTTGTAAATGATAAAATTGGACCTTCAAATGAACTGTATCTTGATGGAAATTTCTCGTATTCGCTGCCTCTTGGTTACGAAAAAAGATTAGCTTTTGGTATTAAAGCTGGTACAAGAATGTTAAACATCGATTGGTCTAAAGGAAGATATTATGATGAAGACGATGTTTTGTTAAATCAGAACATTAACAATCAGATGAAACTAGCAGTAGGAGCTGGAGTTTACTATTATACAGAAAAATGGTATGTAGGATTTTCTATTCCGAGTTTTATTCAGAATGATTACTATGACGATGTTCAAGAGTCTATTAATTATGATCGTATGCATTACTATTTAATGGGAGGTTATGTTTTTGATTTGAATCCAAATTTGAAATTTAAACCAGCATTTTTAGTAAAAGCAGTAAGCGGTGCGCCACTTACAGCAGATATATCGGCAAATTTCATGATTCAGGAAAAGTTTGTTATAGGAGGAGCATATCGAACAGATGATTCGGTAAGCATATTGGCAGGTTTTCAAATCTCACCAAGTTTCTTTCTTGGATATTCTTTTGATTACACTGTAAGCCAATTGAATAAATACAATGATGGTTCACACGAATTCATCTTACGTTATCAATTTGTGCAAAAACAAAGTAAAATTAAATCTCCTCGATTCTTCTAAAAACAAAACTTATGAGAAAACTATATATCCTATGTTTAATTTTGAGCGTTACGTTTAGTTTCGCTCAAAAAACTAACTTGAAAAAAGCGGATGCTTTGTTTAGAAGCTTTTCTTATTCGGATGCTTCCAAGGCTTATGAAGAATGTCTGCAAAACATAAAAGATCCATCAGCGCAAACTTTGAAGAACGCAGCAGATTCTTATTATTTTATTTCTGATTCTAGAAATGCACTCAAATGGTACAGAAAGTTGTATGAAGTGCAAGGAAATAATCTGACTGATATTTACTATTTGCGTTATATCCAATCTATGAAAGCTGTTATGGATTATGATGAGGCAGATAAAATGACAAAAGAATATTTAGATAAAAAAGGTGATAAGGCAGAGATTAACAGATATGTTGCCCAAAAGAAATACATGGACAGCGTAGCAAAGGCAAAACCTCTTTATACCATTAAAAATTTAGATATCAATACCAGTAAATCAGATTTTGGAGCTACTTTTTTTAAAGACAATGTTGTGTTTACATCGGCTCGTGATACGACAAAGTTTAGTGAGAAATTGTATACTTGGAATAATCAGCCTTTTCTTAATCTGTATATCGCAGAAAGAAATCCGGCAGACGGAAGTTTATTCAATGAGACCGTTTTTCTTCCGAATATAATGACGAGGTATCATGAAGCAACAGCAAGTTTTGACAGTCAAGGAAAAACGATTTATTATTCAACCAATATTGTAAAGAAAAACAAATTGGTTGTTGACGAAGCTCGAGTAAATAACTTTCAGATTGTAAAAGGATCGATTGTCAACAATAAATTGGAAAATCCAGAGAAAGTATTTTTTGACAGCGATGATTATTCTGTAGGACACCCTTCACTAAGTGAAGACGGAAAATTGCTTTTCTTTGCTTCAGACATGCCAGGAGGACATGGAGAAACAGATCTTTACATGGTAAAAATTGCGGAAGACGGTACAATGAGTTCGCCTCAAAATTTAGGTCCAAATATCAATACAATTGGTAATGAAGTGTTTCCTTTTTTTCAAAATGGAGTTTTGTACTTCTCTTCTGATGGACATTATGGCTGGGGAGATTTGGATGTTTATGAAAGTAAGCTTCAAGCAGACGGAACTTTTTCAACGCCAAAAAACCTTGGAGCGCCAATTAACAGCAATAAAGATGACTTTTCTTTTATAATTGACACAACAGATGCTTATGGCTATTTTTCTTCTAACAGAGAAGGAGGTAAAGGAGATGATGATATTTATTCTTTTACAAAAGGAAAACCAATTTGCAACCAAAGTATTTCTGGAATGGCAATAGATCGCAAAACGAAAAAGCCATTAACAGATGTTACCATAATGGCGTACAACTCTTTTAGTGAAGTTTTGGGCGAAACCAAAACAAATTTTGATGGAAAATATGCTATAGAAGTTCCTTGTAATAAAGTAGTAAAAATGATTGCCGCAAAACCAAATTACAGCAGCGACGATAAAACAGTAGAAACTACTGGCCAAAACGGTGGCGAAATAAAAGACGTAAACTTTGAGTTGAGCAATTATGATGATTTGGTTGTGAAAAAACAAGGAGTAGAAAAAGTAGATGTAAATCCTATCTATTTTGATTATGACAAATATGACATTACGCCAAAAGCAGTAGAAGAATTAACCAAAGTGGTCTTCATTATGCAGAAATTCCCAAATATCAAAATCAAAATTGAATCTCACACAGATTCACGCGGAAAAGACGCATATAACCTGAAACTTTCAGACAATAGAGCAAAATCAACACGAGATTATATCCTTTCGCAAGGCATAGATGCTTCTAGAATTGAAAGTGCAATTGGTTACGGAGAGACCCGTTTAATTAATAAATGTAAAAATGGTGTAAAATGTTCTGAAGAAGAGCATCTGTTAAATAGACGTTCAGACTTTATCATTATTCAAAAATAATTTTATATTTTCGCTGTAAGGTATTGATTTTCAGTTAAAAATATAAAACGTTGAAACCATTTGGAAGTTGGTTTTTTTAATTCTTTTTTAAGAATAATGGACAAGGAGGAAATCAGATTGCATGAATTTGCAATCTGATTTTTGATTTTCTAAAACTTTTATTTTTTCTGCATTGGAACAAAAATAAATTCTAATTTTGATATTCAGTTTTTCATTACAATAATCTGCAATATTTTACTATTTATGAGCATTCAAGAGACCATTCAAGCATTACGAAATGAACTTAATCAGCACAACTATAATTACTATGTGTTAGACAATGCTACAATTTCAGATTATGATTTTGATATTAAGCTGAAAGAGCTTCAGGATTTAGAAAATAAACATCCGGAGTTTTTTGACGAAAACTCACCAACGCAAAGAGTTGGGGGAGCTGTGACCAAAAACTTCAAGACGATTGCACATCAGTATAGAATGTATTCTTTAGACAATTCATATTCTAAAGAAGATCTTTTAGATTGGGAAAACCGTATTCAGAAAGTTTTAGGAAACGTTAGTTTGCAGTACACTTGCGAATTAAAATATGATGGAGCTTCAATAAGTATTACCTACGAAAATGGAAAATTAGTTCAGGCGTTAACACGTGGAGACGGTTTTCAAGGTGATGAGGTAACAACTAACATTAAAACTATAAAATCGGTTCCTTTACATTTAAAAGGAAATTATCCAGATAAATTTGATATCCGAGGAGAAATTATTCTGCCATTTGCTGGTTTTGAAAAAATGAATCAGGAATTAATCGAAATTGGCGAAACACCTTATTCAAATCCAAGAAATACAGCTTCTGGAAGTTTAAAATTGCAAGATAGCGCTGAGGTTGCCAAACGTCCGCTTGAATGCTTGCTGTATTTTGTAACGGGAAACAATCTGCCGTTTAAAACGCAATATGAAGGATTAGAATCGGCTAGAAGCTGGGGATTCAAAGTTCCGAAAGAAGCAAAATTAGCCAATAGCATGGATGAAGTTTTTGACTTTATTGATTATTGGGATGTGCACCGCCATAATTTGCCTTATGAAACTGATGGTGTTGTAGTAAAAGTAAATAGTATTCAGCATCAGGAAGAATTAGGTTATACAGCAAAATCACCACGTTGGGCAATTGCATATAAATTCAAATCAGAACAGGTTTCGACCAAATTAAAATCTATTTCGTATCAAGTCGGAAGAACGGGAGCTATAACACCAGTTGCCAATTTAGAGCCTGTACAACTTGCAGGAACTATTGTAAAGAGAGCTTCTCTTCATAACGCCGATCAGATTGAAAAATTAGACATCAGAATAAATGATACGGTTTTTGTTGAAAAAGGAGGAGAAATCATTCCAAAAATCATTGCGGTAGATTTAGAGAAACGACCAGAAGATTCAGAAAAAACGCATTATATTACACATTGTCCTGAATGTGAAGCAGAATTGGTTAGAAACGAAGGAGAAGCCAATCACTATTGTCCTAATTTCTACGGATGTCCTCCACAAATTATTGGAAGAATCCAGCACTACATTTCAAGAAAAGCAATGGATATTGAAGGACTTGGAGGAGAAACGGTTGCACTATTGTTCAAAAATGGTTTAGTGCACAATTACGCAGATTTGTATGAGTTGAAAGTTGAAGACATTCTGCATTTAGAAAGAATGGCTCAAAAATCAGCAGAAAATTTGGTAAATGGAGTTCAGAAATCAAAAGAAATTCCGTTTGAGAGTGTTTTGTTTGCACTTGGAATTCGTTTTGTAGGAGAAACTGTGGCGAAAAAACTAGCAAAACATTATAAAAATATAGACGCTTTGAGTCAAGCCTCTTTAATGGATTTAGTTTTAGTTGATGAAATTGGAGAAAGAATTGCCAAAAGCGTTATTGAGTTCTTCGAAAATGAAGAAAACAGAAAAATTATTGATCGATTAAAGAGTTATGGAGTTCAATTTGAAATTGAAGAAAAAATAAACCCAAATGCTACCGATAAATTTGCTGGAAAAACTTTTGTGGTTTCTGGCGTTTTTAGTCAGTTTTCTAGAGACGAACTAAAGAAAGCCATAGAAGATAACGGAGGAAAAGTAGGAAGCTCAATTTCTGCAAAGACAGATTTTGTAGTGGCAGGAGATAATATGGGGCCGGCAAAACTGGAAAAAGCAACAAAGCTAAACATCACCATATTGTCTGAAGAAGATTTTATAAACAAATTAAATGAAGCCGAATAAACCGTCATTAATTTTGTTCTTTCTGGCACTGTTTTGTACGATCATTTTTGATTGGACAAAAGAGGAGTTTTTTGCGACCTATGCAAAAGCTATTGTTCTTCCTGCGATTTTTATTTATTATTTAATCAGCAGTGAGTTTCAAATCAGAAAAACAGAAGGTTTAATTTTCTTCTTTTGTTTTGTTGGGCAAGTTTATGATTTAATGGATGTAGAAAGTTCTGAAATTGGAGGAGTACTCAGTTTTCTAATTGTCTATTCTCTAATCGTGACCATATTTATTCGGGAACACGAAAGAATAAAACTAACCAAACGGGATATTTTGCCTATTTCTATCGTAGTAGTTTTTATTGTCTATTTATTGATCTCTGTTTTAAGTCTGCAGCTTGACAGTATGAGAAAATTTATTACACTTTATACTGTATACGGAATCGTTTTGAGTGCACTGAGTTATTTCTGCTTTGTCAGCTACATTACAAAAGGGACACATATGGCTCTTTTGATGTCTCTTATGGCAATAAGCTATATCTTCTCTGATATCTTTTATATTTTTAATGAGTATTTCTCGTATTCGGTTGTTCTAGTCCTAATACGAGATACAACTCAAATTCTAGCTTATTTCTTTATGGTAGAATACTTTTTAGAAAAAGCTAGAATTCAAAAAAAGACTATACCACAATAGTGGCGCTTTGGTTTGTATGTGCTTTGTCTTTATCAAAATAAAAGTCAATACGGCCTAAATTAATTCCGTAACATCCCACTTGATTTACCAGAACATCTTTTCCAATTTTGTTTTTCACAACAGTTGGTTTGTCTAAGAAGGTATGTGTATGTCCTCCAATAATTAAATCAATATCCTGAGTTTGTCCAGCAAATGTCAAATCACTAATTTTTGTTGGCTCATCTTTATACTTATAGCCTAAATGCGAAAGACAAATAACAAGATCACATTTTTGTTCTTGTTTTAAAAGTTTTGTCATATCCTGAGCAACTTCAACAGGATTATTGTAAACCGTTTCTAGATATAATTTTTTGTCTACTAAACCTTGAAGTTCAATTCCCACTCCAAAAACACCAACTTTAATTCCGTTTTTATTAAAGATTTTGTACGGTTTAACATGCCCGTCCATAACCGTGTTTTTAAAATCATAATTAGAGTTGATAAAGTCAAAAGTCGCATGCGGAAGCTGAGCATATAATCCGTCAAGACCATTGTCAAAATCGTGGTTTCCAATTGTTGAAGCATCATATTTCATCATGCTCATCAATTTAAACTCCAATTCTCCTCCATAATAATTAAAATACGGAGTTCCTTGAAAAATATCTCCAGCATCTAATAAAAGCACATTCGGATTTTCTTTACGGATAGCTTCAATTAGTGTTGCACGACGAGATACACCGCCCTTATTAGGATTACGTGGATCATCGGCAGGAAAAGGATCAATGTGGCTATGCACATCGTTTGTATGTAGAATTGTTAGATGTTTAATATCGTTGCTTTCAAAACTGCTTAAAGACAATCCTAAACTTAATAGGGCAGTACTTGCTGCTGTTTTTTCGATAAACTCTCTTCTTTTCATTTTATATATTTTTTTGCCAGAGGCGCTATGTCGTTTTAATTTTTTTTTAGCCACCAATTTCACGAATTAACACGAATTGGTTTTTCAATCATTTAAAAAATTGTGCAAATTGATGTAATTCGCGGCAAACTCTTTTATTCTTCTGTGATTCTGATATTTTTTGGAGCAACAACTGTGTCTACTTCTTTAAAATAATCAATCAGCACATCTCTAAGTTTGTAGTTTAAGTCAAATTTTTGAGTGCTTTTTGCAAAGAAAGCCATGCTGTCTCCGCCATTTGCTAAATAGTCATTTGTGGCAACATAATACGTTTTGTTTAGATCGAGTGGTTTGCCTTGCACCATGATATCCTTTGCTTTATTGTCTTTTGTAATAGTAAAGGTCATTCCAGACAATGGTTGAGGTTTTTTCTCCTTAATAATATATGCTGTAATATCTAAAATCTGATCACCTTTTAGAGCCATCACAACCAAACTGTTTTCAAAAGGCATAATTTCAAAAGCTGTTCTGGTTGTAACATTTCCTTTAGGAAGGATGGCACGAATACCGCCATGATTTAAAAGACAGATATCAATATCTTTCTTTTCTCTAGCATTAAAAACAAGGTTTCCTCTTTGCACACAAACATCTGCCATTAAGCTTCCAATGCTAGTTTGCCATTTCCCTGTGCTTTTGTCAAGAGTTTCTGGACAATACGCCAATACATTATCTAAATCTTTATTAATATGATCGCGATAAGGTTTAATAAAGTTTTCAATTTCAGGAGTTTCTCCAGCCTTTTCGGTAACTGGAACTTGTTTTCCTTCAATTTTAGTTAAATTGTAGTTCTTCGTACTACAAGAAGAGATTGAAAAAAGTGTTAAGAATATAACAAAAAGTTTTAAAAATCCGTTATACTTTTTTAGTTTTACCATTTTAAATGCAACTTAAATAATTAATTTTGTAATCTAGTAAAAGTACTATGTTTTTAAATTATATAAAGGAATTTTTTGTAAAAAAATCATTAAATGTCAATTTAAATAATGAAAAAAGCGAAGTATTTACTAAAAACGTTCAAACAATTGGTTTATTGATAGATGAGAGCACTTTTGAATCTTCAGAAGCGTTAATTAAGGAGATAACACTCCACGGAATTGCTTTAGAGAATATAAAAGTTCTTGCTTACAGAGAAAAATTCAAAGAAAAAGAGAGCTATGTTCGCCCAACTTTTGGTAAAAAGCACATCAATTGGAATGGCGAAATTACAGAAGATTTTGTGAATGAATTTTTAGATTCAAAATTTGATCTTTTGCTGAGTTATTACGATGTTGAAAATGTTTTTTTGATGTTGGTAACCAGCAAATCAAAAGCTAAATTTAAAGTCGGATTTTCTGCTGTAGATCAAAATCTGAATCGTTTGATGATTAATACAGGATTAGGAAACTATAAACTGTTCGTTTCAGAATTGTTTAGGTATTTAAAAAATATAAAATAAATTATAATTAATAATATGCAATCATTAATAGGAACTGGTGTTGCGCTTGTAACGCCATTTAAAAAAGATTTTTCAGTTGACATTGAAGCTTTACAAAGAATTGTAAACTTTTCTATAGATGGCGGAGTGGAGTATCTTGTTGTAATGGGAACAACAGCAGAAAATGCAACTCTTACGGCAGAGGAGAAAGAATTGGTTATAAAGACTGTAATCGATGTGAACAAAGGAAGACTGCCTTTGGTTCTTGGAGTTGGAGGAAATAATACTATGCAGATTGTAGAAGAGTTGAAAACAAGAGATTTTTCGGCTTTTGAGGCAATATTATCTGTTTCACCTTATTATAATAAACCAACACAGGAAGGAATTTATCAGCACTTTAAAGCAATTGCTGAAGCTTCTCCAGTTCCAGTAATCCTATATAATGTTCCAGGAAGAACGGCAAGTAATATGCTTCCTTCAACAGTGGTTCGTTTGGCTAACGACTTTAAAAACGTAGTAGCAATTAAAGAAGCTGCTGGAGATATGGCTCAAGCTATGCAGATTATTAAAAACGCGCCAAAAGATTTCTTGGTGATTTCTGGAGACGATATGCTGGCGTTACCTATCGTTTTGGCGGGAGGAGCAGGCGTTATTTCTGTAATCGGACAAGGTTTTCCTAAAGAATTTTCAGAAATGATTCGTTTAGGATTAAATAAAAAAGCAGCAGACGCCTACAAAACGCATTACTTTTTATCAGACAGTATCGATATGATTTTTGAGCAGGGAAATCCAGCTGGAATCAAACAAATTTTCCAAGCACTTGGAATTGCTGAGAATACTGTTCGTCTACCTTTAGTTTCTGTTGATGAATCTTTAGCGACAAGACTAAATGACTTTGTAAAAAACAGCATTAAATAATTGTTAAAGTGTTAGTATTTTAAGATACTAAAAAATTATTTTGCAGTAGCTAAATTAATAACTAAATTTGCCACCGAAACTTCGGTGCGATTTCACTTTGGCATAATTGTCTGAGAGATTGTAATAACAGTAAGAAAATGAAAAAAACACTATTGCTTTTAATTGTTGTAACTCTTTTTTATTCTTGTGGAGAATATCAAAAAGCGTTGAAAAATGAAGATGTTGCAGCAAAATTTGAAATGGCAACCAAAATGTATGATGCCGGTAAATACACAAAAGCGATTCGTCTTTTTGAGCAATTAGCCACTTCTTACCGAGGAAAGCCTCAAGCTGAAAAGCTGTTTTACATGTTTTCGCAATCGTATTATAAAACGAAACAATACTATTTGGCTGGTTATCAGTTTGAAGCTTTTGTTTCAGGTTATCCACGAAGTGAAAAAGTGCAGGAAGCTGCTTTTTTGGGAGCTTATAGCTACTCTAAGTTGTCGCCAGTTTACAGTTTAGATCAGGCAGATACAGTAAAGGCATTAGAGAAATTACAAGCTTTCATTGATAATTATCCAAACTCAGAATACATTCCTCAAGCAAATGAGGCTGTACAAAAGCTAAATGGTAAATTGGAGAAAAAAGCATATGAGAATGCTAAAGGATACAATACAATTTCAGATTATAAATCGGCACTAATTGCTTTTGATAATTTTATCGCTGATTTTCCTGGAACACCTTTCAAAGAAGACGCATTGTTTTATAAATATGATTCAGCATATAAATTGGCAATTAACAGTATTCCTTCAAAAATGGAAGAACGTTTGCATGTTGCGCAAACAGCTTATGCTAATTTGATGAAATTTAAAAGCGATACAAAATACAAAGAAAAGGCAGACGAGATGAATGCCAGAGTTGAAACAGATTTACAAAAATTTACTAAATAAAATAAAGTCATGGATTTAAAAAAGACGAATGCTCCTGTAAACACAATAACTTACAACAAAACAGTTATTGAAGAGCCAACAGGAAATGTGTATGAGGCAATTACCATTATGGCTAAACGAGCAAATCAAATTAATTCAGAGATTAAAAAAGAATTGACTGAAAAATTAGAAGAGTTTGCTACTTACAATGATAGTCTAGAGGAAGTTTTTGAAAATAAAGAACAAATTGAAGTTTCTAAATTTTACGAAAAATTACCAAAACCACACGCTTTAGCTGTTCAGGAATGGTTAGACGGTAAAACTTACCACAGAAGTTCAAACAAATAATAGTACAATGTCAGTTTTAAACGGGAAAAAGATTTTACTGGGTGTTTCCGGTGGAATTGCAGCCTATAAAACAGCCACTTTAGTACGACTTTTTATAAAAGCAGGTGCACATGTCCAAGTGATCATGACACCTGCTTCTAAGGATTTTGTAACCCCACTTACATTATCTACCTTATCAAAAAATCCAGTACATTCAAGTTTCTTTAATCAGGATGATGAAGACGAAGTTTGGAACAATCATGTAGAATTGGCTCTTTGGGCAGATTTTATGCTGATTGCACCAGCTACTGCAAATACGTTGTCTAAAATGGCAACAGGAAACTGCGATAATCTTTTAATAGCTACCTATTTATCGGCAAAATGTCCAGTTTATTTTGCGCCTGCAATGGACTTGGATATGTACAAACATCCTTCAACTTTATCAAGTTTTGCTGCGTTAAAACAGTACGGAAATATTATGATTCCTGCTGAAAGCGGTGAATTGGCAAGTGGTTTGTCGGGAGAAGGCCGTATGGCTGAGCCTGAGAATATTGTTGCTTTCTTAGAAGCTGATTTAGAAAGCAAACTGCCTTTAAAAGGAAAAAAAATACTAGTTACTGCTGGTCCAACATACGAAGCAATAGACCCTGTACGTTTTATTGGAAATCATTCTTCTGGTAAAATGGGATTTGATATCGCCAATGAAGCGGCAAGTTTAGGTGCAGAAGTATTTTTAATTGCAGGTCCGACTCATTATAAAGCTAAAAATAGCTTGATAAAAACGGTTGATGTTGTTTCGGCTCAGGAAATGTATGATGCCTGCCATCAGTATTTTAACGAAGTTGATGCGGCGATTGCAGCAGCAGCTGTTGCAGATTATAGACCAAAATTTGTTGCAGATCAGAAGATTAAAAAGAGTACAGAAGAGTTTTCGATAGAACTTGAAAAGACAAAAGATATATTGTCTTCTTTGGGGGCTATCAAAAAAAATCAGTTTTTAATCGGCTTTGCATTAGAAACTGAAAATGAAATTGAAAATGCTAAGTTGAAAATTCAGAAAAAAAACTTAGATTTGATTGTTTTAAATTCCTTACAAGATAAAGGTGCCGGTTTTAAAAAAGAGACCAATAAAGTAACGTTTATTGATAAAAATTTTGAAATTGAACCAATGGAATTAAAATCAAAAGAATCTGTAGCGGTTGATATTCTGAATAAAGTTATTCTGCATTTTTCAAAATCATAAATTTAGAATATACGCCGAAAACATAAATTGGAAACGACTTATGTTTCTAATATTAAATATCTAGACGATTATGAATAAGATAGTTACATTGTTAGTGTTTTTAAGCTTTGGTTTTGTACAAGCTCAACAGCTAAATTGTACAGTAACTATTAATACAGAACGGTTAACAAATCCTAATAATCAGGTTTTTAAAACGCTTCAGACTTCTTTGGCTGAATTTGTAAATAAAACAGATTGGACAGGATCAGTTTTAAAACAAAACGAGAGAATTAACTGTTCGATGTATATTACTTTGTCGTCTAATAGTTCAGATCAGTTTACAGGAACCATTCAGGTCCAGTCTTCAAGACTGATTTTTAATTCGACGTATTCTTCCCCGGTTTTAAATTACAACGATAAGGATTTTAATTTTAGATACACAGAATATGAGCCATTGTTGTTTAATCCAAACACTTACGATTCGAATTTAGTTTCTGTAATTTCTTTCTATTGTTATATGATTTTAGGTATGGATGCCGATACTTTTCAAATGGGTGCTGGAAATCCGTATCTTCAAACTGCGCAGAATATTGCCAATGTTGCGCAGCAAGGTGGCTTTAAGGGTTGGAACCAATCTGACGGACTTCAGAATCGTTACTATTTAATCAATGATATGATCGCGCCAACTTATAGCGATTTACGTCAGACCACATATGCTTATCATACAGGATTGGATGCGATGACTATGGATCAGAAAGCTGCAAAAGAGAAAATAAAAAACGCTTTATTGCTAATTGGAAAATTGAATTCGGTGAAACCAAATGCTTTTATCACCCGAGTTTTCTTTGATGCAAAATCAGATGAAATTGTTTCTATTTTTTCTGGAGGACCAAGCATTCCAATTACAGATTTGACGGATGTTTTGAATAAGGTTTCACCGTTAAACTCTACAAAATGGTCACAGATTAAATACTAATCTCGTTTTCTGTTTTTGCCATCTTTATTTATCATTATAACTTTTATTTTTACAAAATTGCCCTATGATTACTTCGCTGTCAATTAAAAATTATGCTCTTATCGAAAAGCTCGCTATAGATTTTTCTAAAGGTTTTTCTATAATTACAGGTGAGACAGGTGCAGGAAAATCGATTATTTTAGGAGCTATTGGTCTTGTTTTGGGTAAAAGAGCAGACCTTACTTCGTTAAAAAATAAGGAAGAAAAATGTGTTATTGAAGCGCAGTTTGAAATTGGAAAATACAATCTTAAAGAATTTTTTGAAGCCAATGATTTAGATTATGAAGATGAGACGATTATAAGAAGAGAAATTCTTCCTTCTGGTAAATCTCGTGCTTTTATAAATGACAGTCCGGTAAATCTTCAAGAATTGCAGGATTTAAGTTTGTATTTAATTGATATTCATTCGCAGCAACAAACTCAAGAGCTGTCAGATGAGAGCGTTCAGTTTAAAATTATTGATGCTATTGCAAATAATTCAGAAGTAATTGCTGATTATCAAAAACTGCTTAAATCATATAAAGCTGATAAATCGAAGCTAAATGCATTGTTGAAAAAACAAAGTGACGCAGGTAAAGAACAAGAGTACCATACGTTTTTATTAAATGAATTGGTTGCGGCACAATTAAAATCTGGAGAGCAGGAAGAATTAGAAGCCGACTACGAAAAGCTGAATAATGTTGAGATTATTAAAGAATCTTTAGATAAATCTTTAGCAATTGCAAATGAAGAACAATTTGGTGTTTTTCATAATTTGAATGAAATAAAGAATGCATTGCAAAAAGTGGCTCCTTTTGCACTAGAATATCAAAATCTATTCGAAAGAATTACAAGTTTGACTATTGACTTTGATGATATTTCTAAAGAATTAGAAAATTGCTCAGAGAAATTATTAAATGATCCTGCTCAGTTAGAATTGATAAATCAGAAACTGCAAGTGATTTATAATTTGCAGAAAAAGCATCAGGCGAGTTCTGTAGAGGAACTGCTTCAGATTCAGTCAGATTTAGGGAATTCTTTGTTGGAATTGGATAATATGGATGAAGAAATTGCTTCTTTGTCTAAACTTATCGAAGAAAAGGCTATTGAGCTAGATGAATACGCATCGAAAATACATGAAAATAGGGTAAATGCAATTCCAAGATTATCAGAGCAGCTTGTTTCTATTCTGGAAACTTTAGGAATGCCAAATGCTCGTTTTAATATGGAATTATTGCCTTCAGAAAACTATTTCCAAAACGGAAAAGATGAACTACAATTTTTGTTTTCTGCAAACAAGGGAACCGATTTTGGGTTATTGAAGAAAGTAGCTTCAGGAGGGGAAATGTCTCGTATTATGTTGGCTGTGAAAGCAATTCTAGCTAAGTATTCAAAACTGCCGACTTTAATTTTTGATGAAATTGATACAGGAGTTTCTGGAGAAATTGCTATCAGAATGGGTGAAATCATGAAAGAAATGAGTAATACGATGCAGATTTTTGCCATTACACATTTGCCTCAAATTGCAGCAAAAGGAGATTCTCATTTTAAAGTTTCTAAAGCAACAATTGACGATGACACTCAGTCAGAATTAAAGTTGCTGTCTCAGGATGAAAGAGTTACAGAAATAGCTCAAATGTTATCTGGTGCAGTCGTTTCTGATTCGGCTTTAAATCACGCGAAAGCCTTGTTGAACTAAAGAAATACTTTATATTTGTCATCGAAAAAATAATTAAACAAACGGGAATAAGCGCTCATTTACTTAATAAATAGCTTGTTAACGAATAAATAAAATAAGTATGATTATAGAACCTAGAATGAGAGGATTTATTTGTTTGACTGCCCACCCAACGGGAGCTGAGCAAAATGTAAAAAATCAAATCGAATACGTAAAATCTAAAGGAGAAATCGCTGGTGCTAAAAAAGTTTTAGTTATTGGTGCTTCTACAGGTTTCGGATTGGCTTCAAGAATTACTAGTGCTTTTGGTTCTGGTGCATCAACAATTGGAGTGTTTTTTGAAAAACCGCCAGTTGAAGGAAAAACAGCTTCTCCAGGATGGTACAATTCTGCAGCGTTTGAAAAAGAAGCTCATAAAGCAGGTTTATATGCAAAAAGTATCAACGGAGATGCATTCTCAAACGAAATTAAGAGAGAAACTCTAGATTTAATCAAAGCAGATTTAGGTCAGGTAGATCTTGTAATTTATAGTTTAGCTTCTCCAGTACGTACAAATCCAAATACTGGTGTTACACACCGTTCAGTTTTAAAACCAATTGGACAAACATTCACAAATAAAACAGTTGATTTCCATACAGGAAAAGTTTCAGATGTTTCAATTGCTCCTGCAAACGAAGAAGATATTGAAAATACAGTTGCTGTTATGGGTGGAGAAGACTGGGCAATGTGGATTGATGCTTTGAAAGCTGAAAATTTATTAGCTGAAGGAGCTACAACAGTTGCTTATTCTTATATTGGACCAGCATTAACTGAGGCAGTTTACCGTAAAGGAACAATCGGTCGTGCAAAAGATCACTTAGAAGCTACAGCGTTTACTATTTCAGATTCTTTACAATCTATCGGAGGAAAAGCATATGTTTCTGTAAATAAAGCATTAGTTACGCAAGCAAGTTCTGCAATTCCAGTAATTCCATTATATATTTCTCTTTTATACAAAATCATGAAGGAAGAAGGAATTCACGAAGGTTGTATTGAGCAAATTCAGCGTTTATTTCAAGATAGATTATACAATGGTTCTGAAGTTCCTGTTGATGAAAAAGGAAGAATCAGAATCGACGACTGGGAAATGCGTGAAGATGTTCAGGAAAAAGTGGCTAAACTTTGGTTGGAAGCTACAACTGAAACATTGCCAGAAATCGGTGATTTAGCAGGATACAGAAATGATTTCTTAAATTTATTCGGATTTGAAGTTCCTGGTGTTGATTACAACGCAGACACAAATGAAGTTGTTGAGATCGAAAGTATCAAATAATAATATTTTACTAGCAGTAAACGAAAAACCATCAGCCAAAAGTTGATGGTTTTTTTGTGAATATACCATATCTTTGTTAAAATTTTACAACACTAAAAATATACCCTTTAATAACGCGCATTCTGCTATGATTTTTTCTTTAATTATACCCGTGTATAATCGTCCAGATGAAGTTGATGAGCTTTTAGAAAGTCTCTCAAAATCTGATTATAATGAAGCTTTTGAAATTGTTCTTGTCGAAGATGGATCTTCAGTTCCATGTAGAGATGTGGTGATGAATTATCAAGGAAAATTAAATATTTCATATTACTTTAAAGAAAACTCAGGTCCTGGAGACTCTAGGAATTTTGGTATGCAGAGGGCTAGAGGTGATTATTTTATCATCTTTGACTCAGATTGTATTATTCCATCACAATATTTGACAGAAGTTCGTAAAGAATTAGATGCAAGTTATGTGGATTGTTTTGGAGGGCCAGATAAAGCGCTTGATAGTTTTTCAGACATTCAGAAAGCTATCAATTTTGCTATGACTTCATTTCTCACAACAGGAGGAATTAGAGGAGGCTCTGAGAAAATTAATAAGTTCCAGCCCCGTAGCTTTAACATGGGAATTTCTAAGAAAGCTTTTGAGGCTTCAAAAGGTTTTGGAAACATACATCCAGGAGAAGATCCAGATTTATCTATTCGTTTATGGAATCTTGGATTTGAAACAAGGCTTTTTAAAGAAGCTTATGTGTACCATAAAAGAAGAATTGACTGGGAGAAATTTTCAGTTCAGGTAAATAAATTTGGAATTGCTAGACCAATTTTAAATAGCTGGTATCCAGAGCATAATAAATTAACTTTTTTCTTTCCGACTTTTTTTATACTTGGATTATTATTAGCTTTTTTATTGTTAATTTTTAATATCGATATTTTATTACAATTATATTTTGTATATTTCGTTATAATTTTTCTTACAGCCAGTGTTCAAAACAAAAGCATCAAAATTGGATACTTGTCTGTAATAGCTGTGTGGAAACAGTTTTATGGTTACGGAACAGGTTTTTTAAAATCATATGTAAAAGTGATTTTGTTAAAGAAAAAACCGCAAGAAGCTTTTCCGCGTATGTTTTTTAAATTATAAGAATGACAAAAGTTATTGGTCTTACAGGAGGAATTGGCAGCGGTAAAACTACTGTGGCAAACTATTTTGAAGAAATGGGCGTTCCTGTTTATATTGCTGATGACGGTGCTAAAAGAGTTATGCAGTCAAAAAATATCCTTGCAGAAGTGAAATCTGCTTTTGGTGGCAACATTTTTGATGATGATATTTTAAATCGTGCCAAATTAGCACAGGTTGTTTTTAATGATAAAGAGCAATTAGCAAAATTGAATGCAATTGTACATCCAGCAGTAAAATTAGATTTTGAAGAATGGGTGAAAGAACATAAAAATCATGACTATGTAATTTATGAAGCTGCTATTTTGTTTGAAAGTGGCCGATATAAAGATTGCGATGTAATTATCACTGTGACAGCTCCAGTAGAAGTTAGAATTGAGCGAGTGATAAAGCGAGATAAAACAACCCGCGAGCAAGTTTTAAGCAGAATGAAAATGCAGTGGGATGATGAAAAACGAATTTCTAAGAGCAATTTCGTGATTAATAACAATAATCTTAAAAATGCTAGAGAAGAAGTTGTTAAAATTCTTAAAATTTTAAATATAAAACAAAAACAGTCTTAAATGTTAATATTTGGTTAATGTATTATTTAGTATATTGTTAAAATATTAATTTTGTTTCGATGAATAAATTATTTTTTAGAATACTTGTTTTATTGATGAGTCTGTCCTTGATAGGGATAATTCTGGTTCAAGTATTTTGGTTCAATTCTTCGTTCAAAAATAATGAAGAGCAGTTTAAATACCACGTTACTCAAGTAATTGGAAATGTTGCAGATAAGCTGGAACAACAAGAAGAGTACAGTTTCTACGACAAATATAACCGTATAAAAGACAGTACGGGGAAAATTCCAAAAAAAGAAGATTTATTGCAAGTATTTTACGTTCAGAGAAATACTAAAACCAATAAAACAATTGTTTATTCTAATACCTTGACATCTGAAGATTATGATATCAATGGTTCGGTTTTTAACAAAAAATTCAGCAGTGAGCGTTTTAAAAATTTTAGTTCTAAAAGAGTAACTGAAGTTTATAATAACAACAATGGAATTGATAATAATAACAGTTTAGGACAAAGTATAATTCCTGATCTGAAAATTGAAAAATCAGGAAGCTTAGATATATTAAATAAAGTTCAGCAGCAAATTCAATATAAAGACATTGCTTCTTTAACTCCAATTGAAGGGAGGATAACAAAAGATAAGCTTTTTAAATTATTGAAGAAAGAGCTCGAAGAATATGGCGTAAAAACCAAATTTGAATTTGGGATATACAGCAGTGGCAATCCGACAAAGATAAAATCAGACGGATTTCATTATGATAAAGAAGCTACTTACAGTATTCCGATATATACAGATAATGAAGGAAACAGCAGATATGAACTCTCTGTGACATTTCCTCATAAAAAGAAGTTCTTATTGTCCGAATTATTAAGTATTACTATCTTATCGATAGTCTTTACATTAATTATAATTGTAGCATATACGAGTGCCTTAAATCAGTTATTGCGTCAGAAACATATTTCTGAAATTAAAACAGATTTCATTAATAACATGACGCATGAGTTTAAAACGCCAATTGCCACTATTAACTTAGCATTAGATGCTATTAGAAGTCCTAAGGTTATTGAAGATAAAGAGAAAGTTTATCGTTATCTTCAAATGATTAGGGATGAAAATAAGAGGATGCACGCTCAGGTCGAAAATGTTCTGCGTATTTCTAAACTAGAAAAAAGGGAGCTTGATATTACAAAAGAACCTACTGTAGTAACAGATATTATAGACGATGCAATTGAGCATGTTAATCTAATTTTGGAAGACAGACAAGGAACTGTCGAAAGGCATTATAATGCAGCCAGAACAACAGTTTTGATAAATGAAGTTCATTTTACAAACGTATTGGTTAATATTTTAGAAAATGCAATCAAATATTCTCCAGATGCGCCTAAGATTGAAATTTTTACAGAAAATGTGAAGGACATGATTCTGATAAAAGTAAAAGATCATGGTTTAGGAATGAGTAAGATAGCTCAGAAACGAGTTTTTGAGAAGTTTTACCGAGAGCATACCGGAGATCTTCATAATGTAAAAGGACATGGTTTAGGATTGGCATATGTGAAAAGAATAGTGGAAGATCACAATGGTCAAGTATATGTAGAAAGCGAAAAAGGAAAAGGTAGCACCTTTATAATAAAAATACCATTAATAAATTAAAATATGGAAAATACTAACAAAAGAATACTTTTAGTAGAAGATGACCTAAATTTTGGGGCGGTTCTTAAAGATTATCTAATGTTAAATGACTTTGAAGTTACTTTAGCTAAAAACGGTATGGAAGGTTTCGAGAAATTCAAGAAGGATGTATACGATTTGTGCATTCTTGATGTAATGATGCCTTATAAAGATGGTTACACTTTGGCCAAAGAAATTAGAGAGAAGAACAGTGAAGTGCCAATTATATTCTTGACAGCAAAATCTATGAAAGAAGATGTGTTAAAAGGATACAAAGCGGGTGCTGACGACTATTTAAATAAACCTTTTGATTCTGAAGTTCTTTTAATGAAAATTAAAGCAATCATTCAAAGAAAATCAGCTGATACAAAAGCAGAGCAAGTACAGTTTGAATTTAATATTGGTAAATTCCACTTAAATTCAAAATTGAGATTCCTTACTTTCCAAGATGAGGAACCGATTAAATTATCTCCAAAAGAAAACGAATTGCTTAAAATGTTAATTCTTCATGAAAATGACTTAATGCCAAGAGAATTAGCTTTAACAAAAATCTGGAGAGATGACAACTACTTTACTTCAAGAAGTATGGACGTTTACATCGCTAAATTGAGAAAATACTTAAAAGCTGATGAAGATGTTGAAATCTTAAACATTCACGGAGAAGGTTTCAGATTGGTAGTAAAAAGCAAAGTTTCTGAATAATTAATTCACCGAAATATAATATAAGCTCTGAGAAATCAGAGCTTTTTTTATGCGTAAAAGTATTTTCAATCACAATTACGCGCAATCTTGTCATTTTGACGAAGGAGAAATCACACACGTAATTCGACAAAGATTGGCGATTTTGTTTATGGAATTTCTAGTGTGATTTCTCCTTCGTCGAAATGACAAATAGTTCGAAAAAATATTATAATTTTAAATTTATCTTGTTATTTTTATTCTATTAAGAGTGGATTTAGATCTTTAGTTATTAGGTGGATAACGTGTTTTTGTTAAACGAACTAAATCTGTGATTTATTTATTTTGATGAATTTTCTTAAAATAAATTTGGAAAATCAAAAAACAATTCACAATATTTGCACACGAAAAAAATAATAACCCTTTAAAAACGAAGAAAAAATGTTTGTACTTACATCGACATCACAAAGCTTCACACCAAACGAATTTGGTGCAGTAATTCTTCGTGGCTTATTTCAATCTTAGAAATATATTTTTAGATATATAAAAAAGCCCGAAGACAATAAGTTTCGGGCTTTTTTTATTCTAGACACTTCAAAATTTTCCCGAAAATCGATTTTTAGTATTTATCCGTAAGGATAAAATTTTTAAGCCTTTTTGGCTCTAATTTAACGCGCGATAATTTTTTTATGGAAAATTATACGGTAGATGAGTATGCTTTATGTACTCGTTTTAAAAGTAAACGAAAAAAGAAAAGATCAGTAAAAGAAGATTTTGAAAAACAATTAATTCAATTAAGAAAGCTTGAAGTTGAACTTTGGAAAAAGCGTAGAGACTTACCATTAGTTCCTTTAGAAATTCCTTATCAAAAAGGCTGGCAACGCAATTTTAAATTAAGAGATGATATTGCCAGATCAAGTGAAGCGACATTTTACAGAGAGTTATTGGAAAAAATAAATACATGGCAGTTTTCTCATGAAAAAGCTTTTAAGAAGAAGAAAAAGAGAAAAAGAAAACATGTGTATGTTGAAAAACTCCAGACTGTAAAAGAATTTTCAGAGTGGGAATGGAAAAGTTCAAAACTGGAATTGACCGAAAAAGAGAAAACACATTTTTATAAAAGGGAACGTTGGTGCAGCAATTGCAAACGATACAAAATTCATTACGTATTTAATGAACCTTGGAGATATGTGCTTCGTGTTAGTCCTTATATGATAACACACACCAAAATGGTCGATTCAGATTTGGAAAGTGAAATTCAACTTCTTGACAATTATATTGTTAATCATAATCTGAGGAATAAAATAAATAGATTAATACACGGCAGTTCTCATAAATGGAGTTACTATGAAAATGAAAATCCAAAAGAGATAAGTCCAATTAAAAATAAAAGTCTGCACACTTTGTATCAGCAATACGCAGATGAAATGATAGAAAATCATGGGAAATAAATTATCTGGAAAAGACCTGATTAAATTAGGTTTTCCAAAGAACAATTCAATAAATATTGCCTTAGGGCAGATAAACAGATATAGGAAAAGAGAAAAAAAAGAATCTATTCTAACAGAAGCAAAAGATGTTTTGTTACATCCTGAAAAGTATGAAGGAAATGGAACTTGGGGAAAAGTTGCCGAAGGTTTGATTAAACCTGTTCAAGTTCGAATGCATCAGCTTAAAAATACTAGGGCACCTTTTAAAATTTTTGGAGAAAATGAAATCGATGAGCAGGCAAAATTTCAACTGTATGATTCGTTGAAACTGCCAATTTCTGTTGCAGGAGCTCTAATGCCAGATGCACATTCAGGTTATGGACTGCCAATTGGAGGAGTTTTAGCAACTGACAATGCTGTAATTCCATACGGAGTTGGTGTTGACATTGGATGCCGAATGAGCCTTTCCATTTTTGATTTGCCAGCTTCTCATTTCAAAGGAAAAGAACATCAATTGGAAGCTATTTTAAAAGACAATACCAAATTCGGAATGTATGAAACGCACGCTTCAAGAGTAGATCATGAAGTATTTTATAGTAGTGGATTTCAAGATATTCCATTATTGAAAAATCTTTTGCCAAAAGCTTATAAGCAATTAGGAACTTCTGGAGGAGGAAATCATTTTGTAGAATTTGGAATCGCTAAAATTGAAAACCCTGAGAACGAATGGAAGCTTGAAAAAGGTGAGTATTTCGCGGTTCTTTCGCATAGCGGTTCTCGTGGATTAGGTGCAAATATTGCGAAACATTATACGTATTTGGCAACAAAACAATGTCCGTTACCAAAAAATGTGCAGCATTTAGCGTGGTTAGATCTGAATACGCACGATGGTCAGGAATATTGGCTGGCAATGAATTTGGCTGGAGAATATGCGAAAGCCTGTCACGACGATATTCATAGACGAATTGCTAAAGCGATTGGAAAAAGAGTGGTAGTAACGATTGAAAACCATCACAATTTTGCTTGGAAAGAAACCGTGAACGGTCAGGAATGCATTGTACACAGAAAAGGAGCGACGCCAGCGGGAGAAGGACAATTAGGAATTATTCCTGGCTCAATGACTGCTCCTGGTTTTATTGTGAAAGGAAAAGGGAATTCTGAAAGTTTGAATTCAGCTTCGCATGGTGCGGGACGCTTGTTTTCGAGAGCAAAATGCAAAAGCAGTTTTACACAAAGTCAAATCAATAAAGAATTGAAGAAACATGAAGTGACTTTGATTGGAGGAAATATTGATGAAGCGCCCATGGCATATAAAGACATTGAAAAAGTAATGGCAAACCAAACCGATCTAGTTGAAGTTCTAGGAACTTTTACGCCAAAGATTGTTAGAATGGATCGCTAAAGAAAGGAAAAGTAATGGAAAAAATAGTTCAGATAACAGCGGGTCGCGGACCTGCAGAATGCACTTGGGTGGTTGCCCAAGTGCTTAAAAAAGTCTTGGAAGAAGCTGAAGATCAGAATTTGGATGTGGTTTTACTTCAAAGAGAGAAAGGAGAAGAAAATGGAACTATAGAAACCGCATCGATTTCTGTAAAAGGGAAAAATGCCGATATGTTTGTGAAATCTTGGATAGGAACTATTCAATGGATTGGGCAAAGTCAGTTTAGGAAAATGAACAAACGAAAAAACTGGTTTATCGGAATTTTTGAAATTGAACAGCAAAAGAATGCCGTAGTTTCAGAGAATGATATTCAGTATCAAGCTATGAGAAGTTCTGGAGCTGGTGGCCAGCATGTGAACAAGGTGAGTTCGGCAATTCGGGCAACACATATTCCGACTGGAATTGCAGTTGTGGCAATGGACAGCCGTTCTCAGCATCAAAACAAAAAACTGGCAACAGAAAGATTATTAAAAAAAATAGAAGACGAGAAACTAGTTCAGCTTAAAAATCACGTTGGAAAACAATGGGGAAATCAGCTTAATGTAGAACGTGGAAATCCAGTGAGAGTTTTTACAGGAAGCGATTTTAAGAAGAACAAAGTAGAGAAAAGCTACAAAGGAACTCGTCAGAAATTGAAAAACGATTTACGAAATGAAAACAACTGATAAATACCTTTTTCAAGCCTTGGATAATTATCCGTTTTGGCTTGAAGGAACAATTGAATCTTTAGATTATGCTTTTTCTTATGATGATAAAAATACAATGGTTTTGTGTTTATACGGAAGAATTCAGGCAGAGCAATTAATGAATTATGAAGAAGCTAAATCTTATTTTCAACAAGCATTATCGATTAATATTCATGCTCTTGAAGTTTATCCGTATTATTTAAAAACGTTGATTTTAAACGAGGATTACGAAGAAGCGCGTAAGCTTATTGATTTTGCTTTAACGGTAAAAGGAATTAATAAATCAGAGATTTATCTTAAGAAAGCAATTCTGCTAGAAGTACAACATGAATTTAAGGATGCTTTAAAAGAAATTAAGCAGGCAAAATTATATTCTATTCAGCATGATTATGATTCGGGAATTAGTGAAGTTGAGAAAAGAATTAAAGATAAAATTGATTTACTGAAAAAGAAGAAAGAGAAAAAATCTAAGAAAGGTTCTAAAAAGAAATCGAAATGATTTTGATAAAAAAAAGATGCAATTTGCATCTTTTTTTTATTTATTACAATTTCCTGCAAGGTTTTCAAAACCTTGTAGGTTTGTTATTTAGAATCTAGCATTTTTAACTAAAGTGAAATACCTACAAGGTTTTGAAAACCTTGCAGGACGGTTGCTCGCCAAGATTTACTTCCAATGCAATTCTAAAGCAAAACAAGTTTTTTCGCCTTTTGTAATGCTGAAAGTTGCTGTAGTATGATCGTCGTCTTCGCTTTCGTGGATTACCACATTATCTTGTAATGAAAGTTCTTTCATGAAATTCATTTCGAAGCTTTTAACTTCCTGTTTCATGATTCTTTTTGGATCAACATGATCCAAACACCATTCTAGATATTTTACGTTATTTACGTGATTTACAATATCTAAATCTGACAGATAAACTGTTTTTTCGAAAACAGCTTCTTTTTCATGATTGATGTTGATTTTTGAAAAACCTTCTTTTGTAGCTCTTTTTTCTGGGAATAATTCGAAGTGTTCGTAAGGAAGTGCTAAAGCTTCAGGACGACGCGCTTGTGTGTTAAAAACAGCCCAATATGTTTCACAGCCTACTATTTTTTTACCGTTAACATACATTTCCAACGCACGGACAGAACGTGAATTTTCTAAGCTATTAATCCATGTTTTTACGGTTACAACATCTTGCCATTTTGGTAAAGCGTGAACTTCAACACGCATTCGGCTTAAAACCCAAGCTTGGTGAAATTCCTGCATGTCATAAAAGCTAATTCCTCCAATTTCTGAATGTGCAGCGGCAGTTAATTGTAGAATATTACACAAATCGGTATATTTTAAAAATCCGGTTGGCGTGCATTGCGTGAAATTGATTTCCCAGTCTTTGCTTAAAACTGATGTGAAATTGGGTGATATTGGCATTTTTTAATTTTAGATTTTAGATTTTTTCTTTTGAAAATAGATGCAAGAAGAAAGATCTTCTTTTACTTTAGAAGATTTTCTATGTAATGTATGATTTCTTTTCTATCAGTTGCGTAATCAAACCATTTTGTATTTTCATTTCGTTTGAACCACGTTAATTGTCTTTTGGAGAATCTTCTTGTATTCTTTTTGATTTCTTCTATAGCAAAAGGCAAAGTGAATTCTCCGTCAAAATAACTAAATAATTCTCGATAACCGACCGTTTGGAGCGCATTTAACGCTTTGTTAGGATAAAGTGCTTCGGCTTCTTTCAATAATCCTTCATTCATCATGATATCAACACGCTGATTGATTCTGCTGTAAATGATTTCTCTGTCGGCATCTAAACCAACTAGAATAGGAGTAAAGTTTCGGTTGTTTTTTTTCAGATTTAAAAAAGAAGAATATGGTTTATGAGAACCAATACAAACTTCTACAAAGCGCATCATTCGTTGTGGGTTTTGTAAAGTCTGAGGATTTTCTAAAGTGATTTTTTGATAATAATCAGGATCTAAATTTTTTAGCTGATCTTGAAGATATTCAATTCCGAGTTTTTCGTAGTTCGAATTTACTTCTGTACGAACTTTTGGGTCGATTTCTGGAAATTCATCAAATCCTTTTAAGATTGCATCTACATACAATCCGGAACCGCCGATAAGAATTACAAAATCATTGGTTTGAAATAATTCTTCAATTTTGGTTAAAGCTTCTTTTTCGTAATCGCCAACGGTGTAATTTTCGAAAATAGATTTATTTTGAATGAAATGATGTTTGGCAGAATCAAGTTCTTCTTGGCTTGGAACTGCGGTTCCGATGGTCATTTCTTTGAAAAACTGACGGCTGTCACAAGAAACGATTTCGCATTTAAAATGTTGTGCCAAAGCAATACTCAAGGCTGTTTTGCCTATAGCTGTTGGTCCGACAATGGTAATTAGGTATTTCATAGTTTTTAGCCCAGATGGAAATGGAAACCGCGGACTTATATTTGTTGCATTTTTTTGGTGTAAAAGAGCGACCAACGGAAGCTCCTTTTATGCCTTAAAAAATTACAAATATAAGGAGGAGTTGCAATGTACAGCTGGATTAGCTTCTTAAATTAATTATTTGGCAATTCGGTTCCGCATTCGTAACAATATTTGGCGTTGTCGAAATGGACTTGTGATTGACATTTACGGCATGTTTTTTTCGTGCCTACAAAACTGCCTTTCAGACTACTTTTTGCAAATTCGGCAGTTACAATTCCGGTTGGAACGGCGATGATTCCGTAACCTAAAATCATAACACAAGCGGCTATAAATTGGCCAAGAGGTGTTTGGGGTGAAATATCTCCGTAGCCTACTGTTGTTAAGGTGACTATTGTCCAGTAAATGCCCATTGGAATACTGGTGAAACCTGATTCTTTTCCTTCGACCAAGTACATTATGGTTCCAATTATTACGGTACTGATGAGTACAAAATAAATGAAAACCATAATTTTTTCTTTGCTGGCATGTATGGCTTCTTTTAGTTGCAGAGATTGATGGTTGATTTGCGGGATATGCAAAATCTTGAATAATCGAAGAAAACGCAATGCTCTTACAATTGATAAAATGCTCGCACCAGGGAAAAAGATGGACAAATACATGGGTAAAACGGCAAGTAAATCGATGATTCCGTAAAAGCTAAAAATGTATTTGACAGGTTTTTGAATTGAAATAATTCTCAGGACATATTCTATGGTGAAAAATACGGTAATTACCCATTCGCATATCAATAATTGATCGTGATATTTTGAGCTTATACCTTCAACGGTATCGAGCATTATTAAAAGTACGCTCAGTAAAATTAAACCTAGCAATACTAAATCGAACATTCTACCTAAGATGGTGTTAGTGCCATACAGGACGATTTTGACTTTTTCTCTAAAGATTTCGTATTGTGATTTTGCTTTTTTCATATCCTTAAAGATAATGAAAGTTTCGATTTGTTAAAATTGAAGTATTTTTAATGATTTGCTTTTTCGCATATAACTCTGAATAATATTCTTTACATCGCGATTGTGTTGCATTGGTACCAGAATATTTTTTAAAATATCAATATTCGTGATTTGATAATTGAGATCGTAATAAGCGTAGCCTTTGTAAATTCCGTCTTCGATCAAGATTGCGCTTCGTTCGTTTACATTTCTTCCTCTGTCTATCAGAACCATGCTTTTGTTCTCAAAACTGTTTTCTGAAATAAACTGCTGTACTCTTAGATTGTAAGTTTCGGGAGTGATTTCGCCAATACAAGCTCCATCACATTCTTTGATTTTGTACTGAAAGCACTCTTTTTGGGTTTGATATAAACCCGTGAGTTTTTGGCACAAATGGTATTTTGCCGTAATTTTAAAAAGCGCATTTTTTCCTTCCTGTAAAGAAGCGTAGGAAGTAATTTCTTTTTTGCGTCCGTCTGCTTTTTCCAGTTTTAGATTAATATAACCGTTAGCATCTTTTTCGGCATATAAGGCGAAAGGAAAAACACTTTTCTTTTGCGAACGATTGTATCTTGGGCGATTGATTTTTATTTCTTGACTTTCTTTTAGAAGTGCAATTAATTCGCTTCCAGTTTCGTCATAGGTAATGGTAAAAACTTCTGCTTGGATTCTTTTACTTTTGGTTGTAATTCCTGTAAAGTGCTGATTTACTCTTTTTTTAATATTTTGGCTTTTGCCAATGTAAATTAAAGTTCCATCTTCTTTATAAATATAATAAACCCCAGTTTTGGCTGGCATTTGGTTTAAAATATCTAAGAATTTCGGAGAAATCCCTTTTTCTACTTCGAGTTTTATGAAATCTTTTACGATAGTTTTCTCAGTGTCTTTTTCTAGAAGCATTTTGAAAAGCTTCGTGGTTGCCATGGCGTCTCCGCTGGCACGATGTCTGTCGGCCATTGGAATTCCGAGTGAACGAACTAGTTTTCCTAAACTGTAAGATGGTTGCTCTGGAATTAGTTTTTTAGCTAATTCTACTGTACAAAGAGTTTTGGCTTCAAAATCGTAACCTAAACGACGGAATTCTGTACGCAGAATTCTATAATCAAATGAAGCGTTGTGAGCTACAATAACGCAATCTTGAGTGATTTCTATAATTCGTTTAGCAACTTCATAGAATTTTGGAGCAGAACGCAACATAGCATTATTAATTCCAGTCAGTTTTACTACGAAAGGCTGAATCGGAATTTCAGGATTAACAAGGCTGATGAATTGATCAACTACTTCATGCCCATCAAATTTGTAGATAGCGATTTCGGTAATTCCCTCTTCATTAAATTGCCCTCCGGTTGTTTCTATGTCTAATATCGCGTACAAATTCAGTATTCAGTGTTCAGATTCGATTGAAATCGAAATTAGTGTTCAGTTTTTCTGTAAAGACACAAGTGCGTCTTTACGATTGTGGTTTGGAAAATTATCTTCCTCCAAAAATGCTGCTTCCAATGCGAACCATTGTACTTCCGCATTCTATTGCTAATTGATAATCTCCAGACATTCCCATTGAAATTGTAGAGACGCACTGCAGTGCGTCTTTACCATATCCCTCAATGCTTTTTAATGAATCAAAAATGGATTTTAAATGGGTAAATTCTTTTTTAATCTGGTTTTGGTCTTCTGTGAAGGTTGCCATTCCCATTAAACCTAAGATACGAATATTTTTTAACTCTTTAAACTCTGCAGAAGTTAAAAGTTCATTTAATTCGTTTTCGTCCAAACCAAATTTGGATTCTTCTTCGGCAATATAAATTTGAAGAAGACAATCTATTGTTCTATTGTTTTTTAAAGCTTGTTTGTTGATTTCCTGCAATAATTTCAAACTGTCAACGCCGTGAATCAAAGTGACATACGGCGCCATAAATTTAACTTTATTCGACTGAACATGACCAATCATATGCCACTGAATATCTTTTGGCATTTGTTCCCATTTTTCAGTCATTTCCTGAATTTTGTTTTCTCCAAAAATGCGCTGTCCAGCTTCATAAGCCTGCATCAAGTCTGAAACAGGTTTTGTTTTTGAAACGGCAACAAGAATTACATGTTCAGGTAAACTTGCTTTAATTGTATTTAAATTCGATTGAATCGACATGATATTTCTTTTTATAAAAACTGCTTCGAGATTTTCTCTGCTTTTTTGCTTTCGCTGTAATCGTAAAAACCTTCTCCAGATTTAACTCCCAGTTTTCCTGCTCTAACCATATTTACTAAAAGTGGGCAAGGAGCATATTTAGGATTTTTGAATCCGTCGTACATTACGTTTAGAATTGCAAGACAAACGTCAAGTCCAATAAAATCTGCTAATTGTAAAGGTCCCATTGGGTGTCCCATTCCTAATTTCATAACCGTGTCAATTTCGTAAACTCCAGCAACACCATTGTATAAAGTTTCAATTGCTTCGTTTAACATTGGCATTAAAATTCTGTTTGCTACGAAACCTGGGTAATCGTTTACTTCTACAGGAACTTTACCTAATTTTTCAGATAAATCCATGATGATTTTAGTCACTTCATCACTTGTGTTATAACCGCGGATGATTTCAACCAATTTCATAATCGGCACCGGATTCATAAAGTGCATTCCGATAACACGCTCAGGATGTGCTACAACAGCTCCAATTTGTGTAATAGAAATAGAAGATGTATTGGTTGCTAAAATCGTATTGTGTGAACAATATTCGTTTAATTGTTTGAAGATGTTCAGTTTTAATTCAACGTTTTCAGTTGCTGCTTCAACTACTAAATCAACACCAACAACTCCGTCTTTTAAGTCTGTATACGTAATGATGTTAGTAATAGTTTTAGCAACATCTTCTTGAGTGATGCTTCCTTTAGATAACATTCTGTCTAAGTTGGCAGCAATAGTTGCCATTCCTTTATCTAATGATTTTTCAGAAACATCAATTAATTTTACGGTAAATCCGCTTTGCGCAAAGGTATGAGCAATTCCGTTACCCATTGTTCCTGCTCCAATTACAGCTATTGTTTTCATTTTATGCTAGATATTTTTTTATGATTTAGCCACGAATTCACCAAATAATTCGTGAATTCGTGGCTATTTATTTTGATTTACTTTTTTAAAACTATTTATTGAAACAGTCAATAATCTGATAAGCTACGCGCAATGCATCAGTTGCCTGCTCAAGTGTTACAACTGGCGTTGTATCATTATTAATGGCATCTGCGAACGAATTTAACTCATCTAAAATGGCATTGTTTTGCTCTACATCTGGATTCGTGAAATAGATTTGTTTTTTCACGCCTTCAGCATTTTGAAGAATCATATCAAAATCTCCAGGAACTTCTGGCGCGTCTTTCATACGAACTACTTCACATTTTTTCTCTAAAAAGTCAACAGAAATATAAGCGTCTTTTTGAAAGAAACGTGATTTACGCATGTTTTTCAACGAAATTCTGCTTGCCGTTAAATTGGCAACACAGCCATTTTCGAATTCGATTCTAGCATTGGCAATATCTGGAGTATCACTAATTACCGATACACCACTTGCGTGAATGTCTTTTACTTTTGAGTTAACAACGCTCAAAATTGCGTCTATATCATGAATCATTAAATCTAAAACCACAGGAACGTCTGTACCACGCGGATTAAATTCTGCCAAACGATGTGTTTCTATAAACATCGGATTTTCGATCATGTTTTTTGTAGCAATAAAAGCGGGATTAAAACGCTCTACGTGACCAACTTGTCCTTTTACATTGTATTCTTTGGCTAAAGCTATAATTTCTTCAGCTTCTTCAACTGTATTGGCAATTGGTTTTTCAATAAAGATATGTTTTCCAGATTTTATCGCAACTTTTGCGCATTTATAGTGCGAAAGGGTTGGAGTTACAATATCAATCACGTCGACAGCGTGAATAAGTTTTGCAATTGTGCTGAAGTTTTTATAGCCAAACTCTTTTGAGATTTTTTCGGCATTTTCTTGATTTTCGTCGTAAAATCCAACTAATTCGTATTTGTCAGATTGTTGTAATAAGCGTAAATGTATTTTACCAAGATGACCAGCACCTAAAACTCCTACTTTTAACATGAGAATGTATTTTAAACAAAAATATAATTTATTTGTTTAACGTGAAAATGAATTTAGCGAATTGTGTGTCGTGAACTACGAATTGTAAATTATCATACATGGTTTTTGACTTTTGACTTTCGGCTGTATTAATTTATTATTTAAAAATCAATATTTGAAATCCTGTTTTGTTTCTTATTTTTGCGAAAATAAAACCTACCAATTTTGAAAGATACTGCCAAACATCAAGGACTTCGCAATCAGTTAGTAACGACTTTAGAACAAAAAGGAATTACTGATAGAGCGGTTTTGGATGCGATAAAAAAAATCCCGAGACACCTTTTTTTGAATTCAAGTTTTGAAGATTATGCTTATCAAGATAAGGCTTTTCCTATTGGAGCCGGGCAAACTATTTCGCAGCCATATACAGTTGCTTTTCAGTCACAGTTGTTAGAAGTAAAAAGAGATCACAAAATTCTGGAAATCGGTACTGGTTCGGGTTATCAGACTGCTGTTTTGTTTATGCTTGGAGCTAAAGTATATACGGTAGAGAGACAAAGTGAGTTGTTTAAAACGACATCTAATTTATTTCCGAAATTAAATATTCGTCCAAAACACGTTACTTTTGGAGATGGATATAAAGGATTGCCAAATTTTGCACCGTTTGACAGTATTATAGTGACAGCGGGAGCGCCTTTTATTCCACAACCATTAATGGCTCAGCTTAAAATAGGAGGAAGACTGGTTATTCCGTTGGGAGAAGATGTTCAGATTATGACTTTATTAATTAGGAAAAACGAAACTCAATTTGAAAAACATGAGTTTGGAGAATTTAGATTTGTTCCTCTATTAGAAGATAAAAATTAAAAAAGAAAAGCCCGTTTGAACGGGCTTTTTTATTGCGTAAGAATTGAAATATATCTTTCTAAGCTTTCTTTCTCTTTTTGGGCTATAAAGAGAAAAAAGTCTTCTTTGTCTTTTTTGGTTTGAGCAATTTCTAAAGACTGGTAATATTGCATTCGAGTTTCGTAATCACCTTTGATATTGGCTATTGGATAACCTTTTTGCATTAGTATTAAATTCATTATTAATCTTGAAGTTCTTCCATTTCCGTCAATAAAAGGATGAATTGTAACTAATTTTTCATGCATTTCAGCAGCAAGAATAATGGGATGTAATTTATTTTTATTGATTTCATACCAAGTAAAATATTCTTCCATTTCTTGTAGAACCATTAAAGGTTGAGGGGGCATGTGACTGCTTCCTTGAATCATAACTTGAACTTTTCTGTAACGTCCAGCATCTTCTGGAATTATGCCACGTAAGATTAAATTATGAATGGATAAAAGATCACGTTCATTTAATGAATTGTTTTTACTCATTAACTCTTTTATAAAGCCAATAGCTTCCTGATGATTAATGGCTTCAAGATGTTCGCGCATACTTTTTCCAGAAATTGTCAGACCCTCGTTGATAACCATATCCGTTTCACGAAGCGTCATGGTATTTCCTTCAATTCTATTGCTTTCAAAGGTGTATTCTAGTTCCAGAGCTTGTTTTATTTTAAAACTGTCGTACTGGCGATAAGAATCTAGTTTTTCTTTTAAAATATCAATTTCTCTTAGAATTTTCTCTAGTGAAGTAGATAATTTGAAATTAGAGACTGTTTTATTGTATCTAATTTCGTCTTCAGCAACTTTTAGCGCCTTTAAAGCAAGATCATCATCGCCAATTTCATAAAGTATCTTTTCTTTAAGCCAGGCAACCATTAAAGTCTCATAATCAATTTCTAAAAGTTGAGAAAGTTTAATTATTTGATCTTTGGTAGGTTTTCGTGTTCCAGATTCAAATTTACTGATCAATGCTTGATCAATTCCAGCAAGCTGCGCCAATTCCCGCGTTTTTAAACCTTTCTGTTCTCTCGCATTTTTTAATAATGATTTCATTTTAATGAAAGTTTTGGTCTTGACAAATTTAGTCAATTTTTAAATCAAAAGAAAAGCGATATTTTAATATCGCTTTTTCTGTATTGTTATTTTGGAGGCAAAGAACCGTCTTTTCTCATTTCTTTGACAACTGCTTGCATTATCGCATCGACTGTTTGTCCCAAATCTGTAACATATTGCGACTCTGTAGTTCCTGTCCAGATTAATTTATTTTGTTTTAATGAAAAGACATTGGTTTCTACCATATAAGAAGTGGTTTCCTGATAGTAGCCTGGATCGTAGAAGTTTGGAGAGTACATTCCGTACCAGTTTCCAAAACCATACCCATACATGCCTGTGTACATTCCGTCAAAACCTCCGTAATACATTCCGGTATAAGTGCCCGGTACATAATTAACTTCTTTTTCTTTGCTGACCAAACGCATACTAATTACGCCATCAAAATTTTCGTCTTGTAAAACCTTTAGTTTTTGTTCTTGTGTTAATTGAGAAGTTGCGTTTAGATATTGATATGAAGTTTTGAAAATCGGATTACCTGCTGCAATTCTATTTTCAGTAATTCGTCTCGAAGCTTCGTCTTTGACTAAAGCTACAACCAAAACTTTTTTAAATTGTTCCTGAGTGATTGTTACATCAGGATCTCTCCAGCTGTTTACAATAGAAGTATTACTGCCACAACTTGAAAACGCCGCAATAGCGAAAAACAAAACGAAGTACTTTTTCATATTTTACAGTTAAATTATTTTGTAATAAAAATAACGATAAAATATTATAAATGCATCATTCAGAGAAAATTAAATTTGGTTTTAATTGTACGCTTTTTTAATGCGATCCAAATCACGTTTGGTATCTTGTTCTTTTAGGGATTCACGCTTGTCATAATTCTTTTTTCCTTTGCACAATCCGATTTGCAGTTTGGCTAAACCTTTTTCGTTTGTAAACAATTTTAGAGGAATAATAGTTAGGCCTTTTGCCTGAACACTTTTATGAAGTGTTTTTAACTCTTTTTTATTTAAAAGTAATTTTCTTTCACTTCTAGATTTATGGTTGAATTGGTTTCCAAAAGAATACTCTTCAATATAAGTATTAATGGCAAAAAGTTCCATGCCACTAAATTCACAGAAGCTTTCGGTAATATTTGCTTTTCCTAAACGGATAGATTTAATCTCTGTTCCTGCCAAAACAATTCCAGCAGTATAAGTATCGATTATTTCGTAATCGAATCGGGCTCTTTTGTTAAGTATATTGACTGATTTTATCATGGTTGCAAATGTAACGAAAATTGAAAAAATGTAGCAGTTAAAATTAATTAAAGATTTTTTTTTAATCCATGATTTAAATCATCCTTAAGGAAAAAGCTTACTCATAAGTTTGTCCTGTAATTAAAAAAAAAACGAAATAAAATGAAAAAGATTGTAACATTAGTGAGTATGGTATTAATCGGTTTAATTGCTAAAGCTCAGGACTCTTCTCAAGGATTAAAAGGAGCTTGGTTTGCAACTTCTCAGTTTGGTTATCAGCAGACTAAAACTGGAGATGTAAAAGGAACTAATCTATCGGTGCTTCCAATTGTAGGAACATTTATTACGCCATCTGTAGCAGTAGGTGCGGGAATAGGTTATATTAACATAAAATCAGAAGGTTATGATAAAGTTAGTCCCGATCTTAAAACATTAGGGAATACAGACCTAATTGTAATTCAGCCATTGGCTAGAAAATACTGGAATGTAGCAGGTTCTTTATACTTTTTCGGACAAGCAGCGATACCAGTTATCACTGGAAAAGAAAAAGAAAGCAACTTAAAAGTAAACCAAGTTGGGGTTTCTGTGTCAGGAGGTTTTGATTATTTTGTAACTAAGAATTTCTCAGTAGAGTTTTCTTATGATTTAGTAAACTTTACTTCTACAACTCTTAAACCAGAGAATGGAGAAAAAACAACTGTTACTAATTTTGGATTAGCTCATGTAGCTAATGTTGATTCTTATTACAACACAGCATTAGGCGGAAGTGCTCCAAACTTAACAACCCCGATTTCTGTTGGATTTAAATTCATATTCTAATTTATTCTTTATTTGATTAATGTAAAATTCTATTTAGTAATTTTGCGAAAAAAGAAGACCGTACTTTTTTGAAGTACGGTCTTTTTGATAGTATTTAAAAAGTATAAAATGCAAAATCAATCCAAAGATCCATTACACGGAATTACACTTCAAAAAATTGTCGAAACTTTAGTAGATTATTATGGCTTTGATACTTTAGGTGAATTAATTCCTGTAAAGTGTTTTAACTCAAACCCAAGTGTGAAATCAAGTCTTACTTTTTTAAGAAAAACAGATTGGGCTCGCAAGAAAGTAGAAGAACTTTATATAAAAACGCTTCCTAAATTAAGCTGATTTTATAATTTATACGAAATCATAACCCCGCCACGATACGGAAGCCATTCGCCACTTTTATTCCAATTAGCTGCGGTTTCATATCTTCCAGGTGTACCATCAATGTAATATCCGTGATAAAATCCTTGGTGCCATCCACCTCCTACAAAAAAGTCAAGTAAAAATTTATCGTTTAGTTTTAGATTATAACCGACTGTAGCACCAATTCTATAGCCAAATCCGTCTTCATATTTATTGGTGTTCCAGTAATTCCATTTTTGTATTTCATATTTATCTGCCCCCACATGTCCTCCGACATAAAAACCATTGTATTTTTCTTTGAAATGGTAACGAATTTCAGGTGTAATAGTGATAAATTTCATTGGGTCATTGCCATTAAAGGATTCCCAAAAGGAAGCCATTACATCGGCACTGAATGTGGTTTTTTCTCCAATACTGGTTTCAATACCAATATTTGGGATTAACAGCAATGCGGTTGCTCCATTAAATTTTACAAACGTTTGACTTTGCATTTGCACACAAAATAGAAGAACAAGAAGGGCGGGTACTTTTTTCATAAGGACTTTTTGGAATTCAAAACAACTTTTTTTGCTGATTTTGAGCGCAAATATAGCGTATAACGGGAGATAAGTATTATTTATAAGATTATTTTAACAAGAATAAAAATCTACTTTTCTAGTAATGAGTAAATTACCTTGTCTATAAATTTTCCATCCCAAAATTCTACTTCTCTTAAATGCGCTTCTTTAACAAATCCGCACTTTTGTAATACTTTTTCAGAGGCATAGTTTTCGGGATCAATTACGGCTTCTATCGAATGGAGTTTTAAGTCTTCAAAACCAAAGGCAATTAATCGTTTTACTGCTTCTGGTATAATTCCTTTTCCATGATGATCAGGTGAAAGAATATAGCCTACTTCAGCTCGGTAGTTTTCGGGTTGCATTCTGTAATACCCAATAATTCCAATTAATTTAGAATCATTTTTAAATCGGACTCCCCAGTTTATCCCTTCATTAGTATCAATCTTTTCATCAATCGTTCTAATAAGTTCCAAGGCGTCCTCGTGGTTTTTTGCCAGGGGTCTCGGAATATATTTCATATTTTCAGGATTAGAACGCAAGTCAAAAACTTCTTGTACATCTTTATCTGTTAGCCTATCTAAAATTAAGCGTTCTGTTTCTATTATTGGAAAAGGAGTAAAATTGAAATCTAACATTTTGTTGTTTTTATAATATTGTGATACTAAATTTTGCGCTGAAATCTTTGTTTTCATCCAGAATCAAAATTCCTTCTTTTTTGTATAAATCGCCTGTGTTTTCATCAGTATCAGAATAACCTAGCCAAGGTTCGATACAGATAAAAGGTGCATTTTCTTTTGTCCAGATTCCTAAACTTGGAAAGTCATTATAGCTTACTTTTACATATGGTTTTGAATTGTTAAGAATAGTCAATGATTTGGATTCTAATGTTTTAAATATTAAAGCATCATTTTTGAAAAGCTCATAATTTAAAGGAACTAAATTGTTTTTTGTTTCTAAAACTTTAGTCTTAGAAGAAATCAAATCGTTTTCAAGAAGATAATACTTTAAATTTTCTTCTTTTTCGAATTGAAAAGCATAATCTTCAAAATTGTCCGGAAGTGCGATTGCTGGATGTGCTCCAATTGAAAAAGGCATTTTTTCTTTTCCGTTATTTATTACTTTATATTCAAGTTCTAGTGCGTCTTCATTAAGCGTATAAATAAGCTGTAATTCAAATTCAAAAGGATATTTCTGCAATGTTTCTTCAGAAGATTTAAGAGAGAAGATGGCTTTGTTCTCCATTTTTTCAATCAATTCAAAATCCATGTCACGAGCAAAACCATGACGTGGAAGATGATATTCTTTTTCATTGATTGTGTAAGTGTTGTTTTTTAAAGTTCCTACAATTGGAAAAAGTACAGGAGAATGCTTGCCCCAAAAAGCTGGATTGCCTTCCCATATATATTCGTTGTTTTGATTGTCTTTTATAGAAAATAATTCGGCTCCAGCATGTTTAATAGAAGCTTTTAATATAGAATTTGAAATAGTTGTAGTCACAATGTTGAGTCTAAAATGAATATTCTTTTGATAGATGTAAATATATTTTATAAAATTTAGTTTTTTAAGAAAATGGCTTAAATTATTTTATTGATAAAATTATGCTAAAATTAAATTTATGTTTTGAAATTTCTCTGTAAATAGCTTTTTTTTTCATTAATTTGCTACATAAACAGCTAAAAAATATGAAAAAGCAATCTGCAAAAGCCATTTTAACCGCGGCTTTATTTTTTGGGATTTCTTCAGTTTGGGCGCAGCAAACTCCTTCAGCACCAACAGCAAATCCAGTAAACAATTACAATTATCATGATGCCTTTGGTCCTCATTTTTACACTAAAAATGCTACGTCAACTCGTGCTGCGAGCGGCGAGCCAGGAGTAGAATATTGGCAGAATAGAGCCGATTATCAGATTACGGCAAAATTAAACGGAACTACAAACGAGATTGTAGGGACAGATGAAATTACATATACTAATAATAGCCCTAATAAATTAGGATTTCTTTGGCTGAATTTAGATCAGAACTTATTTAAAGAAGATTCTAGAGGAAATGCTGTTGTGCCTTTAACAGGAAGCCGTAACGGAGCTCAAGGACAAGTTTTTGATGGTGGAAATAAAATTAAATCGGTTAAAGTAATTTCTGGAGGAAAAAACAAAACTGAAGTCGATGCTAAATATATAGTTACAGATACCAGAATGCAGATTTTCCTTCCTCAGGAATTGGCAGCAAAAGGAGGTTCTGTAAAGGTTAAAATCGAATTCTCTTTCATCTCGCCTTTTGAGGGGTCGGATAGAATGGGAGTTTTAGAAACTAAAAATGGAAAAATCTTTACAATTGCTCAGTGGTACCCACGCATGTGTGTGTATGATGATGTAAGAGGATGGAATACAGCTCCTTATTTAGGTGCATCTGAGTTCTACTTAGAATATGGTGATTTTGATGTAAAATTAACTGTACCAGGAAATCACTTTGTAGTAGCTTCTGGTGAATTATTAAATGGCCAAGAAGTGCTTTCTGCAGATCATTTCAAAAAATATAAAGATGCCGCAAACAGTGATAAAACGGTAACAATTCGTTCGGAGCAAGAAGTAAATTCAGCTTCAAATGCAAATGCAGGAACAGAAAAAACATGGCATTATAAAATCAAAAATGCGCGTGATTTCTCATGGGCATCATCTCCAGCTTTCATTTTAGATGGAGCAAAAATTAACCTTCCAAGTGGTAAAAAATCATTAGCATTATCTGCTTATCCTGTTGAAAGTGCAGGACAAGGTGCTTACGGGCGTTCTACAGAATATGTAAAAGCATCAATCGAACATTATTCAAAACAATGGTTTGAATATCCTTATCCAGCAGCTACAAACGTAGCCGGAAATGAGGGAGGAATGGAATATCCTGGAATTGTTTTCTGCGGATGGAAATCTAAAGGACAAGATCTTTGGGGTGTAACAGATCACGAATTTGGTCATATTTGGTTCCCAATGATTGTGGGTTCAAACGAAAGACTATTTGCTTGGATGGATGAAGGATTTAATACTTTTATTAATTCATTAAGTACTGCTGCATTTAACAATGGTGAGTATAAAGAAGAGCCGACAAATTTGCATGATATGGCAGAACCGTTTACTAGACCTGATTTAGAAACTATTATGAGCTCTCCTGATAATATGAAAGAGGCTAATATCGGTATGTTATGCTACTTTAAGCCAAGTGCAGGTTTAGTGATTTTAAGAGAGCAGATTTTAGGAAAAGAGCGTTTTGATACTGCTTTTAGAACTTATATTGAGCGTTGGGCATACAAACACCCGCAGCCTGATGATTTCTTTAGATCAATGGAAAATGTGGCAGGAGAAGACTTAAGCTGGTTTTGGAGAAGCTGGTACGTAAACAACTGGCGTTTCGATCAAGGCGTTAATTCTGTAAAATATGTAAAAAATGATCCAGCTAAAGGTGCTGTAATTACAGTTGAGAATTTTGATAAAATGCCAATGCCAATTGTTTTAGATGTGAAAACAAAAAGCGGAAAAGTGACTAGAGTTAATCTTCCAGTAGAAATCTGGCAAAGAAACACTTCTTGGTCTTTCAAACACAATTCTACTGAAGAAATTGAAAGTATTACTTTAGATCCAGATAATGCTTTTCCAGATAATAATACGTCTAATAATGTTTGGACAGCAGGAAAGGGAAAAATAGAAAAAGATATTATTTTAGATCCTTTTGTTGGTAGCTATGTTACGTCAAAATCGCCTTTGACAATTGAATTGACCGAGAAAAATAGTGTTTTAAATGCAGAACTTCCAAACTATCCTAAATTTGCTTTGAAGCCTGTTGAAAACGAAAAAGATACTTTTGAATCATCAAGAGCTGGTTTAAAAATTAAATTTAATGATGCTAAAAACGGTTTCGATTTGATACTTTTAGGAAATGGTCAAGTAATACCTTTTACTAGAAAATAATAGAATTAAAGCAAAAAAAACGTAAAGCCCGATGGTTATCTTAACTATCGGGCTTTCTTTTGTTTTTAAGTTTCAAGTTTATTCTGTTTAATTTTTGAAAATTAAAAACTCAGAACCTCAGTAACTTAGAATCTTAGTAACTTCTAAAGATAACAAAACGCAAAAAAAATGTTAGAATTTTATTTTTTTGTTTTGTGAATAAAAAAATAATGTACTTTTGCACCGATGAATAAAATAAGTTTATATATAACTTCTTTGTCACGGACAAACTCACCGATTACTTCTCCCGAAGTACGGACACTATCTCTATAGTGTTCACTGAGTTTTATAGCCGTATATTTATTCATACCCATTTTTCATTTTGAAATCATATAATTTGTCCATTGGACAAACATATCCTAAAAGTATTTATTATTTTGTGAATTTTCTTGATCAAGTTTTTGATTTTGAGAATGTTACTTCTATTTTGCTTAATTTTATTGGATTCAATTCTGGATTTCAAACGAATCAATATGCTTTAATTTTTAACTCTAACTTCAATAATTGAAATGAAGATCTCTATTGTTGTTACCCAGGAAGAACACTTCAAATACGCACAAGAAATCTGCGATACGATAGAATCATCTGCCTTATTAAGAGGCACGGGGATTGCTAAAAGAACTCCTGAGTACATTCAGAAAAAAATGGCAAACGGTGATGCAATGATTGCTTTGGCTGACGGAAAGTTTGCAGGTTTTTGTTACATAGAAAGCTGGCAGCACGGAAAGTTTGTTGCGCATTCTGGGTTAATTGTACATCCAGATTATAGAAGTCATGGTTTGGCCAAAAAGATAAAATCGAAGGTTTTTGAGTATTCTTTGAAAAGATTTCCAGACGCTAAAATATTTGGAATTACGACTGGTTTGGCGGTAATGAAAATTAACTCTGAATTAGGTTATAAACCAGTTCCGTTTTCAGAATTGACAACTGATCCAAGTTTCTGGGCAGGCTGCAAAACGTGTACAAACTATCCTATTCTGCAAAGCAAAGAAAACAAAATGTGCCTTTGCACAGGAATGTTGTACGACCCAAAAGAAAAACAAAAAACACCGCCAAGACATCCTTTTAATGAGGCTGTTTTAAATAGACTTAGAAAAATAAAACAAGCTTTATTCTTAAATAAAATCTTGTCATTGTTTGTTTAAGTCAAATGAATTAGAAAAAATCTCAAACTGCTACATACGAAAGTATTAGCCAAAATTATAAAAAATGAAAAAAGTAGTATTAGCTTATAGCGGAGGATTAGATACCTCGTATTGTTTGAAATATTTAAAAAATGAAAAAGGATACGAAGTTCATACTGTTCTTGTTGACACAGGAGGATTTTCTGCTGAAGAATTAACAGCTATTGAAAAAAGAGCTTATGAGTTAGGAAGTGCACAACACGCCAACTTAACAATTTTAGATAAATATTACGATAAAGCTATCAAATACTTGATTTTCGGAAACGTATTAAAAAACAATACTTATCCATTATCAGTAAGTGCTGAACGTGTTTTTCAGGCAATTGAAGCTATAAAATATGCGAAAAAAGTAGGAGCTACTGCTATTGCTCACGGAAGTACAGGTGCAGGAAACGACCAAATCCGTTTCGATTTGATTTTCCAAACTATCGCTCCGGAAATCGAAATTATTACTCCAATTAGAGATTTAAAACTTTCAAGACAGGAAGAAGTAGATTATTTGGCTCAAAACGGAGTTCACTATTCTTGGGAAAAAGCACAATATTCTATTAATAAAGGACTTTGGGGAACCAGCGTTGGAGGAAAAGAAACATTGACTTCAAGCCAACCATTGCCAAGTGAAGCGTATCCTTCGCAATTGCAAAAAGAAGGTGAAGAAAAAGTAACACTTCATTTTGAACAAGGAGAATTAGTTGGTTTAAACGGAAAAACAGATAAACCTTCAAATAATATTGTGGCTCTAGAAAAACTGGCAAGTGCTTACGCAATTGGTAGAGATATTCACGTCGGAGATACGATTATTGGAATTAAAGGAAGAGTTGGTTTTGAAGCTGCTGCTCCATTAATTATTATCAAAGCGCACCATTTATTAGAGAAACATACTCTTGGAAAATGGCAGCAATATTGGAAAGAGCAATTAGGAAACTGGTACGGAATGTTATTCCACGAAGGTCAGTTCTTGGATCCAGTTATGAGAAATATTGAAACTTTCTTGCAAGACACACAAAAAACAGTAAACGGAACGGTAACAGTTTCATTAAAACCATATCATTTCTCACTTGACGGAATCGAATCTGAAAATGATTTGATGAACACAGGTTTCGGTCAGTACGGAGAAATGAATAATGCTTGGACATCTGACGATGCAAAAGGATTTATCAAGATTTTAGGAAATGCACAAAACATATTCTCATCTGTAAACAAATTAGATCATGATTAATGTCGGAATTATTGGTGGTTCGGGCTACACAGCCGGAGAACTCATCAGAATTTTAATGTATCATCCAAAAGTAAACATCGATTTTGTTTACAGTACAACAAACGCCGGGAAACCACTTTCTGTGGCACACCACGATTTGATGGGGGATATTGAAATGAATTTCACAGCTGAAATCAATCCAAATGTGAATGTTGTTTTCTTGTGTTTAGGTCACGGAAAATCAATTTCATTTTTGAAAGAAAATCAGTTTGCGAGTCATACTAAAATCATCGATTTAGGAAATGATTTCAGATTGAACAAAGATGCTCATTTCGAAGGAAAAGATTTTGTTTACGGTTTGCCTGAAATCAATAAAGCCGAAATAAAAAAGACAAATTATATTGCCAATCCAGGTTGTTTTGCAACTGCTATTCAATTGGCATTATTGCCTTTAGCAAAACATAATTTGCTGAATAATGATGTTCATATTAATGCAACAACTGGAAGTACAGGAGCAGGAGTGAGTCTTTCAGAAACTTCTCATTTCAGTTGGAGAAACAATAATATGTCACATTACAAAGCTTTTGAACACCAGCACTTAGGTGAGATTTCAGAAAGTCTGGTTCAGTTGCAGGAAGATTTTGACAGCGAATTGCTTTTTATTCCGAACAGAGGAGATTTTCCAAGAGGAATTTTTGCAACGCTTTATACATTATGTGATGATAGTTTGGAGCAATTGGTTGCGAAATATGAAGAGTTCTATAAAAACGAACCTTTCGTAACTGTTACCACAACCAACATCAACATGAAACAAGTGGTGCAAACGAATAAATGTATTATTAGTTTATTGAAAAAAGGAAACCGGGTTCTCATAACATCAATTATCGATAACTTAACCAAAGGTGCTTCTGGACAAGCGATTCAAAACATGAATTTAATGTTCGGATTAGAAGAAACCACAGGTTTACATTTGAAACCAAGCGGATTTTAGAAAAAATTTGTTTCAGGTTTTAAGTTTCAAGTTTCACGTTCTCTAGCGTAACTTGAAACATGAGACCTGAAACTTTAAACAAAAAACACATGAACTTATTCAACGTTTACCCATTATACGACATAACTCCAGTAAAAGCAGTAGATTGTACAATTATTGACGACAAAGGAGTAGAATATTTAGATTTGTACAGCGGACATGGTGTGATTTCTATCGGACACACGCAACCGGATTATGTAGCAAAATTAAAGAATCAGATAGATAACTTAGGTTTTTATTCGAATGCTATTCAAAACCCTTTACAGGTGGAATTGGCTCAGAAATTAGGAAAACTTTCTGGTCTTGAGGATTATGAATTGTTTTTATGCAGTTCTGGTGCTGAAGCCAACGAAAATGCTTTAAAATTAGCTTCTTTTCACAACGGAAAATCAAGAGTTGTGGCTTTTGATAATTCTTTTCACGGAAGAACTTCTGCTGCCGTTGCAGTTACAGATAACAAAAAAATCGTTGCACCAATTAATGCACAACAAGTAGTTACTTTTTTACCACTAAACCAAATTGAATTAGTTGAAGCTGAATTGGCTAAAGGAGATGTTACAGCTGTAATTATCGAAGGAATTCAAGGAGTTGGAGGTTTAGATCAAGGAACAACTGAGTTTTTTCAAGCTTTAGAAAAAGTATGTAAAAAACATGATGTTGTTTTGATTTTAGACGAAGTGCAGTCAGGATACGGAAGAAGTGGAAAATTCTTCGCTTTCCAACACCACGGAATCAATGCTGATATTATTTCGGTTGCCAAAGGAATGGGGAACGGTTTTCCAGTTGGCGGGATTTTAATTTCTCCAAAATTCGAAGCAAGTTTCGGATTATTAGGAACTACTTTCGGCGGAAGCCATTTGTCTTGTGCAGCAGGAATTGCAGTTTTAGATGTAATTGAAAAACTTGATTTACAGAAAAATGTAAATGAAGTTTATGAATATTTCTTAGAGAAAATCAAAGAATTAGAAGGAATCAAACAAGTAAAAGGAAAAGGATTAATGCTCGGAGTTGAGTTTGATTTTGATGTAGCAGCTTTAAGAAAGAAATTAATCATCGAAAAGCACATTTTTACAGGAAGTGCCAACAATAAAAATCTATTAAGAATTTTACCGCCTTTGACAGTGAAAAAAGCTGATATTGATACGTTTGTAAAAGCTTTAAAAGAAAGTTTAGAAGAATTAAAGAACTAATTCTCGTTACGTTAAACCTGACGGGTTTTAAAAACCCGTCAGGTTTAAAATAAAGTTTCCGAAAAAGAAATAACCAAAAAACAACCAACCCACTTGAAATTATGAAACCATTATCAATTGAAACACGTAATGCGGTTTTGCGGACTATGGCAAAGCTGGTCGAGCAGGAGCGGAATCAGATAATCTTGACCAATCAAGAAGATTTATCAGATTACGACGGCTCAGATTTAGCGATGGAAGAACGCTTAAAAGTAGATGATAAAAAAGTCGATGAGATGATTTTATCATTAAATCAATTAGCTTCTCAGGAAGATCCCGTTGGTGTTGAGCGTTTTCATTTTACTCATGATAATGGAATAAAAGTGGTGAATAAAACCGCTGCTTTCGGAACGATTTTAATTATTTACGAATCCCGTCCAGACGTTACCATCGAAGCGGGCGGAATTGCTTTTAAATCCGGAAATAAGATTTTATTAAAAGGAGGGAAAGAGTCTTTAAAATCGAATTTAAAAATCGTAAGTCTTTGGCACAAAGCTTTGGAAGAAAACGGAGTTTCAAAAGACTGGGTAGAATATCTGAATTATAACAGAACAGAAACACAGGCTTTTTTAGAAAAACCAACTCAAAAAGTCGATTTAATAGTTCCGAGAGGAGGAGAAAAACTTATTGAATTTGTAAAAGCACATGCGACTTGTCCCGTAATTGTAAGCGGACGAGGAAATAATTTTGTTTACGTTCATGAAAAAGCAGATACTGATTTGGCGTTAAAAGTAATTTTAAATGCTAAAACATCTAAAATTTCGGCTTGTAATGCTTTGGATAAAGTTTTAATAGATTCTAAACTGCCCAATTTTGAAGGTTTCGCAGCGATGCTGATTGAAGAGTTAATAGAATCAAAAGTGGAGGTTATTGTAGATAAATCTTTAGAGTATTTCGAAAACACTAAAACAATCGAAAACGAAGATATTTGGTACGAAGAATTTCTAGATTATAAAATCGTAATCGGAACCATCGATTCTCAGGAACATGCTATTGATAAGATCAATAAGTACTGCGGAGGACATTCTGCAGCAATTATAACTAGAGATGATGAAGTTGCACAGCAGTTTATGGAATCGATCGATGCTGCGGCTGTTTATCAAAATGCATCAACCCGTTTCACAGACGGCGGACAGTTTGGTTTAGGCGGAGAATTAGCCATAAGTACTGATAAACTCCATCAACGCGGTCCAATTGGTCTTCAACATCTCGTAACAAACAAATGGTATGTTTACGGAGAAGGACAGATTAGGTAATTGAGATAATTAGATAATTAGTCAATTGAGATAATTTTAGATTGTGAATTTTTGATTTTTAGATTTTTGAATTTGATATTCAATTGGAATTTGGAATTTAAATATTGGAATTTAATATAAAAACTTAGTGCCTTAGCGCCTTTGTGGCAAATAACAAGATGAAAAGACGGATTTTATTAAAAATAGGAAGTAATACTTTAACCAAAGAAACCAATCATATTTCGCGGGGAAAGATTGAAGATCTTGGAATACAGATTGCAGCTTTAAATGACGAATATGAGTTTATCATAGTAAGTTCAGGAGCAATTGCGGCTGCAAAGCAATTTGTAAAACTGGATAATCAGGATAAAGATGTTTTTGTAAAACAAGCTCTAGCTTCAATCGGTCAGCCACATTTAATGCGGATTTACAATGAAAATTTTAAAGATTTAGGATTAAACACTTCTCAGTGTTTGCTTTCTTATTCTGATTTCGAAAAAGAGCAGACCAAAAAGAACATTGTAAATACGATTAATGTATTGGTTAAAAACAATTACATTCCGATTATCAATGAAAATGATACCGTTGCGACAGATGAGATTCGGTTTGGAGATAATGACAAATTAGCAGCGTTAACAGCAGTTCTTTTAAATGTTGATATTCTGATTATTGCGACCAACACAAACGGAATTTACACGAAAGAATCCATTCATGATGAAAATCCGGAGACCATAAAATTGGTAAATGATTTAAAAACGCTGGAAAAAGAAATCGGAGATTCAAAATCATCACACGGAACAGGGGGAATGCAGTCTAAAATAGAGGCCGTTGCAATTTCAAAAGCAGCCAATATCGAAACCTGGATCGTCAACGGACTGAATGATAATTTTATTCTGCGAGCATTGAAGGATGAAATTCCCTTTACCAAAATTGTGTAGATAGAACGCGGATGAAACGGATTCGCTATCACGAAGACGCGGATTAAAACGGATTTTTTATATTTGTTTTAATTTTATGTAGTATATTTCATTCAAATTTGTTTTTTATGGAATTATTGCATCGAGAGTTAACTGAAGTCATTATCAAAACTTTTTATGAAGTTTATAATGAATAAGGACATGGGTTTTTAGAAAGAGTTTATCAAAATTCCTTGTATTTGGAATTGAAAAATAAAGGTTTGTACGTTGAAGCTCAAAAGAAAATAAAAGTTTATTATAAAGGAATCGAAGTTGGAGAATATTATGCAGATTTAGTAGTTGAAGATTTAATTATTTTAGAATTAAAAGCTGCGAATTGCATAGTAATAGAATTTGAAAACCAAATTTTAAATTATTTAAAAGGCACCAATTGTGAAGTAGGTTTACTTCTAAATTTTGGAACAAAACCAGAATTTAGACGAAAAGTATTTGAAAACAGTAGAAAAATAAGAATATAAAAAATCCGCGTTAATCTGTGTCTTCGCGATAGCGAATCAGTAAAATCCGCGTCTAATTTTTTACAAACCAATAAGAAAAAAAAGAAAATGAACTATATCTCAATAAAAGAAATCAACTCATTGTCAAAATGGGTGAGACAAGCGATAAAAATCAAAAAGAATCCGCTTAAAAATCAGAGTTTAGGAAAGAACAAAACTCTTGGAATGTTATTTTTCAATCCGAGTTTAAGAACGCGTTTGAGTACTCAAAAAGCGGCAATGAACTTAGGAATGAACGTTATGGTAATGAATTTTACCAACGAAGGATGGACATTAGAATTCGAAGACGGAGCTGTGATGAATTCTGGTGCTTCAGAGCATATTAAAGAAGCAGCAGAAGTAGTTTCTCAATACTGTGATATTATTGCAATCCGTGCTTTTGCTGGTTTGGTTGATAAGGAAAAAGATTATCAAGAAACTGTAATTTCAGGATTTTTGAAATACGCTACAGTGCCGATTGTAAATATGGAAAGTGCTATTCGTCATCCGTTACAGTCGTTGGCAGATGCGATTACAATGGAAGAATTCAAACCTAGACACAAAGAGAAACCAAAAGTAGTGCTTTCTTGGGCTCCTCATCCAAAAGCTTTACCGCAGGCAGTTGCCAATTCATTCGTAGAAATGATGCAGATGCAAAAAGATATGGATTTTGTAATCACACATCCAAAAGGTTACGAGTTAAGCCCAGAAATCACACAAGACTGTAAAATCGAGTACGATCAAGACAAAGCTTTCGAAAATGCCGATTTCGTTTACGTAAAAAACTGGAGCAACTTCAACGATTACGGAAAAGTAACCAATAGCGATCCAAATTGGACGGTTACGGCAGAAAAAATGGCTTTGACCAATAACGGAAAATTCATGCACTGTCTTCCAGTTCGTCGTAACGTTATTGTAAGCGACGAAGTTCTAGACGGAGAAAATTCAATAGTAATCGAGCAAGCGAATAACAGAACGTATTCAGCACAATTAGTTTTACAAAAGATTCTTAAAAAAATATAATTTTTTGAGGGACTAAGGTTCTAAGTTTCTGAGATACTAAGAAACTGTGAGCAAAAAACTTAGTACCTTAGAACCTTAGCATCTTAGAACCTCATGAAAAAAGTTACCGTAATAAAAATAGGAGGAAACATCATCGACAATCCAGCAGAATTAGAACAATTTTTAACCGATTTTTCTAAAATTGAAGGCTATAAAGTTTTAGTTCATGGTGGTGGAAAATCGGCTACAAAAATGGCGCAAAGTATTGGTTTGGTTCCACAAATGATTGATGGGCGCCGAATCACAGATGCTCCAATGCTTGATGTTGTGGTAATGATTTACGCAGGACAAATCAACAAACATATTGTAGCGCAATTGCAGGCAAAAGACAATAATGCAATTGGTTTTTCTGGAGCTGACGGAAATTTAATTCAGTCAACAAAAAGAAATCATCCAACAATTGATTACGGATTTGTAGGTGATGTGAAGCAAGTGAATACCAAATTATTGGCTACTTTATTAGAAGCTGGAGTTGTTCCTGTTTTCTGTGCCATCACGCACGATAAAAACGGACAATTGTTAAACACAAATGCTGATACCATTGCAAGCGAATTATCAATTGCTTTATCTGAGGTTTTTGATGTTACGCTAACATATTGTTTTGAAAAACAAGGTGTTTTGATGGATTCAGAAGACGATTCATCTGTAATTACAGAAATCAACGAAACATTATACAATAAACTAAAAGAAGAAAAAGTAATTCATTCTGGAATGATTCCAAAACTGGATAACTGTTTCAATAGTTTATCAAGAGGCGTGCAGAAAATCAAAATTGGGCATCACAAAATGCTTCAAAATTCAGATATTCCGCATACAACGATTACGTTGTAAAGATATAGCCACGAATTATACGAATTGACACTAATTTTTTTCGGCTTAAAAAAGAGAAAATAATTTTAAACAGACAGTAAAAAGTTTATTTTGATTTTAAATCTGTAACAAAAAGATAATTTGTGAAAACTCATGCAATTAGTGGCAAAAAAACAGAACTGCGCAGTACTTTTAAATATTAATTTAAGAAATTTGCGCAAATTAAAAATGTCGCGTATTATTTAGTTAAGTAAGTAAAAGCTTAAAAAAACTTAGCGACTTAGCGCCTTTGTGGCAAGAGCACAACAAAAATGAAAAATATAGATACGCTTACCCAAGAAGCAATTAGTTTATTAAAAAGCTTAATCGAAACGCCTTCATTTTCAAGTGAAGAAGATCAAACGGCTCTTTTAATCGAAAATTGGTTCAATCAGAATGAAATACCTTTCAAGAGAGAAAACAATAATGTGTGGGCTTTCAATAAATATTTCGACAAAAACAAACCAACACTTTTACTAAATTCACATCACGATACTGTACGTCCAAATCAAGCGTACACCAACGATCCGTTTAAAGCAATTGAAAAGGACGGAAAATTATTTGGTTTAGGAAGTAATGACGCTGGAGGATGTTTAGTTTCGTTACTGGCGACTTTTGTACATTTTTACGAAAATCAAAACCTTTCTCACAATATTGTAATTGTAGCTTCCGCGGAAGAAGAAAGCAGCGGAAAAAATGGTTTAAACAGCGTTTTAAAACACTTGCCAGAATTAGATTGTGCCATTGTTGGAGAACCAACTTTAATGCAATTAGCAGTTGCAGAAAAAGGTTTGTTAGTTCTAGATGTAAAAGTAAAAGGAACTGCAAGCCACGCAGCGCATCAAAACGATGATAATGCTTTATACAAATCAATTCCGGTGATGGAATGGTTTAAAAACTATAAATTCGACAAAATCTCAGACGTTTTAGGTCCCGTAAAAATGACCGTAACGCAGATCAATGCAGGGAAACAGCACAATGTTGTGCCTTCAGAATGTGATTTGGTTGTGGATATTCGCGTAACAGATCGCTATACAAATGCTGAAATTCTGGAAGTTGTAAAAGCAAATGTAAACGCCGAAGTAACACCACGATCAATGCACTTAAATGCTTCGTCTATTCCAATTGCACATGGTCTGGTTCAGGCAGGAATTGCTTTAGGAAGAACGACTTACGGTTCGCCAACACTTTCAGATCAATCAGTTTTAAGCTGTCAGTCTTTAAAATTGGGACCAGGAGAAACATTGCGTTCGCATTCAGCAGACGAATTTATTTTTGTAAATGAAATTGTAGAAGGAGTCGACTTGTATATCAAAATACTAACCGATTTCTTTAAATTATAATTGAAACGAAATTAAACCCGACAGGTTTTTAAAACCTGTCGGGTTTCTAAAACAGTACCTATGAAACTTTGGGAAAAAGGAATACCAACAGATAAACAAATTGAGCAATTCACAGTAGGAAACGACCGTGAACTGGATTTAGTTTTAGCAAAATACGATGCTTTAGGTTCAATTGCACATGCAAAAATGTTAGGACAAATCGGTTTGTTGACTTCAGAAGAAACGACTTCTTTGGTTGATGCATTAAACGAAATTATTGCTGATATCGTAGTAGGTAATTTCGAAATCGAAGATAGTTTTGAAGATGTTCACTCTAAAATCGAATATCTTTTAACTGTAAAACTTGGCGATGCAGGAAAGAAAATCCACACTGCACGTTCTCGTAACGATCAAGTTTTAGTAGATGTTCATTTGTATTTGAAAGATGAATTAAAAGTGATTAAAGAGCAAGTAAAGACCTTGTTTGACTTGTTGATGGAATCGGCAGAAAAACACCAAAACGTTTTATTGCCAGGATATACACATTTACAAATTGCAATGCCATCGTCATTTGGAATGTGGTTTTCTGCTTATGCCGAAAGTTTAATTGATGATATTACAATGTTGAACGCAGCTTCAAAAATTGTAGATCAGAATCCGTTAGGTTCTGCTGCAGGTTACGGAAGTTCGTTCCCAATCAACAGAACTTTTACAACTCAGGAGTTAGGTTTCGAAACTTTGAAATACAATGCTGTTGCCGCACAAATGAGCCGTGGAAAAGCAGAGAAAACGGTTGCTTTTGCTATGACAAGCGTAGCAGGGACATTGTCAAAATTTGCAATGGATGTTTGTCTGTATATGAGCCAGAATTTTGATTTTATCGGTTTACCGGCGCATCTTACAACAGGTTCTAGTATTATGCCTCATAAAAAGAATCCAGATGTTTTCGAATTAATCAGAGGAAAATGCAATAAGATTCAGGCTCTTCCATACGAAATCACTTTAATTACCAATAATCTTCCAAGCGGTTATCATAGAGATTTACAGCTTTTGAAGGAAGGTTTGTTTCCGGCAATTCAGACTTTGAAATCTTGTTTAGATATTGCAATTTTTTCAATAAAAGATATCACGGTTAAAGATCATATTTTAGAAGATAAAAAATACGATTATTTGTTTACAGTAGATACTTTAAACGAAATGGTAGTTGCAGGAATGCCGTTTAGAGATGCGTACAAAGCCGTTGCTGAACAATTGGAAGCCGGCACATATAAATCTCCAAAAGCTACAAAGCATACACATGAAGGAAGTATCAATAATTTGTGTCTTGATGCGATAAAAGATAAAATGAAAGCAGCTTTTTAAGTTGTTTTCCAAAATTAAAAACCGATTTGCTAATTAAGTAAATCGGTTTTTTTTATGTTGTTTTTAGTTGCAATTAAGTTTTATTGCCACAACTTGTAGATATCATGCCATTAGAATTAACTTGAAGCGTTGCTCCCGCGCCGCAAGATTTATTCGAAATGTATTCTTCGGCTTTTCCTAAAGTAAGTGTAGTGTAGATATAAGAGGGCTTATTTACTTTTGTCCCAAAATCTATTCGTCCTTTGCGGCAGTTATCAAATACAATTCCAACTTTGCCACCATCTGTACTGGTATATTCTTTAAAAACTTTATCCACTTTCGCAAAATCAGAACCCTCTACATAGCAAGTTGAGTTTTTAGTACCTCCGCCTAAACCTATTGCTACCGAGCCAGACTCAGATGTACTATAAAGACAGTTTAGAATATGGATTTCCGCATTTCTAACACGCGGCATTCTTTGTTTACATCCTTGAGCCCAATAACAGTTTTTAAAGGTTATACTGTAATGACCATCTACTGGCGCATCAGTTTTAGAAGCTCCCACTAGGTTTGAGAACCTATGATCATCAGCTCCGCCAGAGCCTCCTGCTTTTGGAGCTTTTAAATAGGTAAATTTGCACCAAGAAATGGTTACGTTATCGGCTGTGCCTTTATTGTCAAAATTCCCATCCATTCCATCCTGAAATTCACAATGATCGACCCAAAGATTAGTTGCTTCTGAAGTAAGATTATCATGTCCGTCAACATCGTAAGCTCCTGGTCCTTCAAAAATTAAATTTCTGATGATAATATTATTAGAGCCAGGTTTTAAACTTAGAATTCCTGAACCTGCAGCCGTTTGATCCAAGTTAATTAATCGTGCACCCGGAAGACCAATTATAGTTTTGTCATTGACTAGTAAGCTGGTATATGTACAATTTATGGTTCCTGAAACTAAGATAACTTGCGGAGTAGTTAATTTCAGTTTTGCTGTTAAATCGGCTAAAGTTGTAACTGTTACTGGAGTAGCGCTTCCCCCGCCGGTTGCAGAAGCACCGAATCCTTCAGGAGCGCTCATGAAATAATTTTGAGCAAATAGAAAGGAGCAAGGCAGAAGCAATGCCAGTAATATAAGTTTTGTTTTCATTTTCAAGTATGTCTTTTTGTGGTTTTATTAGTTAGTTGTAATCGATTACACAAATGTAAAGGAATAAAAATAATTTCAAATTAAATTATCAGATATTTATGTTTTAAAGTTTTGGTTTTTAGAATTGTAAATGTTGTTTTTACATTATTTAATTATAAAAATTTGCTGTGAGAATATTTTAAGAAAAGGGGAAAGGTTTTAAAATTTAAAGCAGAATTTTCATGCTAAATACATATATTTGATGCACCAGTTTAAAACATACCAATGGAAAAATTCAAAGATCAGTCTGCTCTCCATCTTTTTAAGAAAGGCTTAATTACTGAAAATCAGTTTGAAGAAGTAAAAACGTATCGAAATTTAAACATCTTTTCATTAAACGCAGAATTAAAGTTGTTCCTTTATTTGTCAGTCTTACTGTTTACTTCAGGAATCGGAATTCTGATTTATGAAAATATTGATACCATAGGACATATTGCTATTTTGTCATTGCTTTTAATTGTGATTGCAGTTTGCTTTTTTTATTGTTTCAAGTATTCTAAAGGTTTTCAGAAAACAGAAACAACTTTTGAGCATCCTGTTTTAGAATATTTGGTTTTGGCAGGAAATATTTTGACCTGTATTTTCATTGGATATCTTCAATTTCAATACAAAACTTTTGGTGAACATTACGGTTTAGCGACTTTGGTTCCTACAATAGTAAGTTTCTTTTGCGCTTATTATTTTGATAATAGAAGTGTTTTGACCATTGCCATTACTGGTTTGGCAGCTTATGTAGGGCTTTCGGTTACGCCACAAGACATATTCAATGACAGTAATAATTTGTATGCAAGCCAAAGTTTGAGCTATTCTGCAGTTATGCTTGGAGTTTTATTGGTTTTATGGACAATCTACAGTCAGCGAATTTCGCTCAAAACCCATTTTGGCTTAGTTTTTCTCACTTTTGCATTGCATATTGTAAGTATTGCTGCCATCAGTAATCTAACAGGTTATGATACCTTAATTTGGGTAATTTTTGCTCTAATTTTAGCTGGTTCAACATATTATTTTTATAAGGTAAGTTATCAATACAAAGCCATGTCGTTATATGTATTTATGATTGTTTATGCTTACATCGGCGGAAACATTGTTTTGTTTAGAGTTTTTGAAAATGTTGACTTCTCAGATATTTGGGAATTATTAGTATTCCTATTGCCAGCGTATTTTGTCGGCTCGATTATAATGTTTATTAAACTGATTAAAAACTTCCACAAAGAAATAGCAGAATGATAGTATACAACAAACAATTATTAGATAATGAAGTTTTAGCTGATGAAGCAAATGCTTTGTATAAAGGAGGTTTCATTAGTAAAGAGCAGAAGAAATTTATAGAAAAAGAATTGCCGGTTTTAAAAAGTCAGAATAATATTCTCGTTAGAGTGGGTTTCTTTTTGCTTGGCTGTTTATTGTACGGCTCAATTTGTGGTGCAATTTCTTTGTTTGGGCTAAGTGCCGAGAATACATTTTTTAAAATCTGCTGTTATATTTTTGCCGCAGTTGGGTTTGGTGGAGTAGAATTGCTTGCCAATCAGGAGTATCATAATCACGGTTTAGACGATGCTTTTATATTGAATGCACTTTTGTGCTTAGGAGTGGCAATAGGAATAACAACAGAAGGTTACGAAATGGTAATTGCTTTTTTTGTAGCAGTTGGAGCGCTTTTTATGTTTTTAAGATATTTGCATGTACTATCAATGCTCGTGTTCTGTCTTTCTGCAACTGCGTTTTTGTTTTACGGAATGTTTGAATTTGGAGATATCGGAAAAGCTATTTTGCCATTTGTAGCAATGATTTTCGCGGGAGTTTTTTATTTTTTGACGAAAAAAATGATGAATCATCTTAGCGAAAGCTATTACTATAACGGGCTATTGTTGGCAAATAGTTTTTGCTTAGTTTTATTTTATCTTTCTTGTAATTATTTGGTTGTAAGAGAGCTTTCTGCAGAACTTTTAGGAACAGAAGTAAAACCTGGAGCAGATATTCCGTTTGCGTATTTCTTTTACGCATTTACTTTTGTAGTTCCAGTGCTTTATTTGGTTCAGGCTTTAAAAGCAAAAGATAGAATAATGCTTTGGCTCAGCTTTTTGGCTATCGCATTTTCAATTTATACCATTCGATTTTATCATTCCGTTTTGCCAATCGAAGTTGCATTAACACTTGGAGGTGTAGTTTTATTTGCAATTGCTTATTTTTCAATTAAAAAATTAAAGGAAAAAGAAAGTGGTCTGACCTTTAAACCAGATAGAATTAGCCATTCAGATAACTTATTAAATGCAGAAGCTTTAGTTGTGGCTTCAACTTTCGGAATGAAACCAGAAGTTAAGACAGACTCTCCAATGGAATTTGGAGGAGGAGGCTTCAGCGGTGGAGGCTCCGACGGAAGTTTTTAAGTTTAATTATGAATTATGAGTTGAGCGCTAATTTGAATTAAAATTAGACTTGACGTAGAAATATAAAAGCCTGAAATTATTTGTATAATTTCAGGCTTTATAATTTTTAAATTTTGTGTAGTGATTAAGTTGAGTAATTAACTCATAATTCATAACTCATAATTTATAACTGATAACTTAGATCTTGCTTTTCAATGCTTCAGCATCAATATCGCTGTGTGAAACATCGTAAACTGCTTTTCCGTTTTTGATTAAAATCAATTGAGGAGATTCGTGATATACTCCAAATTTGCTTGCAATTTCGTTTGAAATATCTCTATTTGCGATTAAATCTAAAAAGTACGGATCAACTGCTTCTTCGAGATCAAATTCTCTTTCAAATTGTTTTAAAGCCATTCGGCTGATACTGCATCTTGTGCTGTGTTTAAAAATGACAACTGGTTTTTCATTAGAAATAGCTTCGATTTCCATTAATTGAAGCATGTCTGTTAATTCTGTCCAGTTTACTTTGCTTTTTGCGGCTTCTGAGTTCTCTGAACTTCCGAAGATTGAATTGAAAAAACTCATATTTGACTTGATTTATGACTTTTTGACGTGTTAAAATAAAGGAATTTTAATTTTTAACGACATTTTGTCTGTTTTTTTGCTATGGAATATAATTTGAATATTTGAATGCAAAGTTAAATTATTTGAGTTAAAAAAGTACCTCAATAAATCGTAACTTTAATCTTATAAATTGTCAAACAAATAAAATCAATCAAAATCGTAAAAATATGAATATAAATAAGTTTACTATTAAATCGCAAGAAGCCATTCAGTTGTCGCAACAATTAGCGCAGCGAAATGGCCAGCAGCAAATTGAAAATGAACACATTTTCAAAGCCATTTTTGAAGTTGACGAAAACGTAGCGCCATTTATTTTGAAAAAATTGAATGTAAATGTGCCTTTGTTTTTACAAATTTTAGACAGTACAATTCAGAGTTTTCCAAAAGTTTCTGGAGGAGATGTTATGCTTTCCAGAGATGCTAATAAAGCTTTGAATGAAGCTGAAATCATTGCACAAAAAATGAACGACGAATACGTTTCGATCGAGCATTTAATTTTAGCCATTTTTGACTCAAAAAGTAAAGTTTCTCAGATTTTAAAAGATCAAGGAGTTACGGGAAAAGGTCTGAAAGCTGCCATTGAAGAATTAAGAAAAGGTGAACGAGTAACTTCGGCTTCAGCGGAAGAAACCTATAATTCGCTTAATAAATTCGCTAAAAACTTAAACGAACTAGCACGTACAGGAAAACTAGATCCAGTAATTGGTCGTGATGAAGAAATTCGTCGTGTATTGCAGATTCTGACTCGTAGAACAAAAAACAACCCAATGCTTATTGGTGAACCTGGAGTTGGTAAAACGGCAATTGCAGAAGGTTTAGCGCACAGAATTGTGGACGGAGACGTTCCAGAAAACTTAAAAGATAAAATCGTTTTCTCATTAGATATGGGAGCTTTGATTGCCGGAGCGAAATATAAAGGAGAATTTGAAGAACGTTTGAAATCGGTTGTAAAAGAAGTTACAGCTGCAGAAGGTGATATCGTTTTGTTTATTGATGAGATTCATACGCTTGTAGGAGCGGGTGGAGGTGAAGGCGCAATGGATGCGGCTAATATCTTGAAACCAGCTTTGGCTCGTGGTGAGTTAAGAGCAATTGGAGCTACAACTTTAGATGAATATCAAAAATATTTTGAGAAAGATAAAGCGCTTGAAAGACGTTTCCAAAAAGTATTAATCGACGAACCAGATACAGAAAGCGCGATTTCGATTCTTCGTGGAATTAAAGAGAAATACGAAACGCACCATAAAGTTCAGATTAAAGACGAAGCGATTATCGCGGCTGTAGAACTTTCACAGCGTTACATTACCAATCGTTTCTTACCAGATAAAGCGATCGACTTAATGGACGAAGCAGCTTCTAAACTGCGTATGGAAATCAATTCAAAACCTGAAGAGTTAGATGTTTTGGATCGTAAAATCATGCAGTTGGAAATCGAAATCGAAGCCATCAAACGTGAAAAAGAAGAAAGCAAGCTGAAAATTTTAGGAATGGAATTGGCCAACCTGAAAGAAGAGCGAAACGAAATCTACGCAAAATGGAAACAGGAAAAAGATATTGTTGACGGAATTCAGGCTGTAAAACATGAAATAGAAGACTTTAAATACGAAGCGGAACGTGCAGAACGTGAAGGCGATTACGGAAAAGTAGCAGAAATCCGTTACGGAAAAATAAAAGAAGCGCAGGAACGTCAGGAAACTTTGCAAAAACAATTGCTAGAATTCCAATCTGGAAATTCTTTGATCAAAGAAGAAGTTACTAGAGAAGATATCGCAGAAGTTGTAGCAAAATGGACTGGAATTCCAGTTACCAAAATGCTTCAGACAGAAAGAGAAAAACTATTGCATTTGGAAGACGAATTACACAAACGAGTAGTAGGTCAGGAAGAAGCGATAGAAGCGGTGAGTGACGCCGTTCGTAGAAGCCGTGCAGGTTTACAGGATATGAAAAAACCTGTTGGGTCATTCTTATTCTTAGGAACAACCGGAGTTGGTAAAACAGAGCTGGCAAAAGCTTTGGCTGAATATCTTTTTGATGATGAAAATGCTATGACTCGTATCGATATGAGTGAATACCAAGAGCGTCACAGTGTGAGCCGTTTAGTTGGTGCGCCTCCAGGATATGTAGGTTATGATGAAGGAGGTCAGTTAACAGAAGCTGTTCGAAGAAAACCTTATTCTGTTGTATTGTTAGACGAGATCGAAAAAGCGCATCCAGATACTTTCAATATTTTATTGCAAGTTCTAGATGAAGGACGTTTAACAGACAACAAAGGTCGTTTGGCCGATTTTAGAAATACGATTATTATTATGACCTCAAATATGGGTAGTAATATTATTCAGGAGAAATTTGAAAACCTAAAAGGAAGTGTTGAAGCTGCAACAGAAGCTGCTAAAAACGAAGTTTTAGGGTTATTAAAACAAACTGTTCGTCCTGAGTTTATCAACCGTATCGATGAGATTGTAATGTTTACACCGCTTACGGTAGAGAACATCTCGAGAATCGTAAACTTACAGTTGAAGAGTGTTACCAAAATGCTGGCTCTGCAAGGCATTACTATGGATGCAACTCCAGAAGCTATTGCGTATTTGGCTGACAAAGGTTACGATCCACATTTTGGCGCAAGACCTGTAAAACGTGTGGTTCAGAGAGAAGTTTTAAATCAATTGTCAAAAGAAATTTTGGCAGGAAATATTACAACAGACAGCATCATTTTGTTAGATGCTTTCGATGGCAAACTGGTTTTTAGAAACCAGACAGTTAAATAATTATTTTTTTAGTTAATCTTGAAAAAGCATCAGTGTTAAAAGCTGATGCTTTTTTTTTGCTCAAAATTCTGAAACTTTTCGCCTAATTCGTATAACAAGATATTTTCAAAAAAGAATCAATTTTAAATAAATAAAAATCAGCAAATTATTAATTTAAAAATCTCAAAATCATGAACAATATTTTCAGAGGATTATTAGCAGGATATGGAGCTAAGAAGTTAGGTGGAGGCTGTTTCGGAACTATTATAGTTTTTATTATTCTGTGGGTTCTTTTAGGACAATGCAGTTAGATTTCATCTACAGAAAAATACGAATAAAAAGAAAAATTTTGATGCTCTAATATTGGGCAGATTAAGTCAAAATGTCTAGATTCGCATCACTAAAAATAAATTTTAAAAATGGCTTCAGGTTTTTTTGTTCTATTAGATGATATCGCAGCAATTATGGATGATGTTGCAGTAATGAGTAAAGTTGCTGCAAAGAAAACTGCTGGAATTCTTGGTGACGATTTAGCTGTAAATGCAGAAAAAGCTTCTGGGTTTGCATCCTCACGAGAATTGCCTGTTTTATGGGCAATTAGTAAAGGTTCTTTACTCAATAAAATTATTATTCTACCAATTGCATTTTTGCTAAGTGCTTTTTTACCAATTGCAATCATAATAATTTTAGTGCTTGGGGGATTATTTTTAGCTTATGAAGGAGCTGAAAAAATTTATGAATTTGTTTTTCCACATAAACACGATGAGTCAGAAGGGATTACAGACGAAGCTCTTACCGAAGAGCAAATTCTAGAGCTTGAAAAAGGAAAAATAAAATCAGCAATCGTAACCGACTTTATATTATCTGTAGAAATCGTAATTATTGCGTTAGGAACAGTTATAGAAGAACCGTTAATACAACAAATTGTTGTAACGTCTATAATTGCATTGGTTGCAACAATAGGAGTTTACGGAATTGTAGCTCTGATTGTCAGAATGGATGAAGCGGGGTATAAGCTTATAAAATTTAGTAAAAGCGAAAAAAGTCCATCAAGATTTATTGGAAATTTATTAGTTAAAGCACTTCCATTGGTTATAAAAGGCTTGACGGTAGTTGGAACAATTGCATTGCTTTTAGTTGCAGGCGGAATATTTGTACATTATATTCCATTTTTTCACCATTTGTCAGAAGAAATTAAAATCCCTTCAATTATCAAAGAATTTACAGTTGGATTAGCTTTAGGACTAGTAGTTTTACTGTTTGTGAATCTTTTCAAAAAGATTTTTAAAAAGAAAACGGCTTAAATACAACTTCAATCAATATACTTTAAAAACATCAGTTTAAGACTGGTGTTTTTTTGTTTTAGAAGCATATCAATTCGTTTCCAAAAGCACATTTAGTCCCGCTCTCCGTTAAATCTTTTTCCTGCTAAAGGAGCAGGAAAAAGGATATCACTTCGATCGGGGCTAGCGAGAAATTTTTTATTTTCATAAGAAATAAAAGTAATTTTTAAATATTTTTTTATAAAATAAATTGTTGATTTATAGTTGTTTAATAAATAGTTGAAACTTTTTAACATTTTTTATAAGCAACCTTTATAACCAAGGCACATCTTCATAGTAATTAACAATTAATTATTATTTTATATGAAAAGTTTTAGATTAAAAACAGTTTTAGTAGTATTATTTTTATCAATTGGATTTGTTTCATGCAGTAACGACGATGATAAAGATCAAACACCAGCTCCAACTCCAACTACAAAGGCAGCTCTAGTTACAGAAATTAAAGGACCAGCGACAGGAAAAGTAAATGATGAACTAAGCTACGATGTGACTTATACAGTTGATAATGCTTGTGCAGAATTTGATAAAATTTCAGAAGTAACAATTGGATCTGTAAAAGGTTTGCAAGTAATTGCAAAATATCCGTCAGAAGTTTGTACGTTGCAAGTGCCTGAACCAAAGAAAACAGTTTATAAATTTAAAGCAACTGCAAAAGGAACTTTCGAAATTAAATTCAAAAAATCAGAAACTGAATTCTTAACTCAGAAAGTTGTAATCGAATAACAACTATTTTTAGTTGATATTTTTTTAGGTTGAAAAACCATTTTGCAAAGGTTTAATTTTAAGCTAATGTAAAGTGGTTTTTTAAATTTTGATTAAATTGTAAGAATTTTTAATTCTGAAAAACAATGCTAATTAAATTGATTTGAAATAGATGTGGTTTTTTTTCTTACATTTGTATTTGAAATCAAAAACAATCATGGAAAAAACAATAATCATAAAGCCAGATGCTAAGACAATTTCTGTTCTTAAAAAAATGGTTGATTTAAAAGAAGAACATCGAAAAGAAGTTATAGCAAGATTAAAGAAAAAATAGTATTTCTTTTATGTATCAATATATTCAAGAAGAGGGTTTATACCCTCTTTTTTATTTTACAACAAAACATGGATTAGAATATTTTGTCAGTTTTCATAAAATGGATTTTGATAGTATTTTTTTTGAAAAATTATATTCAGTGGATTTTTATGAAGCTAATAATCAAAAGTTCTTTAATGATCCTTTAATAGAAATTACGATAACTAATATCATCAATAATTATTTTAAAGATAACCCAGATATAATATTGAATTATGTTTGTGACAGTGTTGACTTTAAGCAAGATTTCAGACAAAAATTATTTGATAAATGGTATAAAAACACTTCGAATAATGAATTTTCTAAAGTTAATTTTCAGTATAAGCTTGAACATGAAAAGATGATTTATCATTTGAGTTTTATTTTTAAAACAGAATTTTATAATCTACAAGAGATTGTTGAAGAAGTTAACTCACTATTAAAAGAGTTTTCGAATTTTAAATAAATGTTGTTGATTTGAAGAAGGTTTTTCTTCGTTTTGCCATTCCTTTAAAAAGTATTATTTTTGCACTCTTAAATTTTATGTCATGGCGAAAAGAAAGTATAAAATATCGGTTATTCAGTTAAATCTGAATGATGTTGCCGAAAATAATCTTAAAAAATGTATCAGCTGGGTAAGAGATGCTGCAAGTCAAGGAGCAGAAGTTATCTTATTGCCTGAATTATATAGCAGTCATTATTTTTGTCAAAGTGAAGATGTAGAGAATTTTGCATTAGCAGAACCACTTTACAGTACTTCATTTATTGCATTCAGCGAATTGGCAAAAGAATTAGGAGTTGTAATTATTGTTCCTTTCTTTGAGAAAAGAATGGCAGGGATTTATCATAACAGTGCTTATATCATTGACACTGATGGAACTGAAGCAGGTTTATACCGTAAAATGCATATTCCAGACGATCCTCATTTCTATGAAAAATTCTATTTCACACCAGGTGATTTAGGTTTCCAGGCAATCGAAACAAAAAAAGGAACTGTTGGAACATTAATCTGCTGGGATCAATGGTATCCAGAAGCGGCTCGTATTACAGCGCTTAAAGGAGCAGAGGTTTTATTTTATCCAACAGCAATTGGATGGCATCCTAAAGAAAAAGAGCAATATGGAGAAAATCAATACGGAGCTTGGATGAACGTAATGAAAGGCCATGCGGTTGCAAATGGAGTTTTCGTTGCAGCAGCGAACAGAATCGGTTTAGAAAAATACCTTGAAGGAACAGAAGGAATTCAATTCTGGGGAGCTTCTTTCATCGCTGGACCACAAGGAGAAATTTTAGCTCAGGCTTCACACGATAAAGAAGAAATCTTAATTGCTGAGGTTGATTTAGATTTACAAGAAAATGTTCGCCAAAACTGGCCATTCTTCAGAGATAGAAGAATTGATGCTTTTGGAGATATTACAAAAAGAGCGATTGATAAATAATTTGATTAAAATTATATTAGAAAGAGCTATCTGAAAAGATAGCTCTTTTTTTTATAAGCTTCGGAGAAGCGAAATATCTATAGAAAAGAACAGACGTATACAAAATAAAGCTCCGGAGGAGCGACATATTCAGTCGGAAAAATATGTCGCTCCTCCGGAGCTTCTTTTATTTGTCTTATAGAAAATTCTATAAATATTTCGCTTCTCCGAAGCTTTATTCAAATTGTAAATTAATTTGAAATCATTTCATTTAAAAATTTGTCAATAATTCTATTTTATAACAAAAAAGAGCTGTTCATTGAACAGCTCTTTTTCTCATTTTTAGCTTTATATATAGATTACTTCACTTGGAAAGTAACTCGTCTCACGATCTGGCGTGCCTCTTTAGAACTTTTGTTAACAGAAGTATCTTCTCCATTAGCAATAACATTCAATCTTGAAGCATCTATTCCAGCATTAACTGCTACTTTTTTCACAGCTTCAGCTCGTTTTCTTGATAATTCAGTGTTGTAGTTTGAATTTCCAATTTCATCAGCATAACCAATAATATCGGCCGATTTTCCTGGGTTGTTTTTTAAGTATTTCACTAAGAAATCTACACCAGATAAAGAAGCGTTTGTTGGTTTAGACGAATTGAAATCGAAGTAAACATTTACATAACCGCCATTGATTAATTCTTCAACAGTATTGTTTGTAGCAGTTCCGGCACCTTTCTTTTCGTAAGTTTTGTCTAGATAGCTTTCTAACTCATCTGGAACACCATTTTGATTCGTATCAATAGATTGCCCTTTTGTGTTAACGGCAACTCCTGCGATAGAATTTGGTTCTAAATCGTATAAATCAGCAACCCCATCTTTGTCTGAATCGATAAGACCGGTTTCGATTAAGTCCACTCTTTTTTCCAATTCACCAATTCTATCTTCTTCACCAACCCAGTCAGCATGTTTCTGATTTTTACCAAGATAGAAAGTTAAACCTACTGAAGCATTTAATAAAATACCATCAAAAGAACCTGTGGTTGTATTGCCCATTCCGTCAAAATTCCAGTTTTGTCTTCCGTTAACAATTCCGGTAAGGTCACCTGTCAACGCTACTCTGTCGCTTAATCTAATCTGTCCAGTTAAACCAGCAATTCCATGCGCCATGTAATCCTGACCTCCAAATCCGGTTTCGGTGCTAATTTGAGAAACCCCGAAACCCCCATGAGCTAAAAGTCCAATTGTGTTTGTCCAAGTTTCAAAATTTAAGGCACGTCCAACATTGATAACCCCTTGTAAACTTGCTCTAACATAACGGCTTTCAAAATCTGGAGTGTCTTTTTTCTCTTTAAATTGATCGTACCCAACATCTAATTTTACCCCAAACTTTGGACTAAACATATATCTTACTCCCAGATCTCCGTGAAAAAAGTTTAATGATTCTGTAGTATAACCTGGAGTCATAGTTCTGGTTGGTTTGTTAACCCCGCCATTCAGTTCAATCGACCATTTGTTGAATTCTTGATCTACGCTAGGTTTGGTAGAAGTGGTAGCCATATTTTGAGCGCCTGCAGCAAATGATAGTAATAATAAGGATACTGATACTAATTTCTTTTTCATGATATCAAAAATTAAGTTGTTTTTATTTTAAACTCTTGAACAAAATTAGAGGTCGAATCTTAGAATGTGTTGTATATACTCTTACATAATTCCCATCTTTTGGCTTTTAATTATGTAAATCCGTTAAAATTAGTCTAATAGAAAGCAAAAAAAAGGACAAAATTCACATTTTGTCCTTTTTGCTATCCTAAAAAAGAGTTATTATTTTAAATCAGGCTGATAAATTTTAACAGATCCATCTCCTTCGCTACTTACTACCAATAAGCTTCTTTTTGTTGGGCTTTTTGAAGCCGGAATAAAAAGAATGCCTTCTGGAGCATCTCCTGTTTTTACAGTTTGCAAATATTGCGGTGAAGTCGGGTTTGTAGCATCGTAAACCATAAAAGCATCTGATCTTTCTAAACCAACAAACAAAATATTTTGGCTTCCCATTTTAGCTGCAACTACAGCTTCTGGCTCAGAACCTTTATCGTCACTTCTTTTATCGTCGTATGTGCCTAACTCGTTTGTTTTTTTATCAACATCATTTTTGCTGTCAAAAACGATTTTTCCTGTATTTCCGTTCCAGATAGAAAAAGATCTTCCTCCAAAACTTACCATTTGGTCTAAATCTCCATCTCCGTCAGTGTCTCCCAAGTCTGCAACAAGATTCAATCTTCCTAAGTTCGTGTCTAATTTTAAAGTAGCTGCATCTGGAAAAGCTGTTGCATCAAGCGTCATGTTTTTCATACGCTTCACATCAGTATAAGCAGTGTATTCTCTTGCGTCACCTTCATTAGCAGTAACAAAATAAGGTGTATTATTTAGGGTAAAATGGCTAATTGCATCTGGCATGTAAAGACCTTTTACTTTCCAAGGGTTAAAAGCGATTTTGCTGTCGCTATCGCTTACATCAATTGCGTTTTCAGTAGTGTTGTAATCTTTTAGTCCTAAAGGATAAATAGCAGTGATAGTTTTTGAAGTTAAGTCAACTTTTGCAACACCATTATTTTCTTGTAATGTAACCCAAGCTGTTTTAGAATCGTCAGAAATTGTAATGTATTCAGGTTCGATATCTTGAGCAAAACTAGTTTTAGCAAATTTTGAAATTCTGAAACCATCTTTTACTAATGCCGCAGCCTGACCAGCAAATGAAGTAAAATCTAAAGTTGTTACATTATAAGAGCTTGTTTCAATAATAGAAATAGTTCCGTTTGGATCTTGTGTATAATCTGCATTTGGCTCGCCTTCATTAGCAGTCATAATAAATTTCCCGTCTGGAGAAAAAGTAATCATATCTGGTAACGCACCAACAGTTACTTGTTTGATTAAGCTGTAATCTGAAGTATTAAAAATAACAACTTTTCCGTTTCCTTGTTTGTTTACAGTAGATTCTAAAGCAACAGCCAATTTTCCGTCAAAAACAGAAACGCTATTTGCGGCACCTTCGTAAGAAACTAAATCAATTTTTCCGATTTTTAGCGGTTTTGTCGGGTCACTAATATCAATAACATCAATCTGATTAACGCCACTATTGTTTACAGTAAAAAGTCTTTTTGTTTTTTCGCAGTAAGCAGAAATCTCAGCAGCAGCTTCTCCACCAATTGTAATAGAACCTATTTCTTTAAAAGTTCCTGGATTTTCATTTACAACAACTTCTGGTTCAGTGTTTGAATTTTCATCATTGTTACAGCTCGCCAATATAGATAGAGCAGCTAATAATGAGAGAGATAAATTTTTCATGTGTTAGTTTTTAGTTTTGGCAAAAGTAATTCTGAGCTCTTTGTTAAATATTAAGGCTGTATTATTTAATCTTTAACTTAAATTTTGCAGGATAATTTTTGTGAAATTATCAGGAATTTTAATCAAATGTTTTATAATCCTAACGAATGCTTATCTTTGCACTTTCTAAATTAGAACCTATTTATGTCAACAAATAATAGAAGATTTCCAGCAGAATGGGAAAAACAGCAAGGAATTGTATTGTGTTTTCCGCACAATGGTAACGACTGGCCAGGAAAATACGAAGCTGTTCAATGGGCTTTTGTAGAGTTTATAAAAAAAGTAGCCACTTTTGAAACTGTTTTTTTAGTTGTCGCCGACGAAAAACTGAAAGAAAAAGTTGCTGATATGCTTGAAAGAGCTCGTGTTAATCTTAAAAACGTTTCTTACATCATTCATAAAACCAATAGAAGCTGGATGCGTGACTCTGGACCAATTATTGTGAAAAATGGTTCGAAAAGAGAAGCTTTGAATTTCAATTTCAACGGTTGGGCAAAATATAAAAACTATCAATTAGACAAATTCGTTCCAGGTAAAGTAGCTGATTTTATTGATGTTCCGTTAACTCAGGTAATGTACAAAGGAAAACCAGTAATTGTTGAAGGTGGAGCAATTGATGTAAACGGAAAAGGTACTTTATTGACTTCTGAAGAATGCTTGATGCACCCAACAATTCAGGTTCGTAACGCTGGTTTTACAAAAGAAGATTACGAAGCAGTTTTTAAAGAATATCTCGGAGTTACAAACGTAATCTGGCTTGGAGACGGAATTGAAGGAGACGACACTCACGGACATATTGATGATTTATGCCGATTTGTAAATGAAGATACGATTGTAACGATTGTAGAAACAGATAAAAACGATTCAAACTACAAACCTTTACAGGATAATTTGAAACGTCTTCAAAACGCAAAATTAGAAAACGGAAAATCTCCTGTGATTGTAGCATTGCCAATGCCAAAACGCGTAGATTTCGAAGACTTAAGATTGCCGGCAAGTTATGCTAATTTCTTGATTTTGAATAATTGCGTTTTAGTGCCGACTTTTAATGATAGTAATGATCGTGTTGCTTTAAATATCTTGGCAGAATGTTTTCCAGACAGAGAAGTAATTGGTATTAGCTGTATCGATTTTATCTGGGGATTCGGAACTTTGCATTGTTTAAGTCAGCAGATTCCTGCATAAAAATAGTAGTTACAGATTATAAAATAATCGTTTTGATTTTTTAAATCTGTGATAAAATGATCAGATATACAGAGACTTTCTTATATTATTTGAGCTGTCACCAAAAGTGGCAGCTTTTTTTTGTTGTATATTTAACAGATAGATTTGCCGTGTGTCCCAACATCCTTCTTATATTCGTATGTTCAATAATGCAGAAATGCAGATTTAATTTTATATGAAGAAAATATTTTTTATCCTTTCCGTGCTTTCTTCCGGAGCTCTTTTTTCGCAGTCTAATTCACAAAAAAATGAACTTACATTTGCGACCTACAATGTAAGTATGGAATCTGATAACTATTCGCCAAAAGGGGCAATGGGAAAATCGGAGCAAATATTGATTTATCAGCTTAATTCAGGGCATAATACTCAAATTAGAAATATTGCGCAGATTATTCAGACCGTTAGGCCAGACGTTATTCTTTTGAACGAATTTGATTATATTAAAGACCCTGAACTTGGTATAAAGGCGTTTATAAAAAATTATTTGAATGTGAGCCAAGGCGGAGCTACGGCGATCGATTATCCTTACTTTTATTATTCAACAGTGAATACTGGCCAGCCAAGCCCTTATGATTTGAACAATGATGGAAAGTTGGATAATTTTGGAAATGACGCATGGGCGTTTGGTTTGTATCCTGGACAATATGGGATGATGCTTTTGTCTAAATATCCTATTGATGTTAATGCGGTTCGCACTTTTCAACATTTTAAATGGAAAGATATGCCAGGAGCATTGCTTACGAAAAAAGCAGATGGAACGGATTGGTATAGCAAGAAAGCATGGAAGGAATTTCCATTATCTTCAAAATCTCACTGGGATGTTCCTGTGCAGATTGGTAATGAAACAGTTCATGTTTTAGTCAGCCATCCAACTCCTCCTACTTTTGATGGTGCTGAAGATCGTAACGGTAAGAGAAATCATGATGAAATCCGATTCTGGAAAGACTATATTTCAGACAATTCGGCTTCGTATATTTATGATGATAAAGGCGTTAAAGGTGGTTTGTCTCCAAATTCTCGCTTTGTCATCATGGGTGATCAAAACGCTTCGCCAGTTGAAGGAGATGCTATGAGGGAAGGTATAAAATCCTTAATAGAAAGTCCTAAAATTAATAGCGATTTTACGCCTGCTAGTAAAGGCGGCGCTGAATTTAGTCCTAAAAATCCTTTTGGAATTAATCATACTGCCTTTTGGAGAATGCGCGCTGATTATGTATTGCCGTCTAGACTTGGGTTTAAGTTTGTCAACAGCGGTGTGTTTTGGCCTGCAAAAGGTGAGCCTATGTCAGGATTAGTTGAAAAACGCGAATCAAGTTCTGATCATCGTTTGGTTTGGGTAAAGGTAATTTTGGAATAAATAACTTTTTCTTTCAATTTTTAGAGAAAAATATAGAATATAAAAAAACCTTGGCAATAACCAAGGTTTTTATTTTCTATATCTCTTCAGACTGATCTGCTCTTCATTGTCTAGTAAAAGGAGGTAATAACTGGCTTGAAACTTCTCCAAAACCAATTCTTACTTCGTTATTTTCACAGAAACCGCGAATAATTACAGTGTCATTATCTTCAATAAATTTACGTTCGCTTCCATCATTTAGCTTAAGCGGATTTTTTCCTCCCCAAGTTAATTCTAGCATAGAGCCAAAACTATCAGGAGTTGGACCAGAAATAGTTCCAGAACCCATCATGTCGCCAGAATTTACACGGCATCCGTTTGAGGTATGGTGTGTCAATTGCTGAGCCATTGACCAGTACATATACTTAAAGTTAGATCTTGAAATCACAGTTTCTTCTTGATCTTCAGGTTGTAAAGAAACTTCTAAATGAATATCAAAAGCTTTTTTACCTTTTGTCTGTAAATATGGAAGAGGTGATGGATCTTGTTTAGGGCCTTTAGTTCTAAAAGGTTCCAAAGCATCCATAGTGACAATCCAAGGCGAAATTGAAGTAGCGAAGTTTTTAGCTAAAAATGGCCCAAGAGGTACATATTCCCATTTCTGCATATCGCGCGCACTCCAGTCATTTAGTAAAACCATTCCGAAAATATAGTCTTCAGCTTCATAAGTTGAAATATTTTCGCCCATTACATTCACATCTGTCGTGATAAAAGCAGTTTCTAATTCGAAATCTACTAAACGCGAAGCTCCAAAAACAGGCGTGTCATGACCAGCAGGCAAAGTTTGTCCCATTGGTCGGTGAACCGGAATTCCAGATGGCACAATTGTAGAACTTCTTCCGTGATATCCAACTGGAATATGAAGCCAGTTTGGCAATAAAGCATTTTCTGGATCGCGGAACATTTTTCCTACGTTAGTAGCATGCTCTCTACTTGAATAAAAATCAGTATAATCACCAATTAAAACTGGCAATTGCATTTCTACGTCTTCGATCTTAAATATAACAATATCGCGATGTTTTGTTGAATCTCTTAACTGCGGATTGGTCTCGTCGAAAATCTCAGCGATGCGATTTCGAACCAAACGCCATGTTTTTTTTCCGTCAGAAATAAAATCATTTAGCGTATCCTGCATAAACATATCATCGGTTAATTCTATTCCTTCAAAATAGTTTAATTGCTGCAAAGCCCCTAAATCTATGGCATAATCGCCAATTCTTGTTCCTACAGTAACGACATTTTCTTTGGTAAGAAATACACCGAAAGGAATATTCTGAATAGGGAAGTCGCTATTTTGTGGCACTTCTAACCATGATTTTCTACTGGTATCGTTGGCGGTTATTGGCATGTCTAATGTTAATTGTTTGTTGAAAAATTACATGTCAAATATATCATAATCTAGCTGTTTGGCAAACGTTTTTTTGTATTTTTGCGTGAAATTAACGAAAAACAAAAAAATGCAACGCGACGAACAAATTTTTGATCTTATCCAAGAGGAGAAAGAAAGACAAATTCACGGATTAGAGCTTATTGCTTCAGAGAATTTTGTAAGTGATGAAGTAATGGCAGCAGCAGGGTCTGTTTTAACTAATAAATATGCAGAGGGGTACCCTGGCAAAAGATACTACGGAGGTTGCGAAGTAGTTGATGTTATTGAGCAGATTGCTATTGACAGAGCTAAAGAATTATTTGGAGCTGAATATGCAAACGTACAGCCTCACTCAGGTTCTCAGGCAAATACATCTGTTTACCATGCTTGTTTAAATCCTGGTGATACTATTTTAGGTTTCGATTTATCTCACGGAGGTCACTTAACTCACGGTTCTCCAGTAAACTTCTCAGGACGTTTGTATCGTCCAGTATTCTACGGTGTAGATGCTGAAACTGGTCGTTTAGATTATGATAAAATTCAAGAAATTGCAACTAAAGAACAGCCAAAATTAATCATCGCTGGAGCTTCTGCTTATTCTCGTGACATGGATTTTGCTCGTTTCAGACAAATTGCTGACAGCGTAGGAGCAATCTTATTTGCTGATATTTCTCACCCAGCTGGTCTTATTGCAAAAGGATTAATGAACGATCCAATTCCACATTGCCATATTGTTTCTACAACAACTCATAAAACATTAAGAGGACCACGTGGAGGTCTTATTTTAATGGGGAAAGATTTCCCAAATCCACAAGGATTAACTACTCCAAAAGGAGAAATCAGAATGATGTCTTCATTATTAGACTTAGCTGTTTTCCCAGGAAACCAAGGAGGGCCTTTAATGCACATTATCGCTGCTAAAGCGGTTGCTTTTGGAGAAGCATTAAAAGATGATTTCTTTACTTATGCAATGCAATTAAAGAAAAATGCAAATGCAATGGCTGATGCTTTCGTAAAAAGAGGTTACAACATTATCTCTGGCGGAACTGATAACCACATGATGCTTATTGATTTAAGAAATAAAGGTATTTCTGGTAAAGAAGCTGAAAATGCATTAGTAAAAGCTGAAATTACAGTAAACAAAAACATGGTTCCTTTTGACGATAAATCTCCATTTATCACTTCTGGAATCCGTGTTGGAACAGCTGCAATCACAACTCGTGGTTTAGTTGAAAAAGATATGGAAACTATTGTAGCGCTTATCGATAAAGTTTTATCTAACCATACAGATGAAGCTGTTATAGAAGAAGTTGCTGAACAAGTAAACGATATGATGAGCGAAAGACCGATTTTTGCGTATTAATTAGTTTAAAGTTTAAGGTTTCAAGTTTAAAGTTTTGTAATGCGTGAATAAGCGCATTATGAAACTTTAAACTTTTTTCGTTTAGAAATAAACTTGAAACCTGAAACAAAATAAACCTGAAACAAATTAAAAGACATGGGCGTATTAAGATTACAATTGCCAACCGACCCAAGATGGGTAAATATTGTTGAGAAAAACATCGAAGAAATCTTAACAGATCACGCTTGGTGCGAGCAGAAAGCAGCAACAAATGCGATTACAATTATTACAAACAATCCAGAACATCAGGATTTAGTTCAAGATTTATTGGCTTTAGTAAAAGAAGAAGTAGATCATTTTGAGCAAGTGCATAATATCATCATCAAAAGAGGACTAAAATTAGGACGCGAGCGCAAAGATGAATATGTAAACGAACTATATCAATACATGAAAAGAAGCGGAGATGGAAGCCGTGTTTCTGGTCTTGTAGAAAGACTTCTTTTCTCGGCAATGATTGAAGCTAGAAGCTGCGAACGTTTTAAAGTGCTTTCAGAAAATATTCAAGACGAAGAATTGGCGGTTTTTTATAGAGAATTAATGGAAAGCGAAGCAGGACATTACACCACTTTCATTACTTATGCTCGTAAATACGGAGTTGGAATTGATGTTGAAAAACGTTGGAGAGAATGGTTAGAATTTGAAGAATCTATCATTACCAATTACGGAAAAAACGAAACTATTCACGGGTAGCTTTTTTAGTGTTCAGTTGCGACCGCAGTTTTTGATTTTTTTCTTTGTAAAACTTTGTGAATCTTTGTGAAATTCTAAAAAAAATCCGTTTTAATCAGCGTTTTCGCGATAGCGAATCAGTTTAATCCGCGTTACAATTTATGCGTTTAGATTTAATCTAAAATCTACAATCTAAATTCTAAAATTCCTTACATTTGAGAGTAACCAAAATCTCGAACTATGAGAATAGAAATGGACCTAAAATTAGGCTTTAAAGACGTAATGTTTAGACCTAAAAGATCAACGCTCAAAAGCAGATCTGAAGTTTCCTTAGAACAAAATTTCAAGTTTTTACACAGTACTGCAAATTGGACAGGAATCCCGATTATGGCCGCTAATATGGATACTGTGGGAACTTTTGAAACAGCAAAGGTTTTGGCAAAAGAAAAGCTTTTTACAGCTATTCATAAACATTACACTTTAGAAGAGTGGAATAATTTCTTAAAAAATGTAGCTCCAGATTTCTATGATTATATTGCCGTAAGTACAGGAACTGGAAAGGAAGATTTTGACAAAATTGAAAAAGTAATAACTGCAAACCCGTCATTGAAATTTATCTGTATTGATGTTGCCAACGGTTACTCTGAGCATTTTGTGCAGTTTTTAAAGAAAACCCGAAAACAATATCCTGATAAAATCATTATTGCAGGAAACGTGGTTACAGGAGAAATGACTGAAGAACTTTTGTTAGCAGGAGCTGATATTGTAAAAGTCGGAATTGGACCTGGTTCTGTATGTACAACTCGAGTAAAAACTGGCGTAGGTTATCCGCAATTATCGGCTATTATCGAATGTGCGGATGCAGCTCACGGTTTAGGCGGGCATATTATAAGCGATGGCGGTTGTACAACTCCAGGTGATGTAGCAAAAGCTTTTGGCGCTGGAGCCGATTTTGTAATGTTGGGAGGAATGCTCGCAGGACATACAGAAAGCGGCGGTGAATTAATCGAAGTAAAAGGCGAAAAATTCAAACAATTTTACGGGATGAGTTCAAAAACTGCAATGGACAAACATTCTGGAGGCGTTGCAGAATACAGAGCAAGTGAAGGAAAAACAGTTCAAGTCCCGTTTAAAGGAGATGTGATTCACACTGTTTTAGATATTTTAGGCGGAATTAGAAGCACTTGCACTTATGTTGGCGCTTCAAGATTAAAAGAATTGACTAAACGAACAACTTTCATCCGCGTAAGCGAGCAGGAAAATCAAATTTTTACAAAATAAAATACACTTCAAAATACATCATGATTAGCATTTCAGAAGCAGGGTTAGGTGATATCACTACAATTCAGAAAATTACAAACATCACTTGGCCGATTACCTACGGTGAAATTTTATCTCAATCGCAGTTAGACTATATGTTAGGCTTGTTTTATTCTAATGAGGCTCTGGCAAAGCAAATTGAGAATAAAGAGCAATTATTCTATCTTATTCTAGATTCAGAATCTACAATCGGCTTTATCGGAATTGAGCATCATTATAAAAATGAAGCCATTACGAAAATTCATAAAATCTACTTGTTGCCAGAAACACAAGGAAAGGGATATGGAAAAAAAGTGTTTGATTTTATAGAAAGACTGGCTTTAGAAAACAATTCAAAACAATTATCATTGAACGTAAATCGATTTAATTCAGCATTAGATTTTTATAAAAAAATAGGTTTTGAAATTAAAGAAACCGTTGATATAGAAATTGGAAATGGGTATTTGATGGAGGATTATGTGATGGGGAAGGAAATCTAAAACAGCATTTTTGTCATCCTGAGGAACGAAGGATCACACTCGGGATTCGACAAAGATTGGCGATATACTTTACGAAATATTAGTGTGATCCTTCGTTCCTCAGGATGACAAACTGTGAGTTTTTTGTTTGATTAACTCACAACAATATCATGCATAAACAATAAGCCTTTCACTTCCTTCAAAGAAAAAACAGCTTTCTTCAGTTTAGTTTTAGAAGGATCGATTGTATAATTATAACTCGTTTTAAAATCGGCTTTATTAGCAATAGCTTTATTGAATTCTGAACGATATAAGTCGCAATTATCGAAAATTACGCTTGTTAAATCTGCGGCCATAAAATCTACTGCAATCAAACTGCAATTGGTAAACGGAGTTCCTTTTAGTTTTAAAGTATAAAACTTAGAAAAATCAAGGATGCAATCATTAAAATGAACTTCAAAAATTAGTTTATCGCACATAGCAAAATTTACTTCTTTAATTTCGCATCGATTAAAAGTAACGGTTCTCAATGCCACATAATTGATTTTTGCTTCGCTGAAAATACAGTCATTAAAAACACAATCAATAAAAGTAACGGCTAGAAAAGTGCAGGCAGAAAAATTACAATTGTTAAAAACGCAAGATTCAAAGTCCTTAAAATTCAGATCATCTTTAGCGTAAACAATTGTATTGTACTCTTTATCAAGAAAATATTCGCTTTCTTTTTTCAACCTTTTTTTATAATTATTTGAAGGTGAAAAGGTAATAATTTACGATAAAATAATGGGAACAAATTATAAATGATTTTGATTTCATTCACATTTTTAATGCATAAAATGCTGTAGCTTTACACTTATTTTTTAAGTCAAAACATATTAATTTTATTATATGGAACCAACAAGAAAAGAACATGATTTTCTGGGAGAATTAGAAATTCCTAATCATTTATACTACGGAATCCAGACTTTTAGAGCGGTAGAAAACTTTAATATCACAGGAATTCCGATTTCAAAAGAACCTTTATTTATCAAAGCTTTAGGATATGTAAAAAAGGCGGCGGCTTTAGCTAATAAAGACTGCGGCGCAATTGATTCTAAAATCGCCGAAGCAATCTGTTACGGAAGTGATCAGGTTATTGCTGGTAAATTTGATCAGGAGTTTGTGAGCGATTTAATTCAAGGTGGAGCGGGAACTTCTGTAAACATGAATGCAAACGAAGTTATTGCTAATATTGGTTTGGAATATTTAGGTCATAAAAAAGGCGAATACAATTTTCTTCATCCAAACAATCACGTAAACTGTTCTCAGTCAACAAACGATGCTTATCCATCGGCTTTTAGAATTGCTTTGTATTTGAAAATGGAAAGCTTTATTAAAACTTTTGCTGGTTTAGAAGTCGCTTTTGCTAAAAAAGGAGAGGAGTTCAAAGAAGTCCTGAAAATGGGAAGAACGCAATTGCAAGACGCGGTTCCAATGACTTTGGGACAGGAATTTAAAGCTTATGCCACAACAATTGGAGAAGATATTCAACGTTTAAAAAATGCTCAGGAATTGCTGTTAGAAATCAATATGGGAGCAACAGCCATTGGAACAAAAGTAAATGCTCCAGAAGGATATCCGGAAATTTGTGTAAAATATCTAGCAGATGAGGTTGGAATTCCGCTAACGCTTTCACCAGATTTAATCGAGGCAACGGTTGATACAGGAGCTTATGTCCAGATTATGGGAACTTTAAAACGTTCTGCGGTTAAGATTTCTAAAATCTGTAATGATTTACGTTTATTAAGTTCTGGACCAAGAACAGGTTTTAATGAAATCAATCTTCCGGCGCGTCAGCCTGGTTCATCTATTATGCCAGGGAAAGTAAATCCGGTAATTCCGGAAGTGGTAAATCAGACCTGCTTTTATGTGATTGGTCAGGATTTAACGGTTACAATGGCTGCAGAAGCTGGACAATTGCAATTGAATGTAATGGAACCTGTTATTGCTTTTGCTATGTTTACTTCATTGGATTATCTTTCAAATGCTATTCAGACTTTAATCGATAAATGTATTAACGGAATCACGGCAAATGTGGATCACTGTTATAATATGGTCATGAACAGCATCGGAATTGTAACGCAATTGAATCCAATTTTAGGATATGAAGAAAGTGCGAGTATAGCAGGCGAGGCTTTAAAAACAGGTAAAAGCGTCCATCAGATTGCAGTTTTAGAAAGAAAATTAATTACTCAGGAAAAGTGGGACGAAATTTATTCTTTAGAAAACTTAATTCACCCAAAGTTTATAACGAAGTAACATTTGGATAATATATCAAAGCCGTCAAATATTTTTTGACGGCTTTTTTTGTTAAAATATTTTAAACTTATTCGGTTTTAATGTTTAACATGTTGAAAATAAGACTTATATTTACAATGAGATTGTAATCTTATTTCTAAAACCAAACGTTGTAAATGGTGATTTTTTTTGAAAATAAAGCCGTTCAGTACAAGTATAAAATCTTAGGATTATTACTCTTTATTTCCTTTAATTTATTTGCTCAAGAAGAGAATCAAAATCCCGAAAATCAAAATCCAAAAATTTGCCCTCCTAAAACAATATTAGAAATCTTCAAAAAAAAGGATTCTGTTTATGTTGTTAAACCCATAAAAAATAGCTTTTTCTTGATTATTCCCGCGATAGGTTCCCAGCCAGCAACAGGTTTCTTTTATGGTGCTGTGGCGCAATATACTTTTAAAGGAAAAGAAGCAGCCGATAAATATTCAATAGCAAATGTTGGAATAACGTATACCACAAAAAAACAATGGCTGGTAAATGTCAAGAATAATATTTTGCTCAAAAACAACAAGATATTCTTGAGTGGAGATTACCGCTTGTATATTTTTTCGCAACCCAATTATGGTTTAGGAACAAATATTATTCCGCCTCGTCGTGAACAAGATGCAGGTTTCAGCATTGATTCTATTGCTGAACCAATGGATTACAATTACTTTAAATTTCATCAGTCGGTTTCCTTTCAAGTTCGCCCAAATTTTTATGTTGGAGGAGGTCTAAATATCGATTGGTATTCGAGTATTGTCGATAAAGAACTTGATGTTGCAAATGGAAAACTTACTTATCATTATAATTATAATCAAAAATATGGATTCGATGAATCAGAATATTTTTTAAACGGTGTGAGTCTTAATTTGGTTTATGATTCTAGAGATAATCAAGTAAATGCAACACATGGATGGTTTGCAAATATAAATTACCGTTTTAACCCAGAAATATTTGACAATCAGGAAGTAAGTAATGTTTTGTATGCCGAATACCGAAATTTTATTCCAGTTTCGCAAAAAGATAAACGATACATTTTAGCACTTTGGACTTACGGACAGTTTGTGACCAAAGGAAAAGTTCCGTATTTGAATTTACCTGCAATTGGCTGGGATCAGCGCAGTCGAAGCGGAGAAGGATATACGCAGGGATTATTTAGAGGTACAAATTTGGTTTATTTGGCAAGCGAATTTAGATTTCCAATAACCTGCAATCAGATGCTGAGTGGTACCGTTTTTACAAATTTTGTAACCACAAGCAATCCAGATACTAATACCAAGCTTTTTGAATATGTACAGCCAGCCTTTGGTTTCGGCCTTCGTGTTTTAATCGATAAAGCAACAAGAACCAATCTTATTGCAGATTATGCTTGGGGTAATAATTCTAAAGGATTTTATTTGAATGCTGGAGAGACTTTTTAATTTGTAAGTTTTTGTTTTTTAAATAGTTGGTTTTCTGTTTTTAAGTTTTTTCTTTCTAAAGTAGTCCGTTTATAAAAAGGAAAAGAGTAAATTTGATAATCCATTTAACAATCAAAAACCAAAGTTTATGAAAAAGTACAGTTTATTATTAGTAGTATTTCTGTCGGTGATAGGAATGCGGGCTCAGGACGCGAGGTCATTTTCGCTAAATTTATATGGAGGTTATAATTTTTCTGATAATCTTGATTATGATGGCTACACTGCAACAGTTGAAGATAGCTTTCAGTGCGGAGCAGGATTCGAGTATTTCTTCACAACAAACAACTCGGTAGAACTAAAGTATTTAAGAGCAGATACGAAAATGCCATTTTATGGTCCGCTTGGAAATCAACTTAATGCTGGTGATGACAAGGGAGCATTAAATTACATTCTTTTAGGTTACACTTATTATTTTGATACAGGATCTAATCTTTTGCCTTATTTAGGTGCCGGAGCTGGGGTAGGAATTATTGAGACGCCACAGAGTGGTAATGGAACTTATTTTGCATGGGACATAAAGGGAGGTGTAAAAATCAAAACAGCTTCTACGGTTTCGGTAAATATTAACGCTTATCTTGAGTCAATGTCTGCTGCTGTTGGGAATAGTTATTATTGGACATATTGGGGTCCTGTAGGAGTTGAAGACTACGTTTCTACATTTCAGTTTGGTCTAGGTGCAACATTGAGTTTTAATTTCAAAAATTAAAAAATAAAAGTTTAACTCTAAAATAATATTAAAAGCAGACGATACGGTCTGCTTTTTTTATGTTCACAATAAAATCATAATTTGTAAAGTTGTTTAAAATTATTTTAAATAGTATTCTTATTTTTGTTGTATATACAAACTTCTTAATATGAAATTACTGATAGTCGAAGACGAGCCAAATCTATTATCGATATTACGAAAAGGTTTTGCAGAAAATAATAATGAAGTAAGCGTAGCTATGGATGGTAAGACGGCCATGGAAATGATTCATAATTATACCTTCGATGTGGTAATTTTAGACGTAATGCTTCCTGATGTCAACGGAATTGAAATCTGCAGAAGACTTCGTGCGGCAAAAAACTTCGTGCCAATTTTACTTTTAACGGCTCTTGGAACTTCAGAAAACATTGTAACCGGACTTAATTCTGGTGCCGATGATTATTTGGTTAAACCTTTTAAATTTGGCGAATTAGATGCCAGAGTAAATGCTTTATACAGAAGATCACAGCAGGAAACAGAGAAAATAGACACTATCACAATTGCTGATTTAGAAATAAACGGACGTGCCAAAACCGTTAAAAGAGATGGAGAAAACATTGTTTTAACTGCCAAAGAATTTAAGCTTTTATATTATTTGGCTAAAAATACGGGACGTATCGTTTCGCGCGATCAGATTTTAGACAATGTTTGGGATATCAATTTTGATATGAATACCAATGTGGTCGATGTATATATTACCTATTTAAGAAGAAAGATAGACAAGCCTTTTTCAACCAAACTGATTCACACCATGAAAGGTTTGGGTTATGTAATAAAACCATAATATGGATATTAGGAAAAAAATCACTTTCAATTATGTTGCTCTTTCTACCTTTAGTACATTGCTATTGTGTATCATCGTGTTTTTCTTGTTCAGAGAAAACAATCGTTACCACTTTTTAAAGCGTTTAGATGACAGGGCAAAAATTGTAGCTTCAATACATTTTCAAAAAGATCCAGAGAAAATTAAATATTATAAAAATCTTCAAAAAAATGGTCTTGAAGAATTGATTGAAGAAGAAGAGTATGTGCTCAAAATAAATAGTCACAATAGTTTTGATTACAATACGAACCTAAACCTGCCGAATACTTTTTATACTAATATTTTAAGTACAGGAAAAGACTCTTACGAAAAAGATAATAAGTATTATTTAGGACAGATTTTTCAAGAAAACAATCAAAAATATATTGTAATTGTTGGTGCAAGAGACCGCAAAGGAAAAGACACAACGGTTTATATTGTCAAAATCATGCTTTTTGGCGGAATCGGATTTGTGATTCTAGCTTTTCTTTTAGGTCGATATTTAGCAAAACGTGTTATTAATCCCGTAGCAAGAATTACAAAAGAAGTAAAAAGAATCAGTGCTTCTAATTTGCACAATCGCCTTCCCGAAGTTAAAAACTCTGATGAAATATCAGATTTAACCAATACGTTCAATAATATGTTGGATCGATTGGAAACTTCTTTTGAGATTCAGGCAAACTTTATTAACAATGCTTCTCACGAGCTAAAAACGCCAATTACAACCATTATTGCCGAATCTGAGATTATGTTATTAAAAGAAAGAGAAAAGCATGAGTATGTAGAATCTCTGCAAAATATATACAGTCAAGCTTCAAGATTAGGAAACTTGACAGAAAGTCTTCTTAAATTGACGCAGACAGGATATGACGGACAAAAACAAGTCTCGGATATTGCACGCATGGACGAATTGTTATTGGATGTAAAATCAGATTTAGATAAAATTTATCCTGATAACCGCGTAAGCATTAAACTGAATTTTGCTCCAGAAGATTCTAATCTATTATTGTTGCCATGTAACAAACCGCTTTTAGAATTGGCAATCAATAATATTATAACAAACGGAGTAAAGTATTCGGATAACAACGAAGTCTTTGTAAATCTTACGGCCAATAAAGAAATGATCAAAATTGCGATCAATGATATTGGAATCGGAATTCCGCCAGAAGATATCCCGCATTTATACGAACCTTTCTTTAGAGGTAAAATCGCTGCTAAATACATTGGATATGGTTTAGGATTGCCTTTGGCTTCTAAAATCATTAGAATGCATGATGGGGAACTTCAAGTGCAATCGGAACAAAACAAAGGAACAATCGTTACGATCATCTTCAAAAAAGGCAACATTAAAAAATCTAATGTTTAATTTTAGAAAATTCTAATTTTAGATTAATAACGGTCTAATTTGCCGAGAGTTATTTTGTAGGTATAAACTAAAAGAATATACTTATGAAAAATTTTCTTATACCTACAACTTTAAAGGATGATACTATTTCGGCTGTTAAATCTGCGGTAAATCAGTCTAAGAATACTGAATCGGAAATTATTTTAGTATTAGTTTCAGAAGCTCCTGATACGTTTTCTTCATCTGGTTTTTTAAGAGAAATGAAGTCTGGACTTACCAAAAGTCAGGAAGAAGTTCTGGAAACTTGCCGTTATATTATAGAACACACTTCAAATATTAAACTAAAAGTCCATAACCAATACGGACTTTCAGCACCAATTTTCAAACGTCTTATAGAAGCGTTTTCTGTAAAGCTTATTATTCTCACACATTCTTATAAGCAGGAAACCAAAAGAATTCATCAATATTTGGTGCAATTGGCAGGAAATCAAAAATGTCCAATTCTGCATTTAAGTACAGAGATTAATAAAGAGGTTTTCCATAAAGCATTGTATGTCGAAAATTCTAGTATGAACATTCATGTAAAAGATGTTCAAGATTTCTTGAGCGCCAATTTCTCTTTTGAGATTGTAAGTCAGACTGCCAGTTTTGATGATAACTACGAAAAAGTTGCTCCATTCTTATCAGAAGCCATTTCAAAACATAATATTGATATGCTGGTAGAAACTAGAAAAGGCGAAAAAATCAAATTTAAAAAAGCTAAAAAAGAAAATGTCAACGAAAAGCTAGGACTTCCAGTTCTTTCATTGTACGAAGAGATGGTTTGAGACTAAGGTTCTGAGATTCTGAGGTTCTAAGGTACTAAGTTTTTTAATTTTTAGCCTTAGGATCTCAGAACCTTAGCCCCTTAGCCCCTTAAAAATATTAATTTAAAACCGAAAATATGTTATTAAAGAAAAGAATACCAATGAAGTACGTTCTCGGGAAAATTAAAGTAGAAATTGTATTGGTATTAGCTTATACCATACTATTTGAAATTTTTCATCATTATTTCATCAATCTTCCTGTAGATATTCCAATTGCGATTCCAACTATGATTGGAACGATTATTTCCTTACTATTAGCTTTTAAGTCTAATCAGGCTTACGATAGATGGTGGGAAGCCAGAATAGTTTGGGGAGCTGTTGTAAACGATTCGAGAACCTTGATTCGTCAAGTTTTAACCTTTTACAATGATCCTGATTATTCGGTTGAAGCCAGTGAATTCAAAGAGAATTTTGCTAAAAGACAGATTGCTTGGTGTTATAGTTTAGGAGAATCGCTTAGAAAAAGAGATGCCATAAAACCGCTTGAAGGTTTAATTAGCGAAGAAGAAATCAAATACATCAAAAATCATCAAAACGTTCCGAATGCCATTTTGATGCTTCATGCTAGAGATTTGAGAGCTGCTAAAAACGAAAAGAAAATCAATATGTATCAGCAGGTCGAAATAGATAATACTTTGTCAAGATTATGTGATGAAATGGGAAAATGTGAAAGAATTAAAAACACGATTTTTCCAACAACATACAGTATGTACATCAGATTAACGTTGTGTTTGTTCATTTTTGTATTGCCTTTCGGATTAACAAGCGTTTTGAGCTGGTTTGCAATTCCGTTGATTACGGCAATTGGTGCTGCTTTCTTTTTAATCGAAAGAATGGCGATTCATTTGCAAGATCCGTTTGAAAACCGGCCAACAGATACTCCGGTTACGGCAATTGCAAATACAATTGAAAAAAATATCAAGCAAATGCTGAACGAATATCAAAGTGAATTTGATATCCTGAAAGAATTTGAATTAAATGACGAACCTAAGAAAGTCGAGAAAGACGCTTATTTTGTCTTATAACTATTTAATTTTGGTCTTCTTTTAATTGTTGGCTGGACAGTGTGTAGTTGCGCTGTCCAGTTTTTTGTTTTAAATGAGAATTGCTCGAAAAGATATTAAATATAGCCAGCGGTTTCAACCGCTGGAACGCAAAGAATATCAAATCTTGCTGTGTGTCCCCGTGGTTGAAACCACGGGCTATGTTAATTTGATGAAGGGTAGAATATTTATAATTGCTTCGCCAGCCTTCCCAACGTCTGAATAGCAGTCCTCAATTCATTAGACCAAGGCAATCCAAAACTCAATCGCATGCAATTTGAAAATTGGTTTTGAAACGAGAAAATTCTTCCAGGAGCAATACTAATATTATGTTTTAGCGCTAAATGATAAAAGGCAGCCGTATCAATTTTTTTATCCAATTCTACCCAAAGAAAAAATCCGCCTTGGGGTTGACTCACTTTGGTTCCCGCTGGGAAAGATTCTAAAACGGTATTGATGTAATTGGTGCAGTTTCGGTTCAGAATCTGACGAATTTTTCTCAGATGGTTTTCATAACGGCCGTTTTTTAGAAAATCTCCAACGACTTCGTGTGTAATAGTTGAATTAGAGATCGTATGGTACAATTTGGTTCTCAGAACTTCTTTTTTAAACTTCCCAGGAGAAACCCAACCCACGCGATAGCCTGGCGCTAGACTTTTAGAAACCGAACTGCAGCATAAAACAATACCGCTTTCATCATACGTTTTGCAGTTTGTTGGACGGCTTGCGCCAAAATACAAATCGCCGTGAATATCATCTTCAATTAAAGGAACATTATAGAAATCCATTAAACGGACGATTTCCTTTTTATGTTCGTTTGGTAGCATACTTCCTGACGGATTACTGAAATTACTCATCAAAACACAAGCTTTTACTTTATTCGTAGAAAGTGTTTTTTTGACCGCTTCCAATTCGATTCCTGTCGTCATATTGGTAGGAAGTTCCATTACGTACAAACCCAATGATCTCGCCAATTGCAGAATTCCAAAGTAAACAGGACTTTCTGTAATAATGGTGTCTCCCGGCTTAGTCAGCGTTAATAAACAATCTGAAATGGCCGAAATACAGCCAGGAGTGGTGATAATATCATCTTCAGTAAGAGAACCGCCCCAAGTAAACGACCAGCGCGCAATTTCTTTTCTTAAATTACTATTTCCTTCAATTTCCTCGTAACTCGTTCCGCTGTTTGGTAATTGGCGCATGGCTTGAACCATTCCTTTATTCAGTTTCGCAATCGGAAGCAATTCATTGGACGGAAAACCGAGCGAAAGCATCGTAATGTCTTTTTTGCGCATATCGCCATAAACCAAATCCACTAAATCTTCTCGTTCAATATTTTCAAGAGTTAAAAGCGGTGTGCTTGCCGATGGTTCCGGAATTGTTCTGGCCGAAATATTACTTACATAATAGCCTGATTGTGGTCTAGATTCGATCAAAGAACGGCTTTCGACTTCATAATATGCTTTACTGACCGTACTCATGCTGTAACCCGTTTCAGCACAAACTTCTCGTATAGAGGGTAGTTTGTCGCCTACATTTAAAAGCCCAGATTTGATCTGTTTTTCGATGAGGTCAGCAAATTGAAGATATAAATAATTCGAATTTTTCATTGTAAAAATAAAAACTGTTATGCTGCAATTTACAAAAACTGTATCTGTATTGCTGTTTAATTTTTTAGAAATTTGCTTCATCAAAAGAAAATAAATCCAAAAGCGAATTTTGTGAAAACAACAAAGTATTACGTAGCAGCAATTTCAGCCTTTATTACATGGGGGCTTTTTAGCTTAGTTTTAAAACCGATACATGATTATCCGTCATTAGATATTCTGTTTTTTCGTGTTTTTAGCTGTGGTATTTTAATGCTTTTGATTGCTTTTTTATTTAAAAGAAAACAAATAAGAGAAACCATTGATATTTTTAAAGCTTTGCCAAAATCAGAAAAAAGAAAATCAATTCTTTTGAATATTGGCGGAAGCGCATTTTTGATGGCCAATTGGTTTACATTCATTTATGTAGTAAATCATATCAGCGTAAAAGCCGCTTCTTTGGCTTATCTTGTTTGCCCAATCCTGACTACATTATTAGCTTATTTTATACTAAACGAAAAACTGCTAAAAACGCAATGGCTTTCTGTAGGATTAAGCATTTCGGGATGTTTATTGCTTTCATATAGCGATATCATGGATATGTTTTTCAGTATTATTATAGGTCTGACTTATGCTGCTTATTTAGTAAGCCAGCGCGCCAATAGAGGTTTTGACAAGTTTATTGTTTTGACTTTTCATATCACATTGGCAGCATTGTTTTTATTACCGTTTTATCCGGTTTTTGGGGGACCGGTACCAACGGAATTTAAGTTTTATTTCTGCATTGAAACCATTGCAATTGTATTTACTATAATTCCGTTATTTCTCAATTTATATGCACTTTCAGGAATCAACTCTTCAACAGTTGGAATGTTATTAAACATTAATCCGATGATTGCATTTGGTTTGGCAGCCTTCTTTTTCAAAGAAAATATCACGCCTTTGCAGATTACAGCATACGGTATCATTTTTACCGCAGTGTTAGTTTTTAATTCGCATCATATTTTTGCCATAAAGCAAAAAATGACCTCAATATCCAAGGGTTCTTAATTCTTAGTTTTCATATTTTTTATTGGTTTAAAATCGAAAATTGTCAGAATCTTAACAGGATGTTTAAACAGGAATGAGTATATTTCATTCCTGTTTTTTTATGCGATAAAGCGTAAAAAGGATAGCCACGAATTCACGAATTATTTAATCTAATTTTTTTAAAATAATTCGTGAATTCGTGGCTATAAAAAACTAATACAAACCAAACCTTTTTGTAATGAAAAAGAACAGACTTCTAGATTTAGTCCGTGAAATTACCACTATTGATGATTCAGATTTTCAAATCATAGAAAACCTTTTTGAATCTGTTCACTGCGAAAAAGGAGAGCTGTTAGAAGTTGAAAACAAATCGATTAAATATCTCTATTTCATCAATTCTGGTTTTATTAGAATTTTTTATAACGAAGATGGAAATCAGATTACCACTCATATTAATTGCCCGTCTGGTTTTATTACTTCTTTCAATAGCTTTATAAACGGAACAATTTCAACGGATAACATAGAATGTATTACTTCTTGTGAAGTGCTGAGAATTACCAAAAACAATCTGGATGTTTTATGTCAGAAAAGCCAAAAATGGGCTGATTTTGCAAGAATTACTTATGAACAGTCTGTAATTTATAACGAACAGCGAACAAAAGATATTATCAATTTATCTGCTGAGGAACGTTATCTGAAATTACTTAAATATAATCCTGACCTTATTAAAAATGTTCCGCTTCAATATATTGCTTCTTTTATTGGAATAAAACCTGAAAGTTTAAGCCGAATCAGGAAAAAACTTATTTCCTAACATAGGTCAAGTAGATTGGTTTAGTTATTAATGAATTTTGCCTATCATTAATACTAAAGAAATGAAAACAATAAAAAACAAAACAGCACTGGTTACAGGTGCTTCATCTGGAATTGGAGAAGCTTTTGCTTGTGAATTGGCTAAACAAGGCGTAAATCTTATTTTAACTGCAAGATCAAAAGATAAATTAGATCTCTTAGCTGAAAAAATCACTGCAGCATATCAAGTTAAAGTAAACGTTTTTGAGGGCGACCTTATTAAAAAAGAAACGCCTCAAGAATTATATGATAACATAAAACAAGCAGGTTTATCTGTTGATTTACTAGTGAATAATGCTGGTTTTGGAAAATGGACCAATTTTCTTGATGAAACAATGCAAGATTACGAAGATATGGTAGAAATCAACATTAATGCTCTCGTTAAACTATCTTATTTGGTGCTCCCAGATATGTTAAAGAAAAAAGATTGTGGTATTATTAACGTAGCTTCAACAGGAGCATTACAGCCATGTCCATACGTTGCGACATATTGTGCCAGTAAATCTTTTGTTCTTAATTTTTCGGAAGCCTTATATGGAGAATACAATCATAAAGGCGTTACCATTACCGCACTTTGTCCAGGCAATACCACAACAGGTTTTCAGGCAGTTGCAAAGGCCAATACAAAAGGAATGGCAGCCGATACTCCAGAAACAGTTGCGAAACAGGGAATACAGGCTTTACTTAAAAATAAAAGTTTTAAAATCGTTGGAAGAACGAACTATGCACAATCTTTTTTGCCAAGATTCCTCCCTAGAAAAACTATGATAAAAGTAGTGAGCGGTATGATGAATAGTAAAGTAAATGGCTGATTTTTTTAGCTTTGGTTAGATTTATTAAGAGAACCTTAACTTACTTTAAGCCATAAATTTCTTTAATTTAACAAAAGTTAATTTTAAGATTCGTTATGCAAAATACCAAACTTCAAGCCTTTACTCCGTTATTTTATTTAGTGTGGTCAGATGATTTACTGACACAGAAAGAGTTTACAACTTTAAAAGAGTTTATAAATTCCTTAACTGTTTTATCTCAAGAAGAAAAAGAATATTTACTTTCGAAGGTAGATATTTCAAATCCGCCTTCGCGAAATGAACTCACACAATGGAAATTAGATATTGAAAAAAGTATTCAGGATAAATCTTCTATAAAATCGATTTTTGATATTGCTAAAGCGCTTTCAGGCAGTGATTTGGATTTGACGCTAATCGAATCAGATTTCAAAAAACTAGAAAATGATTTGGGAATTTTAGGTGAAGAAGCGCTTCAAAACTTTAAAACCAAATCAGGTTCTTTTACTGCAGATTCTCATACGAATGCTAGTTTTGATATTCAGAAAATTACTCAACTTTTAGACGGAAAAGAAGCCGCGATAATCAAAAGAGTAAAATCGGTTATCTCTAGACCCGAATTTGCTTATGAAACTTCTACCGATATTAATGTTTTTAGACAAACCGTTTACAAATGGTGCAAAATTTTAGCCGATGAAAATTTAGGAAGCATGGCTTATCCCAAAGAATACGGGGGAGGAGGGAATGTAGAAGACTATTTTGCGATTATGGAAACGCTGAGTTACCACGATTTAAGTTTGGTAATTAAATTTGGAGTACAATTTGGATTGTGGGGAATGAGCGTTCAATCTTTAGGAACTGAAAAACATTATGCTAAATATTTAAAAGATATTGGTTCGATGAAACTTCCTGGCTGTTTTGCCATGACCGAAACACATCACGGATCGAACGTAAAAGGTCTAGAAACAACAGCAACTTACAATCATAACGATCAGACTTTTACTATTCATACGCCAAATAAAAATGCTCAAAAAGAATATATTGGCAACGCAGCTGTTCATGGACAAATGGCGACGGTTTTTGCTAAATTAATTATTGACGATCATGATTATGGCGTAAATGCTTTTGTGGTTCCGTTACGCGATCCAAACGGAAATGTATTAAACGGAGTAACAATTGGCGATTGCGGTCATAAAATGGGATTAAATGGCGTAGATAACGGAACAATAAGTTTTGATAATGTGGTGATTCCGAAAGACAATATGCTGGATCGCTTTGCTTCAGTAAATGATAAAGGCGAATTTGAAAGCCCGATTCCGAGTGATAATAGACGATTTTTTACGATGTTAGGAACTTTGGTTGGAGGAAGAATCGGAATTCCGCGTTCGGCTTTAGCGGCGGCAAAATCTGGATTGACAATTGCCATTCGCTATAGCGATCAAAGAAGACAATTTGGGCCAGAAGGTGGATCTGAAGTTCCGATCTTAAATTACAGAATGCATCAGCGTAGATTGTTACCGCATTTAGCAAAAACTTATGCTGTCCATTTTGCACTTCAATATTTGACGAATAGATTTTTGAACAGAACCGAAGCTGAAATGCAAGAAATTGAGGCGTTAGCGGCAGGAATGAAATCATATTCTACTTGGAGCACCAGAGATATTTTGCAGGAATGCCGTGAAGCGTGTGGAGGTAAAGGATATTTGTCTGAAAACCGAATCGATGCGCTTAAAAATGATACTGAAATCTATACTACTTTTGAGGGCGATAATACGGTTTTGATGCAATTGGTAGCTAAAAACCGTTTAGCAGAATTCAGAAAATCGTTTGGAGAAATGGGTTCGTTGGGAATCATTAATTATGTATATGAAAATGCTAAAACGGCCATTGCAGAAAAAAATCCAATCGCAACTAGAAGAACTGATGATGAGCATTTATTGGATGGAGAATTTCATCTTCAGGCATTTGTTCACAGAGAAAAAACAATTTTGGCTTCAGCAGCGAGACGCATCAAGAAATTAATTGACGGCGGACTAGAGCCTTATGATGCATTTAATGTCGTTCAGCACCAAATGATTGATGTTGCACAGGCATATTTAGAAAGAATAGTTCTAGAACAATTTCAGCTTGCAATAAAAGCAGTTGAAGATGAACCATCAAAAGCAATTTTGACAAAACTGAATCAGTTGTACGCACTTTCAACGATTGAAAAAAATAAAGCTTGGTATTTGGAAGACGGTTATATGGAAGCGGTTAAAACCAAAGCAGTCCGTAAAATTGTAAATCAGCTTTGCTGGGATATTCGTCCCGATGCTGTGGCTTTAGTAAATGCTTTTGATATTCCAGAAAGCTGTTTAGCAGCGCCAATTGCTGTTTGATTTTAAACCATTTAAGTAATATAAGTTTAAAAAAAAGCTTTGTCAAAGTTTAAAATTTTGACAAAGCTTTTTTTATGCCATCAATACTTAAGGTATAAAATTGATGATAACATAAAAGCTTTTATATCATTGTTTTATTAAAATAGTTTGACTTTTCAAATTCCTGAATATTAATAGAAATCACAGAAACTTCTGGAAGCAGAGCATTCAATTTTGTAACAATTACTTTTGATAGATTGCTCTTTTGGTCGTCATTTCTACCTTCCATAATGTAGCCGAAAACATGAATAAAATCATTTAGGGTATTTCCGTTGTTATAATACGTAAAAGGATTAATGCGCACTTTGATTTCAGAACCTGGAAAAAGATTAGTAGATAAAGCGGCATCAAAAACTCCTTGCATAATTTCGTCTGCAGCTAGTCGGCGGAGTACATTTTCTGAGCAATCAATTATAAAGTGTGGCATAATTTTTAAGTTTTATCGGGTTTGTTGTAACAAAAATATAAAAAAGCTTACTTGTAATATTTTAGAATACACACTTTATTATATTTGTATATCTTATTTTATTTTGTCAGTTTGAAAAATCTATTCCTTTCCGTTTTTATAGTTCTTATCAGCTTTCCTCTTTTTGCATCGGAGAGCACAGATGTTATTTTAAAAGAACTAAACGAAGCAATCAAAAACAAACAGCATTACGTAAAGATTAAAGAAGAACGAATTGCGAATTTCAAGAAAATTAAATCTGATAATCTTACCAAAGAGCAGGAGTATAATTACAATAAAACACTGTATTTAGAATATCAGAAACTAAATTCCGATTCGGCAATTCAATACGTAAAAAAGAATATCAAAATTGCAGAAGAACTTCAGAATAAAGAACTTTTTAATTTAGCCCAACTGCAACTCGTAACGCTTTATTCCTCTTCGGGAAAATACCGTGAATCGGAAGCGATTTTGAAAAGCATTAATAAAAAAAATCTAGCGGCTTCGCTACTTCCAAATTATTATTTTTCCTATCGTGAGTTTTTTGAACATTACGCCGCAAATAGTTACAGTCCAGAATATAGAAGTCAGATAGGCAAATATCGAGATTCGTTATTGGGGGTTCTAAATCCGAATACTTTAGATTACCAGATTAACAGGATTCAGCAAGACATTTTCAATAAAAAGTTTGATGGACCAAGAAAACAGTTGTTGACTTTACTGGGAAAGACAAAAGAAGATAATCCTCAATATGCAATGATTACTTATCTGCTGGGGAAAATTGCAGAAGCAACACACGATTTAGAATCAAGAAAGAAATACTACGCGCTTTCGGCGACTTCGGACATTAAAAATGCCAATAAAGACAATGCTTCATTACAGGAACTGGCTCTGGTTTTTTACGAAATAGGAGATGTCGATATGGCTTATAAACTCACACAGTCAGCTATTGAAGACGCTTTGTATTGCAATGTCCAGTTTCGTACGCTTTTGATGTCAGAAGTATATTCGATTATCAATACCGTGTATTTAGAGCGTGAAGCGCAAAGAAAAAGCGAATTACAGATTTATTTGCTTTGCATCAGTCTACTTTCTCTGTTTTTGATCGTCGCGGTTATTTATGTGTATATACAGATGAAAAAGGTTTCGAGAATTCGATCAGAACTTTATGAAACCAGTCAGAAATTAGCGGAATTAAACAAAGATATTACCGAAACGAACAGCCAACTGCAGGAAAGTAACCTGCAATTGTCTGAATCTAATTTGGTTAAAGAAGAATATATTGCGCATTTCTTCAATCTTTGTTCGACTTATATCAATAAGCTAGAGAATTATCGTATTATTTTAAACAAGAAAGCAACAGCAAAACAATTTGATGAAATTTATAAAATTCTAAAGTCAACTACTTTGGTTGATAATGAGTTAGAAGAATTATACAAGAACTTCGATATTATCTTTTTGAACTTATATCCAACATTTGTCAAAGATTTCAATGCCTTATTAATTCCAGAAGAACAGATTGTTCTCAAGCAAAATGAATTGCTTAATACTGAGCTTCGAATTTTTGCTTTAATCAGACTCGGAATTACAGACAGTGTTAAAATAGCGGCATTTTTACGTTATTCTTTAAGCACAATTTACAACTATCGCACAAGAGCTCGAAATAAGGCTGCAGTTTCGCGAAATGATTTCGAAGAAATGGTCATGAAAATCGGTTCGAAGGCTTTGAAAGTATAAATATTCGTTTTAAATCTACTACTTTTTTTAGTGTTTTTTAAAATTTAAAAACCTGTAAACCAATATTTTAATTTTTTAATTCACTACTTTTTTCTATCTAAAAATGTAACTTGTACGATAACGTTTTAGTTTTACAATATGATAAAAAAGTTTTCTCAAAAAGACTTTCCATATTATAAACTAATGCTTTAATAATTACTGTTATGTTAAAAAACGTTAAAACAATTGTTGTTTTACTTTTACTAAGTTCTGTAGGAATGAATGCCCAGAACAAAGTTCCAGTTTATCTAGACGATAAAAAACCGATTGAAGAGCGTGTGGAAGATGCGCTTAAACGAATGACTACCGAAGAGAAAATTGCCATGATTCATGCGCAGTCTAAATTTAGTTCTCCAGGTGTTAAACGTCTTGGAATTCCAGAAAACTGGATGACCGATGGACCACACGGAATTCGTGCAGAGGTAAAATGGGACGAATGGGATCAGGCTGGATGGACAAATGATTCTTGTATTGCTTTCCCAGCGCTTACTGCACTTTCATCGACATGGAACAAAGAATTGGCTTCTTTATATGGTAAATCTATTGGAGAAGAAGCACGTTACCGTAATAAAAACGTATTATTAGGGCCAGGTGTAAACATTTACAGAAGTCCATTAAACGGTCGTAACTTTGAATATATGGGAGAAGATCCGTTTTTAGCTTCAAAAATGGTTGTTCCTTATATTAAAGGAGTTCAGTCAAATGGAGTTGCTGCCTGCGTTAAGCACTTTGCTTTAAACAATCAGGAAACTAAACGTAATTCTGTTGACGTAATTGTTGACGATCGTGCATTGTACGAAATTTATCTTCCTGCTTTTAAAGCGGCAGTTCAAGAAGGTGATGTTTGGTCAATTATGGGAGCATACAATAAATACAAAGGTCAGCAATGCTGCCATAACGAATACTTGTTAAACGATATTCTTCGCGGAGAATGGGGCTTCAAAGGAGTTGTAGTTTCTGATTGGGGTGGTGTAAACGATACTAAACAAGCTATACATAATGGATTGGATATGGAATTTGGTTCTTGGACAAATGGTTTGTCTTGGGGAACAAGCAATGCTTATGACAACTATTATTTAGCAAAACCATACTCTGAAATGATCAGAAAAGGAGAAGTTGGAACTAAAGAATTAGACGAAAAAGTACGTCGTATTCTACGTTTATCTTTCTTGACAACAATGGATAGAAATCGTCCTTTTGGATCTTTTGGAACAGAAGAACATGCTATTGCAGGACGCAAAATTGCTGAAGAAGGAATTGTTTTATTGCAAAACAACAACAATATTCTGCCAATCAATCTTTCTAAAACTAAAAAGATTGCTGTAATTGGAGAAAATGCTATCAAAATGATGACTGTTGGTGGAGGAAGTTCTTCACTTAAAGCTAGATATGAAATCACTCCATTAGAAGGTTTGAAGAAAAGAATCGGAAATCAAGCTGAAATTGTATACGCAAGAGGTTATGTTGGAGATCCGACAAGTAACTATAATGGAGTTATAGCCAAAGTAAGCTTAGAAGATAAACGCTCTCCAGCTGAGTTAACTGCAGAAGCTTTAAAAGTGGCTAAAGATGCAGATATTGTTCTGTTCATTGGTGGATTGAACAAAAGCCCAAATCAAGATGATGAAGGACATGATCGTAATGAATTGAATTTATCTTATGGTCAGGATAAATTAATCAGTGATTTAGCGAAAGTAAACAAAAACATTGTTTTCGTAAATATTTCTGGAAATGCAATTGCAATGCCTTGGATTAAAGAAGTTCCTGGAATTGTTCAGGGATGGTTTTTAGGAACTGAAGCAGGAAATGCTTTAGCAAATGTGTTGGTTGGAGATGTGAATCCGTCAGGAAAATTATCTTTCACTTTCCCAGTAAAATTATCTGATAACGGAGCTCATGCTTTAGGCGAATTCCCAGGTGGTGATTCAGTAAAATACAATGAGGGAATTTTTGTAGGTTACCGTTGGGCTGATAAAAACAAAATCAAACCTTTGTTCTCTTTCGGACACGGTTTAAGCTACACGACTTTTGCTTACGGAAAAGTAACAGCAGATAAAAAACAAATAAACGCTGGAGATAAAATCACATTCTCAGTAAACGTAAAAAACACAGGAAACAGAGAAGGTTCTGAAGTAGTGCAATTGTACATTGCAGATTTAAAATCTTCATTGCCACGTCCAGTAAAAGAATTAAAAGGTTTTGAGAAAGTAGTTCTTAAAGCTGGAGAAGAAAAAACAGTTACGTTTACAGTTGATAAATCGGCTTTAAGTTTCTTCGATGATAAAAAACACGACTGGGTTGCTGAACCTGGCGATTTTGAAGCGATAATTGGTGCTTCTTCAACCGATATAAAATCTAAAGTGAATTTTTCACTTAAATAAGTTTTTTATTTCTAAAAATTGGTTGGTTTGTAAAGCTGCAAGTGTAAAAATTTGCAGCTTTGCTTTTGGTTAAAAATTCACCATTAAGACATTAAGAAACATAAAGAGAAACTTAATTTTCTTAATATCTTAATGGTTTAAAAAAAATGGATATGAAAAAAATGACACTTGCAATATTGACTTTATTTTTTGCGAAGAATATTTCAGCACAAAGTCTAAATAAAATGCAATGGTTTAATGAACCTGAAAAATGGGAAATTAAAAACAATGCTTTAATTATGAATGTTACTGCCAATAGTGATTATTGGAGAATTTCGCATTATGGTTTTACAGTCGATGATGCGCCTTTTTACTACGCAACTTACGGTGGCGAATTTGAAGCAAAAGTAAAATTGACTGGAAATTATATCGCTCGTTTTGACCAGATGGGATTAATGATTCGTATCGACGAAAAGAATTATATTAAAACAGGAGTAGAATTCGTTGACGGAAAGTTTAATATCAGTACTGTCGTAACACACGATAAAAGTGATTGGAGTGTGACAACTCTAGAAAAAGTGCCTCCTTTTATCTGGATAAAAGCCATACGACGATTAGATGCTGTTGAAATATTTTATTCTTTTGATGATAAAAATTATATCATGACCAGAAATGCGCCTTTGCAAGATAACACGCCAGTTATGGTTGGTTTAATGGCTGCTTCTCCAGACGGAAAAGGTTTTGAAGCTAAATTTGAAAACTTCACCGTAAAACACTTGCCAGATCAAAGAAGATTAGAATGGCTTAAAAATCACCAATAGATTAAATTTCAATTTTTAAATTCCAAATTCCAAAAACTTAAACTTTAAATCATAACTTAACCTTAAACCAAACACAAATGAGTTCAATTTCATCTGATATTAAACCAAAAAAACATTACGAAATACTTGATGGTCTGCGCGGCGTTGCCGCCATTTTAGTAGTTGCGTTTCATATTTTTGAAGCTTTTGCTGGTGGAAATCGTTTTAAACAAATTATAAATCACGGATATCTTGCCGTAGATTTCTTTTTCCTTTTGTCTGGATTTGTTGTGGCTTACGCGTACGACGATCGTTGGGGAAAAATGGGACAATGGGAGTTTTACAAACGCCGATTAATCCGTTTACAGCCTATGGTAATCATGGGGATGATTATTGGTGCTATCTTTTACTATTTCCAAGCCTCAGATATATTGTTTCCAATGATTGGGGGTATGGAAGTTTGGAAAGTTATTCTAACAATGGTCATCGGATTTACATTGTTGCCAATTCCTCCTTCATTAGAAATTAGAGGTTGGGGAGAAATGCATCCTTTAAACGGCCCGGCATGGTCGCTTTTTTTCGAATATATTGCAAACATCTTGTACGCCGTTATCTTCCGTAAATTTTCGAATAAAGTAATGTCAGTTTTTGTGCTGCTATTTGCCGGACTGTTATTTCATTATACTGTTTTTGGGCCAAAAGGTGACGTTATCGGCGGATGGTCATTCAATGTAGAGCAGATGTATGTTGGTTTTACCCGTTTATTATACCCATTTTTTGCTGGAGTTTTATTATGCCGTTTAGGAAAATTAATCCATGTAAAAAATGCTTTCTGGATTTGCAGTATTTTAATCACTATTGTTTTGGCATTGCCGAGATTTGGAGATGAAAACAGTCTTTGGATCAATGGTCTGTACGAATCAATCTGTATTATTTTTATTTTCCCAATAATTGTGGCAATTGGAGCAGGAGGAGAGATTAAAAATGAATTTTCATTAAAAATCTGTAAGCTATTAGGAGATATCTCTTATCCAATTTATATCACACATTATCCTCTAATTTATTGGTTTACAGCGTGGGTTGTAGACAACAAAGTGACAATGGCAAACGGCTATCTGGAAGGAATCGGAGTTTTAATCGTAAGTATAGTTCTAGCTTTTGTATGTTTAAAATTATACGATGAGCCAGTTAGAAAATGGCTGATGAAGAAATTTCAAAAAAGGTCTAAATAAGGAGCAAAGTAACAAAGTGACAAAGGTGCAAAGTTTTTATGCTTTGTCCCTTTATGCCTCTGCAACTCTGAACCTAAAAAAATGAATTTCTAAATTTTGTTAGTTATAGATATTCAAAAAGGGATAAACTTGATAGTTTATCCCTTTCCTTTTTTTAGATTGTTTTCACTGAAAACTTAATTTCAAACTGCTATCATTCCGTAGGAATGTTTCATCGGTAGAAAAAGAATAATGATTAAAAATTTTACGTTCCGTAGGAACGTTTGAATTAGACATTGTTTTTAACGGTTTGAAATATCAAACGTTCCTATGGAACGTAAAAACGGCATAAAAATATTATTTTTCTACCGATGAAATGTTCCTACGGAACAAGCAATTTATGTCGAAAGAATAATTTTTCATTAGGTAATCATTCCGTAGGAATGTTTGGTCGGTAGAACAATGCCCATATATGATTACGTTCCGTAGGAACGTTTGAATTAGACATTGTATTTGACGGTATGAAATGTCAAACGTTCCTACGGAGCGTAAAAACGGCATAAAAATATTATTTTTCTACCGATGAAATGTTCCTACGGAACAAGCAATTTATGTCGAAAAAATAATTTTTCATTAGGTAATCATTCCGTAGGAATGTTTGGTCGGTGGAACAATGCCCGTATATGATTACGTTCCGTAGGAACGTTTGAATTAGGCATTGTATTTGACGGTATGAAATGTCAAACGTTCCTACGGAACGTAAAAAATGGGATGGAATTATTATTTTCCACCGACGAAATGTTCCTACGGAACAAAAATATAAAGAAAATGCGGCTGTCTCGAAATCGAAACAGCCACTTTTTTTCGGATAGAAATAAAGACAATCAAAGGAAAAACTCTGTCCCTTTGTAGCTCTGGAACTCTGAACCTAAAAAAAAAAAATGAATTTCTAAATTTTGTTAGTTATAGATATTCAAAAAGGGATGAAGTTTTAAACTTCATCCCTTTCGTATTTAAGTACAGTTCGATTTTCAGTAAGAAGCAGTGAAAAAAACTCAGCATCTTAGAATCTCAGAACCTTAGCATCTTTAAAACTTATTCTAAAACCAATTGTCCTAAAGCTTCTTTACTGAAACCTTTCAACTCATCCGTTTTTCCAGCTTTGATTTTAGCCACCCAATTCGGATCTGATAAAAGAGGTCTTCCAACTGCAACCAAATCAAAATCGCCTCTGTCGAAACGTCTGTTTAATTCTTCCAAAGAAGTTGGTTGAGAGCTTTCACCTGCAAATGCGCCAAAGAAATCACCAGAAAGTCCAACAGAACCTACGGTAATAGTAGGAGCGCCAGTTACTTTTTTAGCCCATCCAGCAAAGTTCAAATCAGAACCTTCAAATTCTGGTTCCCAGAAACGACGTTGCGAAGCGTGAATAATATCAACACCAGCATCAACAAGAGGAGTAAGCCAAGCTTCTAATTCCTGTGGATTTTTTGCCAATTTATAGTTGTAATCAGAAGGTTTGAATTGAGAAAAACGCATAATTACAGTAAAGTCATTTCCAACTTGCTTTCTCACTTCTTTTATCACTTCAATAGCAAAACGATTACGTTCAGGAAGTGTTTTTCCTCCATAGATATCTTCACGTAAATTTGTTTCAGCTCTAAAGAATTGGTCAATTAAATAACCGTGTGCACCGTGAATTTCAACAGTGTCAAATCCTAATCTTTTAGCATCTGCGGCAGCTTTTCCAAAAGCAAGAATAGTATCTTCAATATCTTTTTCAGTCATGGCAACGCCATTTCTAAAATCAGGACGGTTTAATCCAGATGGACCTTCAAACGGAACAGGAGGAACCCATCCAGAATGATGATTGTCCATAATTCCCATATGCCAGATTTGCGGCCCCATTTTTCCGCCAGCAACATGAACTTCATCAATCACTTTTTTCCATCCATTTAGAGCTAAATCGCCATAAAAATGAGGAACATTAGCATCATTAGAAGATGATTTTCTGTCAATAACAGTTCCTTCAGACAGAATTAATCCAACTTCGCCTTCAGCTCTTTTTTGGTAGTAAGCTGCGACTTCATCAGTCGGGACTCCGTTAGGAGAAAAAGAGCGCGTCATTGGCGCCATTACGATTCGGTTTTTCAGATTTAACGATTTTAGGTTAAATTCAGAAAATAGGTTGTTTGTACTCATAGTAATTTTACAAATTAGATTGAATTAATTTACTAAGTGCTTCAAAGGCACCTTCGTTACGTTTATAATAAGTCCATTGTCCAACACGTTTGGCTTCAATAAAACCAGCGCGCTGCAAAATAGACAGGTATTCAGATACTGTAGATTGTGTCAAACCAGCTTTGGCTTGAATCTGTCCAACGCAGACACCATGCTCAAATCCGGCATGTTCAAGCTGTCCCGGAAAGTTAATTTCGGGTTCTTTTAGCCATTCCAGCATTTGTAATCTGGATTTATTGGATAATGCTTTAAAAATTTCTATCGTTTCCATACTGCAAATATATCGACTTTTCCCGATATATGGATTTAAAGAAAAATATTTAGGATAATTTTGTGATATAGGAGGGAATGAAGAAGCAAAAAATGATAGAAGATTTAAGAAAGAAATTTATATTTGCTAATGTATTAATCTCGCAAAGTCGCGGAGTCGCAAAGTTATTTTTGAAAGACCTTCAGCTTTAACTGGAGGTATTCAGAAGGTTATAAAAAAGGCTTTAGCAAAATCTACAGATTTTTGGCTAAAGCCTTCGTGAACTTATATTTTGTATATCTACAGCTAAAGCTGGAGGTAATTCAATTGCAAAATTAAAAACTTTGCGACTCCGCGGCTTCGCGAGATTAAAACAGCCCTGTATTTATCAAATAAACTTAACTATGAAAAAAACTGTACTCATTCTAGCATTTTTATGCTGTGTAATCACCAATTCTAAAGCTCAAGTTGTAGGCGTAGATGTTGGAGATATTGCTCCCGAAATTGATCTTCCGGATACTAAAGGAGAGAAAGTTGCACTTTCTTCTTTAAGAGGAACTTTAGTTTTGGTAGACTTTTGGGCTTCTTGGTGTGGGCCTTGTATTAAAGAACAACCGTTGCTAGTCAAAATGCACAATGCTTATCCAGACAAATTATCGATTTACGGAGTTTCTATGGATACTAAAAAGCCATTATGGACAGGAGCAATCGCAAAAGCAAAATTGCCTTGGACAAATGTTAGTGACTTAAAATACTGGCAGTCTCCAGTTATTGGAGATTATATGCTGCAATCTATTCCGTTGAACTTTTTAATTGACAAAAACGGAATTATTTTAGCAAAAAACATTCACGGGCAAGCTTTAGAAGCTAAAATTAAAGAGCTTTTAGAGGTGCAATAGATTTTCCTTAACCGCAAAGAGCGCAAAGGTTTACGCAATCCCGATGACTATCGGGAGCAAAGTTTTTTACTTGAAAAATAAAACTCTCGCAAAGTCGCAGAGTCGCAAAGTTTATTATTCTTAGCGACTCTGCGACTTTGCGAGATTCTTTAAAAATGTAGCATGCTTAGCGTAAACCTTTGCGCTCTTTGCGGTTAAAAAAACAAAAGTCCAGCCAATAAGGCCAGACTTTTAATTTTTAATTCCAGATTTTAATTCTTTTCTTAAGACTCTTTGATCACTTTCTTTACACCCCCAAAACTAGTTTTCAGCATTTCTCTGATCTGAAACTGTGTTTTGTTCTGCGATGCGCTTTTCCAATCTTTGAGATCAAAAATATGAATTTGATCTGCGTAAGGATTAGTTAAGAATGAAATTCGTGAAATGGTATATTTATAATATTTCAGTTCGTGAGAAACATGTCGATTTGGAACAACAATTAGTATATTTTCCCAATTCAAAAAGTCTTTCGGAACATCTTTTCTTTCTAACAATCCTAAAGATTCAAAAAAAGCGACAATCTTTTGATCATTAAGTTTACTAATCTTATGATCGAGGTTCTTAAAAGTTGTCTGGAGTCTATTTTCGTTAATAATAGTACTCATGATGGTAATTGCTTTTTTGTGATTTTAATATAAAATTACATCAAAAGAAAATCATTTTCGAATCTGAAGCCATTAGATTCATTCTAAATTTTGAAAGTCCATTTTTGAAGCATTTGTTATGAATGAGTTATCAGATTTTGATAAAATACTATTAATGTTTCTTCTCTAAATGCTTTATTTTTATCGCTATTTGATTTTACTAACTACCAAACCTATGAAAACCAATTTCCTCCTACGAACAATTTTTTGTCTTTTATTTCTATGTTCAATTCCTGCTTTTGCACAAAACAAATCAGGAAGAGAACTTATTTTAATTGATAAAGACTGGCGATTTTCATTTGGACATTTATACGATACCAAAAAAGATTTTGGCCATGCAGAAGGTTATTTCTCCTATCTGACTAAAACGGGATTTGCTGATGGGCCAGCGGCTTCTGGATTTGATGATCGTGCTTGGAGAAAATTAGATTTACCGCATGATTGGGCAGTTGAACAGCCTTTTAGCGAAAGCGCAAGTTTCAGCCACGGGTTTAAAGCAGCAGGAAAAAACTATCCTGAAAAGAGCATTGGTTGGTATAGAAAGAGAATAACCCTTCCGAATGAAGATTTAGGGAAAATTATTTCTTTAAAATTTGATGGAGTTTTTAGAAATTCAAAAGTCTTTTTTAACGGATTTTACCTAGGAACAGAAGAAAGCGGTTATAATGGTTTTGAATATGATGTAACGGCTTACGTTAATTATGGAGGCGAAAATACAATCGTAGTCCGCGTTGATGCTTCGATGGAAGAAGGCTGGTTTTATGAAGGAGCAGGAATTTATAGACATGTCTATTTGCAGAAAACCAATCCGCTTCATGTGGCACAGAACGGAACTTATGTAACTTCTGAAATTGCTAATGATAATGCTGTAATTACAGCAGAAGTAAAATTGGAAAGCAAAGGGCATTATAAAGGAAATGTTGAAATAAACCAGACTATTTTGGATGCTTCAGGAAAACAGATTACAACTGTTTATGAAAATGTTACAGCTCCAGATTTCTATAAAACAAATAGTTATACTTCAGAATTAAATGTCAAAAATCCGCTTTTGTGGGATATTGAAAATCCTAATTTGTATCAGTTAATTACTGAAATCAAAAGCGAAGGAAAAGTTATTGATCAGTATAAAACTTCATTTGGAATTAGAACCATAAAATTTGATCCAGAAAATGGTTTTTTCCTTAACGGAAAACATGTAAAACTAAAAGGAACAAACAATCATCAGGATCATGCAGGAATTGGGACGGCGCTTCCAGATGAAATCCAGTATTATAGAATCGCAAAACTGAAAGCAATGGGCTCAAATGCCTATCGTTGTTCGCATCATCCGCCAACTCCCGAATTATTGGATGCTTGCGACAAATTAGGAATGTTGGTTATTGATGAAACTCGTTTAATGGGAATCAACGATTATCATTTGAATGATTTACAGCGAATGATGGAACGTGACCGAAATCATCCTAGTATTTTTTGTTGGTCGGTTGGAAATGAAGAATGGCAGATTGAGGGCGGAATTACTGGCGAAAGAATTACCAATATCATGCAGGATTTCAGTAAAAGCATCGATCCGACGAGACCTGTTACAGTAGGAATCAGCAGCGGATTTAAAAGCGGAATTTCTTCGGTTGTAGAAGTTATGGGTTATAATTATCTCGGAAATGGAGATATCGATGCGCATAGAAATCAGTTTAAAAATCAGCCCGGAATGGGAACTGAAGAAGGTTCAACTTTTGCCACACGCGGTATTTATTTTACCGATGATGCCAAACATTACCAAAGCGCTTACGATAAAAAACCTCGTCCGACTTTTTATAGTATTGAAGAAGGTTGGAAATTCTACGCGGAAAGACCTTATTTAGCAGGAATGTTTATCTGGACAGGTTTTGATTATCGAGGTGAACCAACGCCTTATGGCTGGCCGTCTGTAACGTCTTATTTCGGGATGATGGATGTCTGCGGTTTCCCAAAAGACAATGTTTTCTACTTAAAATCATGGTGGGGAAAAGAACCTGTTTTGCACCTGTTGCCACATTGGAATTGGCGCGGAATGGAAGGCAAAGAAATCGATGTTTGGGCGTATTCTAATTGTGATGAAGTGGAACTTTTTCTCAACAAAAAGAGTTTAGGAAAAAAGAAAATGGAGCAAGACGGTCATTTAGAATGGAAAGTAAATTATGCTGCTGGAACTCTAGAAGCTGTTGGGTATAAAAACGGAAAAAAAGTACTTTCAGATATTCAAAAAACAACTGGAAAGCCTGAAAGCATTAAATTGTCATTGGATAAAGAGAATGTTTTAAAAGGTAATGTTTCGGTTGTAACGGTTGAAGTTACAGATAAAAATAGTTTGCATGTTCCTACAGCAAATGAAGAAATTACCTTTTCAATACAAGGAGGAAAAATTTTAGGAGTAGGAAATGGCGATCCAACTTCATTAGAAAGCGATCAGTTTATTGATGGTATTGCTTTAGTTGCTATAAGTAATTTTATGGAACAGAAAGCAGAAACTGAGACTCTGCCTCAGAATTTGCCAAATTATTCAGAAAACGAATGGACAGCAGCTTTTAAAGATCGTAATTATAAAAAACAAGCTCCATCTTATATTTATAAAGGAGAATTTGATTTAAAGAACAACTTAGCTTCAAATGTGGTGAGTTTCTTTTATAAAAAAATAGGAGTAGAAACAGTAGTTTTTGTCAACGGAAATAAAGTAGAATCAAGCAAAGAAGATTTGCAAAAATATATTTTGAATGCAGCTATTTTGAAAGAAGGAAAAAATACGATTCACATTGTGGCTACACCTTTGCAAAAAATAAAAGATTGGGATGTTATGAATACCGATCCAGGAATCATTCAAGTTATCACGCCTGCAGAGCCTTGGAAAAGAAAGCTTTTTAATGGTTATGCACAAATCATTATTCAGAAAGATGAAAATGCAGGAGAAGTGGTTTTATCTGCTTCTGCGAAAGGATTACGTGCTGCCATTTTAAAAAATTAAATTAACCGCAAAGTTCGCAAAGATTTACGCAAAGCACGCAAAGAGAAATAAAACTTTGCGTTTCTGCGTCTTTGCGAGATTCTTTCATAAAGCTAAAAAAAACATAGCTCCCGATAGCTATCGGGATTGCGTAGATCTTTGCGTTCATTGCGGTTAAACCTAAAACCTGAAACTTTAAACCTGAAACAAAAAATATTGTTTGATTTTCATAACTTTGCAAAATGAATAATCAGACAGAAACTCAGAATTGCGATTTTACTTCAGATTTGAAAATGAAGGGATTTAAAGTGTATCCTATAAATGGAGACTATAGTAAAGTTCCCGTTTATAGCCGAAGAGACTTTTATAAAATCTGCATCAACACCAGTAAAAGCATTATACAATATGCTGACCGCGGAATAGAAACCGACGGAACGATTCTGTTTTTTGGGAATCCGATTATTCCGTATTCTTGGGAAACTATTTCTGAGAAATTTGAAGGCTATGCTTGTGTTTTTACCGAAGAGTTTTTTAAAACAAAAGACCGATCAGAAACCCTTCAGGAATCGCCTTTGTTTAAAATAGGAGGAACGCCAATCTTTACTCTAACGCCTGAACAAAAGGTGTTTATTGATTCGTTATTCCAAAAAATGATTCAAGAGTACGAAACTGATTATGCTTTCAAAGACGATTTGATGCGCAGCTACGTCAACTTGATTATTCATGAATCAATGAAAATGCAGCCTTCAGAGAGTTTCTTTAAACATAAAAATGCTTCTTCGAGAATTACGTCTTTATTTTTAGAATTACTGGAAAGACAATTTCCAATAGAGACCAAAGATCAGCCGTTGGCTCTAAAAACACCTCAAGATTATGCACAAAGCCTTTCTGTGCACGTGAATCACTTAAATCGTTCTGTAAAAGAAGTTACCGGAAAACCAACCACGGCACATATTACAGAAAGAGTGGTTAACGAAGCAAAAGCTTTACTACAGCACACAGATTGGAGTATTTCTGATATTGGTTATTCGCTTGGGTTTGAATACCCGAGTTATTTCAATAATTATTTTAAAAGACTTACTGGAACGGTTCCGAAATCACTTCGGATGTAAATTGTTTCAATTTCTTAATTTTTTGTTTGAATATTGTTATTTCGGCATTGCACTATTGCACTACATTTGCCCTGAAATAAACAACGAATCTTTGTATCAGTTTTTTTAATGACTAAATAATACTTCACAAAAGCATGCTCCGCTTTGCATTTAGTTTTAAATTTTGATAATAGAAAAAATTATAAAATTTTTAAAATATTAATTAAAATCAACAATCTCCTTCTATAAGAGATTCGATGTGCTGATTATTTCATTCAAATAAGCTTATAAGAATTTTTAAAATTAATTATTAACCTAAAAAATCGAAATTATGTCGACACAATTCACTGCCGTAACCGAAGAAGGTAAAATTCCAAATACTTATATGACAGGCGAAGTGTCATATAAGAAACAGACAAGCGAAATTCACCCAGAAAATACTGTTATAAAAGATGTTTCTTTTGAGCCTGGAGCAAGAAGCAATTGGCGTATTAATGCAAGTCTGCAATTGATTATTGTAACGAATGGAGTTGGGTATTACCAAGAAAGAGGCGGACAAATTAATCTTATCGAAAAAGGAAAAGTAATCACGGTTTTACCTGGAATAGAGCATTGGTACGGAGCAACACCAAAAACGAAATATTCTCATATTACCATTTTTACTGAGGTAGATAAAGGTCATGGAACTTGGCTGAATAGCGTTACCGATGAAGAATATCATTCTTTTTAAGCTTCTAAGGTACTAAGTTGCTATCCCGATAGCTATCGGGACTAAGTTTTTTTACGCCGATTTTACTGATTTATAACAGATTATATTTTTTGATTAGCTAAAAATAATCGAAATTTATATAACTGTTTGTAAATCAGTATAAATCAGCTAGACTTCTATTGCAATTTCAGAACGGTTTTAAACCTGTCCCGATAGCTATCGGGATGAAACAAAAACAAAAAACAACAATAAAATTATGGAAACAAAAAGTATTAAAGCCTTTGGTACAGAAGCTGCCGAAGCACCATTAAAAACTTTAGATATTAAAAGAAGAGCTGTACAAGCGCATGATGTAGAAATCGAAATTTTGTATTGCGGAATCTGCCATTCTGATTTGCATTCAGCTAGAAATGAGTGGCATGGAACAATGTATCCAATTGTTCCTGGACACGAAATTGTGGGTAGAGTGGTAAAAGTTGGTGATCACGTAAAAAACTTTAAAGTTGGTCAATTAGCAGGAGTAGGCTGTATGGTTGATTCTTGTAGAGAATGTGATCATTGCAAAAATGATTTAGAGCAATATTGTGATGAAGGAAGTATTCTAACATTCAATTCACCAGACAAACATTTAGGGGGACATACTTTTGGAGGATATTCTCAAAGTATTGTTGTTGATGAAAATTATGTATTGCACATTTCAGATAAATTGGATCTTGCTGGAGTTGCGCCTTTATTATGTGCAGGAATTACAACTTATTCTCCGTTAAAACACTGGAAAGTTGGACCTGGACAAAAAGTAGGTATTGTCGGGATTGGTGGTTTAGGACATATGGGAATCAAATTAGCAAAAGCTATGGGCGCTCATGTGGTTGTTTTTACGACATCTCCTTCAAAATTTGACGCTGCAAAACAACTTGGAGCTGACGAAGTAGTTTTGTCTACAGATCCTGAACAAATGGCAAAACATGCTAAAAGCTTAAACTTTATTTTAGATTGCGTTTCAGCTGAGCACAATATTGATTCCTATCTAAATTTATTGAAAGTAGACGGAACTTTAACGCTAGTTGGCGCGCCAATGGATCCGCTTCCTGTAACTTCTTTCAGCCTTATTTTAGGAAGAAGAAGTTTTGCAGGTTCAGCAATCGGCGGAATTGCAGAAACTCAGGAAATGCTTGATTTCTGTGCAGAACATAACATTACGGCAGATATCGAAATCATTGGTGTAAATGATGTAAACAATGCCTACGAAAGATTATTAAAAGGCGATATCAAATATCGTTTTGTGATTGATATGGCTTCTTTGAAATAAGGTTCAAAGTGGCAAAGGTTCAGAGTAACAAAGGTTTCTAATCTTTGTGTTTAAAAGGGGTAGAGAGGAAAAACCTTTGTACCTCTGTCCCTCCGAACCTTTGCACCTAAAAAAGAAAAAAATGCAAACAAGAAAACTAGGAAATAGCGGCTTAGAAGTCTCAGCATTGGGACTTGGCTGCATGGGAATGAGTTTTGGATATGGTCCAGCTCATGATAAAAATGAAATGATAAGTCTGCTTCGTTCTGCCTATGAAAAAGGAATTACTTTTTTTGATACGGCTGAATGTTACGGACCATTTTTGAACGAAGAGTTATTAGGAGAGGCATTATCGCCTTTTCGTGATAAAGTAGTAATTGCAACGAAATTCGGATTTTTGGAAGGTGATTCTAAAAAAGGATTAGACAGCCGTCCAGAATGGATTAGAAAAAGCATTGAAGGTTCGTTAAAAAGATTAAATACCGATGTAATTGATTTGTACTATCAGCATCGCGTTGATCCGAATGTGCCTATGGAAGATGTTGCAGGAACTATAAAAGATTTAATTCAGGAAGGAAAAGTAAAACATTTTGGACTTTCAGAAGCTGGAGTAGAAAGCATTCGTCGTGCACACGCGGTTCAACCTGTAACGGCACTACAAAGCGAATATTCACTTTGGTGGAGAACTCCAGAAGAAGAAATTCTACCTGTTTTAGAAGAATTAGGAATTGGTTTCGTGCCTTTTAGTCCGTTGGGAAGGGGTTTTTTAACCGCTAAAATTGATGAAAACACACAATTTGACAGCACAGATTTTAGAAACACACTGCCTCGTTTTACGCCAGAAGCCAGAAAAGTGAATCAAGCTTTAGTTGACTTGCTTTCTAAAATTGCGGCAGAAAAAGGAGCAACAAACGCACAAATTGCCCTTGCTTGGATTTTAGCGCAAAAACCATGGATTGCACCAATTCCGGGAACTACAAAATTGCATCGTTTAGAAGAAAATCTTGGCGCAACAGATTTAATACTTTCGGCACAAGATCTAGCAGAAATCGAAAGCGCAGCTTCAAAAATAACAATTGAAGGCTCAAGATATCCAGAGCATCTTCAGAAGATAGCTGGAAAGTAAGGTTCAAAGTTGCAAAGGAACAGAGGTTCAAAGGGACACAGAAAAAACCTTTGTACCTCTGTCTCTCTGAACCCTTGTACCTAAAAAGAAATAACCCTCAAGCAATTCAACTCTTGAGGGTTTTGTAAAATATGCAAAGACTTAAAATGTAAAGACTCTTTCGATTAAAAGAAACCTTTGAACCTTTGCAACTTTGAGCCTTTGCAACTAAAAAAAAAAAAAAAAAATTACTTTTTGTCTAGGTTTTGTTTCAGCAATTTAGCGTGTTCCAAATGCGCTGTTAAACCTGCAATATTGGTAGAAGCCCAAGTTCTTACTTCTTGATCGTTAGCATCTTTTGCGGCTTTATTTAGCTTTTTGATCGCTTTTTCGTGACCTTCAATCATCATGTCTGCGAATTTTTTATCAAAATCAGCACCCGATTTTTCGTTTAATTTATTGTATTCTTCTTGTCCTTCCTCAGTTAAAGAAGTTGGAAGAGTAAAGTTTTTTGCTTTTGCTAAAGCACTGACTTCAGAAGCCGATTTAGTGTGCTCATCAACAAGCATTTTACCAAATTTTTTCACTTCAGGATTTGTGCTTTTTGTTTGTGCCAGTTTACCAATTTCGATTTCAGCTAAGTTAATTTCGGCTTGATCTACCAAAAATTCAGAATCATCTTCTTTACTGTCAATAGAATCGAATTTTGCTTCGTTTGCATCTTCTGCAACTTCTTTTGGATCTTCTTGTTTGGTTTCGTTTTTACAAGATTGAAGGAATATAATGATAAGTCCTGCTCCTAAAATGGCTTTTCCGGCTAATAATAACTTTTTCATGATTTTAATAGTTTAAATGTTATAATGTAAAATTATGGAGTAGTTACAGGAATGTCTTACAGGATTTTTAGAGATTGTTATAGGATTAAGATGTAAAATGTTTTTTTAATTCTATATATTTGTTTCAAGAAAAATATTACAAAAATAAAGATTGATGAACATCCAATCAGAGTTTAGAAATGCATTATTTATAAGAATACTAATAGGGATTCTTCTTTTTATGGCAGCATTATTTTATGCGGTATATAATCTGCTTATAACTTTCAATCCAAATCCATTATTAATTGTTGCATGTTTGGTGGTATTATTTGTAATTTATTGTATTCCTGATATATTTGAAATTTTTGTACTCACTATTAAAGATGGTGGAATTGAAATAAAAAAGATCATTACTGGGAATATAAAGTTTATTCCTTATGAGGATATTACAAATATTAAGAGAGGAAAAGTTAGATTTCGAACTAAAACGGGAGCTATATCAAATGGATATTATTATAGTACGTTGATATTTAAAAATAGTAAGAGTATCATAATTTCTCCGGACCATTTTAAAAATTATCAAACTTTAATGAGTTGCATTTATGAGAAATTTTAAGTTTGTGAAATAAACTATTAAGTTCAAAGAATACTGTCATTCTAAGAAAAGAAATGATAGAATTTAGCTTAATCCCAACTCCAAAAAAGTTGGGATTTTTTTTGCACCTAACATTTTACATTTCACAAAAAAGAAAATTTACATTTCACTTTCACAATTCCCACGCTACAATGATGAAATTTCGAACCAAAATTCTATAACAGATACGCCTTACTTTTTAAAGAACTTTGACTTATGAGAATTTTTAGAATTTAACTCTTTAAAATTTAAAGTCATGCCAGATCCAAGAATTAAGAATGAAGCGCAATATAAAGCATTGGTAAAAAAAGGATACAGCAAAGAAAAATCGGCTCGTATTGCCAACACGCCAGATGCAGGAAAAAAAGGCGGAGAAGCGAAGCCTTATGATGAATGGACAAAAGAAGAACTTCTGAAACAAGCTAGTAGAGTAGGCATAAAAGGAAGATCTTATATGAATAAAAAAGATTTAATTTATTCTTTAAGAAATAACTAAAGATTTAGTCAAAAACATCATGTGATAAAAATTTAAATATCATGACTACGGCTCTATTAAGAAATATTTTGATATAGCTAAGAAAAGTCGAAGCACCCGAAAATATTTTACAAAATCAGAAATAGCATTTTCTGAATTGATTCAGAATTACGAAATCACTTTAGAAACGCCTTATTCATAAAAGAGTTAGAGCATCTCTAAAAGCTTAAAAAGTTTGAAATGTAAGCAAAATCATTATTAACTAAAAAACTATTATTATGTTACGTTGGACAGTCACTTTTATTATTCTAGCCATAGTGGCGGGAATATTTGGTTTCGGTGGAATTGCTGCTGGAGCCGCTAGTATAGCTAAAATTTTATTCTTTATATTTTTAGTCCTTTTCGTTATTTCTTTAATAACCGGAAGATCGAGAGTATAAGAAGAGTAGATATAGAACAAATTAAAACGGCACATTCATTTGGAATGTGTCGTTTCTGGTTTTAATAATTCAAAATAGGGATTTCTGTTAAGAATTATTATGGATTAAATAGTTGAATTTTAAACTCAAAAAAACCGTCTCGTTATTTAACGGAACGGTTTTTTATTTTTTGAATTAAAAAATTAGAATCGGCGAGGATCATTTTCGGGATCTTCATCGTCGTCGTCGTCTTCCTGAACATCATCTTCGATGTAATCGGTATCATCGTCGTCAAAATCTTCTTCTATATACTCATCTTCATCTTCAAGATCTTCCAAAACATCTTCAGTTTCATTGAAATCAAATTCATCTTCTTTTAAATCTGACGGATTGTCGAATTCGTCATTTTCATCTTCCAATTCGACTTCATAAATATCGTCGTTATTATCTTCTAAATCTCTGTCCTTATGAAAGTCGTCATTTAAATCGTCCAAATCATCATCAGCAAAATCTTCTTGATCTGGATTAGGTCGGTTCGGATTATAGCCATTTCTTACTGTATACCCACGTTCAGCAATTTCACGATTATCGATATCCGCTTTTTTGATATCATTTTTTAGATCTTCTGCTAGATTTCGGTCATCTGAGAAATGTTCTCTAAAATCCTTATTTGTGCTGTTGTTTTTATCTATAGTATTCATGATAGCTGTTTTTTATAGTTATTTATACAAAGCTAGCGCGAAGTTGATAGAATATATTATAATATTTTAATGTGTAATTTTATAATTAACAGGTGTTTAGATTGGAGTTTTCTGTATTCGTTATATGTACAGAACATACACGTTTTAATTAGTGCAGACAGATCTTTTATTTTGTCTACTGCAATTTATCTGTAAAGTCTTTATGATCGCCCATAACGTTATATTTTAAGTTCGTTTATGTTTTAATTATTTGATAAACAAATAGTAAAAGTAAGGCTGGTGCTTTTTACCCTTTTATAGATTATATAATTAAACTTATAAATTGTGATATTTCAATTTAGTTTGTAAGAAATTGATTCTGACTTTCTATTTGTTACATAAAATTGCATTATATTTGGGAATATTAAAATTCTAAGCCAAAAATACAATGACAGATTTCACCATATTCTATACCGATGACGACGAAGACGATTTATGTATTTTTGCTGATGCCGTAGAATCTATACCACACAATATCAAACTTCAAACGTATTCTGGGAGTCAGAATTTTTTAAATGCCATTTCTGATTCATCTGTTATTCCATCCGTGATTTTTTTGGATTTGAATATGCCGGGAAAAAATGGATTTGATGTTTTAGAAGAACTTAAAAATTCTGATGATAAAAAAGATATTCCAGTAGTCATTTATTCCACCTCGAGCGAACCAGGCAATATCGAGAAATGTCTTAAACTGGGAGCTAATTGCTTTATTACCAAACCTGTTTTGATGAGTGATATTATAAAAGCAATAGAACATGCAATGAAGATTGATTGGGATAAATTTATTCCGACCCAATCCAATTTTGTGTTTAAATATTGATTTCTGATAAACCCTCAATCTTTTCCTTTGTATTTGCGTTCGGTGTTTAGACGCTGAAAATTTTCAAATATTTATTTGTACACAAACTCCGTGGCCATAATTCTATTGGCTCAATGGCTGTTTTGCTCTAATCTTTAGCACGGTTAAGTTGTTCCCATTTCTTCTCCATTTGCCAGAAAAGAATAGTTTTTACTCACTTAAAAACCGATTTTTGAATGAGGCAACATTAAAATCTATTGAGTTAATTTTATCTCGTTTCTATGCAGAAATTTGATAAACAGATAAACTGAAAAGATATGAAACGAGAAGATTCAAAACATGAAACCGATAATATTAAAAGGTATCAAGAAGAGGGATATACTGCAAACTATATATTCGAAAATGATCGTCTAGTAGATTCAGAAACCAAAGAAATCTATAATCCTGAAGATATATTTATTGTAGCACATCATCGATACGAAGGAATGAGTGATCCTGATGATATGTCGATTTTGTATGTTATCGAAACAAAAGATAAAAGAAAAGGAACACATTTATTAGGATATGGTCCAATGGCCGATTTGGAAGAAGCCGAATTTTTTAAAGATATTCCGAAAGCCAATTATTCTAAAAATGCAGACATAAACGAATTGACTTAAAAGAATAAAAATAGATTAGTATTTTTATTTTGCTGATGAGCAGTTGTTTCAAATTTATTTGAGGCAGCTGCTTTTTTTTGAGGGACAAAGGTGCAGAGGGACAAAGGTTCAGAGGTTTTTCTTTGAAGTTTGTTTTTGTCTAAAAGGTTCAGAGACAAAGCTTATAAACCTTTGAACCTTTGTCCCTCTGCACCTTTGTCCCTCGAAATATAAATTATGAAATATCTCCGTAAAATTCTATAAAGATTTGACTTACAATATAAACGAAATTTGGATTATAGAAATGATGTAAAAACCAAGGTTAGTTTTTTTAAGTAAAATAATTACTAGCCACTTTATTAAAACCAAACCGTATATGAAAAAACTTTACTTAAATACTGGAAGCTTTGATGCTGTTTTTAATAATCTAAAAGAGAATTTTGGCGGGCACTTATTGAGCAACGCTAACGAATATAGATTAACAATTAAGTCAAAATGGGCAACGGGAAGCATTTCTGGAGTACGTTTTGAAAAAGAAATGTCATATCTCAATTTCGATTTGACTTTCAATCAGGATGTTAATTTAAGTGTCGAATCTAATCCATTAGCGCCTGTTTTTTTTGCTTACTGCGAAAAAGGAAACCTATTGCACGGTTTTGGCGCAAATGGTGCTGTTAAAAGCTTAAAAGAGCATCAATCGGGTATTATGAGTAATTCATCTGCAATTAATAGCGTTTTGTATTTTGAAAGCCATAAACAGATTCAGTTTTCATTGATCGGAATACCAACAAATCTGAACGCTGTAGAAAATGCTGATTTTGCTTTTCAGGTTAAAAAAAGATTTACCAACGAATCTAGAAATTATTTATACATCGGAACCGAGAATCTAAAAATAGGAGAGAAGTTTCAAGAACTTAAAGCATTGCCAAAACAAGGAACAGTTCGTTATTTGATGATGAAAAACATTTTGCGAGAAATTTTAGAGATGGAGATAGCGCAACATAGTTATAATTATCTAACTACGTTTGAGCCTATTCTGAATTTTGCTGCTAAGCAAATGACTGAAGTTAAAAAGCTGTCAGAGATTGGTTTCGGACATATTGTAGCGCCAGTGCTGTCTTTTAAAAGAAACTTGCAATCGAGAGTTCTAAAGGGAAAATATTTAGAATTAGAACCTTACAACCAAAAATTAGCTAGCTAGTAAGCATTATTATATCCTTCACTTTTCAAAAAAAACAGCTTCGATCGAGCTGTTTTTTTTCTTTTTTCAAAATGCCGCAAACTGCCCACACGACAATTTCAAAAGTAAGATGATAAATCTGTATGAAAACACTTGTATTTTGTAAATGTGTCAAAATAATAAGAAATTTCTAATAAGTTAGCAATCATGCCTTACGTACAAAACGACTGTAAAAGATGGGAATTTTGTAACTATTTCCGATTTAAATAAAAAGCCTTACCGTTAAATTTTTTATACATTTGAGATTTTCCGCATCATTTTTTAACAGCTCATTTGCTATTTATTTAAAAAATAAGAAAATTTTTATATTTCATTTTAAAAATAAGTGTTTTGATTTACAACCGATTTAGCTTTCCGACATGGTATTAATTGTAGACGATATAAGAGCGAATATTATCGCGCTGCAAAAAACATTAGAGTTGCATAATATCGATGTTGATAGTGCCGAATCTGGTGAAGAAGCTCTCAAAAAAATCCTAAAAACAGATTACTGCCTGATTATTATGGATGTTCAGATGCCTGGACTTGACGGCTTTGAAGTGGTTAAAATCCTTTCAGGAAATCAACGCACAAAAGATATTCCAGTTATTTTTCTTTCAGCTATCAATACAGAAAAAAAATACATCTTTAAAGGATATGAAACTGGAGCTGTTGAATACATTACAAAACCCGTAGATAGTGATTTGCTGATTCTAAAAGTAAAAACCTTTATTAAAATTTACGAACAGCAAAACGAGCTTAAAGCGATAAAAGATCTGCTTTCTAAAGAAATCAAAATTAGAAAAGAAGCGCAGGATAATCTGGAAATCAAAATTGCAGAACGGACAAAAGAACTGGTTCAGAAAAATGAAGAATTGGAACTTCGAAATCATGAATTGCAGCAGTTTTCTTGGGTGGTTTCGCACGATTTGAATGAGCCAATTAGAAAAATTCAAATCTTTATCAAAATTATAAAAGACCTTTACTTAAAAGCAGATGACAAGGCTTTAGATTATGTTGATCGAACCATAAAATCGGCAGAAAGAATGCAGACTTTAATCACCGATCTTTTGGCTTATTCTAGGCTTTCGGCACAGGTTAAACCTGAAAAAACAGATTTAAATGTGGTTTTGCAGGAAGTGCTAGGCGATTTTGATTATCTAATAGAACGTAAAAATGCAATTATAAAAACCAACGAACTTCCAACAGTTGATAGCATTCCCAGTCAGATGCGACAGGTTTTTCAAAATCTGATAGGGAATGCTTTAAAATTTTCTGGAAATGAAGAAAAACCGGTAATCGAAATTACTTCAGAAACCATTTTAGAAAAATCAATTGATAGTCCGACTTCTCCCGAAGGAAAATTTTGCAGAATTACAGTAAAAGACAACGGAATTGGTTTTGATGAAATTTATCTCGATCGAATTTTTATTATTTTCCAAAGCTTAAATGACCGCCAAACCTACGAAGGAACCGGAATTGGTTTAGCAATTGCTAAAAAAATAATAGAAAAACACAACGGATTGATCACAGCAAAAAGCAAATTTGGAGAAGGCGCAAGTTTTATCATTGTACTTCCTTTAAAATACGAATAAAAATAATTTAGAAATATATGAATGGTAATTTTAAAAGAAACTTATTAATCAGTTCGCTAGTTTCCCTTCTTGTACTTACGGTTAGTTCTGTTGCTTCTTTCATTAGCATCAAAAGCTTGTTAGAAAGTAACTTTTGGGTCAATCATACTCAGGACGTGATTTACAATCTAAATGAAGGTTCGGCAATTATTACAGAAGCGCAGACGAGCATGAGAGGATATCTGCTTACAGGAGACGAACAGTTTGTGGACCGATTTAATGAAGCTGAAGCCAAGTCAAACAGTTATTTTGAAAAATTGGATGAGCTTACAGTTGACAATCCTGCGCAGAGAAAGTTACTGGAAGAATTACGCGATAAACGTTCAGGTTTCTTTAAATATTTAAACAATCAGATTGTAAAAAAGCGTTTAAGCAAAGAAACGCTGATTTTTGATTTGAATGAAGGCAGAAAGATGATGAATGACATGAGAGCAATCATCAGGAAAGTAGAAAATACAGAACAGAAACTTTTAGACGAACGCAATTCAAATTCAGAACGCTACGGAAATTACAGTTTGATTTTAATCGTTATTGCCTTTTTTATTGCTTTTCTTATTTCGATCGTTTTTATGATCCGAATTCTAAAAGATTATAACGAAAGATCGTTGTTGCAGCGCGAGCTGGAGAAAAAAGATAAAGAAACTGCTGAAAGGCTGAAAGTAATAAGCGGTATTGCCACACAAATTTCTAAAGGAAATTATGATGTTCAGATAGATGATAGAAAAGCCGACACTTTAGGAGCTTTAGGAACATCAATCCATAATATGAAAGATTCATTAAAGGATTCTTTCGAATTACTATCTCAAAAAGAATGGCTTCAGTCGGGTGTTGCAACTTTGAATGATAAAATGCTTGGCGAAAAAACAATTCAGAAATTATCTAAAGATGTAATCGAATTTTTATGCCAATATACCAACAGCAGCGCTGGAGTTTTGTATGTTGTAGATGGAGAAGAATTGACTGTTACGGGAGGTTACAGCTATATACCGAGTAAAAACAGAGAACGAATTAAGAAAGGCGAGGGGTTGATTGGACAATCTATTGTTTCTGGAAAAATGTTGGAGCTAAAAACACTTTCTCCTGAAGATATTCAGATCAATTATGCATTAGGAGAAATAAAACCAACTCATATCGTGGCATTACCTTTAATGGATTTCAAGATTGAGGGAGCGGTAGAGCTGGCTAGCATATACGGATTTTCGATGTTGCAGCTTGAGTTTTTGAATATTGTAGCCAATAATATCGGAATTGCCTTAAAAGCAACTCAGAACCGTAAAAGGGTAATGGAACTTCTGGAAGAAACGAAATCGCAAGCAGAAGAACTTCAGATTCAGCATAGCGAATTGGAAGCGATAAATGCAGAATTAGAAGCGCAGACCGAAAAACTGCAGGCTTCAGAAGAAGAACTTCGCGTACAGCAAGAAGAATTGGAGCAAACCAATGAAGAATTGTCTGAAAGAAGTGTTTTATTGGAAGAAAAAAATACCGAAATCCAGAAAAAATCAGAAGCTTTAGAATTGACAACCCGTTACAAATCTGAGTTTTTGGCCAATATGTCGCACGAGTTGAGAACGCCATTGAACTCGATTTTGCTGTTGAGCCGTCTGCTGTCTGAAAATAACAATCAGACAATGAACAATGAAGAAATCGAATTTGCAAAAGTGATTCAGAGTTCGGGTAACAGTTTGCTAGGACTAATTGATGAAATTCTGGATTTATCTAAGATTGAAGCGGGTAAAATGGAACTGGAATTCTTGGATGTTTCAACTAAAGAAATCACAGATAACCTTCATAATCTGTTTTATATGGTGGCAAAGGAGAAGGGAATTGATTTTGAAATTATTGCCAAAGAAGCGCCAATTGTGATTAAAACAGATAAAATGCGCTTGGAGCAGATTCTAAAAAACCTGATTTCAAATGCCATTAAATTTACTGAAAAAGGAACCGTTTCTCTTGAAATTAAAGTCGATACAGACGATGATAAAATAATCTGCTTTATTGTAAAAGATACAGGAATCGGAATTCCGGTAGAGAAACAGCCTTTAATTTTTGAAGCTTTCCAGCAAGCAGACGGTTCTACCAAACGTAAATATGGCGGAACAGGTTTAGGATTGTCAATTAGCCGTGAATTGGCTAAATTATTGCGAGGAGAAATCATTCTGCACAGTAAAGTAAACGAAGGAAGTACATTTACTTTATGCCTGCCAGTTTTAGGATTTGCAATCAATAAAGTATCAATAAATAAAATTCCAGAAGCTGAAGAGATTGAAGTTCAATCTGAAAATGAAGAAGAAAAACCAAGATATATCAGCGATATTGTTCCAGAAGAAATTGAAGACGACAGACATTCAATTACGGAAGGTAATAAGGTAATCCTGATTGTAGAAGATGACATTAGCTTTGCTAAATCATTATTGGCTTTTACTCAGAAAAAAGGCTATAAAGGCGTCGTTGCAGTAAGAGGAGATTATGCTTTGAATTTTGCTTTAATCTACAAACCAATCGGAATTTTATTGGATATCGAACTTCCAATTAAGAGTGGCTGGGAGGTTTTAGAAGAATTAAAAAATCATTCTCAAACCAAACATATTTCGGTACACATAATGTCTTCGCACAAGTTGAAACAGGAAAGTCTGTTAAAAGGGGCTGTAGATTTCTTAGATAAACCAGTTGCTTTTGACAAGATTCCAGAGGTTTTTATGCGTATTGAGCACATTATAAACAAAGAATCTCAGAAAGTTTTAATTATTGAAGATAACCCGAAACATGCTAAAGCATTGGCTTATTTCTTAGAAACGTATAATATCAATTCTGAAATTAAAAGCGAAGTTTCAGCAGGTTTATCGGCCTTAACCAAAAAAGACATCGATTGTGTAATTTTAGATATGGGAATTCCAGACAAACAGGCTTATGAAATTCTAGATGGCGTAAAGAAAAGTCCAGGATTAGAAAATCTGCCAGTAATTGTCTTTACAGGAAAAAGCTTGTCTATAAAAGAAGAATTGAAAATTAGAAAATATGCCGATTCGATTATTGTAAAAACAGCACATTCTTACCAGAGAATGCTCGATGAGGTTTCGCTTTTCCTTCATTTGGTAGAAGAAAAAAAGAATGGAGACCATAAAAAAGAAAGTCACAAGAAACTCAATTCGCTCAATAATATTCTATTTGAGAAAAAAGTATTAATCGTAGATGATGATGTACGAAATATATATTCGCTATCAAAAGCTTTAGAAGCATTTAAAATGAATGTAATTACGGCTTTTGACGGAAAAGAGGCGATTAAAATTTTGGATGAAAACCCAGATACAGATGTAGTATTGCTAGACATGATGATGCCAAACATGGACGGCTACGAAACTGCCGAAAAGATAAGAAGTAATCCTAAATTCCTTAACTTAGCTGTAATCGCGGTAACAGCCAAAGCTATGACTGGCGACAGGGAGAAATGTATTAAGGCAGGAGCTTCAGATTATATTACAAAACCTGTAGATGTAGACCAGCTGTTATCGTTGCTGAGAGTTTGGCTGTACGATAAAATCTAATCTTTAAAATGCTGTAAATGGGAAAAAAACGAGTGTTGATTGTAGATGATGATTCTAGAAATATTTTTGCTATGGTAAATACCTTAAAAGCAAAATCGTATGACTGTATATCTTGTCTAAGTGCCGAAGAAGCCTTAAAAATATTGCGTCAAGACGCATCTATTGATGCAGTTTTACTAGATATGATGATGCCAGAAATGGATGGCTACGAAGCAATTCCGCTTATAAAGGCAATTCCGTCTCAGGAATCTACATTAATCGTTGCTGTAACGGCACAGGCAATGGCAGGAGATAAAGAAAAATGTTTGCAAGCTGGAGCAGATGCTTACATTTCAAAACCTGTAGATGTTGACAAATTACTTCAGATTTTGAGAGGAAATTAAAGTGAATTATGATTGAAGATATTGAACTAGAAACCCTTATAAATGATGTTTACGAATATTATGGTTTTGATTTTGGAAGTTATTCAAGAGCCTCACTTAAAAGACGAGTAAGCAGAGTATTTGCTTTGGAAGGATTTAAACATTTTCATGATTTTTTGTCTAAAGTCCGCACAGATCCCGAGTATTATAAAAGAATGATTGACGAAATTACGGTTAATGTAACCGAGATGTTTCGCGATCCCTCATTTTATCTTACACTTAGAAAAGAAGTTCTTCCGTTGTTAGGAACAAAACCTTTTATTCGTATTTGGCACGCAGGATGCTCTACAGGAGAAGAAGTTTATTCCATGGCCATTATGCTCAAAGAAGAAGGTTTATTGCACAAATCAATATTGTATGCAACAGACATAAACGCTTCGGTACTAGAAACGGCCAAAAGCGGTATTTTTCCGTTGCGAATGATAAAAGACTATGCTGATAATTATCGCGATGCTGGCGGACAGCAGGATTTTTCAGATTATTACATTGCCAATTACGGTTTTGCAAAGTTCAACGAAAATCTTTCTGAAAAAATGGTTTTCTCACAGCATAATTTAGTTTCAGACACTTCATTTAATGAGTTTGATCTCATATTGTGTCGCAATGTTTTAATTTATTTTGATAATAATCTGCAGAAAAGAGTCGTAAACTTATTTGACGACAGTTTGGCTGTGCTAGGTTTCTTAGCACTCGGAACAAAAGAAACGATAAAATATTCTATATCTCAAACCAAATACAAACAATTTGCTAAAGAGAAAATATGGAGGAAAATAAAAGAATAACAAATTGTAGAGTAGTTATAATTGGCGGTTCGGCAGGAAGTTTACAGGCATTATTGCAGATTTTGCCTTTTATAGAAAATCCGATTTCTTTTGCTATTGTCATCGTTGTTCATAGAAAAAACTCAGACGAACAAACTCTAGAAGACTTAATTGCTTTAAAATCAAAAATAAAAGTAAAAGAAGTAGAAGATAAAGTAAAACTCGTATCGGGATTTATTTATATCGCTCCTTCCAATTATCATTTATTATTTGAGAAAAACGAAACGCTTTCATTAGATACTTCAGAAAAAATAAACTACAGTAGACCAAGCATAGATGTCTCTTTTGAGTCTGCTGCGGAAATATATAGAGAACATTTGATCGGAATATTGCTTTCGGGTTCCAATTCGGATGGAACAGTTGGATTGAGGGCAATACAGGCAGCAGGCGGTATAAGTGTAGTCCAGAATCCGCTTTCTGCAGATATGCCTTTTATGCCAAACAACGCGATTCTGCACACAACGCCAGATTTTATTTTAAATACCGAAGAAATTCTGGAGTTTATAAAAGGAATAAATCGGGAATAGGAAGTTGATTGAAATGAAGTATCGCCCCTCTGGGGCTTTTTGGATACTTATAAAATTATTGCTATAAATATTTCGCTTCTCAGAAGCTTTTGTCAAGTAAATAGTCCCAGAGGGACGAAATATTTATAGCAAATAATAATAGACACAGACTGATAAAGAGCTCCAGCGGAGCGAAATATGCTTTTTGAATTATAAAAGACTATTTTTTCTCGTCTTCTGGAAGCACAACTTTATTCAATTCTGCTTCTTTTTCAGCTCTTCTTTGCGCTGCTTTTCCTTTCCCGATTGGAATTCCTGCCGTCACATACAAAGATCTATTATATTGATTATTTGGACCGTCGCCTTTCATTACAGTAACAAGTCCATAGTAGTATTGAACTGTAATATTTAAACCATTTCCAACATTCATATGATAGCCGGCACCAAAAGCAAGTCCCGCATCTATAACATGTATTTGGTCTCTAATATTTTTCTTGTAAACTACATCGTCATCGTTGATTTCGTTTTTAAACTCATCAAAAGCTTTAGCCAATAAACCAAATTGTGGGCCTGTTTTAAGATAGATATTATTTTTGAATTGATATTTAATTAATATAGGAACATTAAAATAACGGATTTCACGATTTACATGTCCACCTGTAAAAGTATTGTCCAGATTTTCATCATTCAAAGAATACACGGGAATATCTTTGGCTCCCATAGGCGATTTTACAATTACTCCAGTATTAATCATCCAAGCTGGATTTTTCTTAGACCTGAAGTCAAAGTAAAAACCAAGATTGAAACCTGGATTTAAAGCAGAAGACCCCATGTTTGAAATGGTAGAAAAATTTGCGCCGCCTTCAAGACCAAATTCTAAAAACTCAGAATTGAGTTTGTCTCCAAATATTAAGGAAATTAGGACTTGGGATTGGGCAGAACTAATACAAAAGAAAGTAAAAACGATTAATAAAATCTTTTTCATATAAATGGATAATTACAGTCCAAAACGGTATTGTAAACTTCCTAATACTTGGGTACGACTTCCTAAGAAACCGCACTCTGCACGAAACATAACATGTCTGCTGAATTGATATTGAGATCCAATAATAAAGTTCCACATATCTTTTGGTCTTTTTTGAAGCGAATATTGCACAGATGAATCTGAGGCTGTGCTCAATGCTCCGTCCAGAGTTGCTAAAAATGTCCCTGCTCTATCTAAAGCTCTGTCAGCAGTATTATGCTTGGCAATATTAACTGGATTTTTTTGTTCAGCTGGACTCAAACTATCCCACCAGTTATCTACTTTTGTCTGATTTTCAGATACTTTTTGAAGTCCACTATCCACTTTAGCCTGAGCACTGCTTAGATCAATAAAATCAGATAAAGGTAAATCTCCATTAGTATCTCCAGAAATATGAACTCTAAAAGCTCCAACCCAAACCGCTATATTGGTGTCTGGTTTTTTGAATTTAAATGTTTTTCCTAATCTTGGACCAAAAATATAAGAGAATGCAGGTTTATCCAGTGAACTAATGTCGGTCCAAGCCATGTTCATATCTAGTGCAAACCAGCCTCCGCCAATACCAATTGTTGGTGTCATACCTATACCAAAAGTAGTAGCGTCAAAATTTGCTTTGGTACTGAAATTTGCAATTTCAGACCAATTGTTATCAGCGTCCGGGACCCAAATGCCAGCATTAATTTTAGTTGCTGTTTTGGCTTTTCCAAAAATTCCATAAATATTTAAAAAGGGAAGTAACCAAACATCTGGTCTAATAGTAAGTGCACCAGCTTCAACTGTTGATTTATTAAATCGCACAATTTCATCTAAGTTATATTGGGGGCCATGATTAAAGCCAATATTTAAATCATTAATAACAATTTCAGATTCCTGCCAAAAATAATTAACAGATACTCCTGCAGAATAAGGAAGTTTATAGCCTTTTTGAGCTACTTTTTCTCCCCAGATTGGTAGAGCGTACGGGTATTTTTCGACTTTAAGACTGTCTTTTAATTCTTCATTTTTCTTTCCTACAATTTTGTCGGTATAAACCTGTCCGAAAATTTGCAAGCTAAATAGTAATAAAAAGGCTGATATTAGTGTATTACATTTCATTGATTAGAGTGTTTTAATGTTAATTAATTAAACTGCGAAAAATAAATATGTACTAATGCTGTTATGGGAATCTTTTTATCTTGTATGCTAAATAGGTTTTATTATAAATTAAAGCTTAATAATGTGTTAATTAGTGTTAAAGTTAACGAAATTTTCTTACCTCCGACAAAAATTAAATGAGAAAATGAGAAAAGCTTTAAAAATAATTTTAGGATAATTTTAAGTTTTTTTTCTTTTAGGAATTATTGCCATCAATTACAATTAAAAAAATAATTGTACTTTTACAACTGTGAAATGGATAACAATCATATTATCAATTTACCTGTTGGCATTGTCTAATATGCCATGTGCAGATATGGAAGTAAACAGTGCTATGCATAAAACGGCTCAGTTTGCTTCAGAAGATAATCATTCTCATGATAAAACAAATGATTTATGTTCTCCGTTTTGTGCCTGTAATTGCTGTGGCGCACAGGTTTTAAGTTACCATTCTGCTGTAAGTTTTGAGTTTCCTAAAACTTACAATCAAATTTCAATTGCTTTACCAAGTTACAATTCTGTTTTTATTTCCAATTTCTACGGAAGTATTTGGCAGCCCCCTCAGATAGCATAATGATTGTGCCTGTTCGATAAAGATCGAAAACGGGCGAGAGAGTTGTGGACTTTCCACACATTTACAGACAATTTAATTGTCTAATTTCTCACGTCATTATATATTCAAATGTTAGATAAAATTATCAAGTTTAGTATACGAAACAAATTCGTCATATTATTATTTACCCTTGCGCTCATTGCTTGGGGAAGCTATTCGCTTAAAAAATTACCGCTCGATGCCCTGCCAGATGTAACCAACAATCAGGTTCAGATTATTACAACTGCACCAACATTGGCAAGTCAGGAAATCGAACAATTAATCACGTATCCCTTAGAAAGAGCTGTTAAAACAGTTCCAAATGTGATAGAACTCCGCAGTATTTCTCGTTTCGGATTATCGGTTGTAACCGTTGTTTTTGAAGATGATGTAGATATTTATTGGGCGCGTGAACAGATATTCCAGCGCTTAAAACAAGCGGAAGAAAATATACCAGATTATGTAGATTCTCCAGAGTTAGCACCAATTTCTACAGGTTTAGGAGAAATTTACCAGTACGATGTTTATGCCAAAAAAGGCTATGAAAACAAATATAGTGCAATTGAACTGAGAACAATTCAGGATTGGATTATTATTCCGCAATTGCAAGGAATTAAAGGAGTTGCTGAAGTAAGTTCTTGGGGAGGAAAACTCAAGCAGTTTGAAATTGCCGTAAATCCAAACATGCTCAATAGTTTGGGCGTTACAATTACCGAAATTTTTGAGGCTTTAGAAAAAAACAATCAGAATACGGGTGGAGCATACATCGAAAAAGACCAATACACGTATTTTATCCGCGGTGTCGGAATGGCAAAAGGCATTAAAGACCTTGAAAATGTAGTTGTGAAAAACCGTAATGGTTCGCCCGTTCTGGTTCGCAATGTTGCACAGGTTCGTGAAGGTATAGCACTACGTTATGGAGCTTCGACCAAAGACGGAAAAGGTGAAATTGTTTCGGGACTAGTTTTGATGTTAAAGGGAGAAAACTCAAGCGCAGTTGTTAATCGTGTGCACGAAAAAATGGCTCAGATTAACAAAAGCCTTCCAGAAGGAGTTGTTGCCGAAGCTTTTATTGATAGAGGAAAACTCGTTGACAATTCCATTAAAACAATTACAAAGAATTTATTAGAAGGAGCATTAATCGTAATTTTTGTTTTGATATTATTCTTAGGAAATCTTCGTGCAGGGTTAATTGTCGCCTCAGTGATTCCGTTGGCAATGCTGTTTGCTGTTATTTTAATGAATGCCTTTGGCGTAAGCGGAAACTTAATGAGTCTCGGAGCCATAGATTTTGGAATCATTGTCGATGGTGCCGTAATCATTGTCGAAGCCACGATGCATCATCTCCAGAAATTCAAAAACAAAAAAGAATTGACTCAGGAAGAAATGGACGATGAGGTTTATAATTCGGCTTCAAAAATCAGGAATAGTGCAGCTTTTGGTGAGATTATCATTTTGATCGTATATCTGCCAATTCTAGCTTTAATTGGAACAGAAGGAAAAATGTTCAAGCCAATGGCTATGACAGTTGGTTTTGCCATTATAGGAGCATTTATTCTTTCGCTGACTTATATTCCGATGATGAGTGCTTTGTTTCTTTCGAAGAAAACGGAACACAAAGAAAATTTCAGTGACCGTATGATTGCGTGGCTAGAAAACCGTTACACGCCTTTATTGAATAAAGCTTTAGCGTTTAAAAAAGTAGTGCTTTCTGTTGCTGTAGGATTATTTGCCTTTGCTTTTATTGTTTTCCAAAATATGGGCGGTGAATTTATCCCAACAATCGAAGAAGGCGATTTAGCAATCAATGCCACCATTATGACGGGAAGTTCGCTTACTCAAATGGTTGAAACTACTACAAAGTACGAACAGATTCTGAAAGCCAAATTCCCTGAAATTAAAACCATTGTAACAAAAATAGGAAGTGGTGAAATTCCGACCGATCCTATGCCAATAGAAAGTGGGGATTTAATTATTGTTTTAAAAGACAAAAAAGAATGGAGAAGCAAATATAGTAATTGGGAAGAATTGGCTAATGCCATGAAAGAAGAAATGGAGATTATTCCAGGAGCGAATATCGAAATTTCGCAGCCAATCCAAATGCGTTTTAACGAATTAATGACGGGAAGCCGATCTGATATTGCAATCAAAATTTTTGGTGACGATTTGGAAATTCTGGATGCTAAAGCGACAGAATTGATTTCGAAAATAAAAGGAATAGAAGGAATCGGAGATCTAAAAGCTGATAAGGTAACAGGTTTACCGCAAATTACTATCAAATACGATTATGATAAAATTGCGCTTTACGGGCTGAATATTTCAGATATCAACCAGATTATCCGCTCGTCTTTTGCTGGCGAAGTCGCGGGAAAGATTTACGATGAAAGCAAAAGGTTTGATGTTGTGGTGAGAATGGATGAAAACAATCGTGGCGATATCACAGATGTAAGTAATTTGTTTATTCCGCTTCCAAACGGACAGCAAGTACCACTTTCTCAGGTGGCTTCTGTCGAATATGAACAAGGGCCTGTACAGGTTATCCGCGAAGACGGAAAACGAAGAATCACTGTTGGATTAAACGTTCGTGGAAGAGACATTAAAAGTGTTGTAGAAGAAATTCAGGCAAAATTGGATAAAAACTTCAAACTTCCTTCAGGTTATTATGTGACTTATGGCGGACAGTTCGAAAATCTGATTGAAGCTTCAAAAAGACTTTCTGTAGCCTTACCAATTGCTTTAGGACTGATTTTGGTCTTGCTATATTTTACTTTCAAAAGTGCCAAACAAGCACTGCTGATTTTTAGTGCGATTCCGTTATCAGCCATTGGAGGTGTTTTTGCGCTTTCGCTAAGAGGAATGCCGTTTAGCATTTCTGCCGGAATTGGTTTTATTGCCTTATTCGGAATTGCGGTTTTAAACGGAATTGTACTGATTTCGTATTTCAACCAGTTAAAAACAGAAGGTATTTCAGATCCGTTTCAGAGAATCCTTATTGGAACCAAAACACGTTTACGTCCTGTTTTAATGACGGCTGCTGTTGCTTCATTAGGATTTCTTCCAATGGCATTGTCGACAAGCGGCGGGGCAGAAGTGCAGAAACCTTTGGCAACCGTAGTAATTGGAGGATTAATCTCAGCCACACTATTAACTTTAATCGTTTTACCGATTTTGTATTTATTGTTGGAGAGATTTAACCGCAGAGATAATTAGTAAATGAGAAAATTTGATAATTAGATAATTATTACTGTGTGTCTAAAATAATTTCTCTCGCAGATCTGGCAGATTAATTTAAAAAGAAAAAATCTGCTTAATCTGCAAGATCTGCGGGAGACAAAAAATGATAAAAATGAAAAATTCAATATATAAAATGCAAACCAAAATCTTTGCGAACTTTGCGAAAAAAACCTTGCGAACTTTGCGGTTAAGCACATTTCTATTAGCAAGTACAGCAACATTTGCACAGCAAACTATAAGCCTTGAAAAAGCAATAGAACTCGCAAAATCAAACAACATCGATTTAAAAATTGCTGATAAAGAGATCGAAAAGCAAACCGTTCTTAAAAAAGCAGCTTTTCAGCCAGATCCACTTCAAGTGCAATATCAGGGCGGTCAGTTCAATAGTGCCGATTACGATCATAATGTTTCGGTACAGCAGTTTTTTCCGTTAGGAAATATTACCAAAGCGAACAGACAATTGCAGGAAGAATTGGCAAAATTGGCCGAAAAACAAAAAGCGCTGTCTTCTTATGAAATTGAAAAAGCGGTTACATTGGCGTATTATCAATATTTGTATGGCGTTTCTATTCAGAAACTTAATTCAGAATTGAATGATATTTATACGAAGTTTTTGAAGAACGCTGAACTTCGTTTTAAAACGGGAGAAAGCGGAAATATCGAAGTGATTAGTGCCAAAGCGAAAGTAAAGGAAATTGAAACTCAGAAAGCGCAGTTAGAGTATGATCTGGCAATCTATCAGAAACAATTGCAGTTTTTTATTCAGACAAATGAAAATATTGTTCCTGATCAAAATACGGCTTTGCAATATACTTTTATAGAAAATCAGGAAAACACAAAAGCTGAAGCTCTGATGACCGATTTTTATCAGCAACAGATTTCGGTTTATCAGAAAGAAGCTGGAACATTTAAAGCTTTACGTACGCCAAAAGTCGGTTTAGGCTATTTTGCTCAGACGATAAATAAAGAATCGCTTTTTCAGGGCTTTACAGCTGGATTGCAGATTCCGTTATTTGGAGGCGTTAATACAACAAAAGCAAAGGCGGCAGAAATTAGCATTTCGCAGTCACAATTGGCCTTAGATAAGAACAAAATGATGCTGAATCTGCAAAGGGAAGAATTGCAAAATAACTTTCAAAAACAGCAGAAAAACCTAGCGTATTTTCAAAATGAAGGGTTGTTATATGCCAATCAAATTATTGAAACTGCTCAGAAAAGCTATGCCAATGGCGATATGAGTTATTGGTCGTATATCAGCTTCCTGAATCAAGCGATCGATATAAAAAAACAATTTGCAGAAGCGACGCACAGCTACAATCAAAGCGCTATCGAACTTCAATTTCCAACCATCAAAAACAATTAAAAATGAAAAATATATCTAGTAGTTATTTAACCGCAATCCCGATAGCTATCGGGAGCAAAGGATTTACGCAAAGAGCGCAAAGTTTAATTTCCTTGCGTGCCTTGCGCTTTGTCTTTGCGTTCTTTGCGGTTATTTCTATAACAAGTTGCAATGAAAAGAAAACTGAAGAACCACAGGAAGAAGAAAAGTCAACTACAGAAGTAGCTTTAACGGAATCTCAATACAAAACTGTCGGAATTGAAACAGGTTCTGTAGAAGATAGAAACCTTAACAAAGTCATCAAGGCCAATGGCTACACGACAGTTCCTCCGCAAAATTCAGCTGAAGTTTCGACTTTAATTGGCGGAACAGTAAAGGATATTTTTGTTTTGGAAGGAACGTATGTAAATAAAGGGAAAGTTCTAGCAACGATTCAGAATTTGGAAGTTATAGGAATGCAGGAAGATTATCAGTCGGCTGTTGCCAATGTTGAGTATTTGCAGTTAGAATACAATCGTCAGAAAACATTAAGCGACGAAAATGTAAATCCGAGAAAGACTTTTCAGGAAGTAAAAGCCAAACTTGCAGCCGAAAGAGCTCGTGCACAAGCTGCAAAAAATAAACTCGATGCTTTGCATGTCAATACAAAAGGAACAACCTCTGTAGTGCCAATTGTTTCGCCAATAAATGGTTTTGTTGGAAAAATCAATATTGCGAAAGGAGCTTTTGCCAACACAGGAGTTTCGCTTTTTGAAGTGGTAGATAATAGTCAGATGCATTTGGATTTGAATGTATATGAAAAAGATTTAGGTTCCATTTCGATTGGTCAGGTAATTGACTTTGTCTTAACAAACCAGTCCAATAAATCGATTAAAGGAAAGATATTCGGAATCAATAAATCTTTTTCTAACGAAAGTAAAACTGTTGCAGTTCACGCTAAAATTGATCCTGCTGATGCTAAAGGTCTGATTCCGGGAATGTATGTTTCGGCGAATATTAATATTACGAATGCAACAGTTCCAGCGCTTCCAAAAGATGCAGTGGTCAAAAATGCAGATAAGTACTTTGTTTTTATTGAAGAAGCAGAACACGCAGAAGAAAAACACGAGCATGTAGCAGGCGAAAAGGAAGAAGCTCACGAGAAAGAAGTACACTTTAAAGCTATAGAAGTTATGCCAGGAACAACCGATTTAGGTTTTACTGAAGTGAAGTTCGTAAATGATATTCCGGCCAATGCAAAAATTGTAACGAAAGGTGCATTTTACCTGCTTTCAGCAATGAAGGGCGGAGGAGAGCATACACATTAATTCTTTTAAGATACTAAGTGACTAAGTTTTTTTGTTGGAGTAGAATTTGCTCGCAAAGTCGCTAAGGCGCAAAGTTTTTTTAAAGCAGATTTAAGAGATTAATTTGAGTTGCCTCCAGCTTTAGCTGGAGGTAACAAGAAACAATAAGAAATGGCTTTAGCCAAAATGCGAAAGTTGGGCTAAAACCTACAAATTAGAATGTACTCAACCTCCAGCTAAAGCTGGAGGCAATTGAGAAATAAATTTTGCCACAGATTAAAAGGATTAAAATGATTTTTATTTTATACAGATTAATATTTTTTTGAAATCCTTTCAATCTGCGGCAAAAAAACTTTGCGCCTTAGCGACTTTGCGAGATTAATCGCCACAGTTAAATAAAAACTTAGTGTCTTTCTCGTAATAAACTTTACCACAAAATGCTTAAATTTAGGACATTATTTAAACAAAAAACTTCAGGCATTCAAAACATGAAACCTGAAACATGAAACAAAAAAATGATACATCAAGATAAAGAAGTAAAAAGTACAAAAAATAAAGCCAAACCTTCCTGCTGCTGTTCTCATGATGAACCCGTACATTCTGAGAATGATGGGCACGATCATGAAGGCCACGATCATGAACACAATGTAGAAGGAAGCTGGTTTAAATTGTTCTTGCCATCCATTATATCGTTTGTTTTATTGCTAATCGGAATTGGTTTTGATAACTATTTTCCGCAAGATTGGTTTACAGGATATGTTAGAATTGCGTGGTATGCGATTGCGTATCTTCCAGTTGGACTTCCAGTAATAAGAGAAGCTTATGAAAGCATTGTAAAAGGAGACATTTTTTCTGAGTTTTTCCTCATGTGCATTGCTACAATTGGAGCTTTTGCGATTGGAGAATATCCAGAAGGTGTTGCTGTTATGCTGTTTTATACCATTGGAGAAACCTTTCAGGGAATGGCAGTTAACCGCGCTAAATCAAGTATTAAGAGTCTTTTGGATCAGCGTCCCGATGAGGTTCATATATTAGAAAACAATATCCCGATAAAAGTCAAAGCCAAAGACGTTCAGATTGGAGCTATTATTCAGCTTAAAGCAGGAGAAAAACTAGGTTTGGATGGCGAATTATTATCAGATTCCGCTTCATTTAATACAGCAGCTCTAACGGGAGAAAGCAAACCTGATAGCAAGAAGAAAGGCGAAACTGTTTTAGCAGGAATGATAAACGGCAATACAATCGCCGAAGTAAAAGTAACAACGGCTTACAGCGATAGTAAATTATCTAAAATTTTAGAATTGGTGCAGAACGCTACAACCAAAAAAGCGCCTGCGGAATTGTTTATCAGAAAGTTTGCGAAAATTTATACCCCAATTGTAGTGTATTTGGCAATTGCGATTTGTTTGCTTCCAATGCTTTTTGTAGACAATTATGTTTTTACCGATTGGCTTTATAGAGCTTTGGTTTTCTTAGTAATTTCATGTCCTTGTGCTTTGGTTATCAGTATTCCGTTGGGTTATTTTGGCGGAATTGGCGCCGCGAGTAGAAACGGAATCTTGTTTAAAGGCAGTAACTTCCTTGACAGTATTTCTACAATTCAGAATGTTGTGGTAGATAAAACAGGAACTATGACCGAAGGTGTTTTTAAAGTTCAAGAAGTTATTATAAAACCAGAATTTGATAAAGATGAAATCTTAAAACTGGTTAATGCTTTAGAAAATAGAAGTACGCATCCTGTTGCAACAGCCATTCATAATCATATTGGTCCAATTGATTCTTCGGTTGAATTAAAAGAAATCGAAGAAATTTCCGGCCATGGATTAAAAGCAATACACAACGGAAAAGAATTGTTTGTTGGGAATTTTAAACTCTTGGATAAATTTTCGATTTCGTATGATATTGATCCATCTTCAATCGTTTATACCACAATTGCAATTGCTTACGAAGGTAAATTTGCAGGTTATTTGACTATTGCTGATGAAATTAAAGCAGATGCGAAAGAAACCGTTTCTAAACTAAAATCTTTAGGAGTAAAACTAACCATGCTGAGTGGAGATAAGGCAAATGTTGTTCAGTTTGTAGCTGATAAATTGGGAATTACAAAAGCTTTTGGCGATTTGCTTCCAGAAGATAAAGTGGATAAAGTCAATGAAATAAAATCTAAAAACGAAACAATTGCTTTTGTGGGCGATGGTGTAAATGATGCGCCTGTAATTGCGCTAAGCACCGTAGGAATTGCGATGGGCGGTTTAGGAAGCGATGCAGCCATAGAAACTGCCGATATTGTGATTCAAGATGATAAGCCAAGCAAAATTGCAATGGCAATTAATATCGGAAAACAAACCAAAAAGATTGTCTGGCAGAATATTACATTGGCTTTTGTAGTAAAAGCTTTTGTCTTAATTCTAGGCGCTGGCGGACTTGCCACGATGTGGGAAGCTGTTTTTGCTGATGTTGGCGTAGCTTTACTAGCGATATTGAATGCGGTTAGAATTCAGAGGATGAAGTTTTAATGGATAAGGAATATTTTTCGCAGAAAAAATCCTATGATTTTTCTGCGAAAATCTTAAATCTTCATATAAAATCTTAATCTTTTTGTATTTAAATCAAGTTTGACAATTCCACTTCTAATTCCAACTAATATATTTTTGTCATTAAGAACAGCAATTGAATTGGGATACAAACCTTCCCAGAATAAATTGTCGAAAATCAGCTGTTTTTTTAAATCTTTTATGACATAAAATCCTTTGTCGGCAGCAATAAGGAGTGTGTCCTTATAAATTGTAAATGCCATTGGCGCACTTTCAAAGTCCATTACTTTTTGAACAGAAAAATTATCTCCTTCTGGTTTTAATTCAAACATTCCGCCACCATTAAAACTCATATGGAGAAGTCCGGAGATGAAATAAATTTTACCTTTAAATTGAAATAAAAAAAGAATATTTGCTTTAATAATCTTCACATCGCTTTTGGATTTGTCTTTTGGTATAAAAATTAATTTTCCGCCAAATTCGCCTCCATTCGTTCCTACTAGAGTACCTGATTCTATTTCAAGTTTGCATTCATTCAGATGTTTAGCAATTCCTATTTGGAGCTTGGAGTTTGTAATTTCAACTTTATATTCATTTTTAGAATAATTTAATTTATACCAATTTTCGCTCCATGCTTTTGGTGGAATTGTTTCTTTGAAACTTTTCGGAATTACGATATTATTTTGTCCATAACAAGTTGCTATAAAATGTGTTAAGAAAATAAAATTAAAAAAGAAACTCTTAAGGATTTTTGACATAAATACTACTAATTGTTCATTATAAAATTAGAAAATGCGAATGTAAAAATAAAGGTCTTTGATTATTAAAACGTCAATTCAATTATATTTTCATTGTTTTCCAAAGTTACTTTTACAGGATTACTTTCAGAAGGAATCTGAGTTGGATACCAATTTCTAGTCGGTTGAACCAAAATCAATAAACCATCATGATCGCCAATTGCAGCAAATTTATCAGTGTTTGTATTTTGAGAAAAGAAATGCAATCCGTGTTCTTCTATTAATTGATTTCCTAATTTTAATGGACTTTCCGTAACAATTCCGATTTCGCTTATATTTAAAATAGAAGCGGAATTAAATTCGCCAATTTGTTCATTATTAAGATCATGTCGGGCTATGAATTCAAGTAAATTTCCGTTATGATCAAAGAAATAAATAGAATGTGCATTCCAATTTTCAAAATTTGTAACTACACTTTTATCTTCTAGAACAATTAAATCCACTTTATTTTTACACCATTGAATGGCTTCTTCAAGCTGATTTTCGGGAATATTAAAAGCAAAATGATATATGGAATTAAACTCTTTGTCTTCGACAAATTTTAAAATAGAAGTTCCAGCTTGAAATGTTATCGATTTTTGGTCATTTTCAAGAATGAAAAGCCCAAAAATGTTCTGATAAAAAGCTTTCGTTTTTTGAATATCGTTTGTTTTAATTTGTATCTGATCTATTCTCATGACAATAATTTATTATAAAAGAAGAAAGTTTCTTTTGAGTGATAAACAAATTTAAAAAATGACAATATCATCAGAGATACAGTCTGATTTTATGTATTAATGAAAGAATAGTAAAAAATGATTGTTAGAAGTAAAATAAAATCTCAGAATGCTTTATTAAAATTACGAAAAAACAAACTGTTATTGTTGTGAGATTATCGAAAAAACTTTCATCTTACAATTGATTTTCAATTAAAAAACTAGCCTGTTTAAAAGTATTTCTTTTTTGTGAGCTTCAGAGAAGCGAAATATTTATAGCAAAGGATAAATCTTCACAGTATAAAGCTCCAGAGGAGCGACATTTATGTTGGGAAAAAGATGTCGCTCCTCTGGAGCTTTTTTTATTTGTTTTATTGTAACTCTATAAATATTTTGCCCCGCTGGGGCTTTACAGATAAAATAATTTTTTTAAATATTTTGTGTTTTAATATGTGGCTGGTTTTCTAACATTTTTTCCAACCTTTTGATTCAAATCATCGCCAAGATCTTCTCTTGCAGTATTAGCGATTTTCTGAATTTCGGCTACAATTTCAGGATATAATTGCTGTACATCGCGAACTTCTCCCGGATCATGTGCTAAATCATAAAGTGCCATTGGAAATTCTGCGGAAGCGCCTTCTCCGCGATAACCATCTTTTCCTTGTAATTTTTTGTTGTAGGTTGTGCCTTTGTGCGGAAAAACAAGTTTCCAGTGTTTGTATCGAATAGCTTCTAAATTATTGCTTCCAACTCCGAAATAATAATAAAAAACTTTTCTTGGGCTAGAAGCCGTTTTTCCAGTCAGAACAGGAAGAAAATTCAAACCATCAATCTGGTTTCTAGGCAAGGAGGCTCCCGTTATTGCAGCAATTGTAGGCAGTAAATCCATATTGGTCATAAGAGAACTGTTTACAGAGCCGCTTTTTATTTTACCTGGCCAACGTATTAAAAACGGAACTCTCGTACCACCTTCCCAAGTAGTTGATTTCCCTTCTCTAAAACCGCCCGATGAACCTGCATTGTCACCAAAAACAAGCCAAGGGCCATTATCACTCGTTATAATTAAGACGGTATTTTTAGCTATTCCTTCTGTATCTAACGTATTTATGATTTCGCCAATTGACCAATCCAGTTCCATTATCACATCTCCAAAAAGACCTAAATCGCTTTTGCCTTTAAATTTGTCTGAAACCGCTAAAGGCGCGTGTGGCAAAGGATGTGTGAGATATAAAAAGAAAGGATCTTTTTTGTTTTTTTTGATAAAACCAATTGCTTTTTCGGTGAAAAGCGTTGTTAGTTTTGAAGCGTCTTTGATATTTTCAATCGTATCAATAATGGTTGTATTGCTGATTAATGGAAGAGGAGGAAAGCTCGAACGCATATCTTTAGCATCCGTTACTTTTGAATAACCGTCATAATCAATTGGCCATACGTCGTGCGAATACGGAATCCCAAAGAACTCGTCAAAACCATAATTAGTTGGCCAATATGGAAGTTGATTCCCTAAATGCCATTTTCCGTAATTAGCCGTTTTGTATCCGTTTTTCTTTAAAAGTGACGCAATAGTTTCTTCATTTGGATTTAAAGCATGTTTGGCTCCAGGAAGCAATACACCCGACATTCCGATTCTGTTTGGATAACAGCCAGTTAATACAGCCGCTCTAGAGGCTGTACAAATGGCTTGTCCCGCATTGAAATTGGTAAAACGCATTCCTTCTTCGGCAACTTGATTAAAATGGGGAGTGTTGACTCCTGTCATTCCGTAGGGTTCAGTGTCGCCATACCCCATATCATCCATGTTGATGATAATAATGTTGGGCTTAGAATTTGATTTTTTACTTTGAGCAATGCCTAAAGAGGTAACTGCCGAAAGAAAGAGCAAGAAGAAACTTCTTTTCATGATTTGTGGTTTTTGGAATAATTAATAATGACATGGCGTATAAGTTTGGTTGACCACAAATATATTGAAAAGATGAAATTTAGAAATAAAAAAGCCCATTTTATGGAGAAAAGGGCTTAGAGGCTTTTGAGATTTATTACCCTTAATTAAGCCATAAAGAACGCAAAGTTTTTTAGACAAAGCTTTGCGTTCTTTGCGTATTTAAGAAACTACATAAAATGACCTTGCGTACTTTGCGGTTAAAACATCAAAGATTGCTATACAATAATTGCAGTGTATGAAAATCAGATGAACCGTCAAAGTGTTTGTGAAGCACTTCCTGAAAAATAGGTTCAGTATTTTGAACGCTAGCAAACAATGTCATACAAGATTGAAGATTTTCTAAGTCAATGCTTTCAAAAATATCAGAAACATTTTCTTCCTTTTTGATTAGTTCAGAAGTGATTTCGACAAGATGTTTTCCTAAAATTGGATGTTCCAGAAAAGCAATTGCTTCATCGGCATTTTTGATTTCGTAAAATTTGGAAGTATCATTAGAACCCATTCCTTTTATCTGCGGAAATATAAACCACATCCAGGGAGATTCTTTTTTTCCATTTTTGATTTCGTCTAGAGCTGTTAAATACAATTTATTCTGAGCATCTAAAAAACGGAGTAATCCATTGTTATTGTAAGCCATTATTTACGATATTAATTTGGGGATATCTGGCCATAAATCTAGTCAAAATATGTTTACTTGTGCATTCTCCAATTCATTTTTTAAAACCATTTTTTAACATTTTAAGCGAAATAATTTAGAAATGCGATCAGGTGTAAAATTGGATAGATTTATTTTGCATTAACAGATAAAATCGTATTAATAAATGATTTTAATGTTATAAAATGAAGTTTTAGTTGGTAATTCTGTTATGAATTCTCTATTTTTATGAACAGGCAGTTTCTAAAACGGTCTGAATTCTTTAAAATTAGAATTGATATTGACTTCTTAAATATCAATATTTTCAATCGGGCATCTTCGCCCATAAAAAATAAATGCTTATGAAAATAGGATTAATCGGATTCGGAAAAACTGGAAAATCAGTAGCTTCAATATTATTAGAAAATAACAAATTCTGCTTAGAATGGGTTTTACGTCAAAGTACGGTTTTAGAACACAGATCGGTTCCAGAATTTTTTGGAGTACAGTCAGAAGAACCCGGCTTAATCTATTCTAGTTCTAAAACTTCTATTGAAGAATTATTGGAAAAGCATCCTGTTGATGTCATTATAGATTTTTCATCGCATCAGGGAATTTATACGTATGGAGAAGTCGCGGCAAAGAAGCAGGTAAAAATTATTTCTGCTATTTCGCATTATAAAGATAAAGAACTAGAGTTTTTAAAGAAACTGGCTAAGAAAACCACAGTATTTTGGTCGCCTAATATTACGCTTGGTGTTAATTACCTTTTGTTTGCTGCAAAATTTCTAAAGAAAATTGCACCGTGGGTTGATATTGAAGTAAACGAAGAACACTTTAAAACCAAACAAGGAACATCTGGGACAGCGGTAAAAATTGCTGAAGTACTAGATGTGGATAAAGAGAATATCAATTCGGTTAGGGCAGGAGGAATTGTTGGAAAACACGAAGTTATTTTTGGTTTCCCGTTTCAAACCGTTCGTTTAATTCACGAATCGATTTCTAGAGAAGCCTTTGGAAACGGAGTTATTTTTGTGGCCGAAAATCTAAAAGAGAAAGAAAAAGGATTGTATAATTTCGAGGATATCCTGACGCCTTATTTTACAGTATAATTAAAGTATATTTAATCTCGCAAAGACGCGAAGTCGCAAAGTCTTTCTTTTTAAGTTTTTTTAATTTTAAAACTTTGCGTCTTATCGACTTTGCGAGAAATTCATTTACTTCCTAAAAGTCAAAGCCTTCATATATTCTAAATTCATTTTAGCTATTGAAAGGACCGAAATTCCCTGCGGACATTCAATTTCGCAGGCTCTTGTATCGGAACATGCTCCAAAACCTTCTTCATCCATTTGTTTTACCATCGAAACTGCACGTGTTTGGGCTTCTAATTTTCCTTGCGGTAAAAGTGCCAGATGTGTTATTTTGGCTCCAACAAACAAGGCTGCGCTGGCGTTCTTGCATGAAGCCACACAAGCTCCGCATCCAATACAGGCAGCAGCATCAAAAGCGGCTTCTGCCGTTTCATACGAAATCGGAATACTGTTTGCTTCTGGCGCCTGACCTGTCGCAGCACCAATAAAACCTCCCGACGCAATAATTGAATCAAATGCTTTGCGATCGATTTTTAAGTCACGTAGAACAGGAAAGGCTTTTGCGCGAAAAGGTTCAATATAAATAGTATCCCCATCTTTAAAACTTCTCATATGAAGCTGACAAGTTGTAGTGTTTTTTAAAGGCCCATGAGCGCGTCCGTTTATCATAACGCCGCACTGTCCGCAGATTCCTTCACGACAGTCATGATCAAATTCGATCACTCTTTCGCCATTTTGAATTAGAGATTCGTTCAAAAGATCCAACATTTCAAGAAAAGACATATGTTCTGACACTCCATCAATTTCATAATCTGTCATTTCTCCTTTTGTTGAAGAATTAAATTGGCGCCATATTTTAAGATAAAGTTTCATAGATAATTATGAGTTATGAGTTATGAATTTTGAGTTGTTAATTAATAATTTACAATTAACAATTCACAATTATTTATAGCTTCTTACTGCAAGTTCTACCGATTCAAAGGTCAAAGGTTCTTTGTGAAGTTCAGGTTCGTTATTTAAACCTTTCCATTCCCAAGCCGATACATAGCAGAATTCATCGTCGTTGCGGACAGCTTCGCCGTCGGCGGTTTGATATTCTTCTCTAAAGTGTGCGCCGCAGGATTCTTCACGTTGTAAGGCATCGTAGCACATTAATTCGGCTAACTCGATATAATCGGCAATTCGGCCTGCTTTTTCAAGTTCGCTGTTTAACGTATTATCGCCTGTAATTCTTAGATCTTTTTCAAATGAAGCTTTCAGTTCACGAATTTCGATTAAGGCTTCCTCTAGTTTTTGTCTGCTTCGCGAAAGACCGCATTTCTCATACAAAAGACGTCCGATTTTTTTATGGAAATAATCTGCTGAAAGTGTTCCGTTAGTATGTAAAAAGCGATCTAATTGTCTTCTTACTGTTTTCTCAGCTTCCTCAAATGCTGGATGTGAAATATCAGGTTTTGGTAAATTTAATTCGCCTGCCAAATAATTCGGAATCGTATAAGGGGCAATAAAATAACCGTCGACACAGGCCTGAAGTAGCGAATTTGCTCCTAATCGATTGGCACCATGATCGGCAAAATTGGCTTCGCCTAAAGCAAACAAACCAGGAATTGTAGTCATAAGCTCATAATCAACCCAAAGTCCGCCCATAGTGAAATGCGCCGATGGCGAAATTAGCATGGGTTCTTTGTAAGCGTTTATGCCAGTAATCTTTTCGTACATCGCAAAAAGATTGCTGTATTTGGCTTCGATTTTATCTTTTCCTTGCGCTTTGATGGCATCCGAGAAATCGAGATAAATGGCATTTTTCATTGGCCCAACGCCGTGACCCGCATCAATTCTTTCTTTTGCCGCTCTTGACGAAATATCTCTTGGGGCCAGATTTCCAAATGAAGGATAACGGCGTTCTAAGTAATAATCGCGTTCTTCTTCGGGAATAGCATTTGCATTTCGATCATCTTCTGCTTTTTTCGGAACCCAGATTCGTCCGTCATTTCTAAGTGATTCCGACATTAAAGTCAATTTTGACTGATTTTCACCATGCTGTGGAAGCGAAGTAGGGTGAAACTGAATCCAGCTTACGCCTGCCATATAAGCGCCTTTTTTATGCGCGCGCCAAATTGCCGAGCTGTTACAGCCCATGGCAAGTGTAGACAGGTAATATACTTTTCCGTAACCACCAGAAGCCAGAACAACGGCATCTGCAGCGTGACGTTCTAGTTTGCCTGTTTCAAGATTTCGCGCAATTATTCCTTTGGCTTTGCCATCAATAACAACGAGTTCAAGCATTTCGTGACGAGTATATAAAGCCACTTTTCCTAAAGATGACTGACGTTCCAAGGCTTGATAAGCTCCTAATAGAAGCTGCTGTCCTGTTTGGCCTCTCGCATAAAAAGTTCGAGAAACCTGAACGCCTCCAAAAGATCTATTGTTTAAATATCCCGCATATTCTCTTGCAAAAGGAACACCTTGCGCAACTGCGTGGTCTATAAGATGTGCAGAACATTCAGCTAAACGATAAACATTGGCTTCACGAGATCTAAAATCGCCACCTTTTATAGTATCATAAAACATTCTATACGTGCTGTCTCCATCATTTTTGTAGTTTTTGGCAGCGTTTACTCCGCCTTGAGCAGCAACAGAATGCGCACGTCTTGGAGAATCCTGAAAGCAGAAAGATTTTATATTATAACCTTGTTCAGCAAGAGAAGCAGCACATGAAGCACCCGCCAGACCTGTTCCGACTACTATTATATTTAGTTTTTTTCGGTTTGCGGGATTGACCAATTTGGCTTTAGACTTGTAAAGACTCCATTTATCAGCAAGAGGACCTTCGGGTATTTTTGATTCCATCATTTTTAGTGGTTTAAAATGAATTGATACAAAAGCTTTAATAGAAAACTAAATTTAGCATAAAATATTGATATTTAGCTGTTTTTGTATGAATATATTTAAACAAAAATGGACTTTAAGTAAGTTAAATAGTTGTATGTTGAAGTTAAACCCGACAGGTTTTTAAAACCTGTCGGGTTTATTTGATAGAGACAAAAAAATCTGCTAAATCTGCGAGCAAAAATTACTCCCGCAGATTTAGCAGATCTAGCAGATTTATAAAGTTAAATCGAAATGTTTTGAAAAATATAAAGAATTATTTCTCGATTATCATCGTTACTCCTTGACCGCCTGCAGCGCAAATAGAGATTAAGCCTCTTCCAGACCCTTTTTCGTTAATCAGTTTTGCCATTACACCAATAATTCTTCCTCCAGTTGCAGCAAAAGGATGCGCTGCGGCCAAACTGCTTCCTTTTACATTTAGTTTATTTCTATCAATAGCGCCTAGAGTTTTCTTTAAACCTATTTCGGCACTTAGTTCTGGGCTTTCCCAGATTTTTAAAGTGGCTAATGTCTGAGCAGCAAAAGCTTCGTGAATTTCATAAAAGTCAAAATCTTGCAGGTTTAATTCTGCTTTTTCCAACATTCTTGAAGCAGCAAATAAAGGTGCTAACAAAAGATTCTGTTGATTTTTAACGTATTCAATTGCAGCAATTTCTGCAAAAGTAATATAAGCCAAAATAGGAAGTCCTTGCTCTTTTGCCCATTCTTCACTAGCCAGAAGAACACAAGAAGCTCCATCTGTTAATGGAGTTGAATTTCCTGCGGTAAGGGTTCCGTTTACTTTATCAAAAGCAGGGCTTAGTTTGGCTAGTTTTTCAATTGTGCTGTCTCTTCTTAAATTATTATCTTTTTCTAAGCCGTTGAAAGGAGTAATCATATCATCAAAAAAGCCTTCGTCATATGCTTTTGCCATATTCAGGTGACTTTTTAAAGCAAACTCATCTTGTTCTTCGCGAGAAATTTTATAATATTTTGCAGTAATTTCAGTATGCCCGCCCATAGAAAGTCCTGTTTGTGTTTCTTCATTTCGAGGCACCAGCGGACTAAGGTCTTTTGGACGAAGTTTTAGAAAAGTTTTAATTTTCTCTCCCAATGATTTTGCTTTACGGGCTTCCAATAATATTTTTCTAAGTTTTTCGCTAACAGCAATCGGCATATCACTGATAGAATCTACGCCTCCAGCAATTCCAGAATCTATTTGTCCGAGAGCAATTTTGTTGGCAATATAAATAGCGCTTTCAATTCCCGTATCACACGCTTGTTGTAAGTCGCATGCAGGTGTTGCGGGATCAAGATTGGTCTGCATTACACATTCGCGAATTAAATTGTTGTCGTAAGTATGTTTGATTACGGCACCTCCGGCAACTTCTCCCAATAACTTTCCTTTCAGATTGTATTTATCAATAAGACCATTGAGCGATGCGGTCATCATTTCTTTATTTCCTACGTTAGAATAGGCCGTATTAGCTCTTGCAAAAGGGATTCTGTTATAGCCCACAATGACAACTTTTCTTATTGTATTTGATTTCATATCAGGAAGTTATTTGTTTTTTGGTTTTGAAATTTAGAAGTATAAAGATAGAAATAGATTTCGGTTTGAAACTTAATGTAGATTAATATTATCAGAAAATAGAAGAGAAATGAATGCTTTAAATTTTATTTTAACTGATTTACTATAATTAATTATATTTATTTAGAACGAATTAAAATAATTTGGAAATGTTAAGATTAGCATATACTTTTGTCGCTCAATTTAAAATCAAAACCAAATGAAAATAATTATGAATGCCAAAGTTTATTTTTTTATGCTGCTTTTGAGCTCATTCAATATGATGGCTCAACAGCTTGGAACTGTAAATGGGAAAGTTTCTTTGAGTGGCAATAAACCAGCAGAAAATATAGCTGTAGCTTTAAAAGGAACAAAATATTCAGATATTACAACTGTTTCAGGACATTACGAAATTAAAAATGTAAAACCGGGAACATACACTATCGTATTAAATGGAGTAGGAATTCAGTCTATTGAAGATAAAATTGTAGTAAATTCTAAACAAACCACGACTAAGAATTTTTCTCTTTCAGAAAGTCAGGAAGATCTTGACGAAGTGGTAATTAAAAAGAACAAATACAAGCAAGATAAACCTTCATTGTCATTACGTCTTCAGACTCCAGTTTTAGAAATTCCTCAAAATATACAAATTGTAAGTGGCCAAACTTTAAAAGATCAGCAGATTACAAGTATGAGCGATGGTGTAATCCGTAATGTGAGTGGTGCTGTTCGTTTGGAGCACTGGGGAGATTTGTATACCAATATTACCATGAGAGGTTCTCAAATTCAGGCTTTTAGAAATGGTTTTAATGTGGTTTCTTCTTTCTGGGGACCATTAACAGAAGACATGAGTTTTGTAGATCATATTGAGTTTGTAAAAGGACCTGCTGGTTTTATGCTTTCAAGCGGAGATCCAAGCGGATTGTACAACGTGGTGACTAAAAAACCAACGGGAGTAAGTAAAGGCGAAGTAAGTGTACTTGGCGGAAGCTATGATTTTTATAGGGTTAGTGTTGACTTTGACGGAAAGTTAGATAAAAAAGGAAAATTATTATATAGATTCAACGGAGCAGCTCAGCAAAAAGGATCGCATCGTCCATTTGAACATAATAATCGTTATGTAATTGCACCTGTAATTTCGTATCAGATTGACGATAAAACGAAAATTACTGCCGAATATAATTTTCAATATGCAAATATGACAGAAGTAGGTTCTTACTACGTTTTCGGACCTAAATCTGACGGATATGCAACTTTACCTCGCAATTTTACAATGACACAGCCAGGATTGCCTGATACAAACATTCAAGATCATAGCGGTTATCTTCAGTTTGAACATAAGTTTGACGAAAATTGGAAGCTTACAGCTCAAACGTCTTATTTTAAGTATATTCAGCAAGGATACAGCTCTTGGCCAAGTTTAGTTGGACCAGCTGAAATAGATACGGATGGAGACAAGATTCCAGATGTTTTTCTTGATAAAGGAGATATTATTAGAAATGTTGGTATTTGGGATGCAGAGAGCAATATGTATTTAGGACAAATCTTTTTGAATGGAAAATTCAGTACTGGAAATGTTTCTCATAAAGTATTGGGTGGAGTAGATTTAGGAAGCAAAGATTATATGGCAGATTGGGGACAATCGCATGATTTGGACACTTATGCTAATCCGTTTAATGTTTACAATCCAAATTATGGTACGCCTTCAAATGGTTTGCCGCAATTTGATCACGATACTCCTTTAAGCCAAAGAGCTGGCGGACTTTATGGTTCGAAGTATGCGGCTGGATATGTGCAGGATGAACTTGGTTTTCTTGAAAATAGATTGAGGTTGACTCTTGCCGCAAGATATACTTGGATTAGCCAAACTAGCAGCTATGAAGCAGAACCAATTGAGGATAGTCATATTACGCCTCGTGCTGGTTTAAGTTATTCTATTACTGATGATTTTGCAGTTTATGGGTTATATGATCAAGCTTTTACACCTCAATCTGGGGTAGTGAGAAGTGGTGATGTAAAACCTCTTACTGGAAATAATGTTGAATTTGGACTTAAAAAAGATTGGTTTGACGGTTCTTGGAATACAAGTTTATCGGTTTACAATATCTTAAAGAAAAATGAGCTAACAGCAGATCCTAAAAATCAGCCAAATGAACAGTATAAAATAGTTCTAGGTGAAAAAAGAGCGCGTGGTGTTGAATTTGATGTCAGAGGAAAAATCTTTGATGGCTTAAATCTTATTGCAAATTATGCGTTTACAGAGTCAACTGTAACTAAAGTTGATCCAGATGTTTCTGAAGCTAATGGCATTAACGTGGGGGATATTGTGCCAGGTTATGCTAAACACACCGCAAATGCTTGGTTGAATTATACGCTTCAAAATGGTAAACTAAAAGGTTTTGGTGCTTCTATTGGAGGAACTTTCCTTGACGGACGCCAGACTGATACTTGGAGTCCAGGAGTTGTGCAGCTTCCAACGTATTTTAAACTAGATGGAGGGCTATCTTATGAAAAAGGCAAAATTAAAGTTACAGCAAACGTATTCAATATTTTAGACAGATATCTTTACAGCGGTTCGTACTACAGCTGGTTAAGTGCTTACTACTGGCAGACTGAAGCACCAAGAAACTTTAGAGTTGGTGTGACATATAAATTGTAAGTAAAGGTTCTGAGATGCTAAGGCAAAGGTTTGAAAATCTATATTTTTATGAATTGCCTCCAGTTTTAACTGGTGGTGACAAATAAAGATTAAAAAAAGGCTTTAGCCAAACTAGTGATGTTTGGCTAAAGCCTTTTATTTTGTTTTATATTTCCATCCAGCTTAAGCTGGATGCTATTCAATTTTAAAAAAAAATCCTTTTAATCTGTGTATCCCGATAGCTATCGGGAGTGGCTTTAAAAAAAGGTTCTGCTCTTAGCTCCCGATAGCTATCGGGATTGCGAGATCAACAATTTATCCTTTTTTAATCAAAGGAATCAATTTTGCCCCAATCAATTCAATCGCATTCATTAATTGTTTGTGCGTCAAACCAGCATTATCCATTTGGAAAGTAAATCGATCTACGCCTCCAAGCGCTTCACTGTGACGAAGGATTTTCTCTGCCGCTCTTTCCGGACCTCCGACAATTAAAACGCCTAAATTATCAATTAAACCGTCAAATTTGCCTTTGGTTACAGGAGGCCAGCCTCTTTCGTATCCTAATTTTGTCCATAATTCGGCGTAACCAGGATAGTATTCTTCGATTGCTTTTTCTGTTGTGCTGCCCACATATCCTGGCGAATGCAAACCTACTTTTAATTCATTAGGTTTATAACCTGCAGCTTTTCCAGCTTCACGATATAAATCGACTAAAGGTTTAAAACGATGTGTTTGTCCGCCAATTACGGCAACCATTAACGGAAGTCCTAATGACCCAGCTCTTATAAAAGATTCAGGAGTTCCTCCAACGCCAAGCCATATGGGCAATTTTTCTTGTAAAGCTCTTGGGTAAACTGGTAAATTATCTAAAGCAGGACGAAATTTTCCTTCCCAAGAAACAAATTCATTATCTCTAATTTGAAGAAGCAGTTCTAGCTTTTCTTTAAAAAGAGCATCATAATCTCTCAAATCATATCCAAAAAGGGGATAAGCTTCAATGGCAGATCCTCTTCCGACAACAATTTCAGTTCTTCCTTTTGAAATTAAATCTAAAGTCGCAAAACTTTGATAAACCCTAACAGGATCTGCAGCGCTTAAAACGGTTACAGCACTTGTCAGTCGGATGTTTTTTGTCCTTGCCGCCGCCGCACTCAAAATAACAGCCGTAGCAGAATCTAAAAACTCTTTTTTATGATGTTCTCCAATTCCGAAAACATCAAGACCAGCCTGATCTGCAAATTCAATTCGCTGCAGTAGCTGTTCCATAGCATCAACACTGCTCAGAGTATTGTTATCGCCATACATTGCCGAAGCAAAACTGTCTATTCCTATTTCCATATCTTTTTAGCTTTAAGCTTTACGCTATAAGCTGTAAGCAGTTTTAGAAAGCCTAAAGCCTACAGCTTATAGCCTAGAGCGATATTATTTTTTTGCTTTAGGCAATAGGCTTTAAGCTTTAGGCATTTTGAAGCTTATAGCCTATAGCTTACAGCCAATTAATGTGAGAAACCAAATGAAATACTAATAATGATAATCATGATTACAATCAATGTAATCCCAACGTATAAGTAATCTTTTTCCAATAAAAATGAAAACAGCGAAAGCAGCACACGTAAAACGGGTGTCATGAACAGGAAAATAATTCCTGTAAATATTAATGATTCACCATTTCCTTGAATTGCACCGTTGTAAACAGCCGCAATTACTTCAAATATATTTCGGTCATTTTCTTTAAAAACAGAATAATCCTCAATCTGATTTCCGTTATGAAGCAAATAAACAATTCCGCCAATAAAAGCTACTGATAGCGAAATCCATACTCCGTAACGAAGCAAATTCCCTATGATCGTTTGAAAATCTTTTTCTCCAAATTTTTCTTCCTGTACCATATTAGATTTTTCCATTTAGTCCGTTATAAATCATGTTTATTGCCAAAACAAAAATCAGGCAGGCAAAAAATATTCTCAATTTCTTCGGATTTGTTCGTACTAAGATTTTGGCTCCAGCCATAGCTCCAAACAAAACTCCAATCACAACCGGCATACAGATTCCTGGCTCAATATATCCTTTTTGAATATAAATTACAGAACTCGCCATTGCTGTAACGCCCATCATAAAATTACTGGTTGTGGTTGAAACTTTAAACGGAACACGCATAATATTGTCCATTGCAATTACTTTAAAAGCGCCAGAACCAATTCCGAGTAATCCAGACATCATTCCGGCAACTCCCATCATACTAAAACCTCCAATTACGTTTTTAGTTCCGTATTTGACAACTTCGCCATCGTGAGTAGGATAAGTTCCGTCTAATTTTAATTTTTTAGCCAAAGGACTAGATTCTAAAACAATATGTTCTTCTTTTTTTCGAAGCGAATTGATAGCAGAGAAAATAAGCGTTAAACCGAATAAAACGGCTATAAATGAAGTAGGGGCAATAGTAGAGAGCAATGCACCGCAAACTGCTCCGATAGTGGTGGCGATTTCAAGAAAAATGCCCATTCTCATATTAGTAATCCCTTCTTTTACATAAGCGGCTGCAGAGCCTGAAGAAGTGGCGATAACAGAAACCAAAGCGGCTCCAATGGCATAATGAATATCGACACCGAGAATAATCGTAAGAAGCGGAATAATAATGATACCGCCTCCCAAGCCTGATAATGAACCGATAAATCCAGCCAAAAAGGCTCCCAGAATCATTATAAGCGTAAAGGTAAGTATTGTCATTTAAGATATGTTTTTGTATTTGCTAATTTACGAATACATATTTGTTCATGAACTTAAATATACCTTAAAAATGTTTGTGGTTGATAGTTTGTAGTTTATGGTTTTTGGTTTGTAGTTGATCGTTATTTTTTTGTTGCAATTAACTTCTGCAAAGTTTTTAGGTAGCCATCAACCATCAACCATAAACTATAAACTATAAACCATAAACTATAAACTATAAACCATAAACCATAAACTATATGCGATTATCAACCGCAAAAGATGTTTTACCAATATTCGCCAATAGTAAAGCCGCCGCACAACTTGTCCAAACCGAATAGTCTAGAGGCGCTTTTACTGAAACCGAAACCGACATGGCAAAAGCAAAAAAGAACATTAAAATAGTAGTTCCTAAAGCGGCAAGTCTCGTTTTGAAACCAAATAATAGTAGAAGACTCAGTAAAACTTCAAAGAAAGTGGCAATTCCTGCCAGAATTTCTGCTGTGGCTTTGTTGGCAAAAGAATTTAGGGTTTGTGTGTAGATGACAAAGTTTTCCCAATTTCCCCAGGCGACTTGGTGAGATCCCGGTGCGCCCCAAACTCCAAATCGGTCTGCTACGGCCGAAAGCATTGTGATTCCTAAAACTATTCTTAAAATTAAACCTGCTTCTAATATTGTGATGTTTTTCATTCTATAATTAATTTTTGATTTGAAGATGTTCCAGGTTCTTCTTAACCAAAGTTTTGTTTCCAACTACTTTAAAACCAAGCTTTAAATACAGTTTTTTTGCACTCGGATTGTCTTCTTCAACCAGTAGACCTAAAACCTCTTTATTTTTATGAACGTATTTATCAATCAAAAATTGCAATAATTGAGAACCAATTCCTTTTCCCTGATGTTTCGGATTCACACCTAAAGAGTCAATGTAATACTCTCCAGCGCGTGTTTCCAATTCTGGGTCGAATTCTGGATTATGGTGTTTTCGAACATATTCGACTATCGGAGCACGTAATTCTTCAATGTCTGCACCGTTATAAATATTTACTGCACCAATAATTTCGCTGTTTTCCTCAGCCACAAAACAGTTTTGATAAGAATATTGATTGTTCTCACTTTCAACGAAATATTGCAGGAAGTCTTTCGCGGAAGCGTAATCTTCCTTTGCTATAAACTTGTAAATGATATCTTCCATCGCTAATAATAATATGGGAGCAATATATTTTGAGTCTGATTTTTCGGCTTTTCTTATATTCATAGTGTAGTATTTTTAGCAAATTTAAGGCTTTATTTAAACACATAGAAACATAGTTTTTCTTTGTGCTGAAAGACGTTTCACTAGTTTAAAATACACATAGGGATTGATCTAAAGCTTTGCGCAAAAAAACTTAGCCTCTCAGCAACTTAGTCCCGATAGCCATCGGGATAGTATCTTTTGAAGAAAATATACAAATATACGCTCAATATATACCAATTAAGAGATTTCAACTCGCCTTATATTTGTAATATAGTTTTAATTTAAACATTAAAAAGAAATGAAAGCAATAGGATTTAAAACATCATTACCCATAGAAAACCCAGAAAGTTTTATCGAATTTGAAGCCGTAAAACCAATTCCAGGGCCACATGATTTATTAGTTAAAATTGACGCGATTTCAGTAAATCCCGTCGATTTTAAGATTCGCCAGAATAGCGCAAAAGATACTGTTTTAGAAACTCCAAAAATCATTGGCTGGGACGCTGTCGGAATTGTTCAGGCAGTCGGACAAGACGTTACTTTGTTTGAAGTGGGAGATCCTGTTTATTATGCTGGAGATATTACCAAACAGGGAAGCAATGCCGAATATCAGATTATTGATGAAAGAATTGTGGGCAGAAAGCCTAAATCATTAAGTGTGGAAGAATCAGCTGCAATTCCGTTAACGGCTTTAACTGCTTGGGAAATTCTATTTGACAGAATCAGAATTACGGCTGATAAAGATAAAGGAAAATCGATTTTGATTATTGGCGGAGCAGGAGGAGTGGGCTCGATTGCGATTCAATTGGCCAAGAAAATTGCGGGTTTAACCGTTATTGCAACAGCGTCGCGTCTTGAAACAATAGAATGGTGCAAAAAGCAGGGAGCAGATTTTGTTGTTGATCATAAAGATTTGGTTTCTTCTGTGCGAGAAGCTGGTTTTGAGTATGTTGACTTTATTTTAGATTTTGTAGATACCAATGCTTATTGGGATACAATGGTTGAATTGATTAAACCACAAGGTCATATTGCCTCAATTACAGGAAGCAGCGATCTTGTTGCATTAACCAAACTGAAAAGCAAAAGTGTTTCTTTTTCTTGGGAATTAATGTATACGCGATCTATGTACCAAACAGAAGACATGGTAGAACAGCATAACATCTTGAATATTGTAGCAGATTTGCTGGATGACAGTATCTTAAAGACAACTTTGAACACGACACTACACGGACTTACAGCCGAAAACCTAAAGAAAGCACATGAACTTTTGGAATCAGGAAAGACAATTGGAAAGATTGCCATTAAGCTGTAAAGCTTAAAATGGAGTTAGTAATGGTTGAAAAGACTATTTGGAATTGTTTTAAATAATATTGTTTTTTAAATAAGAAAATTTTGTATTTTCGTCGGCTTACAAACCCAATTGAATATAAATTTTTAACCTAAACAAAATTATTTATGATTTCAAAAAACACAGACCTTGGATTATTGCTATTGCGTTTAAGTACTGGTGGATTAATGCTTTTTCACGGTGTTTCTAAACTGATTCACGGAATTTCCTTCCTTGTCGAAAACATGGGCGCATTTGGTTATGCGGTTTACATTGGCGAAGTTTTAGCTCCAATTGCCATTTTATTGGGATTCAGAACTAGAATTGCAGCAGTTCTTTTGGCAATAACTTGTGTAGTGGCAGTTGCAACGGCGCATGCTCAGGAGGTTTTCTCAATTAGTGAGCATGGCGGTTATGCTTTAGAATTGTTAATGCTTTATCTTTTTGGCGCTCTTGCATTGTTCTTTACTGGAGCGGGTAAATATGCCGTTTCTAAAAACAGTCAGTGGGATTAATTTGCTGGCAATTATATAAAACAAAGAAAGCTCTAAATTTCGATTTAGAGCTTTTTTTATTTTATGCCTTTCATTTTGAATGTATCATCTTATCATTTTGATAAGCTTTTATAAATTGACTAAAGTTTATTTTTATTATTTGTTTTATAATGAGGGTGTTATTGTGGTCTTAGTTGCTGTGGCATGCCTTTTGTTTTTATGTTACGGATTATTAAACGAGCCTTTAATTATAAAATATTTAAAAGAATATGAAAACAAGTAACAAAAGAAATAAAGAGATCACAAAAACGTATTTTTCAAATAAATCTAGACGAAACAAAGATCGATTTGTCAACTTAATGGTGTTTACGGTAGTTCTTTTTATTACTGTAATGCTTATAGCTAAAATAGTTTAGTGCCATAGTATGAAAACCATTCAGGATAGGAGAGAAATAGCTGTTTTTTCTTCTGATGAGAAAGTTAGTGACTCGTATGATTTTATTATTGAAGAGGCAACGATTAAGCATGTTTTCTATATAAATGATATTTGTGAAGAGACATTGTTATCTGCCAAAGCCCGTGGAACTGGGATTTCAGGACGACCACCAGAATTACTCGAGAAAAAAATAAAAGAAGGAGAAGCTATTATTGCATTTACGCCAGATGGAAAATGGGCAGGTTTTGCTTTTATTTCTTCTTGGGAAAACGGAAGATATGTTTCTAATTCTGGATTAATTGTTGCCCCTGAGTTTAGACACACTGGCTTAGCCAAAAGAATAAAAAGAAAAACCTTTGAATTAAGCCGTAAAAAATACCCAGAAGCACTTGTTTTTAGCTTAACGACAGGTCTTGCCGTTATGAAAATGAATCATGATCTTGGTTTTGAACCCGTAACCTATCTAGAATTACCAAATGATGAGCTTTTTTGGGAGAACTGTAAAAGCTGCATCAATTGCCCGATTTTATTAAGCAAGGAAAGAAAAAACTGTTTGTGTACTGCTATGCTGTATGATCCAAAAAAATCTGACGCTAATAGTTAATTTGTTACATCAATTTGATATTGGTAGTAATTGACTAATTGTTCAATTGAGAGATTATCAAGATTGATTCGTATTGGAGAATTGAAATTGGTAAAAAAAACTCCTTTTGATTTTGCATTAAAACATAAAATTAGTGAAAGAATAGAAAAACAAGACGAACAGCTGAAATTCGAAAAAGGTTATGATTGCGATTATGGGCTAAATACTAATAAAGAAGATGGCTTTGTTCATACAGTAGCAATAAAAGAAAATTATTAAAGTATTTATTTAGGTGTTTTTGTGTAATTATTTGTAATATAGTTTTATATGTTAAAATTATATAGACTAAGAACACCTTTAGATCAAGTGCTAAAAATGATTGTCTTGCCGTTTTTGCTTTAGAAATTCTGCACTCTCCAGGTGCATCAAATCAGCTAAAATTTCCTCAAATAACTTTAAAAACAGGAGAGAAGTGTCATGAAGTCTCTTTGTACAAAATTTAGGTTGAAAAGTAAGTTTTTTTGAGTTGAAAAATTAAAAATTTAGAAGCATTAAAACGAAGAAAGTTTTGATCTTTTTTTAGGAAACAGAAAATTGTTTTTCACTATAAAATCGTTGTTTTTTGATATGATTTCCGCTATAGAGGTTTTCTATAGTTAATATTTAACTATTTGATTTTTAGTTTTTAAATTTAATTAATTAAACAAAAAGTTTAATAGTTGTAATAGAGAGGATATTTGAGTCTGTTAAGGCTGGTTTGTGTTTTTGTTTGTAGTTCTCGGGAGAAAGAAACGGACAAAAACCGGGTTATAAAGAGTCTCCAAATTTATTGGGAGATCCAACATTTTTTTTTCGAAAATGGAGTTTAGTATCTGTATGGAATGACAACTGGAGATTTTCTTAATGAAGAAGGTTTTCGCATACACTTTTTCAGATTTTAGATTTTAAAAAAAAATGGAAAAAATGCTTTGAAGAAAGAAGACGCTTAATGGAAAAAAAAGTTTTTTTGAACGCCAAAGATTTTTAAATAGAATAATAATTTTTGCATTATTTATACTGCTAAAGAGAATTACACTCCATGATAATTTGCTTGAGTTATTTCAGAATGATTTTAAGGCCTAAATATTTAATTTGGACATCTTGTCTGATTCTCTCTTTTTTGTTGGTTAGGATGAATAAAAATGCCTTTATTGCGTGTGTTTAGTTTGTTTCGATCTAGAAAAAAATGGCAAATAGTTTAATCATTAATAAAAAAAGATGTTGTGATCATATAGAGTAGATAGTTTTGCTAACCCAAAGTGAGTCTGCCCATTTTTTAACATTTTAACCTGCTTTTAACACAGATGTAATTTTAATATTGTCTATTTCAGTTCAGATTCGTACATTGTTAAAAATTACAGATCATGACTAAAAAAATAGAAGATTTAATTCCGCATCGTGCCCCATTCCTTTTTGTGGATGAAATTATTTCTTATACGACAGAAACAATCATTGGTTTAAAGACGTTTACAGAAAAAGATGCTTGGCTTCAGGGCAGTTTTCCCGATTTTAATTTTGTTCCAGGAACTATTTTAATTGAAGCAATGGCGCAGTGTGGTGGTGCAGGTATAAAACTTTTAGGGATTGCAGATGGCGTTTTTGGCTTGGTTAGCTTAGACAAGGTTGAGTTTTTTGGAGGTGTTGAGTTCGATAAACTCGTTAAATTTGTGGTAAAAAACATTCGCACAAGCGAAAAAATCATAAAACAGTCGGGTGAAGCTTTTGATGAAGATAGGTTGATTATGAAAGGTGAGTGGATGTGTGTTAAGCTTCAGTGAGAGAGTAGAAGTAAGACGATAGAAGCGAGAAGCTAGATAGTAGAATATTTAGTGGATGTTTAGAAAAGAGTTTTTTTAAAACTAGTTTTTTTAAGTTTCTGAGAAGCTAAATATTTATAGCTTGGAATAAAATTTTATAGTAAAAAGCTCCGGAGGAGCGACATGTCTAGCTAAGAAATATGTTGCTCCTCCGCAGCTTTTTTAATTGGCCATATTGTATTTCTATAAATATTTCACCCCGCTGGGGTTTTACAGAAGAATAAATTTTATGAATATTACATATAGCAAAAAAGCTGTCCTTTCGAGACAGCTTTTTTTTACATTTTTGTGATGATGAATTCGCTTCGGCGATTGACTTGATGCTGTGCTTCGGTACACGGCACTCCGTTGGAGCAATTATTGATTAACTGTGTCTCTCCGTAGCCAATTGCGCTTTCTATTCTTTCGGGAGCAACTCCTTGAGAAATTAAATAATCTCTTGTGGCTTTTGCTCTTCGATCTGACAATTCGAGATTGTATTGATCGTTGGCTCTTGAATCGGTATGCGATTCAATTTTGATCACAACAGTGTTATACTGATGCATTAAGAGAACTACTTTATTTAGTTCTATTGCAGCATCATAGCGGATGTCTGATTTGTCTAAATCAAAGTAAATAATTCCGATTTTTATTTTTAAAAGACCATTTTCGCGAACAATCAAAGCTGGATCTAAACCTACTAAAGCTTCGGTTTTTCCTGAACTGTTTGCTGTTACAATTGCTTTTGTATTGTTGTTGTAATTCTCTTTTGAGACTTCGATCGTATAAGGCGTATTGCAATTTACGTTGTTATTAAAATCGTATTTTCCGTCCAATTGAGAAACGGTTTCAGCCACTTTTATTCCATTAGCATTTTTTAGCGTTACCATGGCTCCAGCAATTCTGTTGTTTGAAATGGCATCAAAAACGTAACCGCTTATAGCTTGATTGCATGACCTTTCAAAAGAGTAAATATCATCATCGCCTTTTCCGGTTTTTCTATTCGAACAGACAAAACCTTTATTGGTTGTTTCGTTTACAATATAGCCAAAATCATCTCTGTTGCTGTTTAGTGGCGCTCCAAGATTGGCGGGAGCATCAAAAGCACCGTCATTTATTCTGCTTTCGAATACATCTAGACCTCCTAAGCCTAAAAATCCGTCAGAAGAAAAATATAGTGCCTGATCAGTGATGTATGGAAACATTTCGCGTCCTGTGGTATTTATTTTTTCACCTAAATTCTTTGGCTGAGAGAATTGATTGTTGCCTAAAATATCCACTACAAAAATATCTGTAGAACCAATTGTTCCTGGCATATCTGATACAAAATACAGTTTTTTCCCGTCTTTGCTTACCGACGGATGTCCAACAGAATAACCGTCGCTGTTAAAAGGCAGTTCCTGAATCTCTTTCCAAGAAACTGTGCCATTGCTGTTTTCTACGGCTGTAGCAGAAAAGATTTTAAGATTATTAATGCCTTTGCTGTCACGTTTCAGTTTTCCGTTGTAATTGTTTCGGGTAAAATAAATCGTTTTTTCATCTGGAGAAAAGGCAATGCAGGCTTCATGATATTTGGTGGTGATATCTTTGGCAAAACGCTCTTTAAAAGTAACATTTGATTGTGTTTCGCTAATTTTTCCCAATTGCATATTCAGGTAAGGCTGATCATTCCATCCGTATTTTTCAGTTTTAAAATAAGAAGAATCAATTGTGGTCGAGTACACCAAATCACCTTTGTAAAATATCGGACCAAAATCAGAGTAGGCTGAATTGATATCCAAGTTTTCGAGTACAAATGAAGGCTTTATGTTTTCGATATCTTCTAGAGTTACATTTTTAAGCGAAAAATTCTTAGCTCTTGGGTCTGTCGATTTTTGTTTTTCAGCAAAGGCTTTCATCCATTTTTTCGCAAGTTCGTAATTCTGTATTCCTTGTAAAGACTGGGCATAGCGGAATAGATATTCAGCAGAAACTTCATTGGGATAATCCGCAATCAGCTTCCCGTACCATTTTGAGGCACTTGACATTCTGGTATTAAAATAATAAGCATCTCCAAGCCGCTGAAGCGTTTCTCTAGAAGCATCTCCATTATTTATGGAAAGCTCATACGATTTTGCGGCTTCAACATAATACATCTTGTCAAAAAGCGCATCGGCAGTTTTGTTTTTGGTTTGTGAATAAATCAGCTGTATAACCAATAATGCGAGTATAGTAATTGTTCTTTTCATAGACTATCCGTATTAAAAGAATCTTGGTGATTTTAGTCCTTTTTTGCGTGAAACCAGTTCAAAGCGAAGCATGATTTCATGTGTGCCACTGTTGTAGTTCTGCAAAGCAGTTGTAGTATAATCGTAGGCATAGCCGGCCATAATCATTGGTGTGATCTGAATTCCGACCAAACCGCTAACAGAATCAGATGTACGATAGGAAACACCAAGTGTTAGAGCATTGTTGAACATAAAATTGGCAGATATATCGGCAATTATTGGAGCGCCGGCTACATATTTTAGGAAAACAGCAGGTTTGAATTTGGTATGTGCCGAAAGGTCAAAAACATAACCTCCAATAAGATAAACGTGTATTCTCTGATTGACCAAATCTTCGCTGATATCATCGTAAGTATAACGTTCTCGGGTCATGAAATTTGGAACGGAGAGCCCAATATAATCTCTTTCTCCATGCCAGTACAATCCAGCACCGATAACAGGCAGGAATTTATTGGTGATGTTTTCACGAAATTGAACATCAGGATCTTTGTAGCTTCCTTTAGACCAGTCGATATTGATGACGCGGCCACCGCCTTTTAATCCAAAGGAAAGCTTGTGCGTTTCACCAGATTTAATGGTATATGAGAAATTAGCATCTAAATATTGTTCTTCTGTTGGCCCAATTTCGTCATTTACAATTGAGATTCCGAGACCTACATTTTTTCCCACAGGTGTGTCCAATGAAAAGCTTTGTGTGTCAGGAGCGCCTTCAAGACCAACCCATTGTGTTCTGTAAATTCCAGTTATTGCGAGATGCCCTAACGAACCTGCGTAAGCTGAATTGACAGTAAGCGTATTGTACATATATTGTGTATACTGAGGGTCTTGCTGCGCGACAGCCCCGTATACTGAAAGTATACTTATTATCGTGAAAACCTTTTTAATATTTTTAATCATAGCCAATATATTTTGGTTAATCCTATTCTTAATTTGAAAGCCTTTATGGTTTTATTTTAGATAAAGCCATCCAGAGGTTTTTTTAGATCCATCTCCTAAATCAAGAATATAGAAATAGGTGCCTTCGGGAAGTGTTTTAGCAGAGTTTTCCTCTTTACCGTCCCAGGTGTTATCATACCCTTTTTTATAATAAACCAAATTACCCCAGCGGTTAAAGATCTCCAGCTGATTATCAGGATATCTTTCGATACAATCGATATAGAAGTAATCGTTTTGTCCATCATCATTTGGTGAAAATTCATTGTAAATTTTCAGACAGTTTGGCGAAACGGTTGCACTATCTTGATTGTTTGCGGAATTGGTATCTATCTGATCTAGTTTTACTAAATGTGCTGTATTTAGATAATCATTGAAATCAATCACTTTAACCGTTAATGTTAGTGTTTGGACCGCTCCAGTGTTAATCGATGGAATACTCCAAATGCCTGTTTTAGGATTATAAGCACCAGAAGTCACGGTTGAGCTTACAAATGAATATCCTTTTGGCAATGCATCCTGAACTTCTACATTAGTGGCAGTTATATTACCTCGATTTTCTGCTGTAATGGTAAAAGTCACTTGCGTATCCATCGGAACTTCTGTTTTATCTACTTCTTTATTAATGGCTACATCAGTAGAAGGAACATTGATAAATTCAGAATCTTCATCATCCTCGCTCTGATCTCCGTTATCGTTATTTGGAGTTGAATCTGGATCAAATTGATTGCTGGCAGTTACTTGCGCAATGTTAACATAATCAGTATTTTCTAGGCCAAGTGGGTTGGCTACAGTTGCCTCGTATGTTAGGGTAATACCACCTACAGGAACGGTTAAATCGACCCATTTTATAATGTCTTTGCTGAAGATACCTCCATTATTGATATTCGAAATATTCTTGAATCCAAGCGGTATCAAGTCTTCAACAGCCACACCGGTAGCAGTGCTTGGCCCGTCATTATTAAGCTGAAGTGTAAATGTTACGACTTCGTTTACATTGGCGTTTTTGTTGCTGGCTGTTTTTTCCAAACTTAAATCGGCAACTGCAATTTTAATTTGTAAACTGTCATAATCATCTTCTGTTGTAACTCCGTTATTTGGAGTCGAATCAGGATCGGGCAGGTTACTGGCAATAACCTCGGTTATATTTGTGTATTCGCCTGCTGCGCCTGTTGGTTTATTCACTGTTGTATAAATATCTAGCGACTGATCTGTTCCGGTAGGAATATTTCCGACATTCCAAATACCTGTGATATAGTTGTATAAACCACTTGTAGGGCTACTTGTCTGATACGTAAATCCAGGTGGCAGCAAGTCTTTGACTCTTACGCCAGATGCATCTCCAGGGCCATCATTAGTAACAGTAACTGTAAAAATTACCGTTGAGCCTACATCATGAATGGCATCTTGATTAAGAGCTGTTTTTTTAATAGATAAATCTGCCATTACGATAACTGGTGTAACAGAAATACTGTCGTAATCATCCTCAGTAGTAACTCCGTTGCCAGGTGTACTATCTGGATCATGCTGATCTGCGGTCATGATTTCGGCTATATTTAAATATTCGTCTGTAGTGCCTGTTGGAGCTTTTACAAAAACATTTAAAATTAAAGTATGGCTATTTCCAGGCAGTATAATTCCAGGAGTCCATTCGCCAGTTGTAGGATTATAAGGGCCTGAAGTAGAATTATAGAAAATGTAATCATACCCAGATGGCAATACATCTTTTATAGTTACACCCGTGGCATTGCTCGGACCTGAATTGGTTACTGTAATCGAGAACGATATCTGCGAACCTACTGCAGGAGTAAGTATGTTGTTAATTACTTTTTTCTCTAATGAAAGATCTGCAACGGCAGGAACAGGAGTCACTATTACAGAACTAATGTCGTCCTCGCCACTAGCATTATTATTTGGTGTCGAATCTGGATCCAGTTCATTAGATGCATAAACTTCTGCAATGTTTTGATAATCGCCTGTTAGATTTATTTTTGCACCAATTAATAAAGATTCTGAACCGCCATTTGGTATAGTTCCGACTTCCCAGATTCCGGTACTATTAAAATATTGCCCTGCTGTAGAGCTATATACAATATATTCATAACCACTTGGCAGAAGGTCTTTTACCTGAACACCAGTTGCGGTTTGTGGTCCGCTATTTGTTACGGTTATTTCAAATGTAACGGTTGCTCCAAATATTGGACTTAAATTACCGCCAACTATTGCTTTTACAAGTGATAAATCGGCCATTGGAACTACAGGAACAGTTGCTATTTCTGCATAATCATCTTCTGTAGTAATTCCGTTGTTTGGAGTTGAGTTAGGGTCAAGAAGACTGCTTGCTGTAACTTCGCTTGTATTTAAATAATTGCCTGAAGCGTTTACAATAGCTGTTAATTGAAGTGTTTGAGAATCGCCATTTATCAACGAGCCAATCGTCCATTTTCCTGTTACATTGTTATAAGTTCCTTTTGTAGCGGTAAAACTAGAGAATGTATATCCTGATGGAAGCAAATCTGTCACTTCAACTCCTGCTGTGGTTTCTGGTCCTTTATTGGTAATGATTATTTCAAAAGTAACAGGAGTGCCAATAAGGGGAGTTGGATTATTAACTGTTTTAGTCAGTGATAAATCGGCTGTCTGTTGAGTTGGCACAACTCTATTGCCAATGGTTGCATAATCATCTTCGCTTTCAATTCCATTATTTGGAGTAGAATCGGGATCAGGAAGATTGCTAGCGGTTACTTCTGCAACGTTTGCATAATTTCCAGAAGCATTTACAACTGCAGTTATTTGTAGCACTTGAGAATCACCGTTAAGAAGTGAACCAATGTTCCATTTTCCTGTAGTCTTGTTATAAGTTCCTTTGGTAGCAGAATAGCTGCTGAAAGTATAACCGCTTGAAAGTAGATCTGTTACTTCGACTCCAGTTGTATTCTGCGGACCGTCATTAGTTACAACAATTTCAAAAATTACTTGTGTGCCTATAAGAGGGCTTAGGTTATTTACTGTTTTAGTTAAAGACAAATCTGCTGCTTGCGCGTTTGGAGTAACTGTTGCCGTTGCGTAATCGTCTTCTGAGGTAACTCCATTGTTTGGAGTAGAATCTGGATCAGGAAGTGCACTTGCTGTTACTTCGGCTACGTTTACATAATTTCCTGTAGGATTTACTATAGCTAAAATTTGTAAAGTCTCTGATTTTCCATTTATCATATTGCCAACTGTCCATAATCCAGTCGTTGGATTATAGGTTCCTGTTGAAATAGTGAAATTAGAATATGTGTAACCACTTGGAAGTAAATCGGTAACTGTTACGCCCGAAGTATCTTGAGGCCCGTTATTGGTTACAATAACTTCAAAAGTAACTAAAGAACCTACTAGAGGATTGCTATTGTTTACTGTTTTTGTTAATGATAAATCTGCAGATTGTGCTGTCGGAGTAATAGTCGCTGTAGCATAATCATTTTCAGTAGGAACTCCATTGTCAGGAGTTGAATTCGGATCTGGAAGACTGCTTGCTGTTACTTCAGCCACATTTACATAATTTCCTGTAGCATTTACGACAGCTGTTATGCGAAGTGCTTGTGAATCTCCATTGATTAGCGAACCTATGATCCATTTACCTGTTGAAGCATTATAAGTTCCCTTTGTAGCACTGTAATTAGCGATAGTATAACCAGAAGGCAGTAAATCGGTAACTTCAACTCCAGTGGTATTCTGAGGTCCATTATTGGTAACAATTACTTCAAAAATAACAGGAGAACCCACTAATGGAGTTGTATTGTCTACTGTTTTAGTTAAAGATAAATCTGCAACTTGAGCATTTGGAGTGACTGTTGCCGTTGCATAATCGTCTTCTGTTGTAACCCCATTGTTTGGAGTAGAGTCTGGATCGGGCTGGCTGCTTGCGGTGACTTCAGCCACATTTACATAATTTCCTGTAGCATTCACTATAGCTGTTATCTGTAAAGTGTGAGTGGCTGCAATTGCCATATTTCCAACTGTCCATAAACCTGTTGCT
>NZ_QJRI01000096.1 GCF_003254565.1 Flavobacterium nitrogenifigens
CGGAGCCGCTGCACCCAATTATGCAATCACTTATGCCGATGGAACGATGAGCGTGACAGCCGCCTCGCTTACAGTGACAGCCGATGACAAGAGCAAAACATATGGCAGTGCAAATCCAGCTTTGACGGTAAGCTATACAGGATTTGTGAACGGTGATACGGAAGCGTCCTTAACAGCTGCGGCTGTTGCTTTAACCGCTGCGACTGCGTCAAGTCCAGTAGGTACGTATGTAATAACGGCAGGAGGAGCATCATCTCCAAACTATTCAATTTCATATGTTGAGGGCACTCTTACGGTGGGTCAGGCATCTCTTACAGTGACAGCCGATGATAAGAGCAAAACCTACGGAAGCGCGAATCCGACTCTGACGGTTAGCTATTCTGGTTTTGTAAACGGCGATACTGAAGCATCCCTAACGACTGCCGCTGTAGCTTCAACGTTAGCTACGGCATCCAGTCCCGTGGGAACGTATGCAATAACGGCAGGGGGC
>NZ_QJRI01000154.1 GCF_003254565.1 Flavobacterium nitrogenifigens
GCAGGCTGAAGCGTTAACCGCTGTCGGAGCTTCAGGAGTAACTGCCGCTGGAGCTGTGATGGTGAAAGTTGCTGAACATGTTTTCTCTAAACCGCAATCATCAGTCACTTTGAAGTTTACTGTTACGGTTCCACCACATAAAAGTGGAGGAGTTAAATTTTCCAATCCAGAGGTCACTAAAGTTCCGTTACCTCCTGAAGCTGTAAAACCTTGTTTGAAGATTTCAAAAGCAGCATTAACTGCTGCCTGATCGGCATAAAAACAAGAACTTTTTATATTATCTCCAGGACAGGTTATATTAATAGGTGTTGGCGGAGTATTTGTTACAACTACATCATCTGATTTTTTACATCCGTTTACAGGATCAGTGACTGTTAATGTATAAGTTCCAGCCTTATCTACAGTTGGTGTCAGAGTTGTACCATCTGAAACAATATTTCCGTCCAATGTACTCCATAAATAAGTAGCATTAGGCGTACTTGATGAACCCGACAGTTTTATTGACGTTATCAAACAAGTTAAGGCTTTATCACCCCCTGCATTAACATTTGGCGGTTCTTTATTTTCAAGAACTGTGACTGTTTTTTTAGCAAAACAGCCTTCTAAATTTGTATAAGCATATACTGTATAAACTCCCTTAACAGATACAACTGGCGCATTCCCTGGTATAAAAGGTCCATCGGCTATACCATCAGGTGAAGGCCCGTACCATTTTATAGTAGCATTTGCTGGAGTTGGTGTTGCTGTTAAAGTAGCCGTTGTATTATTACAGGTTAATGGGTTACTAACATTACCTACTACGGCTACATCCGTAATATTTCCGAATAAATAAGGCCCTGAAAAATCTTTTAACTCTGCAGTAAATGAAGATGAAGATCTTGTTTTTACGATCAGAGAACCTAATAAATTTGAACAAGGACTTTGGTTAACATTTCGGCTATCCAGTCCTAACGCTGTCAAATTAAGTCCAAACTCTGTAAACTGCAAAGCTTTATAATTATCCTGAAAAGAGGCTTGCGAACCTTCTAAAGTTCCCCAAGGTGGTCCTAATGTAGCAGCCGATACATTAACAACTGCAAAAACATTTGTAAGTATACCTCCTCCTTTTGCTTTTATTTCAGCATATCCGTAAGGAGGTGCACCATTACCTTGGTCAAAAACACCAGTAAGATCAAATGGTCTGTTAGGTCTTGAGTTAAAATTAGCGATATCAGCACTAGACATCCAAACCCTTACACTACCAAGTGGTTTTGTTCCACCATTTTCAAAATCGATGGCAACAAGCACGTCACCAGGGACAAGTATTTTTCCGGTGGCATCAAAAGTCCAGGCTGTGTGTCCTGCTTGACTACCAGTACCCAATAATGCACTACCGTTAAAACTTACTTCTGTTCTAAAAAATTCAAAATCAAAATGTGAATTCCCATCTGAAGAAATTTTAGACGCTCCTCCATACCCCCATAAAACTCCATTAGGATTAATTGCTAATGCGGCTGGAGATAAGTCTCTTCTTAAATAGCCGTATACATCTACAATATCATCTTTTTGAGGGATACTACCTGAACCTAAAGCCCAAGTTGTCGGGTTATCACCATTCTTGTTAGAATTTCCAGAAAAAGTATTAGAATCGTTGTTACTCTGCGTTGAATTTCCATCACGCCCGTACACAGCATCAATCCACAAATAATTACCAACCATGGTATTTTTGGGTTTCGACATTCTTTTTTCGAATGTAAAATTATTATTAGCTTGGATTGATGTTTTTAGTCCCGCCGCATTAGTCTGATCGATAACATTTTGACCAGTTCCATTAGCAAAAGCAGCGCTAAAAAACCAGTCATCATAAATACCAGAAACCGTTGGGGGAACTAAAAATTGTTCTTTGTTTGCATAAACATCTGCATCAATACCAAAATTAGCTTGTACAGCTGCTCCAGATATAGCTTGTGAATGCAAATAAGGTTGGAAAGCAAATAGCATAAAAAGAACCATCAAAAAAAACTGATGTTTTTTATGCACCATAATTTTCACCAAACTAAAATTTGGGAAAACCAAATTAATAAAGAAACAACGAAAGATTTTACACAATTCATGTATAATCTTCATGTGATAAAGAATAGTTTTTTTCATAATAATAGTATTTAGAATACCATTACATTAGCAAAAAACCAGATAGTTTGCAGATTTGGCAATTACATGTAAATAATAAACCATCTTCAAAAATTATGAAGCACAAAATCTAAAAAACTCTTATAAAAAAGACTTGACCCTCAGAAATAAATCTGACATTATCGATCAGGGGGGAAAAACATTTGTTAAAATTAGTTAATAACACAACTGCTCTCCATTAAAAAGAAGTAAAATCGATATCATTCAAAAATAATCGATGAACGGAATGCAAGAAGAAAGAAAAGTAGTACGCAATGATTTTTGCAAATAAAAAAAGACCTTTTATTTTTTAAAACAAAAGGTCTATCTTATCAATTTCTTAAAAAACATAACTCAAAAATAAAACAATATAATATTTACTGTTTAAAAAATATTAATTCCGTAATTACTTCGTTTTGGTTTTAAGCAATATTTTATTAAAAAATAATGCGTGATACGGAAGTGAGTTTTCCCAATAATCCCATGTATGAGCTCCAGGACGTTCTGTATAATCATGATCAACTTTATTGTAAACCAATCTTCTGTGCAATTCTCTATTTGGCTCAATCAAAAAATCGTCTACACCGCAATCTATTATAAGTGGCAATTTGTTCGCTTTTATTTTATCAGCCATTCTTAAAACAGAATTTTGCTCATACAATTCAGTACTACCACTTTTATCACCAAAAACAGGTTGCATTAATTTTACGATTTGAGCCGAAGAATCTCTATTGAGCATCGTGCTCATATCTACAGCACCACTCATACTTCCGGCAGCACAAAATAAATCGGGATGTCTAGCCGATAAATACAAAGCGCCGTGGCCTCCCATAGAAAGTCCCGTGATTACTCTTCCGTTTTTATTGGCAATTGTTCGGTATGTCTTGTCGACTTTTTGAATTACTTCCTGCGTAACAAAAGTCTCAAACTGACTTTCTTTATTTACAGGGCTATCAATATAAAAACTGAACGTCTCTCCTTCTGGCATTACAATAATCATATTATATTGGTCTGCTAGATTGTGAACCAGTTTTTTGTTTGGAGTATTTTTAAGCCAATCGCTAAAATGTCCGTATGCACCATGCAGCAGATACATTACAGGAAAAGTTGATTTGCTCTTCGCATAAGAATTTGGTAAAACTACCGCAGCTTTATAAGTTTTTCCCATTGCGGTACTGGCAACTTGAAGTGTGTCTACTTTTGCAGCGTATGTCATGGTGGTAAGACAAAGCAAAAATGCAGACAATAGCGTTTTAAATTTCTTCATTTTGATATTTTTTTTCTGATTAGGGTTTGTAAATATAACTTTTTTCAGAATAAAATATATGAAAAATCCCACCTGCTTTGTAGTAAAAAAAAATAGCCACGAATTCACGAATTTTATTAAATAACCTTAATACAAAATGAATTTCACTAATTACTTTATAACAATTTGCGTAAATCATGGAATAAAAAAAAAGCCACGAATTCACGAATTAATAATAAAAAATTCGTGAATTCGTGGCTAAAAAAATTCAAGCTAAAACTAGCTAATTATAATCTTATGTTCGTGACGGTATTGCGAAGCGCTTTTACCAGTATATTGCTTAAATGATTTACTAAAGTGGCTGAAATTATTAAAACCGCTCTCGTAACAAACCTCATTTATACTGATTGGCTGTTCTGCCAGAAGCTTAGAAGCATGCACTAAACGATATTCATTTACAAACTCAGTAAATGTTTTGTTTGAAATTTTCTTAAAATAACGGCAAAATGATGGCGTGGTCATGCTTACCAAACTAGAAACCTCATCTATAGAAATAGATTCCTGAAAATGATCTTTTACAAAATTGAAAACCACATTCATACGATCATTGTCTTGAGTTTGCAATTCCATCGAAAATCCGTCAGCATTTAAAATGGTATATTCCTCAGCTGATTCCAGTTCGTCTAAAACATTCAAAAGCGTCATTAATCTTTGAAATGGAGGTTCGTTTTCCATCATTTCAATTTTCTTTCCGATACGCTTTTTCGTTTCACCACCAAAAGCAATTCCGCCCTTAGCTTGTTTCAAAATATTTTGCACCTTTTTCATTTCGGGAGCAACAAAAAAATCGCTTCCCAAAAATTCAGGTTTTATATGAATAACAGTTTCATTTGTATTTCCTGTTTGTTCATTTGTGAAACCGCAATGCGGTAAATTAGCTCCTATTAAAAGTAAACTACCATTGGTATAATAAGAAACATGGCTTCCTATTTGTCTTTTTCCAGCCCCGCCATTTATATAAACCAACTCAATTTCTGGATGATAATGCCATAAATGAGCTTTGCTATTGGTCTTTTCGGCGTGTTTAGTGTAGGTAAAAGAACTTCCGTATGAGTTAGTTATCACTTCTAGAGCTGGGGCAATAGTCTTCATGATAATTTCTTTAAAAAATAATAGCAAATTTAACAAAATCACCTAAAATAATTTAAATTTTAACCTATAACGGTTTCGTAAATGCGAATTTTACATTAAAATAACATTCTTAACGCTGAAAAATTTATATCAAAATCAGCTTTTTTTTAGAGTCTTATTTTTTTTCATCACTTTTTTTCTATTTATCCTATTTAAAACCTGATTTTATATAAATATGCTAAAAATTGTAAGAAAAATAGAAATTTTAATAAGCAATGCGTTTTTTAAAAACTTTGAATAAAAACAATCAAATTAACAAAAACACAACATTAAAGTCAAATTTTAACATATAACGGTTTCGTAAATGAGAATATAGCATATAAATTGGAAAATACAGATGTTAAAATACCACATATGCTGCTATAACTTTGCATCAGAGAAATGAACAAAAAAAATTTAATACTATAGAATATGAAAAAGATTATGAAATTAAGTTTAGTATGTGCAGTACTTCTAACAGGAATGAGTACTTATGCAATTGATGGCAATGAAACGTTAAATCTTCACGTATTAAAAGGAAATGGCAAGGTAATTGCTTTTGGAATTAATCAATTGCAAAAAGCAGTTATTAGTATATACGATACAAATGGTGATTTAATCTATACTGAAAACGCTTCTGGTAAAGACGGAATCTTAAGAACGTTCAGTTTAGAAGAATTCCCACAAGGAAAATATATTTTAGAAGTTGCTGATAGCTTCAAAAAAGTAAAATACGATATTACTGTTAACGCTAATAGTTCTGTTTTGTCTTCAAAAGGAACTGTTTCTCTTAACTAAGAAAATATTAAGGTTAAGTGCAATTCTTCACGGCACTTAAAACTTTATACTCTAATACAGTATAAAAAGTGAGGTTAGATAGTTAGTAAGTTAAAAACTTTCAAAAGTTTTAAAAACAGCTCTTTGTGGTTACTGAGCTGTTTTTTTTTTGCTCTATACTTTTTTATTTTAACCGCAAAGTTCGCAAAGTTTTATTTCATAAAGCTTTGCGAACTTTTTTTATTCTATAAAATTACTCAAATAAACCTTTGTGAACTTTGCGTGACCTCTGCACCCTTTGCGTTACAATACACAATCCAAATAAAAACTTAGAATCTTAGTATCTCAAAACCTTAGCATCTTTCAAAACTTCCTACATTTTTTAAAGAAATCATTATGCCATTGTAAATTAAAAACCATTAAAAACTTTGAAAAATAATAGGCGTTTTAGTGAAAATGCTAAAAATAATTCAAATTTTAACATATAACGGTTTCGTAAATGAGAATATAGCATCGAAATCAGCAAATATAGTATTGATTTTTTACTTACAACTAAAGTAATTTAGCATCAGAGAATTAGAACTATTAATTTAAAAACTAAATACCATGAAAAAGATTATTAGATTGAGTTTAGTAGCAGCGTTGCTTTTTACAGGAATTAGCACATATGCAATTGATGGAACAGCAGATTTTAATCTGCATGTTATTAAAGCTAATGGTAAAATGATCACATTTGGTCTTAACCAAACACAAAAAGCCAACTTAGCTATTTATGACAAAGACGGATCTCTAATTTATTCTGAAACCGCTTCAGGTAAAGATGGAATTTTAAGAACTTTTAGTCTAGAAGAGTTTCCAGAAGGAACTTATTTCTTAGAAGTAGAAAACGATACAAAAAAAGCAAAATACGAAATCACTATTACTGACGATTCAACTGTTTTATCTAAAAGCGCTGTTTCTTCAGTTTACAAAGCAGGTTTTGCTAAAAATACAAGTGTGGCAACACGCTAAAAAAGTTTATGCTTTCATAAAGTATAAAAGTGAGGTTAGATAGTTAGTAAGTTTAAAAACTTTCAAAAGTTTTAGAAACAGCTCTTTGTGGTTATTGAGCTGTTTTTTTTGTTTTTTTTACCGCAAAGACGCAAAGGTCTACGCAAAGTTCGCAAAGTTTTTTTGGCAAAGCTTTGCGAACTTTTTAGCTTTTATAAAACTCTTGTATAATAATTCTTAGCGCTCTCTGCGTAAATCTTTGCGAGCTTTGCGGTTAAACACACATTCTATATGTAAATAAATTCTTAGCTCATTGTAAATTCAAAATCAAGAAAAACATTGAAAAATAATAAATGAATTAACAAAAACATTAAAAATAATTCACGTTTTAACCTATAACGGTTTCGTAAATGAGAATATAGCATAGAAATAGGAAAATACAGTTGCGCTTTTTCACGCAATACATAAGTAATTTAGCATCAGAGAATTAGAACTAATAATTTAAAACCTAAGTACCATGAAAAAGATTGCAAAATTGAGTTTAGTAGCAGCGTTGCTTTTCACAGGAATAAGCACTTACGCAATTGATGGAAATGGAGAATTTAATCTTCATGTATTAAAAGCTAATGGAAAACTGATCACTTTCGCACTTAACAAAGTACAGAAAGCCAATTTAGCTATTTATGACAAGGATGGAACTTTAATTTATTCTGAAAGTGCATCTGGAAAAAATGGAATTTTAAGAACTTTCAGTCTAGAAGAATTTCCTGAAGGGACTTATTTCTTAGAAGTAGAAGACAACATGAAAAAAGCAAAATATGAAATTACAATAGATGATAATGCATCTTTATCAAGAAATGCAGTTTCATTGGTCTATAAAGCTGGTTTTGCTAAAAATTCAAGTGTTGCTTCACGCTAAGAATCTATACGCACAAAAAAGGTATAAATCGAGGTTAGAAAATTTAAAAATTACGTTTTAAGAAACAGCTCTTTGTGGTTATAGGAGCTGTTTTTTTATTTTATGGCAAATATAAAATTATAGGCAAGGATCATTTTCTGAAAATTATTCTTATTAATTACAACTATTTGATTTTTAAGTGTTAAAAATTATTTTCTAAAAAGCAATCCAAAAGCCCAGTAAATACGTACATAGTTTAAACAAAATGCCGAAATGATTACAATTCAATAACTTAATGATTTAAAAACACCTTTTTATTGCTAAAAATTAAATTTGTATTTGTAGTTTTACGCGTTCCACATTTAGTAATTAACAATTTAAAAAAAACATGACAAAATTTACCAAAGCTGGTTTAGTTGCTGCCTTTTTTTTAGCGACTGTGTTTACCTACGCCATTGATGGAAAAGGTGATTACATTTTAAATATCAAAACAGGAAACGGAAAAGTAGTTAGCTTTACTTTAGACACTGTAGAAAATGCATCTTTCTCAATCTACGACGAGAATCACAACTTACTTTATGCGGGAGAATCTGCAGCAGACAAATTAGAAGTTTCAAAAACAATTAGTTTAGAAAGTTTTCCTGCTGGAACTTATGTTCTTGAAGTGAAAGCAAACGACAAAGTTGCAAAACACGAAATTAAAGTCGCTGCGAAAAAAGTTAAGACTGTAAAGTTAGACCAATCTGTAAACCAGAGTCCATCTTTCCGTCGTTAATTTTTTGCCCTAAAAATTAGAAAAGCAGCTCGTACCAGGAGCTGCTTTTTTTGTTTTCATTCTATTTCTCAATTCTTTTCTCGATAAAATCTTTCGAGTTCAAAGAAGTTACTACTTTTTTTCCTGTTTTAGATTCCAATTCGTTTAGAGCAACTTTAGCAACATTCCCTCCTTGTTTTGCTACTTCCCTACTTTCATCAAAATTTTCAGGTTTTGTCGCATTTGAAATATCTTTAGTAGACGCTTCTGCAAGCATATTCAAAATTAATTCAGTATTAGACATATTATCTCGCAAATTTTCCTTTTTCAGTCCTTTTAGTATTTTATATTCTTTTGTTGTTTTTCCAGACCAGGTTTTTGAAATAATATCTGTTAAAATGGCAAACTCCATTCCTTCCTTAACACCTCTGTTTTTCCATTCTCTAGTTAATTCATTTCGAATTTCGATACTTTTTAATCTCTGATTAATCCAACTTTCTGAATAACCTAGCTGCATATATTGTTCTAAAGCTCGATCTATCGTTATTTCAGGATCTTGCATTTCATCTAAACGTTCAGATGCAATTTGTGCAAGCCATAATTTAAAGGGTTCTGCTTTTGGAGAAGGAATAGATTGTATTAATCTAAATAATTGTTCCGTATCTGCGACATCTGTTTTATAATATTTACCATCGGTGGCTTGCATTTTCAGTTGACTACAATTTGTAGTCAACTCACTGCCTTCTTTCTTTAGGCGAAGTTTTAGTACACTCCAATACTTTCTTGCATTAAGACTATCAGTTAATACTTGTATAACATCAATAATAGAAAAATACCATTTTTCTTGTTCTTCGTCCCAAACTGTCCTTACCTTCTTCTTTTCAAATATTTGAATAACTCCTTCTTCTTTCATTTTTCTTTATATTATTCTATTTTACAAAAATAAGAAAAAACCTTCATTTTTTTTCAATAATAACTTTTAAATGATAATTCTCAGCAACAAATTTAAGCAGTAAGCAACTCAAATAAATTATCTCCTTATTTATATTTTCCTTTCAAATCCGAACCCATTTTTACCAGCTTCCAAAAAAGCGTGGTCTCTGATGAAATCATTATTATTTTCGATTCTTTATATACAGAAGAATGCATAAAAGCATAAATATAATCTAAGAAATCTATCAGGTTGAAACTCTGTCGATATTCCGGACGCACCTCTTCACTGTTGGCAAAACAAACATTTCCAGATTCTTTTTCTTCTAAGAAGAGCAACCCTAAATGATCTGCAAAGATTTTTATAACATCATTATTTACAATTATTATTTCCGAAGCTGGCGTTTGAAATAAAACATCAAAAGAAAAAGATGGCTCAGTATTGATTTCTTTTATTTGTTGAATGCAAAATTCCAAATCTGAATCATTTGGATATGCAGTTTTGCTTTTCTCATTGTGCAAGGCCTCTATTCTATTCAGATATTCCTGTATTGTCATTTTGATATTCTTTACTTATATAAAGTTATTATATAATAATGAAGCTGTAAATCATTTTCTGCCAATTTCTGCAAAACATTTAAAATCAATTGCTTTTAAAAATGTAATATAACAGGTTTTATTTACAAAACATCGTCTAAACTTACTTCATATTATTGATTTACATATATTTGTACACTAAAATTGCATTAAGCATACAATAAAAATAAATAAGTGAAGTTTATAATTGTTTTTAACTGCTTTTTGCAGTTTTAAGATTTTCAAAAACAATTAATGAATACGATTAAATACCACAACCAAAACTAAAAACCTATGCAGAGAGAACTAGCTATTTTAGTACTGTTAATCGTATTTTCATTTCGTGCAGCTGCGCAAAATGAAACCTATTATAGAACCGATAAAGTCGGCGAAAAATACGCTTATGTCGACGTTATAAAAACCTACGAGAAGGTTGCTGCAAAGGGGTACAGATCTGTAGACTTGTTTCAAAAACTTGGAAATTCATCGTATTCAAACTGCGAACTCGAAAAAGCGGCCGAATGGTACTCCAAACTATTTTCCCTTACCACAGATTTAGAACCTGTATATTATTACCGCTACGCAGAATCGTTACGTTTTATTTGTGAAAATGCAAAAGCCGATGCTTTAATAGAAAAACTAAAACGTAAACCGAAAACAACGATAAAAAAGAAAGTTTAATTTCTTGAAACAGATATAAAAAAACCTCTCATTTTTGAGTGGTTTTTTATTTACAGGATAACTTAAAAATTTTATTGTTCTCATTCCATAAGTGTCTCGCACATTACTTTATGCTCCCGTTAGTTTTTGATTATTTTCTTCGAAATCAAAGCTCCATTCACTTTTGCTTTCAATAGATATGAACCTTGATTCAATTTAGAAATATCAATTTTATTATTTAAATCCAATGATGGAGTACTTACCAATCTTCCGTTCAAATCAAAAATTTGCAAACCTTCAATCTGAGTATCATTTTCGGCCTTTATACTTATAAAATCTCTTGAAGGATTTGGATAGAAAACTAAAGACAATTTATTCTCTACTACTGGAACACTTAAGTTATTAGCATACTTCCAGAACATCTTATCTTTAGAATAATAGAGATAATCATTGAAAGAAACAAATCTTACCACATTTTCCAATGCACTAATTTGCTGAAGCGAATTTGAACTTAAATTTAAAATAAACCCTTTTGTAAAATTATCTTCGACTACTGATGCTATATAATATTCGTTATCATTAATTTTCAAAAGTGTAGAGGCGTCTATCATGTCTATAAAAATAAAAGGCTTTTCTATACCGTTTGATATTTCTCCAAAATTTTTCACTGTATTGTCTAAAAGATTTAATGACACTAAAGACGCCCCTCCTGTTTCATTTGCGCTTGAAAAAAGCAAAGAATTATCTGTTTTAGTAAAATTTGAGGGAGAAAAATAGTGATTACTTGTTTTGCTGTATATTTCGGCTACATTGCTATTAACTGAATCAAATTTCCATATCGACAATTTGTTCAAATCGGCAGAAAAAAACATAAAATACAAATTATTGTTTGCCTCGATAACACTACTATGATGCACCAAATACTGTTGGGCTATCCAAACGTCACCTATCACTTTTGTGTTTTCAAGGGTTCCATCAGTTTCATGCAAATAATTTCTACTAACAAAATACAATTTATTATTATGTTCTATATATTGTGTTAATCCAGATGTGCCACTAGGATAAGATCCATTTCCATCTATTTCGCCTGTTATTGGAAAAGTACCTTCTGAAGTTCCATTACTCCTCCAAACTCTGGAATCATTTGTTCCATAAGGCTGAAATGTAAATATAAAGGTGTTATTGCATTTGCCTTGAAAAGATGGTGTATTCCAAATTGGCATATTATCTTTAATCAATACTGATACTCCTGTTGTTGCATCTGTTTTCCAAACCTGCAATTTATATTCTTCCTGAATTAAAAAATAAATTGAATTTCCAACAGCTGTAAGACTCGAAGTTCTTCCATCAATAAAATTTGTAACTTTTACAGTTCCAGCTTCTGTTCCATCTGTTTTCCATATCTCTCCAGAAGAACTTTCATCTTTTGCAATAAAATAAAAAATATTATTGATTGCTGTACCTGTTTCTAGTCCTGTAACAGAAGATTCTAAACCTGGGTATATATCTTTTATTAATTTTGTGCCAGAAGTAGTCCCATCACTTTCCCATATTTCGCGTCCAGTATCAGCTTCACTTGCTTCGAATATCAGCTTTCCATTAAATTGCCTAAATCCCCATGTATGGCTCGTGAAATCATATATTTTCTGTTGAGCACTGGTTTCGATAAAAATACACAGTATAAAAAATAAAAGTAGTTTTCTATTCATTGGGGTCTATTTAGTAAGTTTCTTATTAAATGTAAATATATAAGTAAAAATCTATAAACAAAAAAACCTCTCATTTCTGAGAGGTTTTTTATTTTAAAGAAATAACTTTCTATTTAAATATTGAATTGAAATTCATTTCCCTCCGGAGGATAACCCGCGTTCCATTCAAGGGAAACAATATTAGATGCATATTCTTCCATATTATCAAAACAATGCAATAAAATTGCCGAACCGCCATCTTGTTTTATAATTCCTTCTATTGCTTTAAAGGAATACTCATACCCTTCATCATCCAATGCTCCAAGATCAAATACTATATCTTTCGTCTTTGAAAGCGCCGCATATAAGGTCAACAGCTTTTTAGGCGTACCTGGTATTTTCTCCAATCTTGTTTCAGGCGTTATCCATTTCCATTTATCTTCAAATATTTTTTGATACAATGGACTCTTACGATTTGCACTTTTCTGAAGGTATCTTTTTACTGTTGTTAAAGGAAAAAAAGTATCCCTGAAGTAAGATCTTTTCAAATCCTCAGCAAAGGTCATTTTTCTATACAAGGTCACATTTTCATGCTTGATTTTACCACAAAAAATATTTCTGAGAAAAATCTCAGTATCATATAAATGTTTTCCATTGTACAAATACAAAACAATTATTTCACCTTCATACAAAGTAAAAGGTGGTATATAATAAGTATCTGTTTTAATGCCTTTATTTTCTAGTACTACTTTCATTTAAATTAGTTAATTCAATTTCTTAACTATTCAATAATTTACTCTTTTTAAACGCAATACCTTTTCTAATTAAATAAGCATGATAAGAACTTGGAATATCATGCTGCCAATTCGGCAATATTAAAATGATCAGTATTACATCCAAATGAGATATTAATCCCATAATTATTGCTAATGCAAATGGAAATCCTGTATGTCCAAATCCTAAAATTGACGTAAAAGCAGCAAGTAGCGTTAAGCCCCAAAGTTTAGAAAGAAAAGCATGCGTACAGGTTTCTTTCCCAAATTTAACGAAACTGGTTATGTAGCATAAAATTTCCATACCAAAAAGCAAACCTATATAATAGATGTTTGCATTGATAAGTTGAGGAAATATAAACCACGAACTAACTCCTATTGAAACCCAAAACAGCATATCGACCTGGCTATCCAATCGTCGTAATTTTTCTGTTGAAATATTTTGTTTTCGGGCAATTATTCCATCAAAAATATCACTAAACAAACCGATATACATAAGAATCAAAATTGCTAAAGCACCGTTTTCTCCAAATTTCCAGCCTAGAAATAAAATTACCGGCGCCATTAAAAGTCTTAAAAGAATAAGTAACTGCGGAATATTCATCTTTTTTTTATATAAATAAATTCGCTCAAATATATTACTTTTAAAATATGTTTAGACAACTAAAGCTTTTAGAAATGAGGCTTTTTGTTATTTAAAATAAGATCCCCACAATCTTGTCATTTATGACAAACTGGATAAAATAAACTTTATGTTCACAAGCAAGACATTCACAATAGCGAAGCAAATTTATTTTCAATATATTTGAGATATGAATGACAACACAAAAGATATATCGATCAGGCAAGCTGTAAATACAGATTTACCTAAACTTGCCGAATTTCTTCAATTTTTAGTAAATGCAGAAAGACCCTTTGACATAACATTAAAAGAAGGAGAGATTTTTTATTATAGTATAGAGGAATTTATTTCTGACCCCAAGTCAGAACTTTTGGTTATAGACTTTAGCAATCAAATTATTGGTTGTGGATATGCACAAATCAGACAAGCTAAACCTTATCAAAAACATGAATTTTTCGGGTATCTTGGTTTTATGTTTGTAGATCCAGAATTTAGAGGACGTGGCCTTAATAATCTATTAATCGATCATCTTAAGAAATGGGTTTTATCTCAGGGAATAACCGAAGTTAGATTAGATGTATATCATGATAATGAAGCCGCTGTCAACGCTTATAAAAAGGCAGGATTTGAACCAATACTCACAACGATGCGTTGCGATATAAGCCAAATGGGTGAGAATATTTAACTGCAACATTTAGACACAATATTTGTCATTTCTGACGTAAGGAGAAAATAATACCATTTTCTTATTTGCTATTCCAAAACGATATAAACATAGCCCGTGGTTTCAACCACGGGAACGTAATATTTGTCTTGCTTGCATTGTGTACCCGTGGTTGAAACCACGGGCTATATTTGATAATAGGATTATTCTATGAAATTTATTAAATGACTCAGATTCTTAAAAACCTGCATAAAAGCTTGAAAGGTTAACAGCTATAAAATAGGGCAACGCCCTATCAACCCTATCAGAATGTCCTATCACATAACACTCAATGTAACTCTAAGCCCTGAAAGGGCGATAGATATTCTCATTATCTAATAGCTTGCGCCCCTTCAGCGCTTTCTTATTGGATGTTATTACAGACATTGGGCTTTGCCCAATGCTGGATGATTATAGGCCTTTGGCCTTATTAAAGGTTCATTCAAATAAAAAACCTCTCATTTCTGAGAGGTTTTTCCATATAATTAAAAATCAAAAATTACATATTCCTTCTATACTGCCCACCAACTTCAAACAACGCCGAAGTAATCTGACCCAAAGAACAAACCTTTGTCGCTTCCATTAAATGATCGAATAAGTTTTCGTTTTTAATAGCGGCTTGCTGTAACGTATTTAGATGCTCGTTTACTTTTGCTTCGTGGAAATTGTGCAAGTTATCCAGCATCGTAATCTGGTATTGTTTTTCTTCTTCGGTTGCACGAATAACCTCAGCTGGAATTACCGTTGGCGAACCTTTTGAACTCAAGAACGTGTTTACACCCACGATTGGGAAATCTCCGTTGTGTTTTAAAGTTTCATAATACAAACTTTCTTCCTGAATTTTAGATCTTTGGTACATCGTTTCCATTGCGCCAAGAACTCCGCCACGTTCTGTAATTCTATCGAATTCTTGAAGAACTGCAGCTTCAACTAAATCAGTTAATTCTTCGATGATGAACGAACCTTGAATTGGGTTTTCGTTTTTCGCTAAACCTAACTCTTTATTAATAATCAACTGAATCGCCATTGCACGACGAACAGATTCTTCTGTTGGCGTTGTAATCGCTTCGTCATAAGCGTTTGTGTGCAATGAATTACAGTTATCATAAATCGCGTATAAAGCCTGTAAAGTCGTTCTAATATCATTGAAATCAATTTCCTGCGCGTGTAACGAACGTCCAGAAGTTTGAATGTGATATTTCAGCATTTGTGCTCTCTCGTTGGCTCCGTATTTGTTTTTCATGGCTTTTGCCCAAATTTTACGCGCCACACGACCAATTACTGAATATTCTGGATCTACTCCGTTGGAGAAGAAGAAAGATAAGTTTGGTCCAAAATCGTTGATGTTCATGCCGCGGCTCAAATAGTATTCCACGTAAGTGAAACCATTTGAAAGCGTAAAGGCCAATTGCGTAATTGGGTTCGCTCCCGCCTCGGCAATATGATATCCTGAAATCGAAACTGAATAGAAATTACGAACGTTTTTAGTGATAAAATATTCCTGAACGTCGCCCATTAAGCGCAGTGCAAATTCGGTGGAGAAAATACAAGTGTTTTGCGCCTGATCTTCTTTTAAAATATCGGCCTGAACCGTTCCACGAACTTGAGCTAACGTTTTTACTTTTATTTCGTTATAAACCTCCAAAGGCAAAACCTGATCTCCCGTAACACCCAAAAGCATCAATCCTAAACCATTGTTTCCGGCAGGAAGTTCGCCTTGGTATTTCGGTCTTTCGATTCCTTTATCTTTATAAAGTTTGTTGATTTTTGCCTCAACTTCTTTTTCTAAATCATTTGCTTTGATATAAATCTCGCATTGCTGATCGATTGCGGCATTCATAAAGAAACCTAACAGCATTGGCGCAGGTCCATTAATGGTCATACTTACCGAAGTCAAAGCATGAACCAAATCGAAACCTGAATATAGTTTTTTTGCATCGTCAAGGCAGCAGATTGAAACTCCTGCATTTCCAATTTTACCGTAAATATCCGGACGCAAATCTGGATCGTTTCCGTATAAAGTTACGCTGTCAAAAGCTGTCGAAAGACGTTTTGCAGGCATTCCCGCGCTCACATAATGAAAACGTTTATTGGTTCGTTCTGGTCCGCCCTCGCCCGCAAACATTCTTGAAGGATCTTCGCCTTCACGTTTAAACGGATATAGTCCCGAAGCAAACGGAAATTCTCCAGGAACATTTTCCTGTAAATTCCAACGCAAGATATCGCCCCAGCCTTCATATTTAGGCAAAGCAATTTTCGGAATCTGTAAATGTGATAAACTCTCAGAATGCGTTGCAATCTTGATTTCTTTATCACGGACTTTAAACGAGTAAACCGGATTTTTGTATTTCGCTACTTTTTCATCCCAATTCAGAATAATTTCCCAATTGTACGGATCTAAGTCCATTTTTACTTTATCGAATTGATTTAGTAAAAGATTTAAAAAGATTCTGTTTTCGTCGTGTTCTGCAATTCCGCTTGGTAAAACAGTCGAATCGTCAATTCCTGCTTTTGTAATCTGAGGAACTTTACCAGAAACCGATTCAATGGTTTTGAAAATTCCGTATAATTTCTGAGCTACTTTTTGCTGCGAAAGTGCAATTTCGTCATAAGATCTATTATTCTCTGCAATTTCCGATAAATAACGCGTTCTTCCAGGAGGAATCACGAAGATTTTCTCGCTCATTTCTTTTGTGATGGTAAAAGTCGATTTCAAATCTGAAGCCGTTTTTTCAACCACTTTATCCATAATTGCCTTGTAAAGCGTGTTCATTCCAGGATCGTTAAACTGCGATGCAATCGTTCCGAAAACTGGCATTTCGTCTGGGCTTTTATCCCAAAGATTATGGTTTCTTTGATATTGTTTTTTTACATCGCGCAAAGCATCAAGCGCACCACGTTTATCAAATTTGTTTAAAGCCACTAAATCGGCAAAATCAAGCATATCGATTTTTTCCAATTGTGTTGCCGCTCCAAACTCTGGTGTCATTACATATAAAGAAACATCTGAATGATCCATAATTTCAGTATCAGACTGACCAATTCCTGAAGTTTCCAGAATAATCAAATCGTATTTTGCCGCTTTTAGAACCTGAATCGCTTCGGCTACATATTTAGACAAAGCCAAATTTGACTGACGTGTCGCCAGCGAACGCATATAAACACGAGGATTATTGATGGCATTCATACGGATTCTGTCTCCTAAAAGTGCTCCTCCTGTTTTTCTCTTAGAAGGATCGACAGAAATCAATCCGATTGTTTTTTCTGGGAAATCGATTAAAAATCGGCGAACCAATTCGTCCACCAAAGAAGATTTTCCTGCTCCTCCTGTTCCTGTGATTCCTAAAACTGGAATTTTAGAAGTCGCATTATTTTCATGAATTTTATCAAAAACAGGTTTTGCAATTTCTGGAAAGTTTTCTGCTGCCGAAATCAAACGCGCAATTGCTGTTGGAACTTTGTTTTCGATATGATCTACTTCACCGTTTAATTTATCCCCGATAGGAAAATCAGCACGCTGAACCAAGTCATTAATCATTCCTTGCAAACCTAGAGAACGTCCATCGTCTGGAGAATAAATTCTAGTAATTCCATATTCATGTAATTCTGAAATTTCGCTTGGAAGAATCACTCCGCCTCCGCCGCCAAAAATCTTAATATGCCCAGCTCCTTTTTCGCGAAGCAAATCATACATATATTTAAAGTATTCGTTGTGTCCGCCTTGGTAAGAAGTCATTGCAATTGCATTGGCATCTTCTTGAATAGCGGTATTTACCACTTCTTCTACGCTTCTGTCATGTCCAAGGTGAATTACCTCAACACCTGTAGACTGGATAATGCGTCGCATAATATTTATGGCTGCATCATGTCCGTCAAAAAGCGAAGCAGCAGTAACAATTCTTACTTTATTTTTAGGAATATATGGTATTTGTTGTTCCATTTTATGAATATGATAATTTTAAGCGACCAATGTACAAATTATTTTAATATTTGATCAGTCAAATAACATTATGTTAATAAATAAGAAAATATTTTTTCTTCAATATAAAGGTAACAATTCTTAACGCATGTTGATATAAGTTAAAGAAAGCTTAAAGACATGGCAATTTCGCAACATTTAAATAAAATCAGAAAACATGTTTCGAGCTCTTCAGTAGTAATTTAGCAGTGTAGAAAAACCCCAAATTTTTACCTAAAAACTTACACAGAAAAGTAATAACGTAAAAATTAAAAAAATGAAAACATTATATTCATTCACCGTAATTTTAAGTTTGAGTTTTTTTCTATTTTCTTTTAACAGAATTGAAAACAACAATTTTAAATATAAAAAAGCTTCAAATCATTCAACCGTTTACCGCAGTCAAAATGATGTAAACGAAATTTCGAACGGATTCTTTAAAAGGTATTCTGATTTAAAAAAATATAAATCGGATATCATGTCGTTGTACAAAACCAGAACACTAGGAACTATTTGGTTTGACGAAGATGAAATCAATGAGTTTGGTTCTGTTTTGTATGAAAAAGCAAAAAAAACAAATGATTTAATTATTCCTTATCAAAAAGAAATAGATCAATTGTTTAGTGCTTCATCAGATAAAAGCACACTTTCTCAAACCGATGCAGATATGCTTTTGAGTTCATTATATATAGTCTACACTAAAAAAAGTAATGCCGACAAGAAAAAATTGGCTTATAATGATATGCTGAAAGATTTCTTAAACTACAGCACATTGGAAGAGCAAGAAACAACAGCAATTGCAACAAATGAAAAAGTTGAATTTGACCAATATTACAAACTGCAAGATGCTCTTAAAAAATACAAAAGATTAGAAAAATCTAGCAAATACAGACCTATTGTTCCAGAAGAATCTCCATATAAAGAGTTACGTCCAGATGCAGTTTCAAGCACTATTGCACAAGTTAGAACTCGTTTGTATTTATTAGGAGATCTAAAAACCGATTCTAAAAGCAATGTTTATGATCGTGAATTAATGGATGCTGTAATGAAATACAAAGTCCGCAACGGATTTAAACCGAATTATATTTTGGCTGAAGAGCACATTAACGAAATGAATATTCCGCTTGAAGATAAGCTTACAACTTTAAAACTTAACATGGAAAGATGCCGTGAGATTTCGGCCAAAATTGCTGCCAGCGATGAGTATGTTTTGGTTAACGTTCCTTCTTACGAATTGATTTATGTAAAAAACGGAAAAGTAGTTTTGACTTCCCCTGTATTTGTCGGGGCACCTTTGACTAAAACTACCATTTTTAATGGAGAAATTGATCGAATTGTTTTTAGCCCCTATTGGACAGTCCCGCAAAGTATTGTACAAAATGAATTAAGATCTAAAATGGCTGAAGATCCAAATTATCTTGAAGAAAAAAATATGGAAATGGTTAACGGTCAAGTAAGACAGAAACCAGGACCAGATAACTCTTTAGGATTGGTAAAATTCGTGTTTCCAAATCCTGATGATATATATATGCACGATACGCCATCTAAAACTTTGTTCGATTTTGAAAAAAGAACTTTCAGCCACGGATGTATTAATGTAAAAATGGCTAAAGAACTTGCTGTTGCCATGCTGAAAGATTATCCAGAATGGACTCAGGCAAAAATCGATAAAGCTATGGACGGTAAAGTAGAGAACAGTTTTAAACTGACAAAAAAAGTACCCATTTTCATTACATATTTTACTTCATTGGTAAATGAAAAAGGAGAAGTTGGTTTCTTTCAAGATGTTTACGAAAAAGATGCCAATCCAGGCGGAGAAACGCTTCCCGGCACTGCAATTGTAAATCAATAATTTACGCCAATAATTTTAAGAGAGGATTTATCAAATTTGTTTTGATAAATCCTCTCTTTTATTAATCAACAAAAAAAGTCGTAAAGTGTTATTTTCAAATCTTTTAAGGGTAATAACATTTTTAGATCTTGCTTTATTTTGCAGTACAATTCAGCCCCATTTTTGTAAATGTTTAAAACTAAACTATTATGAAAACGAATAATACAGAAGGTCTTACCATGTTTGAAATAAACGTTTTAATTCAACAAGGAGGAAAGTTTATAATATTTCCTTTCATTATTTCTAAAATGGTGAAAAAGATTAAGAAATCTAATATTTATTTTATACGCCCAAATGAAGGCACATTCAAATATGCCTTAAAACACTTTTTTCTGAATGTTTCCCTAAGCTGGCGTATTTTCCCTTTTGCCCCAATTTATATCGCTAAATCATTATTTTATCTAATGAAAGGCGGGAAAGATTATACTGATACTATATTAAAAGATTTAGACACCAATAGACCTATTTATACGCCACACTTAGAACTATCGTATTGATATAGTTTCAAAATCTTTTCCTAAAAATCATCTTATAAGTTTTGTAAGGTGATTTTTTTGTCTTAATCTATTATTTTAAAAGCCTTTTGAGACTGATAGGATTATACGTTAAAGAGAGATTTGCAAATCTTTTTTTAATAGAAAATCAACAATGAAAAAACATATTTTGTTTCTTAGTGTTATTGTTTCAACACTTATTACTTCCTGCCATAATTCGGCATCAGAAAATCTAATGACTTCTGATGGAATCAGGAAACCAAAACCGCCAAAAGCCATTGGACCACCACGTATATTATTTATAGGAAATAGTCACACAGAATATTATGTAAGTGCTCCTACTTTATTTCAGGAATTATGTAATGCGAATAATCAAAATGTAAATATTCAGCAGTTAGTAACAATGGGAGTTCCCCTCGACAAGGTCTATTTTACTAATAAAACAGAGGCTAACCAAAATTTTTCTAATATAGATAAGGATGGAAATTATTATGATTATGTTATTATTCAGGAATCGACACCAATTGCACTAACAAATCTTTCTAAATACAGAGACAATTTGAAATTATTTGCGCAAAAAATACATAAAAACAGTCCAGATGCAGCAATATATGTCTATCAAAACATGTCTCCCTTATCTTATATAAATTCGGAATACTATAATTATTATAAGGAATTACGAAAAAATACCATTTTGGCAGCTGCATTTATTAAAAATGCAGGTTTGTTAAGAGTTGGCGATGCTGTTAAAGATGCATATGAAGGTAAAAATGGTTATAAATACTTAACAAACAACAAAGATAATCTTCGTGATGGCAAAAGCACCTTGCATTTTATAAATGATGGCGGATTTTTGCAAGCTGTTTTATTATACGCCACAATCTTCGATAAAAAACCAATTATTCCCAAAAAACTAATTTTAAGTACAGGAACTGGAGACAATGATTGTATGAGAAAACAAGAAGTTTCAAAAACTGTAACTGATCCCGTAGCACTAGAAGAAATTGCTTTTAGCAATCGATAAAACTCAAATAATTTCAAAACTAAAATCACCTTATTGAATTTTATAAGGTGATTTTTTATTTAATATAAAACACTGAAAATCAATGAAATTTATTCTTATTTTAGCTTTATCTTTTTAACCTAAAAATTAATTAATCTATGGAAGATTCTAATGAGCTAATACCAAAACAAAGCTGGTTAAACCGAAACTGGAAATGGCTTATTCCCAGCGGATGCCTAACTCTTATCATATTAGCAGCTTTATTTATTGGAGGAATTTTCTATGAAGTAACTTCGGTTCTTAAAGATTCTGAAGCCTATAAAGAATCTATGTTAGCTGTAGAAAATAATAAACTCGTAGTTGAAAAACTCGGTTCTCCTGTCGAAACAGACGGAATGGTTTCTGGAACTGTCACTTCACATAATGATGTACGAACCTGTGATGTACAGGTGCCGTTGAAAGGTCCGAAAGGCAAAGCAACTTTATTTGTTGTTGGCGAAAAAAGAGGGAAATGGAAATATCGTGAAATGTCTGTTTATATTGAAAACACAAATGAAAAAATAGATTTATTGCAGAAATAAAAAAACATCAATTTTATATTACTTATTTTACTTCCTTAGTAAATGAAAACGGTGAAAATAGTTTCTTCTTTCAGCATGTTTATGGAAAGTACGCCGATTTAATTAATACTGAAAAATTTGTTACTGCAAATTATTTTTATAAAAATAAAACTAAAATCGAAAACTCGTTCAACCGGGTTTTCGATTTTTTTTATTCTCAAAAAAAAACCTTAAATTATTGCTTTTTAGATTTTTACGTACAAAATAATTTTCAAATCCTTCCGAACTTTGCTTCATATTAATACCACTAATTTTAACATCATGAAAACAGAGAATATTGAAGGATTAACTCTTTTTGAAATTAATCTATTGATACAACAAGGCGGAAAATTTGTAATGTTTCCAAATATCATGTCTAAACTTAAAAGTATTTACTTTGTTCGTCCTGAAGAGAAAACATTCAAATATGCCTTAAAACATTTCTTGAAAAATTTATCGTATGGATGGCGAAACTTTCCTTTAAGACCATTTTATATTTCAAAATCTTTATTTTATCTGGCAATTGGAGGTAAAGATTGCCCACCTAACATTTTGGCCGACCTAAATCAAATTAACCCAATATACAATCCAAATTTATATTGCCTACAATACGTTTAAAGCCTTTTTTGTCCCAAACAAAAAATTATAATACTTTAAGGCAAAAGAGCAATTAAACACCTACAATTCGAACAAAAAAATTGCTCTTTGCTCTTGTCATAGCTTAATCTAAATCATCTTATATCTTTTTTATGAGATGATTTTTTTGTTTGATGAATATCTTATATAAAACCACAAAAAGTTTCTGTTTGATTAGAAGAGTAATATCTTTGTGAACATTCTTAAAATCAAAAAATAACCTTCTTTTATTATGCATGACAATCACGATCAATCTGAACAAAATTGATGTAGAAGAAACGCGAAATGAGGTGCAACTAAAAGACTCAAAAGGCAAAGCAACTTTGTTTGTTGACGGCGAAAAAAGAGGAAAATAGAAATACAGTGAAATATCTGTTTATAGTGAGAATACAAATGAAAAAATAGATTTATTGCAGTAATAAAAATCTATCTCCCAAACAAAAATTTTAAAATGAAATCGTTTATCAGTCTTTTCTTTGTCCTTTTTCTGAGCATCTCTTCTTTTGCACAATCTGCCAAAAATTTACATGTTTACGCCAATCAAATTAAGCAGTTTTCAAAGCCTGCTAAAATATTACGCAATGATATTAATGCGCAGGGAAATGGCTCTATTGAATTTACAAATGCTAAAAACCAGATACTGCGTTTTCGACTACAGCATAATAAACTCCAATTAGGATCTTGCAGGATTGCTTTTGAAATATATTATTATGAAAATAATACCTTGAGAAGAATTGAATCACTTGACAGCAGCGGAAATTTAATTGGATGCAGCTTAAGACTAAACGGAGAAGCTGTTACAGAATATAGTATTGAAAAACCTTCTTTGTATCTCAAAAAAAAGAAATTGATTGATGATGCCGAAGGAAATATTGATATGAAAGATGATTCTGAAGAAAAAATCATTCGCGTTCAATATTTTGATGCGAATAATAAACCTATAATGCTGCTAAAACCTGTTTATATTTCCAGCAAAACCTATTGGCAGGATAATATTCGAATGGCTTGGCCATAAATTAAGTTGCTAAGAAAATGAGATTCTAAGTTGCTAAGTTTTCTTATGTTAAGTTTACAACAAAATGTTAGTTTGCTTAAAATAAAATTGTGGCGTTGTTTTTGAATAAGTAGTATTTTTGAAACTTAAATAAAACCCCATAATGAAAAAGATTTTACTATTAGCCGTTACATTTTCGCTTACTTCTTGCGCACAGGTACAACAGACTTTAAATCAATTGCCTCAAATCGCATCTCAGATTCCAAGCTCAGGAACTGTTGACATTGCTTCTGGATTAAAAGAAGCTTTAAATAAAGGAATTACACAACAAGTGAGTAAATTAACCGCAGTAGATGGTTTCTATAAAAACGAAGCTGTAAAAATTTTAATGCCAGAAGAATTGCAAAAAGTAGATGCAACTCTGCGTAAAGTAGGTTTAAGCTCTCTTGCAGATGAAGGAATCAAAATGCTGAACCGCGCTGCAGAAGATGCTGTGAAAGAAGCAACTCCGATTTTTGTTACAGCAGTAAAAAATATGACTTTTACAGATGCCAAAAACATTCTTTTAGGAACTGACAATGCTGCAACAAGTTATTTACAAAACAGCACAACAACTGCATTATACGCCAAATTTAATCCTGTAATTAAAAGTTCTTTCGAAAAAGTAGGCGCAGATGCTGTTTGGACAAAAATTATAACAAAATACAACACTATTCCATTAGTAAAAAAAGTAAACCCAGATTTGACTGACTATACAACTAATCGAGCTTTGTCTGGTGTTTTTAAAATGATTGCTGTTGAAGAAAAAGATATCAGAAATAACATCTCTGCACGAACAACTCCTTTATTACAAAAGGTTTTTGCAATGCAGGATGGAAAATAGTTTTTCTAGTAAGGTACAAAGAGACAGAGTTACAAATGTACAAAGCTTCCTTTGCAACTTTGAACCTTTGTAACTTTGCAACTAACCAAAAACAAAAGACCGAAATGCAAAAAATTACCATACTCATTCATTGTAAAGACCAAAAAGGAATTATCGCCGCAGTGACTACTTTTATTGCCAAGGTAGAAGGAAACATTACCTACATCGACCAGCATGTTGATGTGGAGCAGAATGTATTTTTTATGCGTTTAGAATGTGAATTTACCAATCAGGGCAGTAATATTGAAAACATAAAAGAAGAGTTCAGCAAAACCATTGCTGCGGACTTTGATATGTCTTGGGATTTGTACAATCAGGAGCAAAAGCCCAAAATGGCTTTGTTTGTTTCTAAATACGATCACTGTTTATTTGACATTTTAGGTCGTTACAGTGCCGATGAATTGGGTGTGGAGATTCCGATGATTATAAGCAATCATAACGATTTGCGATCTATTGCTGAGCGTTTTGATATTCCGTTTCACTATGTTCCTTTCACTAAAGACAATAAAGAAGAAGGCGAAGCAAGGCAGATTGAACTTTTGAAAAGATATCAGATCAATTTTATTGTTTTGGCCCGTTACATGCAGATTGTGACTCCAAAAGTGATTTCGCTTTACGAAAACAAAATCATCAATATCCACCATTCGTTTTTACCAGCTTTCCCAGGTGCAAAACCGTATCATTCGGCTTTTAAACGTGGTGTAAAAATTATCGGAGCTACAAGCCATTACGTTACAGAAGAATTAGACGAAGGTCCAATTATCGAACAGGATATTGCAAGAGTTTCCCATATTCATTCTGTAGAAGATTTTATCATGAAAGGCCGCGACTTGGAGCGTATCGTTTTGGCAAGAGCCATTAAACTGCACGCTGAAAGAAAAACGATGGTTTATAGTAATAAGACGGTGGTATTTTCTTAGGCTCAAAGAGGCAGAGGTTCAAAGGTACAGAGGCTTTTCTTTACCTAAAAAACTTCGACTTCACTCAGTCTGACAATGATTATCTCAAAATAACAAACCCGACAGGTTTTAAAAACCTGTCGGGTTTAATTTTATAAATCTAGTTCAGAAAACCTTTGTCCCTTTGAACCTCTGCCTCTCTGAACCTAAAAAAACTTATCTCGCTTTAATCGCCAATCTCGGGTCATCAAAGGCATTTACTTCATCCATTGTCATTCCTAGAGCGTTTGCTACGCCAGCACCATATGCTGGATCGGCTTGGTAGCAATTTCTGACATGACGGACTTGAATAAATTTCTGTGCCCCTCCTACTTGTGCCGCTGTGTTTTTAAACAAAAGCTGTTTTTTGTCCTCAGTCAGCAAATTGAATAAAAGTCCTGGCTGAGTGAAATAATCATTATCGTCTTCTCTAAAATTATGAGCGTAAGCATCTCCGTAAATTGCCAATGGTGGTTCTTTTACTTCTGGCTGTTCTTGCCATTCGCCAAAACTGTTTGGTTCGTAGTGTTTTCTTCCTCCGTAATTTCCGTCTACACGCATTGCTCCGTCTCTGTGGAAACTGTTATACGGACATCTAGAAGCATTTACTGGAATCTGGTAATTATTTACCCCTAAACGGTAACGGTGAGCATCTCCGTAAGAAAACAAACGTCCCTGAAGCATTTTATCTGGAGAAAAACCAATTCCAGGAACTACGTGAGCCGGGTTAAATGCCGCCTGCTCTACTTCTGCAAAATAATTTTCTGGATTTTTATTTAACTCAAATTCTCCAACGGGAATTAATGGAAAATCTCCTTTTAACCAAACTTTAGTTAAATCAAATGGATGAAAACGATAGTTTCTTGCCTGCTCTTCTGACATAATCTGAACAAACATTTTCCATTTCGGAAAGTTTCCTTCTTCAATGGCATTAAACAAATCCCTTTGATGGCTTTCTCGATCTCCGCCCACCAATTTAGCAGCTTCTTCATCTGATAAATTTTCGATTCCCTGTTGTGAAACCAAATGGAATTTTACCCAATGCCTTTCGTTTTGCGCATTGATGAAACTAAAAGTATGGCTTCCGAAACCGTGCATTTCTCTATACGATCTCGGAATCCCGCGGTCGCTCATTACAATTGTAACTTGATGAAGAGCTTCTGGCAATAAAGTCCAAAAATCCCAATTATTATCAGCACTTCTTAAATTGGTTTTTGGATCGCGTTTTACAGCGTGATTCAAATCAGGAAATTTCATCGGATCACGGAAAAAGAAAACTGGCGTATTATTTCCTACCAAGTCCCAATTTCCTTCATTTGTGTAAAACTTCATGGCAAAACCACGAATGTCTCTTTCGGCGTCAGCAGCGCCTCTTTCTCCTGCAACAGTCGAAAAACGCACAAACATTTCTGTCTTTTTGCCAATTTCAGAAAACAAGTCTGCTTTAGAATATTTAGTAATGTCATGCGTAACAGTAAAAGTTCCGTAGGCACCAGATCCCTTGGCATGCATTCTTCTTTCCGGAATCACTTCTCGGTCAAAATGTGCCATCTTTTCTAAAAACCAAAAATCTTGTAATAAAACAGGTCCGCGAGGGCCAGCTGTTTGAATGTTTTGATTGTCTGGAACGGGAGTTCCTGTTGCAGTTGTTAATTTTTTGTTTGATTCCATATTGCTGATTTTTAACATTTTATCAAATATACAAACTTATCATTAGCATATTCATAAGTAAAATTGATTGTTATTATATTTTAATAATAAAAAATTATTTTACGTTACAGAAAGCTCAAAACAGCCATTTTTTAAATCTTAACTTATGACCAACAAAGTAATAACAAAACCTTAACAGCATAAAATTGATATATGTCGGACATTTGTAATGTAATAAACTGGTTATTTATTATTTTGGTTTTGGTTAGTTAAATGATGCCGGCTTCTTCGAGATGCCGGCATTCTTTTTTTATAGTCTTTTGTTTCAAGTTACAATGCGATGCGCTTAGTTTTAACGCAAAGAGCGCAAAGATTTTTTAATTAAAAGAAGTTTTAAAGTTCGCAAAGCTTTGTAAAAAAAACTTTGTTCCTATGACTCTGAATTGCCTAAACTTTTGCATTCTTTCCATTCAACCACACGCTCCAACAACTTGAAACAAATGTTTTAACTGCAAGTTTTGAACATTAACTTATATCCAACAAAGTAATAACAAGACCTTAACAGCATAAGTTTGATATATGTCAGATATTTGTACTGTAATAAACTGGTTATTTATTATTTTGGTTTTGGTTAGTTAAATAATGCCGGCGTCTTCGAGATGTCGGCATTCTTTTTTTATACTATTTTGTTCCAGGTTTCATGTTTTCTTTGTTTCAGGTTGCTTTACTTTGAACATAGTTTTAACGCAAAGAGCGCAAAGTTTTTTTACTCAAGAGGTTTTGTATAAAACGCAAAGTTCGCAAAGCTTTGTAAAAAAAACTTTGCGAACTTTGCGTATAACTTAGTGTCCTTTGCGGTTAAACTTTCAACAACTTGAAACTTGAAACTTGAAACAAATAAAACTAATTCTTCAATCTTTCGTGCAGTATTTTAAAATAAGAGAAAGCCTTTAGCAATCTGCTGCCGTGCCAAGAGAACATTTCTCCATCTACGAAAATCGTTTTGGCGTGATGCGTAAATCTTCCGATTTCAAAAGCATCTTCTTCTTTGAAAGGGTAAGGTTCTGATGAAAGGAAAACAATATCAGGATCGCCTTCTAGACGCATCTTCTTTAATTCGATTTCAGGATAACGTCCTTTATCTTCGTAGATATTTTTAAAATGATTGAGTTTTAAAAGCTCATTGATATAAGTATCATTTCCAGCCACCATATACGGATTTTTCCAAATAAAATAGGCTGCTTTCTTTTCCTTTATATCTTTTATATAATTTTTAAAATCGCTTAAAGCGAAAGCCAGTTTATCATTCCATTTCTGGGCTTCGGTTCTGCAATTGAATAATTGTCCGAAATCTGAAATCATTTGAAAATTATCTTCAATAGAAACAATATTGGTAACCCAAACTGGGCAAATTGCACTTAACTGTTCTACAATCTCAAGCGTATTTTCTTCTTTATTGCAGATAATAATATCGGGCTCTAAAAGCTTTATTTTTTCGAAATGAATTTTCTTCGTTCCGCCAACAGTCTTCTTAGTAGATTTAAAATGAAACGGATGCACGCAGAACTTCGTAATTCCGATAATTTTTTCTTCTAAACCTAAATCATATAATAATTCGGTTTGCGAAGGAACTAGCGAAATAATACGTTTTGGAGCTGTTTCAAAAGAGTGAACAGTGCCCAGCTGATCGATTAATTGTTTCATTTATTAATATTGAGTTTCTTAACCGCAAAGTTCGCAAAGACTTACGCTAAGAACACAAAGTTATTTCCTTTGCGAACCTTGCGAAAAACCTTAGCGAACTTTGCGGTTAAATCTGTTTTCTATTTAATTAAAATCTGCTATCAATAATAGCTGCCATTTCTTTTTGAACTAATAATGCCTCTTCTCTAGCCTTTTCAGCAAAATCAGTTCCTTTTGAAGCGTAAATAATCGCTCTTGCAGAATTTACCAAAAGACCAACTTTATCATTCATTCCGTATTTGCAAACTTCAGATAAGCTTCCGCCTTGAGCACCAATTCCTGGAACTAACAAGAAACTGTCTGGAACAATTTTTCTGATTTCCGTAAAATATTCTGCTTTTGTTGCACCCACAACGTACATTAAGTTTTCGCTATTTTTCCAAGTTTTAGAAGTTTCAAGAACTTGTTTATACAATTCTTTCCCGTTTGTATTTAAAGTCTGAAAATCAAAAGCTCCTTCATTTGAAGTTAAAGCCAACATAATCGTATGCTTGTTTTCGAAAGCCAGAAAAGGCTCAACAGAATCTTTTCCCATATAAGGAGCAACGGTTACACTATCAAAATTCAAGTCTTCAAAAAAAGCTTTGGCATACATACTTGAAGTATTTCCAATATCACCACGTTTTGCATCTGCAATCGTAAAAATATCAGGATAATTTTCGTTGATATAGTTGATTGTTTTCTGCAAAGACATCCATCCTTTTATTCCGTATGCTTCAAAAAAAGCTGTGTTTGGCTTGTATCCAACAGTTAGATCGTGAGTCGCATCAATAATTGCTTTATTAAATTCGAAAATAGGATCTTCTGTTTCTAATAAATGCTGTGGAATTTTAGTCAGATCTGGATCTAATCCAACGCATAAAAATGATTTTTTTTGAAGAATTTGTTCGTGTAGTTGTTGTGTTGTCATATTCTTTTTTACTTGTGCGGCAAAATTACAAATTATAATTGTGAATGAGTTAATGGTTTATTGTTTATTGTTGATGGTTTGCGGTTCCAAGTTTTCATTATCTAATTTTCTAATTACCCCATTCTCTAATTAACATTGAATTCTATAACATCTATCAAAAATTGTGTAATTGAAAAATCGGAATCAAAAGTAACTTTGAAATAAACCACTAAAAAGACAATTATGAGCCCAAATATCGGAATTACACCAAAGAACTTAAAAAAGAGCGCTTCTATACTGGCTACCATTTTATCAAATGAAATGACTTTGTATGTAAAAACAAGAAAATTTCACTGGAACATTTCCGGAAACAGTTTTATGGAACTACATAAATTGTTTGAAGAGCAATACCGCGTTCTTGAAGCCCAAATTGATGAAGTGGCCGAACGTATTAATCAATTGGGAGAAAAAACAATTGGAACCATGAAGGAGTTTATTGATAATTCGACCTTAAAAGAATCACCAAAAGAATATGCTTCGCAAAAAGACATGTTATCTGAGCTTCTAGAAAATCACGAACAGCTGGTAACAGAATTTAGAGATTATATTCCGGTTTTTGAAAATGAAACCAACGATGCTGGTTCTGCCGATTTTGTAACAAGATTATTGCAGCAACACGAAAAAATGGCTTGGATTCTGAGAAGGTATCAGGTTTAATTGTTAATTGTTAATTGTTAATTGTTAATTGTTAATTGTTAATTGATAATGCTTATTGGGATGAAAATTATGCAACAGTCGGAAAAATAAATATAACATGGAGCCGATTTATAATTTGCAATTTTACAATACAATAAAAAACTTAAAAGAGATATTCATGAATATCACCGAAATAAAAGGAAACTGAAACGAGTTGAAAGGTAAACTGAAACAAAAGTTTGCAACTCTAGCAGATGACGATTTGATGTTTGCTGAAGGAAAAGAAGACGAAATGTACGGATGACTTCAGCAGAAACTGGAAAAAACAAAAGAGGAATTTCATCAAATCCTGCCAGAATTGTAACCCCTTGCAACTCAACCAGGGAAATACCGTCTAGTAAAAAATATTAGACGGTATTTTTTTGAAAATTTTATTTAAAAATCCTATTTTGACGTAATTCTGTGCCATTTAAAAGCAAAAACACCAAATAAATTAAGTATCTTTAACCAAATTCTATAAAATGAAACTATTTATAAAGTTCGACATTAATACTATTTGCTCTCTTTATTTAAAACAAAATCTGGAACAAAACAATGTAAATTTTACAACTCTAGGATTTGGTGAAATTGAGATTGAAGACAATCTTGATGCCGAAGCTTTGGAGGATTTAAAAAGTAAATTGGCTCCATGCGGTTTTGAAGTAGTTGAAAATCAAAAAAGTGTATTAGTCCAAAAAATAAAAGATGCAATTATCGAGCTTGTATTCATGGATGACAACAATAATTACAAAAGTTCTGTGTTTTTGGCAGAAAAGCTAAACCACAGCTACGGATATTTATCTAATGTTTTCTCAGAAGTAACCTATTCTTCTATTGAAAATTTTATTATTTTACAGAAAATTGAAAGAGCAAAACAATTGATTATTATCAATGAAATGAGTTTGACCGAAATTGCTTTTTTACTCAATTATTCGAGTGTTGCGCATTTGAGTACGCAGTTTAAAAACACAACCGGAATTACTCCATCTGCTTTTCAGAGGATTATTAAGAAACGTAGAGAAAATTTAAAATAAAAACCCAAATACCACATTACAATGCAAAAAAACGCATTACACATTTTATTGGCCGATGATGATGAAGATGACCGTCTTTTCTTTAAAGATGCTTTTGAAGAAATAAAAATTCAAACTAATGTAAGTTTTGTTCATGACGGTATGCAACTTATGGATCATTTAATGAACACAGACAATAAACTTCCAGATATTTTGTTTCTAGATTTAAACATGCCTAAGAAAACAGGTAAAGAATGTTTGATTGAAATCAAAAAAACGGATCATCTAAAAGATATAATTATTGCCATTTATTCTACTTCTTCTTCAGAAGAAGATATCGAAGATACCTTTATTCAAGGCGCCAATATTTACATCAAAAAGCCAAGCGATTTCAATACACTCAAAAAAATAATTAATGAAGTCGTGACTGTAAATTGGCATTATCATACTTCAGGTTTAAACCGTGATAATTTCTTGCTGCGACTAAAATAAAAGCATACCAATAATGAAGTGGATACCAAATTTTAATTCTTCAAACTCTTTGAGAGTTATTTTTGTAATCGCAGTTTTCATTCTGTTATTCCTTTCTTCAATTGCTTACAAACATAACCAGGACTTGAATGAATCGAGCAAACTGGTTATGCATACATACGAAATCAACATTCAGCTCGAACGATTAATGTCGGCTATTAAAGATGCTGAAACGGGCCAGCGAGGGTATATTATCACTCGCAACGCCCGTTTTTTAACTCCGTACATCTATTCTCGAGATAAGGTAAATACTTCATTTATTACCTTAAAAAAATTGACTGCCGATAATCCGAGACAGCAGGATAATCTCCAAAAACTTTTCAAACTCATTACCCAGCGTTTTGTTTCTTTTGAAAACTGTCTAAAATACAGCAATCCAAAAACCTACGACAAAAGAAAACTGGACAATCATATGTTTGGCGGTCGTATTTTAATGGAAAACATCCGCTTTAAAGTGGACGAAATGAACGACATCGAAAAAGATTTCCTCAAGAAAAGACTTAAAATTTACGATTCAGAAATCTCTTTGAGTCCGCTATTTTCTATTTCTTTATTTTTGGTGGCTTTGAGTTTTATTCTATTGGGTTATCGCCAAATTAGTCGTGATTTTGAGCGTTTGAAAATATTCAATAAAAAACTTCTTATTTCTAGCGGTTTAATTTCTGAGTCTGAAAATATTGGAAAATTCAGCACTTGGCAGTGGGATTTGGATTCTGATAAAATTGATTTTTCAGACAACCAGTTTCGTTTATTAGGTCTAGAACCTAGATCTTTTGCACCAAACAAAGCTACCCTTATAAAATATGTCCATCCAGAAGACAAAGAATCTGTTGCTAAAGCAATAGATGGAATCCTAGAAAAGAAACATCTTCCGTTTGTATACTACAAAATTGTACGCCCAGATTTTGAAGTACGTTATTTTAAGACAACAGGTAAATTGGTGACTGATCAGCAAGGCAGTAAAATTTTACTTGGAATTAATTTTGACATTACAGACGAACATCTTTTGAATATTGAGCTTCAGGAACGAAATAAAGAGCTAGAAAAAAGCAACAAAGAGCTGGCTTCTTTTAACCATGTGGCCAGTCACGATTTGCAAGAACCGCTTAGAAAAATACAGACTTTTATTTCGAGAGTTTCCAGCGCTGATAAAGAAGTTATGTCTGAAAGCGGAAAAAATTACATCACCAAAATAGAGAGTTCCGCAAAAAGAATGCGTGTTTTAATAGACGATCTTCTTTTGTTTTCAAGAACCAATACAACCAAAAAGGAATTCATTAAAACGAATCTTAACGAACTTCTAGACAATACAGAATCTGAATTGGCTGAAATTATAGAAGAAAAGAAAGCCGTAATTCAGCGCATTGGAAAACTTCCGAAACTTTCTGTTATTCCGTATCAGATCGAACAGCTGTTTATCAATTTAATTGGAAATTCATTAAAATACAGCGAACCTAATGTTGAACCTCAAATTTCTATTTCGAGCGAAAAAGTAAACTCTGCCGATTATCCTGAAATATTAGAACAGTCTATAAAAAAGTTCCATAAAATCACTTTTACGGATAACGGAATGGGATTTGATCCTCAGTTTAAAGAAACCATTTTTATTCTTTTTCAACGTCTTCATTCCAAAACAGATTATCCAGGAACCGGAATCGGATTGGCCATCTGCAAGAAGATTGTAGAGAACCATAAAGGCCATATTGTAGCCGACAGCACTTTAGGCAAAGGCTCTATATTTACAGTGTTTCTACCCGATTAAACTTCATTAAAAAATCACATAAAAAGCGTTATATAAATCCGTTATGGGAATTATATAACGTTTCTTTTTTATGCTGTAAAGCAAAATCTTTCATTCGTTGCCATCTTTGTAATGTAATACTTTAGGAAGTAATAATGAAAGCAATTCCCCCCTTAAAAGCTTCAATTTTCAAAGTTCTTTTTTCGATCCTTTTAATTTTATGCATCACGTCTTGCAGAAAAATTAATCCGATAGAAAATACTTTGAAGAACCAAGCTTTTGCAAAAAATGACCGAGAAGAAACAGAGGTTTTCTTTTTTATATCTACGGCAAATGTAAGTAAGACCATTATTTCTAAAAGTCAGATTGCACAACAAAAAAGTTCAGATGTAATTGTTCAGGAATTAAGCAAAAGAATAGAAGTTCAAGAGAGCCAATTGCTGGAAGCAATAACCACAATGGCCACATCAAAGCTCATTGTCATTACTGAAATAAATGCCACGCACAAAAGAGACCTGTACAACCTCATTGATGCCAATGGTTATGATTTTAACAGCATTTATTTAAATGCTATGACAGATGCGATCTGCAACCAAATTGAGTTACTCGAAGCAATTTCTAGAGAAACAAACGACAAAGAAATTCTCGAACTAGTTCTTCGCTTTCTGCCACAACAATACAGACTCTTACGAGAGACTGAACGAATAAAAAGACAAAATGTATAAACGTCTATTATCTATTTATCTATCTATTAACTAATTTTTTTACTATGAAATTACACGCCAAATTTTTATGCGCCTTAACATTTTTTTTAACAGCATCATTCGGAATGCTGCACGCTCAGGACAATAATGTAAATACCGAATTCGGTGTAAAAGGAGGATTCAACATGTCCAACCTATACCAAAGTGAAGCTGACGATGAAAATATTTTATACGGATTCAATGCTGGAGTTTATGCCACACTTCCTATTTCAGATTTTGTAGCCATTCAGCCAGAGATTTTATTTACTACAAAAGGTTCAGAATTAGAATATAATAATGCTTTTGCATCAGGAAGTACAAAATTCAGACTGAATTATATCGAAGTACCTCTTTTAGTGAGAGTAAATGTGACAAAAAACTTTAACATTCATGCCGGCGGTTATGCTTCCTATTTAGTAAGCTCTAAAGTAAGTGGAGATGGAACTTTTGACTTCGACCAAAATATTGACGCAGACGATCTAGCAAGATTTGATGCAGGTCTTTCTGCAGGTGTTGGAGTAGATTTTAACCCAATCAGCATCGGATTGCGTTATAATTATGGTTTAACTACTATTGGTAAAGAACGAACTATTGCAGGAACAACCTTTACGTTTCCGGACGCAAAAAACAGTAACCTGTCATTATATCTTTCTTATAAGTTAAACTAACAAGAAATTGATTTATTAACCGATAAAATAAAAAGCCATGTCAAACTTATTATATACCATCGCAGTAATTCTGGTGATACTTTGGGCTCTCGGGTTCTTTGTTTACAGTTTCGGAAGCATTATCCATATTCTGTTGGTAATTGCCATTATTGCCGTATTGCTTCGCTTAATTAAAGGTCGCGAAGTCTAAAAACCACATGTATTAAATCAACAAATTATTAAATATTAATCCATTTAAAATTTATTATTATGAAAACTAGCACAACAATTTTAGGAATTTTAGGAGCCGCAGCGGCGGGAGCAGCAATAGGAATTTTATTTGCTCCAGATAAAGGATCAAACACCAGAAAAAAAATCAAAGATAAATCAAAAGATTACAGCGATAACCTGAAAACAAAATTTGATGGTGTTGTAAGCAAAATCACTTCAAATGGTAAAGATATTATCGAAGAGGGGAAATCTAAACTTAACCAAGTTAAAGAAGATTTCAACACCTTGAAAGACGATGTTAAAACAGTAAAATCAAACTATTAATATCAAAATATTAATTAGTAAAATTTTGAAACCACAAAACCTTATATCATGGAACCAAATGCAACAACAAACGAGAATTTAAATCTTTATGAAAAGGCAGAGAACTATGCTAAAACAAGTTTAGAATTATTAAAATTAAAAACAGTATGTTCTGTTGCCGATGGTGCTTCATCATTAGCTTCAAAGATAGCAATTGGTATTGTTGTTGCATTTTTTACTTTGTTCCTAAATATCGGGATTAGTTTGTGGATTGGCAAAGAACTGGGAGAGTATTACTATGGCTTTTTTATTATGGCGCTATTCTATCTTATCTTAGTGATTGTTGTGGTGAAATCACACCATAAATTGATAAAAACACCAATTGGAAATACAATTATCTCCAGTATTCTAAAAGAAACAAAAAACTGATTTGATTTATTAATAAACCGAAAAATCTATGGAGGCTATTTACAATATTGATCAGTTAAATCGAAAAATTGAGGAATTAGAAATTCGCCAAGATAAAGAATGGTCCGATATAAAAGACGAAATCGACGAGATTAAGAACAATCTAAAACCTATTAATCTCATTAGAAACACGGTCGAAGAAATCAACGAAACTGTTGGCTTTAAAAGCCATATCGCTCAATCGGCAATCAGTATCGGAATTGGTTATCTCGCCAAAAGATTTATTGTCGGAAAAGGTGATTCGATGTTCAAAGGAATCCTAGGTTCTATAGTTCAGCTTATTGTAACCAATCTGGTTTCGAAACCTCATCATGAATCTGAAGAAGAAGATTCTTAATACGAACCGTCTAGAGAGTATTTGTCTAACTTAATTTAATTATTATGGAAAAGTTTAGCGAAATAGTAATAAAAAATGGTGTATACGTTTACTCGAATCTATATAAATGTTTTGAATATACTAGGGTATTTTTAGGGATATAGCTTTTTTTTAAAGTTGCTAAGGTTCTGAGATACTAAGATTCTAAGTTTTTTTTTAAGATTCTGTGAATCTTTTTACCTTGACTTGGTATTAAAGAAAAAGCAAAAAAAACAGCATCACTTTGTGATGCTGTTTTTTTATACTTTAAACTAAAAAGCTTAGCATCTTAGTAGCTTAGCAACTTAGCAACTTTACCTATAATCCTGATAAATCGGTAATTTCAAACCTGCATAAATATTACAGCCTTTTGAATTGTTTGAGAACAGACTCGAAAAAAGAGTTCCTGAACCAATAAATATTGGACCGGCTCTAAAACCTGCTCCTATTGCCGTTCCGCTATATTGCATGTACGTGACAGGAACATAAAAACTGAATTGTCTTGTTTCGAATCTTGGCGTAAAAGTTACTGAATTGGCAATGGCAGTTCCGTTTACCTTTTTGGCGTCTACAAGGCTGAAATCACCACTTAGATTTAAGTAAAAACGCTGATCGATATTCCAGTCAAAATTGGTGTGCAAAGCCGTTGGAAGATTTGCTTTTACTCCTTTTTTTGATGAGATTTTGGTATAATTCGAATCGAAAAAATCAAAAATATCGTCTGCATCATCGATATCTTGCTGCGTTACTCTTCCTGTAATATTATAAGTATTTTCGACAATGTTTTTATAATTTACTTTTCCAATATCGGTTACAGAAGCCGCTGCTTTAAACTTATAACGGTTTCCTGCACAAGAATGGCAATTGGTGCGGTATTCGTATGTAAAACCCAAATCTACGCCTACACCAGCCGAAGCCGCATCAAACTTCGGATCATCTCCGTTTGCATAATCGTAACTTGCGGCAGTTCTTATAGTTCCTGTAGATACATATTCGCTTAAAGTAGGATCTGCGTTATTTTTATTGAACGCCACGCTCACATCACTTCCGTTGATATAGCCGTTTATTCCCGCCATTAAATATTTTAAAGTTATTCCGCCTTTAACAAAATGATCATCACGATCCAACAAAACCGTTGCATAACTCGCCCCAATCTCTGCCCAAGAATTGGTAACCCCATTCGGATTCCCACCTGTGATTAAAAAACTATTGGAAGCATCCATATCTTTGTTCACCTCATCAATAAGCTGTCCGTTTATGCCAACGAGATTTGTAACGCTTCGCACACGCGAAAAAAGTGCTATGCTGTGCGCAGGCGTAATATTCATCATAAAAGAAGGCCCGAGAATATCAACATTAAAATTTCCTTTGTTATTCGATTTGAAAGTTTTACTGGCATCAGTCGCCAAATCATAATCGCCGTCTAATGCATCTAAAATATTAACTCCGTACAAATCATTCTGCCCTGTTCCGCTTGCCGAGAAAATCGTAACATCGGCACGATACTTAGATTCGACAATATTAGACGGATTAAATATAGCACTCTGAATTCCGGCATAATTATCATCCCTGAACCCGAAATACGATTGCGACCGCGCATAAAAAAAGCTTCCAAAGAAGCAAAATAAGAGTAAAGTTTTCTTCATAAATTAATGTTAGTTAGTTGTTTTGAGCACAGCAAATATGAGTTAAAAAAATTAAAAAAAATAGATTTTTTTTGAAGATGCTAAGCTACTAAGACGCTATCCCGATAGCTATCGGGACTAAGTTTTACAATCGGTATTATAAATCTTACTTCGTAAGATTGTTGTTGTAGTATTGCTCTTTATTTTTTTGAGATTCTGAGATGCTATTCCGATAGCTATCGGAACTAAGCTTTTTCCAATCTTTGATATTTTTTTTTCCATAAAAAAAGCCGAACAAAGTTCGGCTTAAATATATTTTATGTTCGAAGAAGAAAACTTAGAACCTTAGAATCTCAGCAACTTTGACAAATTCATTGCGTTCCAGCGGTTGAAACCGCTGGCTATGTTTTTTTTGAGATGCTAAGATACTAAGTTGCTAAGATTCTAAGTTTCTTCCAATCTTCCGTATTTCTTTACACAAAAAAAGCCGAACAAAGTTCGGCTTTAAATATATTTTATGCTCAAAGAGAAAAAACCTCTGAACCTTTGAACCTATGTCCCTTTGAACCTGTGTACTTTAGTACACCTCAGAAGCTTCCTTCAATTTCTCCATATTATTAACCAGCTGAAGCTCAGAAACGATTTTCTGAATATCACCGTTCATGATGTTTCCTAAATCGTAAAGCGTTAAACCAATACGGTGATCGGTTACACGACCTTGCGCGTAGTTGTATGTACGGATTTTTGCCGAACGGTCTCCAGAACTTACCTGAGAACTACGTTTTTTAGCATCTTCTTCCTGCTTTTTGGCCAATTCCATTTCGTACAAACGAGAACGTAATACCATCAAAGCCTTATCTTTATTCTTATGTTGCGATTTCTCATCCTGACATTGCGCCACCAATCCTGTTGGAATGTGCGTTAAACGTACAGCCGATTTCGTAGTATTTACCGATTGTCCTCCAGGTCCAGACGAACAGAAGAAATCTACACGAACATCGTTCATATCTACCTGAACATCAAACTCCTCAGCTTCTGGCAAAACCATAACCGTAGCAGCCGATGTATGCACACGTCCTTGAGTTTCTGTCTGCGGAACACGCTGTACACGGTGAACACCCGCTTCAAACTTCAAAGTTCCGTATACATCTTCTCCAGTAACCTCAAAAATAACCTCTTTGAAACCTCCAGAAGTACCCTCATTCATATCTACAACAGATGATCTCCATCCCATAGATTCACAATATTTCGTGTACATTCTAAACAAGTCACCAGCAAAAATACTCGCTTCGTCCCCACCCGTTCCGGCGCGGATCTCCACCATTACGTTTTTCGCGTCTTCAGGATCTTTAGGAATAAGCATAAATTTGATTTCCTCCTCCAATTCTGGCAGACGTTCTTTTGCTTCATCCAATTGCATTTTGGCCATTTCCACCATTTCAGCATCACTTCCGTCAGCAATAATTTCGTTTGCTTCGTCGATGTTTGCCAAAATTATGATGTACTCTTCTCTCTTTTCAACAAGCGCTTTTATCCCTTTATATTCTTGGTTAAGCTGCTTATAACGTTTTTGATCAGAAATAACATCCGGCTGAATAATCAAATCCGAAATCTCATCGAAACGCTGCTTTACATATTGAAGTCTATCTAACATTTTCTAATTCCTTTTATTGGACGGCAAAATTACAAAATTTTTATCGAAAATTCTAGTGTTCATTTTTTGCGGAATTTAAGTTGAATATTTAGTGGAATTGTAATAATTTTTAGGAGCTGTTTCCTGCTATCCGTTACAATCTTTTGTGCCGAACCCCGGCATAAAAGGATTTCCACTTCTATCAGGGCTAGGGCTTTGGTTTTCATAATTCTGTTTACGGTTTTCCGTAATGTAATTGAATATAATGCAATTACTTTTAGCAAATAAATTTTACATAAAAACAAAATTAAATTACATATGAAATCACTAACATGTTGCCTGTTTCTTATTTTAATTTTTAGCTGTAATCAGAAAGAACAAACTGAAACCAATTTAACAGTTGAAACTGAAATTCCAGAAATTAAAGAAAAGGAAGAAATAACTTTAAATAACTTTAAAGAACTTTAAAGAACTTTACTTATGAAGATATTGCTCGCTATACAATGGCTTCTATTATGGGACAATCATCGAAAATAATTAAAGTGAGGAAAAAAGACGAATTATATTTCGTGTCTTACATTAGAAAATCTGATCATCAGAAATTTGATTATAAAATAAAGATCGATGGAAATAAAATTCTTTGGGCAAACATTGACGGGAGATGGAGGGATTCAAAATACGATGAGAAAATAACTTTTGTCGAAAAAGATAACAAGCTTGAAATTATTCAAACCTTCGACTATAACTCTCAAGATATTCAAGAATATAAAATAGGAGATTAAATCAGGTGAATTTACTTGGTTCTTATTTTAGAATAAATACGATGTTTGTTCTTTAAATCAAGGATATGAAAAATACTTACTCAAAATATGAAAATTAAATTACTTCTACTTTGTCTTTTAGCGTTTAATAAATCTTTTGCTCAAGTAAAAACAAACGACAACATTTGGTTTGCAAAAGAATTCAGTAAGGATGTAGCATTATTCAACGCAAAAGATTTTTTGTTTAAAAATGTTTTAGGCTCAAGTACAGAAGTCGTACAATTTGAAATAATTCCTCTAGCCGCAGCGAGTTCAGGAGAACTAACAACTTTACTATATAAATGTGAAAGCAAACAAAAAGAAGGCTTAATTCTGGGTTTTTTCGGCAATTATTGGAATGATGCTGGCGTTGTTTATCAAGGTTATGCTTTTAAAAATTTTGAAAAAAATGAAGCAATTGAATTTCTAAATAAAATTCAAACCGCGATTGAGGAAAATAAAAAATTTATAACTCAAGAAGCAGAAAATTATAATATCTTCTTTAAACATAATGATATGGATGTTTTAATTTGTTCTTCTTCTCCTGGATATACAATTAGATTGTTTTGGAATGGTTTCGATAGTTCATGGGAAAAGACAGCTTTTGATCGCTCTAAGAGAAGGTTTGAAAAAAAGATCAAATAGCTCTAAAGAAAATCTTAGATAATAATTATAATTTTTAGAATGAACAACCCGTCATTAATCCAAGTAGAAAAGGCTATGTTAAATAATGTATGGCATTTCGGAAATGAAATTCTATATAAGATGTGTAGCGAAAATTTTGATCATAAAAACAATGAACATATTTTAACTAAAGTATTGTTTATAGGCCGAATTTATGCAGCTGCAATTGAACGTCGAAAGACAAAAAACAATGACATTAATGATAATTTCTACATTGATAAAGTCGTTCCTGCATTTCAAAACTCTGATATTGACAAGTATTTAAACAAACTCAAGAATTTTAAATCACTAAATAATGACAATTTAAAATCTGTATTGGAAACGCATTTTTATCTTACTAAAATTATAAATAAAATCACTGAACAAAATAAACGCTCCTTAGTTTCTAAATATTTGCACTTTCATTTACCAGAATTATTCTTTATTTATGACACAAGAGCAGTTGAAGCATTAAGAAATTATAAAACAAAAGTTCCCTCTTCATTAAAACATATTATTGAATTAGAAAATGTTGACATTGAATATGCAAAATTCTTTTGCAAATGCTATGAACTGCAAAAGGAGATTCAAGAAAAGTTCAGTCTAAATTTTAGCATCAGACATTTAGACAATTTATTAATCGAAAATGCAAATTTTAAAAATTCAGAAAAAAGAAAACTTCTGTAAAACAATAGTCCTTCACTGCTGGCGCGAGCGTCTCACGCCTGCAGAATGAACCCGCTCCACGAAGTCTTCAACTGAAACGCTACGCAAATGTCTCTGACTTTGCGTTTTTATTGTTTCTTAAAAACCCGAAAACCACTCAAAAGTCTCCCG
>NZ_QJRI01000150.1 GCF_003254565.1 Flavobacterium nitrogenifigens
AACCGACACCGCAAGTTTTCCGTCCGGACTTTTTACCACTGATTGGGCGTTTAGTTTAAAGAAACTAACTAAACATAAAAATATTATTTTTTTAAGATTCATAACCTTTGAAGATTTTTCTTTTTGTAATGATTAAACTCTTTTTACTGAAGTAGGGTTAGCTAAAAATGTTATTTCGAAAACATCCAATAATCAAAATACATGATTTTTTCAGCGGCATTGCCTTTGTATATAAAATAAAGATCGTGCACTCCAGAAACCTTTTTGATATCTGCTGTAACCAGAGCCCACCTATCATTTCCTCCCGTCATAGGAACCTTTACTGTTCCTATCAATTCTCCCTCCAGACTATCAAGTCTAATTTCCATTGATACATTTCCATTGTGCGTAGTACCTACACGAGCTGTAAATTTTGAAGCGCCCGATTCACGAAAATCAACATCTTTAACTTTCGTGAAGGCATTGTTTTTCATAGCAGTTATGAAGACGCCTACTTCCTTATTCTGCATTGATTTTACATCTTTAGACCAAGCTATCGTTTCTGCTTCTGACTTAGCATACGGATTCAGAGTAGCGATTCCTTTTTTGATGCCTTCTGTCATATTCATTTCTTTGACTTTACCGTCAGAATTAAATTGCAGTTCTTCAACTGCCACAGATCTGGTAAAACCGCTGCCTTCTGGCAAAGCGCCATTATGATAAAAGAAATACGTTTTTCCTTTAAAATCTATTACCCCAGGATGATTGGTAAAGCTTTCACCCTGCGTAGGCATTACAACTCCTTGATATTTCCACGGCCCAAGCGGACTTTTGCTTGTAGAATATCCTATATGCTCAGAAATTGGTCCGGCAGCAAAAAACAGATAGTATAATCTGTTTCTTTTGTAAAGCCACGGCCCTTCCTCGTAAGTGGTAGGTCTGCGCGGATCTTCTTTTCCGGTACGCTTTCCAAACGATTCAATTGTATTTGGAAATATCTTTACCACATCGGCATAAGAAATCATGTCTTCATTTAATTTCACATAATGGCAAACCGGATTGCCCCACAATAAATAAGCCTGTCCATCATCGTCGATAAAAACAGTCGGATCAATATCGGCGTCACTATTTTGCACCAAAGGTTTTCCTAACGGATCTATAAACGGCCCATACGGACTGTCTGAAACTGCTACGCCAATCCCATTTCGCCCTTGATTATCTGTAATTGGAGCATACAAATAAAATCTGCCTTTTCTTTCTATGCATTGAATTGCCCAAGCATTCATTTTTGCCCAGCTAAAATCTTTATACGATAATACCGCTCCATGATCTGTCCAGTTTACCATATCATCTGTAGTGTACAATTTCCAGTCATTCATGGTAAACCAAGTCGAATGGTCTTCGTCATGCGAAGTATACAAATACAGTTTATTATTGTAAACCATTGGCGCCGGATCTGCTGTATAGCTAGTCTGTACGATAGGGTTTTGAGCAAAACCGCATACAGAAATGCTAAATGCTGCTAAAAACCTTAATTTTTTTACATTAATTTTATATGACATTTTCCTTATTTTTTACTTTTTAAACTAGAAATAAAAATTATTTAAAAGTCCACCAGTCTAAATTAAACATGGATTTTCCTTCTCCCTTAAATACAAAAAAGACATTATGAAGACCTTTTACGTTTTTAACCTTACAGGCAAAATCTTTCCAATTATTCGCGCTTCCCGTATTTTTTATATCGCACACTCCTAAAAGCGCTCCATCTTTATCATCTAGATGTATTTCTATTCTACCTCCCAAAACAGAAGATGCATTTACTAAAAATTCTTTTGGTGATTTCTTAAAATTAACTGCTTTAACTTCTATGTAATCATTATGGTCAATCTGGGTTATAAAAACTCCTTTTTGATCCTTTTTCTCTGACTTCACACCTTCACTCCAAGCAATTGTTTCAGCTTCAACACGGCTAAAAGGATTAATATCTCCTACAGCAGCAGGTCCATCAACGGAGAAATACGACAGTGTTTTTATCGTTCCGTCAGGATTATAAATGATTTCATCCAGATCCACCGAGCGTCTTTCATAAAATGTAGAAGTTTGTCTTTTTATAACATCATAACTATGCCCAAAAGCATACGATTTTCCTTTATAATCAATAATTCCCGGATGATTCCCTCTTGTTTTTTCGCTGGCTTCTATGACCATTCCCTTGTATTCCCACGGTCCTGTTGGAGAATTGCTCATAGCATATCCAATTCCTTCCGGACAGCAGGTTGAAGCATAAGACATATAATAATGTTTGTTTCTTTTGTAAATCCATGGGCCTTCCTGATAATTCTTCGGTTTAGTTGGTTCTTTTACAACATCGCCCGAATAAGAGATCATATCCTTATTTAATTTTACGTAATAAACATCCGGATTACCCCAATACAAATAGGCTTGTCCATCATCGTCTATAAAAGGAGATGGGTCAATATCATTCCATTTATGATCAGTATCTATTAATCGTTTTCCCAATGGATCTTTAAAAGGCCCATAAGGACTGTCTGATACTAAAACCCCTATTCCATTTCCATGCATCGGTGCATACAGATAAAATTTGCCATTGCGCTCAATCGTCTGAATGGCCCAAGCTCCGTTGTCTTGTCTTGCCCAGCTGAAATCTTTTAAAGAGGCTACAGCTCCCCTATCGGTCCAGTTTACCATATCTGTGGAAGTATACAAAAGCCAGTCAAGCATTTTGAAACCTTCCGCATCATCTTCATCATGAGAAGTATATAAAAAAACAGTATCCTTGTAAACCATTGGGGCTGGATCAGCGGTATATTTTGTCTGGATTATCGGCTTTTGCTTAATATCACTTTGGGCAATTCCTTGAAAAGAAATCATTATAAGAGAGCAGAAAACTATAATTTTATGGGTGCTTTTATTCATAATATTTAATTTAAAAAATTTTGAATTATCTGATTTGATATTTTATTATTCCTTACAGCTTTATCGAAATTTGATTTCCGTTGTAACTAATTGTTTTTTCCAATTCCTTTGCAGATGCATCTGATTCCAAGTGATCTGAAGATATTTTTATAATTTTAAATCTGCGTTGCTTTATCATCTCAGAAAACGATCCCTGCTGCTTATTGATGGTTAGGATTCTTTTTAAATCATTCCATTTAAACGTTATTGTAGCATACTTTCCGTTTTCATAATTGTAATTATCTCCTTCATCCTCATAAAGCGTAAATTCACCATCTGCACCTTCGTAGATTCTTATTTCAAGATTATCCCATTTCTTCTCCTCTACATATTGAACTTTTGGTCCTAGAGGAATAATACTGCCCGCTTTAACATACAAAGGAATCTGATCAATTTTAGTTTCTTGATCAATCTCTTGACCTCCGCTGTGCTTCTTGTTTGTCCAGAAGTCATACCATAGACTTCCGTCTGGCAGATAGACTTTTTTTATTTTTTTCTCATTAAAATCTACAACAGCATTTTTTGCAGATTCATCTCTCTCTTTTTTATTCCATCCCGTATCTTCGTTTGTTTTAACAATTGTTTCGGGAGTATATTGCGCGTTAACAACTGGTGCTACTAAAATCGATTGTCCAAACAGATATTCGTTGTTCATGTCTTTAACCTTTTCATCTTTAAAGTCCATTACTAAAGCACGCATAAAACTAGAATGCTCTTTTGTAACCTTCCATGCATTCGAATAAATATAAGGAAGCAGCATATAACGCAGGTTGATTGTTTTTTCGATAGCATCATAAATGGGTTCTCCTTTTTTTCCAAATTGATAAATCTCTCTTGGAACATCAGTACCATGAGAACGCATCATTGGTGTAAAAGCTCCAAATTGCAGCCAGCGTATATAGAGTTCCTGATAGTATTGATTTTTTGCACCCGAACCATCATTTGAATTGGTATTGTAGCTTCCAGCAAAGAAACCGCCAATATCAGAATTCCAATATGGAATACCGCAAAGAGAAAAATTTAACCCTGCCGGAATTTGATTTCGTAAGGTTTCCCAAGAAGAATTAACATCTCCAGACCATGTGTTGGCTCCATAACGCTGCTGTCCTGCAAAAGCCGAACGTGTTAAAATAAAAACCCTTTTTGCCGATGAGAATTGGCGCTGATGATCGTAAACCCCGCCAACTGCCATTAATGGATACGCGTTTCTCACTTTTCTAAAAGATCCTAAAAATGTTTTAGCGTCCAAATCTTCAGGTCTAAAATCCAAATGGTCAGGTTCTGTCGAGTCCATCCACCATCCATCTATTCCTAAAGAAAATAATCCTTTGTTTAAATAATTCCAGTAAATGTCTCTTGCTTCTGGATTGTAGGCATCATAGACCTTTACACCAGAAGGAAAATTCATATCTGGCGGCCATGCCTCTTTTCCAGACTGCGGCCATGTCTGAAAATCAAACAGCATATTTTTTTCCTTCATTTCTTTAAATTGAGGCGTGTCAGGACCAAAAGATGACCATACGGATATAAGAAGATGTGCATTCAATTTATGAATGTCATTTACCATTTCTTCGGGTTTAGAAAATTCAGGGTTTAGAAAACTCATTGCATTCCAGTGATAATTATCTCCCCAATATTGCCAATCCTGGATAATACCATCTAATGGAACACCGAGACCGCGGTATTTCTTAACGACCTCTACTATTTCATTCTGACTTTTATAACGTTCTTTACTCTGCCAAAAACCAAAAGTCCATTTTGGAAACATTGGAACATGGCCAGTTAAGTCCCGCATTTGGGCAATAACACCGTCAGCGTTGTTCCCAAGCATGAAATAATAATCAATGCCATCACCCACTTCTGACTTAAAAGAGGTTTCTTCAGCATTATCATTGAAATCTGTTGGGGAATAATTATCCCAAAACAATCCGTAGCCTTTGTCAGATTGGAAAAAAGTAACAAAATCCCATGTATTATTCTGAACCATATGCAGTTTTTGGTTTCGTTGCGACATTTTTCCATTTTGAAGTATTCCTAAGCCGTAAATAGACTCTTTTGGATCTAATACAAATGACTGATTTACGGTGAACGTTTTATTGCCTGTGTCGTTAAAATTGGTAAACACTGCTCCTCTTTCTTTTTCATTTAATAAAACTGCGCCTGACAAAGATTCAAATAAAATTTTGCCTGAATGCAAATTCAGGTTTACCTGCATTACTTTACTTTTAATTCGAACTGCTCTACCGTTTTCACTTATAACAAGTTTTGTTTTTTCAGCCTCTTTAATTACCGATAAACTCTTTTTCTCAAAGGTATTTTTCTCAGGATACTTTATCACTCTCACAATTTGCGGACTGTAAAACTGAATTTCAATTACGGTAGAATTGATAACTGTCTTCAATCCTAATCCTGTTTTTTGATAAGACTGCGCATTAACATACAAACCCATTATAAAAAGAGCCAGTACTAATGAATATTTCTTTTTCATAACCTAAAATTTTCTTTTTTACCTGAATATTCAACCTCAATTGGTTTTACCTCTGATTTTGAACCTATTAAAACAATATTAAATTTTCGAGTCTTCAGCATGCCTTTAAATGAACCTTTAACTGCATTTATTATCAATCTTTTTTCAGCATTTTTCCACTCGAATTTAGTTAACGAATAAGATCCGTTTTCATAATTGTAATTATCTCCTTCATCCTCATAAAGCGTAAATTCACCATCTGCTCCTTCGTAGATTCTTATTTCAAGATCATCCCATTTTTTCTCAGCTGTGTACTGCATTTCAGGGCCAAAAGGCAGAATTGACCCCGCTTTTATAAATAGTGGGATTTTATCTATTTCAGCATTTATTTCTATTTTCTGACCTCCTTTAAAGATTTTTCCAGTCCAAAAGTCTATCCAATTTGTATCTTTAGGCAAATAAACCTGCCATTGTTTTATTCCTGCCTCTGTAATAGGCCCCACTAATATGGAACTTCCAAACATATATTCATAAGGCTGATTTACCGCATTCTCATCATTTTGAAAATCCATTACAAGAGGCCTCATAAAAGTTGATCCTTCTTTTATTTTTGAAGTTTCAGAATAGATATAAGGAATTAGCGTATAGCGAAGATTTAGCATTCTTCTCATATTCTCTTCCACTTTAGATCCATATTTCCAAGGCTCTGTTTCGGTCTGATAGCCATGAATTCTGAAAATGGTGCTGAATGCCCCCCACTGAAACCATCTGGTTAATAATTCATGGAAATTTTCATCTGTGTATTGTCCGGCGCCAGGTCTAAAAAAACCGCCAATATCGGTTGTCCAATAAGGCATTCCGGTTAAAGTAAAATTCATTCCAGAAACAATCTGTCTTTTAAAACTATCCCAGTTTCCGCCTATATCGCCTGACCAATTTATGGTTCCATATCGATGCTGTCCTGCAAATGCTGAACGGGTTAAAATGGCTACACGTTTTTGAAGATTTGTTTTTCGCTGGCCTTCATAAACCGACTCACTAACAAAAAGCGGATAAGTAAGACGATAAAAATCTCCCGGCCCCTGATGTGTTATCGTACCAACGAGTGCATCGTTTTCAGGTTCAGTTGCATCCATCCACCAGCTGTCTACCCCTTTAGAAAACAAATTATCGTTTAAGGTATTCCAATATCTTTCTTGTGTTTCAGGATTAAAGTAATCCAACCATTTTGCATTAGGAATGTACAATCCTTTTGTATCAAATTGTTTTCCTATAACAGAATTTTTATCAGGGTTTGACCAGATCGACACAGTAAAATGAGCATTTAAGTCATGCAATTCTTTTATAAAACCCAACGGATTTGGATAATTCTTTTCATCAAACTGAGGTACGCCCCAGCCGTTATCACCCCAATATTGCCAATCTTGCACTATAACGTCTACAGGTAGTTTTCGTGCTCGAAATTCTTTAATTGTATTAATTAAATGGTCGCTTGAAGTATATCGTTCACGGCACTGCCAAAAGCCATATGCCCATAAAGGCAACAATGGCGATTTACCCGAAACGGTTCTGTAGGCGCCAATTACCTCATCTGCATTTTTGCCTTTAAAAACAACATAATCCAGACATTGAGCAGAACTTGATCGAAAAGTTGTTGAATTATCCGTTTTTCTAAAAGAAAGCTTTGGGGTATTAGCCGAATTGCAGATTATCTTAACCTCATGCTCTCCTGCTGTTAAATCTAAAAGCTCACTAACGGCCGGCGGCAACCATAAATTGGACTGGTCTATTACTCTTTTATCGTCAATTATAACAAGATGCCTATTGTCCATATCGCCCAAATCCAGCATAATAGAATATTGTCCTTCTCTTTCTAAATTAAATTTCCCTTTGTAAACTACTTCTTTCTGCAATACTTTCTGGGTTCCAGAAGTTGTTGTCACCTCTTCTTCTTTTCCTTTTTCAGAAGATTTAATCTCTTTAGAAAGCGCAATAAAATTGTCATTTGGATTAAACTCTGTTAAGCCATACTGATGCCATAAAATTCCGTATCCTTTATTGGAGTACAAAAAAGGAATGGCAATCTGAGTATTTACCTGTGTCAATTTTCGACTGACGTTTCTCAGATTATAATGCCCGTCTTGAAATTGGCCTAAACCAAAAAGAAATTCGTTGTCTGGCGAATCAAAACGCTGTTCGACTGTAAAAGATGCATATTCATTTGCATCGTTTAACGTCATTTTTCTACCCGCACTTTTTTCACTTAAGAATATTTTCCCCTCTTTATCTTTAAACTTTAAACTTTTTTCCTCTTTATCAAATACAACAGTTAAACTTTTAGTCTTTAACTGAATTTCTTTATTGCTTTCTGCAACTTTAAAAACAGGAACAGCAAGCTTCTCTACCAAAATCAGCTCTTGCAGTTCTTTTGTGTTTTCGGTGTATAACTGAATTCTAACCGAATTCTCCGTTAGAGGAATAATATGCAGCATTCCCTCTTTTAAAGGAATCAAAAGACGGTCTTTTTCGAGAATATAACTTTTATCTATATTTTTAAAACCAAATAAAAATATCAGAAAAAAAGGAGCTATAAGCTTAAGTTTAAAAAACATACACCATTATTTATTTACCACTAACATCGCTGCAAAACCTCCCTGATGTAACATTTTCACCTCTACCGAACTTGTTTTGTCTACTAATAAATATTGCGTTGAAAAAGCTTTATCATGATTTCCATCAGCAATTAAAGTGAGCTTAAACGTTTGTCCATCTGGCAAAAAATCAAATTTCAACTTCTGGTTTCTTTCTTTTCTTCCAGAATTAATACCGCCAATAAACCAATCTGCTCCTTTTCTTCTTGCGATAACGGTAAATTTTCCTGGATACCCGTCAAGCAGAATAGTATCATCCCAAGAGGCGGGAACATGTTTCAAAAATGTTTTGGCTGCATCTGGCAATTCGTAATAACCTTCGGGTCTATCTGCCATATGCTGTATTCCTGATTCAAAAATTACGCTTAATGCCAGTTCATGGCCATAAGAAGTAATATGAGGAAATTGTGAGTTGGTAAAAGTTACCGGAGTGTAATCCATTGATCCTACGACATTACGGGTAAAAGCCAATGTATTATTATGTTCTGCTGCCGTTGCGGTTAATTCAGGCCCATTGTTGTACCATTCAGCTCCACGGACAGCTTCGTAAGTCATAAGATGCGGATAAGTTCTCTGCCATCCACGCGGCACCAAACATCCGTGAAAATAGACCATGATTTTATACTTCGCCGCATCTTCTAAAATATCCAAATAATACTTTATGATTTCTTGTTTTTCACTTAGAAAGAAATCAACTTTTATCCCGTAAACGCCAAGTTTATTAAGCTTTTCAAATTCCTTAACTCGGTTTTCGTGAGTCAGCATTCGGTCAATAGGCGTTGAAGTGATCCATTTAAATTTACCTGAATTGTACCACATTAAAGGTTTAATTCCTTTTGAATGAATATATTTTATGGCATCTTCTAAATTGCCGCCATTTTCCATCTGATCCCATTCCCAATCCAAAAGTGTATATGGCCAATTCATGGCCACTGCTAAATCGGCAAATTGGGTTACGGTTTTATAGTCTTTTGTTCCGTGGTTACTTGACCAATAATTCCATGACGCAACACCCGGCTGAATCCAATCTGTTTTATTTAAAACAGAAGGTTTAGACACATCATCCACCAAAGTAGATTTGACAATATCTCCAAGTTCTCCCACAATTACAGCCCTCCAAGGCGATTTCCAAGGCAATGTTATTTTAGCAAAAGGCTCTCCTACGCCTTCTTCTGTTCCGGGAAGCGTTACTTTATACTGGTTTTTATTTTGGGTATTAGCCAGTTTAGAAGCAGCATAATTCCGGTCTAAATCGGCTTCATGGATCAGATACCAGCAAGGGCTATTTTTTGCTTTAAACAACGCTGGATAACACCAGTCCTGCTGTACATCTCCATTGTCCATACTAGTGTAAAGCCCTTCATTGGACAAATCAAACTTTTCCAGCCATCTTTCTGTACTTTCGGGAATAGAATAAGCCGTTAACTCATCTGAAATGGTATAAGTTCCTTGTTTTTCTGGAAATTCATAACGGAATGCCACACCATCATTATACACTCTCAAAATTATATTTAAATGGGATTTCGATTCATTTTCAAAATACAAAACCACTTCATTTGCGGTATTGGAACGTTCCGATTTTTTGCCGTGCAATGCTTTGTACTGCTCTTTAATAAGCGCAGATTTGCCGATCTTTTTTAATTTTAAGCCTTTTGAAAAGGTCTGGTCGTTTCGTACAATTCCCAAATCTATTTTTGGAATTATTTCATCATGTTTGTCTTTATTGCCGTAATTCACCTGCAAATACCAATTTCCAGAATTAGTATTCTGACTGTCAAATAATCTAACCGCTATTTTTTGATTGGGAGAAGTCAAAACTGCTTTCTGTCCATACGAATAAGCAATCGTAAACAGAAACAAAGCTAGACTGAATCTAAATTTTATATTCATTTTATTATGCGTTTTATAAGGATTATTTCGTTTCTGAAATCTTTCCATCAATTCTGAAATAATCAAAATCGGCGAAACCTCCAGCAGTTTTAGCAGCGTAATTGAACAAACCGAATCGGTAGCCCATAAAATGCGGAATGGTATACGGCATCTTAATGGATTTTCCAATGCTGATCCATTTTTTGCCGTCTAAACTATAATAAAATCTTCCCTGATCTGCTTGACTCCTAAAGTCACATTCGGCTTTAAAATATATTTTGTCCTGATTTAATGGAACACTCTCTACTTCTTTTGGATTTCCTTTTTCAGCATCGATCATCACAATTCTTTTTGCTCCCTGATCTACTTTTACTCCAACCAAGCCAAAATCTTTTTGCAGCAGCGAAAGTCCAGCAAAATCTCCTTCTTTCATATTTGAAAGCTCAAGCATAGCAGTTCCCGAACATACAGGTCCAAAAGTTCTCTGTGTCAAAATATTTTTTATCTGAGTAAAACTGCTGTCTATTCTGGATGCTTTTAATCTTAAATACCCTTTTCTTTCTTTGACAGACCAGTTTGCGTTATCTGGGTTATGATTCCATTGCCAGACCAAAGGCAGATCATTTTCTCCCTTTTTACGATTAAACTCATCTGAATTTACAATTCCAGGAATTAAGCTTTTATTGGCTGGAAGATTTAAATTTTGAGGCACTTTACCATTTTCGCCCAATATTGGCCAGCCATTTTCCCATTTTACAGGAACCAGATACGGAATACGTCCTACGCCTCCTGCATCTCTAAATAAATACGAAAACCATCTGCCGTCTGGCGTATCAATAAGTCCGCCTTGAGCAACGCCCAAATCCTGCAATCCAATCTTTCCTTCCCATGGCCCTGCAATAGTATCGGCTCTGTGTATAATTACCGTGCGCATGCCGTTTTTGGGCCAGCATATATTAAATAAGCAATACTTTCCGTTAACTTTAAAAAGCTGCGATCCTTCTGCCGGCAGCATGATATCGCTCTTCGCAGGAGCATTGGCATTTTCTATTAAAACTTTCTTAGTTTCTTCTTTAACTTCTGATAAGTCTTCTTTTAATTCTACAATTTGAATTTTTCCTGCTCCCCAAACTAAGTACACTTTTCCATTATCATCAAAGAAAAGAGAATGGTCGTGATAGGAATTGTTTAAAACAGTTCTCTTCCATGGACCTTTTTCAATATTTTTTGTGGAATATATATAGGTTTTTCCTGTCGTTCCTGAAAAAGTGCTTACATAATACACACCATTGTGATAACGCAGACTGCTTGCCCATGAACCTCTTCCGTAGTCGTTTTTGCCATGATCCAAATTCAGTCGGTCATCATGATCCTCTAAGGTTTGATAGGCATAATTAACCAAATGCCAATTCACTAAATCCTTAGATTTCATAATAGGAACTCCGGGATTCATATGCATTGTGGTACTGCTCATATAATAAGCATCATTAACCCTGATTATAGATAAATCGGGGACATCTGCAAAAATAATGGGGTTCTGGGCTTTGCCTTTTTGAGCTTGGTTTGTCAGTATGTTCAATACAATTACCAGAACGGCATATATAAAATCTTTTGTTTTCATTTCGGTTTCGATTTTTGACCTTTCTAAAGGAAATATTATGTGTTAATCCGTTACAATTCTAAGCTGAGAGAACTTCGGACTGATTTTTCCCTCTTTTGCCAGAATTTTAATATTCAGCACTTCCTTGTCATCTATTTTTATGCTGATTGTCTTTTTATCAGATGATGTTATTACAGCTGGTTTTTCATTAATGAGAATAGTAATATTATCACTGTTGAATTCATCTAAAACACTGATTTGCAAAAACTGGCCTTTGCTGTTTTTGTTCAGCATTTGATAAGAGATATAAGCACGTGTATTTCGCCAGAACTTCCCATCCTCGTAACCCGAATTGCTTTTTTCACCTTTATACAAATGATCGACTTCTGGCTGCTGCTCTCCGCAATTTATTTTATCTATTGTTTTGGCTTCAAGAGCCATAGCTTCAATTTCCTGCTGTTTCAGCAATTCCTGCTTTTCTTTATATTCTTCTTTGGAGTACGTCTGAAAATACATTTGATAACGGGCATCGTGCACTTCAAAAAAAGGCTCCAATTCCAATGAATCTAAGCTATATCTTAAGTTCCCTGTTTCTTTAAGTTTTGATATATAATCGGCTTTGTCCCCAACCAATGCATAGGCTTTATCAAGCGGCATAAATTTCCCTCTTGCTGCGTGTCCCATTCGGCTGTCATCTGCAAACAAACCGTCTAATCCTTCTGTTGAAGTTTTGGCCGCCAGCACAATTGGCCCTTTGACAAATGCACTCCAATTGGATCCGTCTGGCAGATTTTCTAAATGTATTGATGTTTTAAATCTGGCACTTATTTTATCTCCTGATTTCCATTTTCTTGAAATCGCAACATATTCAGAGGGTTTAGATGCTATTTTTTGTTCTTTTCCATTCACTAATATTTCAAAACTTTCAGCCCATTTTGGATAACGGATATTCAAAGCAAAGTGTTTTGCTTTTTTAAGTTTTAAAACTAATTCTGTCTCATTTTCGTAAGGAAATTTTGTGGTTTGTTCCACCTCTATTTCCTTTTCTTTCCATCTTAAAATTGAAGGAATAAAAAGGTTTACAAAAAGATCATTTTGCGAATGGCTGTAAATTAATTCTCCATATTTGGCGTGATTTTCAAGTCCCGTTCCCACACAGCACCACATGCTTGTTTGAGGCTGAGAATACACGCGGTAATGATTTGGGCGAATAGGCGTAAAATATACAAAACCTCCTTTTTCGGGATGCTGGCTTGAAAGGATATGATTGTAAAGTGTTCTTTCGTAGAAATCCAGATAGCGCACATCATTTTTATCGAGAAACAAAGCTTTGGCAAGACGTTCCATATTATACGAATTGCAGGTCTCTGGCCCTTCATTCGATTTTACCATACCGCTGAAATCGCTAATTGGATTAAAATGTTCTGCAACACTGTTTCCTCCAAATGCAACTGTGCGTTTTTGGGTCACATTATCCCAAAAATATTGCACGCCATCTGACCATTCTTTATTATCAGAAAGGACGGCAACCTTTTCAAAACCAACCACTTTTGGTATTTGAGTATTAGCGTGAAGTCCTGTGAGTTTGTCTTCTTTTTGCAATAACGGATTCAATAAGGCTTTATGCGATAATTTTTCGGCCGTTTCAAGGTATTTTTTATCTTTTGTAATGGCATACAAATCGGCAAAAGATTCATTAATGCCTCCATGCTCTGTTGCCAAAACTTTCTGGATCTGTCCATCAGAAAGCGGTGCGATTAATTCTATAAACCAATCTCCAAGTTTTATTGCTATATCTTTCGCTTGCTTGCTTCCAGTGTATTGATACGCATCAATTAAACCAGCAAAAAGTTTGTGGATGTTATAAATAGGAACCCAAGTATTGTTGAGTCCAAAACTGCTTCCGTCAATATCCCCTTTATGGATTCGATCCCAAAAAACTTTGCCTTGCGGAATACCCCCAACATAACCGTTCCCGTTTTTAGCCTGACAGCGCGCCAATTCTGAAAGCATATAATCTAACCTCTCTTTAAGCTCTTTGTTTCCTGCAGATGCATACATCATAGCTAAAGCCGAAAGATAATGTCCGCCGATATGCCCATCCAATCCTATACTTTCCCAATTGCCATAACGATCTGCCTTTGGCGGAAGCCCAGATTCTAATAAATACGGTGCTAGAAGTTTATCCGGGTCTAAAGCTAAAATATACTTTAGATCTACATCTTGAGCATTTTTAAATGGCCCTTCTTTTAATTTTACTTCGCTTAAATCAAATAGCTTCATTTGAGCCGATAATTTGGCTCCTATCAATAGGGCGAATAGGCAAAATAAAATTGTCTTTTTCATTATAAATTGAGTTTGAAGTTATTGAAAGTAAAAAGTATAGGTCTTCCCTTTTTCAGTCATCCTATCATACAAATAAGATGTGTTAATATCTAGAAGCTGTAGGTTTGATTCCTTAGAAATAATTGGTTTTTCGGTTTGTTCCACTGCAAAAAATAGATTTGGATTTTCTCCTGATGCTATTTTCAATTTTTTGCTCTTTTTTAGCATAAGCTCATTAGGAGTTCTTAATCTTAGATTGCCACCCAGATTAGAATAAATAGTTAAAGCGATTATTTTTCCATTTTTCCACTTTAAATCTTTTATTTCAAAACCTCCTCTCGCTTTTAAACCACTTATTTGTCCGTATTCTTTTAAAGCATCTGGCAAAGCAGGAAGCAGATGAATTGCTCCATCCGAACTCTGCATCAGCATCTCGGTGATTCCAGAAGTACAGCCAAAATTACCATCGATCTGAAACGGAGGATGCGCATCAAAAAGGTTATTATAGGTTCCGCCTCCTTCGTGATTTACGCCAAGCGGTGTCAGCTGATTCTGAATTAAGCTGTAAGCATGATTTCCATCCTGCATTTTTGCCCACCAGTTTATTTTCCAACCCATGCTCCATCCTGTAGATACATCGCCTCTTTGCAGCAGTGTATTTTTTGCAGCGGCAAAAAGCTCTGGAGTTCTATACGCCGAAATCTGATTAGACGGAAACAAACCATACAAATGTGAAATATGGCGGTGATTATCTTTTGGATCATCTACGTCATCAAGCCATTCCTGAAGCTGATTGTATCTGCCTATCTGCATAGGAGGCAGTTTCTTTCTCAGTATTTTAAGACTGTCTGCAAATGCTGCGTCTTTCTGTAAAACTTCTGAAGCTTTTATCAGCGTGCTAAAAACATCAAACACAATTTGATTGTCCATGGTAGAACCTGCTGTCATTGCAGAATTTTGATGTGCTATTGGCGTATTTTCAGGCGAATTTCCAGGTGCTGCCACCAGCCATCCGTTTGCAGGGTCTTCAACAAGAAAGTCAGCATAAAAAAGAGCTGCTCCTTTTAATATTTCGTAAGCCGATTTTAAATATGCTAAATCACCTGTATATAAATAATGCTCCCAAACGTGCTGGCTGAGCCAACCTCCGCCTGCATTCCAAACTCCCCAAGTTGCGCCGTCAACAGCGCCATTTATTCTCCAGATATCGGTATTATGATGCGCCATCCAGCCTCTTGCTCCATACATTACTCTGGCGGTTTCCTGTCCTGTCTGCGAAAGCTCCTGAATCATTTTCAGCAAAGGCCCATGCATTTCAGAAAGGTTTGTTTTTTCGGCTGGCCAGTAATTCATTTCGGTATTAATGTTGATGGTATATTTGCTGTCCCATGCCGGTGTCATGCTGCGATTCCAGATTCCCTGCAGATTTGCAGCCTGTCCCTCTGGCTGTGAAGAAGAAATTAGCAGATATCTTCCGTACTGATAATACAAAGTTATAAAAGACGGATCTGAAACATTTCTAAAATTGGATAGTCTCTGGTCTGTAGGCAATTTAGCTTGTTCTGTAGTTCCTAAATCAAATTTTACTCTTTTGAAATACTTTTGATACGCAGCAGTATGAGCCGCTTTCATTTTATCATAATTCTTGACAAACGCTTTATCGAGATAAGATTTAGCGAGTTTATTTTCATCACCGCTTATATCATTATAATTTATAAAGTTTGAGGCTATAGAAACCATGATTACCACTGAATCTGCTTTATCAACTTTTAAAGTATTATCAGCTGCACTTACGCTTCCGCCATCAACTCTTAATTTTGCTAATGCATTAAACTGAACTTTTCCTTCTACTCCTTCATGATCACTCGTCTTTCCCGAAAGTGAAATTTCATTATTATTAATTAAAATTTTTTGCTTCTTATGTTCTGATGTAAAACCAGCTGCAAATGATAGCTGTCCAGGCTTATCGGCTGAAAGTCTAATGACCAAAACTCTATCTGCAAAAGAGGTAAAAGCTTCTCTGGTAAAAGTTACTCCATTTACTTTATACATTGTTTTTGCAACTGCATTTTCAATATCCAGTTCACGATAATAATCGGAATACTTCTGATCTGGGAAATTCAGTTCCAAATTTCCGACTGGCTGAAACATCTGGCCATGAGATTTTTTGGTAATGATGGCCTCATTGATGAGTTTTTCGGCTTTTTTATATTCTCCCTGAAAAAGAAACTGTCTTATCTGAGCCAAAGCTTCTTTTGCCAGCGGATTATCATTTCTGTTAGGGCTTCCGCTCCAAACCGTGCTTTCGTTCATCTGAAGAATTTCTTTTCCAACATTCCCATAAATCATTGCGCCCTGAAAACCATTTCCAATTGGCAATGCATTTTCCCAAACATCGCCTGACGGGGTTTTGTACCAAAGTTTAAGATCTGATTGCGCTTGCGAGAATATGGAAATCCCAAAGAAAAACAGCAGATTAAATAAATGATTTTTCATGTTTTTTTCTCATTTAACAATACATTTTGCTATTTAAACAATAACTGTGAGTACATCATTAAATCATGTCTCCATACTGGCCAAGAGTGTCCGCCAGAATACTCGCTGTAGCTGTATTTAATGCCAAACTGGTCGAATTTCTGCATCATAATTTTACAGTTCTCGTATGCTATATCTTCTTTTCCTCCCATCGAGATCCAAAAGTCTTTTAGATTAGCATTAATAGAGGAGACATTGTTTTTTATAAACTCATATTGAGGATCTGATAATTTTGGATTGCTTGCCCACCATCCTGAACTGAAAATGCCCAGACTTGAAAACATATCTGAGTTTTTTATTCCTGCGTAAAGTGTCTGGAGCCCTCCCATTGATAAACCTGCTAAGGCTCTATTTTTGCTGTCTGCTGCAACTTTAAAATTAGTTTCTACGAAAGGTATTGCTTCATTTTCCAGCTCATTTTCAAATGCTTTTAATGTTTCTTCGCCAAAACCAGCAATTCCGCCTGTATTTCCCATATTGCCGTCAAGCATTACAATAAGCATTTTCTTGGCTTTGCTTTCGGCAATTAAATTATCTAAAATCAAATTTGCTTTTCCTTGAGTGCTCCATCCTCTTTGGTCTTCACCTCCTCCATGCAGAAGATACAATACTGGGAATTTTTCAGATGCAGCTGCATATCCTGGCGGCGTATATACATACATTTCACGCCATGAATTAGTTCCTTTTGAAAAGTATTTCATTATACTTACCTCGCCATGCGGAACGGTTTTCAATTCATAGAAATCACCATCTCTTTTCGGAATTTCTATTCCGCTGGCCATACGTCCCATTCCGTAAAAAGTTTCGCTTGACGGATCTGCAACTGCCACGCCGTCAATCAAGAGCGAGTAATAATTAAATCCGCCGTTAATTGCATCAGTAGTAACATTCCAAATTCCTTGACCGTCTTTCTGCATATCGTACTTTCTTCCTAAGTCTATCTGCACTTTTGATGCTTCAGGGGCATTTACTTTAAAAATTACCCTGTTGTCTGGCAGTATCTGAGGATATTTAGCATTACGTATGTTGGTTTGAGCTGTGGTTCCTAGAACCGTATATTTTGCAAAACTGGATTGGTCAACAGGTTTGAACAATAACTGTGAGAACATGTACAAACTGTTTTTCCATACTTTGAAATCATGAACTCCTGGCTCTAGATAATAAATATGCGGCACATTATTTTTGAATAAGTAATCATGAGTTCGTCTGCTGTTTTCAAGCAGCCAATCGTTATCTCCGCAAGAAATCCAAAGCAGTTTCAGCTTCTTTTTGGTTTCTTCAGGATTAGGAACCAATTCTTCTGTTTTCTTAGTATTTGGAGCTGAGGAAAATCCGCCTATCCAAGCAAATTTGTCTAAGTTTGTTAATCCAAAATTGAGAGACTGTCCGCCTCCCATAGATAATCCTGCAATGGCGCGATGTTCTCTGTCTTTGTAAACATTATATTTTTTTTCGATAAAAGGAATCAAGTCCTTCAATAAATCTTTTTCAAAATCTGTAAATGCCTGCACTTTGTCTGGCGCCATTATATTTCCTGTTGCGCTGTCATCTTTCATGGCTCTTCCGTTTGGCATTACCACGATCATTGGCTGTAATTTTCCTTCTGCATAAAGGTTGTCTAATATAATCTGCGGACTTCCTCCATTAAGCCATTCTTTTTCATCTCCTCCAATTCCGTGCAAAAGGTATAAAACTGGATATTTTTTGTTCTTAGCAAATCCTGGCGGTGTATAAATAGTGGCTTTTCTGATTGTACCAACTGTCTTGGAATCATAATTTACCGTTTCGACTTTTCCTGCTGGAACTGATGGGTTTAACTGGTCAAAACCTACTGGTGCTTGAACTATAAAAGGTTCATTTGTGTTATTAGATTTATACCCTAATAACAAAAGCATTTTTTCAGCATAACGTTTCCCTAAATCTCTGTATCCCGCTGCGCTAAAATGAAGAAAATCTGAAGCCACTGCACAGCCTTTTGATGAAATTACATAAGAAGTTGGAATAGTCTGAGGCAGCGTTGCAATGATTGCATTCATGCTGGCGCATTTTCCTTTTTGTTCTTCATGAACGGTTTCACCGCAAAGCAATGGCACTTTTTTAGGATCAAGGTTCAGATCTTTCATTAGATTATCATATACTATTTTGACCTTTTTAGGCCATAGCGTATCTCCTGTATTAGATTCTCCCTGATGCAGTAAAATGCCTTTTATAACTCCTGTCTTTTGGGCAATTTTTGCCATTTCTACAAGTCTAGCATACGGACTTCCATTGTATTCTTTAATCATACCCAGCATCCAGTCTGGCGCTGTTTTCATGTAATTCTCAAAGTTATCTTTATCAAAAAGTTCTATTTTACATCCTCCAACAGCGACATTTACTACTCCTACTTTTATATTTTCAGGAAGATTAGCAACCATTGTTCTTCCAAAATTGTCTGTTAATGTCAATCCTGTTTTGCATCGGCATAATGGCGGAATTGCGGTATACCATTTTCCCATCTCTCGATTCAAATCAGGACAATTCACTGCTTCTAGAACTTGAAAGCGAGGATCTACATTTATTTTGTCTTCAGCTTCTATCGGAGCTGCACCTTCCATATTGGACTGTCCAAAACTTAAATAAATATGAAAATTTGGATCCTGAGAATATCCATTCTGTCCCGTTAAAAAAAGAACTGCTATTGCGAAAAATCTAATTGTTGATTTCATGACTTTTATTAAAATTGTTTTAATACTAAATTGAATTTCACTTAAATAAATTCAAATCTACTGCATCGCCCATTCTCTGATATCCCAATTCATTAGGATGCAAAAAATCGCCATCGTGCATATTTGATAAAATGGTTTTAGAATCAGTTTCAGAAGCCATTTCTTTATCAAAATCTATTACTGCATCAAAATGACTGTTTCGAATCCATGCATTTACAGCATCTCTTGCTTCCTGCTTGAAAGGTGCGTCGTAAAATGATTTCTGGAAAGGCAGAATCGTACAGCCATACACTTTTATGCCTTTGGCATGTGCTTTTTCTATCATAATTTTGTAAGCGCCTATAATTTCCTGGGCTTTTATAGGAGCATCTTCTGGACGTTTAATTCCTCCTATATCATTTATCCCTTCCAAAATTACAAGCCATTTTGCGCCTGCCTGCGAAAGTACATCACGGTCAAAACGGTCTAATGCTGTTGGGCCTAATCCGCCTTTTACAACGCAATTTCCGCCTATCCCTAAATTTAAAACTCCAATATTTTGAGTTGCTTTATTCGCAGCCAGTCTAGCGGCTAGAATATCTGTCCAGCGATTTTGCCTGTTTGTTCCAGATCCGCGGCCATCTGTTATGGAGTTTCCTAGACAAACAATATTTGACGTATTTTTTGATGCCGCGACATCAAGTCCCATGATAGAATACCAATGATCTGTTTTTACAGACTCGGAAAAAACGTCATTATTGAGATGGTCTCCCGACAAAATATAAGACGTTGTTCTCGATCCGGGATGCCCAGTTGTTTTTTGTGACGCAGCTCCATAATAAATGGTTATGGCTAGTAATTGGCCTTGTTTTAGCTGAAAATTCAGTTTATCTGAAAATACTTCCTGACCTGGATGTAATGTTACTTCTTGATTCCCATTAAAACTGAGATTTTTTTGTGTGTTTTTATCAATTGCGGGAGCATCAAGAACATTGGCAATGCTTACCTTTTTTAAAACGGTAGGCTGATCACTGAATACATTTGAGAAACGCAGTCGAATATGCTCTCCTGCAATCGAAACTTTTATAATTTGACGAAGCGTATTTTCGGCCAAACCTGGGGCTGGAGGCATGTTGTTTGGTTCTACAAGCATTGGCGCGCAAGCCCATGATCCGACCCAGTTTTCAGCATTCATCTTTTCAGAAGAATTCGCCAGTGGCTGATTGGCCTTACATCCTATTATTAAAGTGAAAAGCTGTAAAAGCAATAAATATTTAAAATATCTTTTTATCATTTCTGCTAAAATTTGATGGCTGCTGCTATCCTAAAAAACAACTCCCATAAATCATTTTTTAAATTGAAATAAATGGGAGTTCGAGTTTTTAATTTTTTTATTTCGGATGTGAATTATTTGATGAAGTAGCATATAAACCTACCAAAGCTCCAGTAAATCCGCCAGCGGCATTTGTCGAAAGAATATCTCCTGAAACTGGATTGCCAAGATTTTCAAAATCGCCACCATTCAAAGCATAGCTAAACTGATAATTGTCGCCTGTTGCTTTAACTTGCAAGCGTAAAGCTCCTTTAGCATCTATTTTTGCACTTGATACAATTTCCGATTGTCCGTTTTCTGTTCTTTCCAACAGTATGTAAGTATCTTTTCCTTTCCTAGTAACACCAAAAACATAGTTGTAGTTTTCGTTTTGAAGACATACGATTCCTGCCAAATCTTTTTCTGATTCTGGTTTATATTCTAAAGTGGTTGAAAAAGAAAAAGTATTATGCTGCTGTCTGTAAAATAAGGTAGAAGTTGGTTTTAGCTCTTTTATGTTTACTGCAAATGGCGTAATCTGCAGACCTTTTTTAACAATAGAAATAAAATGCTCCCTTGGCCCTCGCAATCCAATCCATCTGTAATCTAACTTCTCGGATGTAAAATTCTCGATAAATGTAAAGTTGCCATTAGGGAAAAAACCATCTTTGCCCGTTTTGTTTACAACACCTTTTGGCATTTTTAATTTTGGCCCCATGGGCACTAAACCATTCTCAAAAACAGGAAAAGTACCAGACCAGTCTACAGGCAGCATAAAGGTTTCACGCCCTGCGTTTACCCTATCTTTTTCGTTTGGACGAATTCCTAAAAACACGCCATAATATTTATTGTCTGGCCCAAGCACTAGATCAGCATGCCCCGCCCAATCTACTTTGTTGGGTCTGTTTTGAGGGAAATATCTCTGTGTTAGGATTGGATTATTACTTGCGGGTTTGAAAGGCCCCTTTGGACTGTCACTAATAAAAACAACCTCGCTATGATTTCCTCCTGTACCTCCTTCGGCACACATTAAATAATAATGATTGTCTTTTTTATACAAATGAGGAGCTTCTATCCAAATTGGCTTCTTAGAAAGATCAACCCCGCCATCTACAATAATTTTATCTGTTCCCGGAATTACCTGATCTTTTTCTAAATCATATTCCCAAACTTTAATTACGCGATGTCCCTGGTACAATTCTTTCCCTTTATCAGGAGCATCATTATGCACGACATACCCCTTTCCGTTGTCATCAAAGAAAATAGAAGGGTCTATTCCATCAAAAGCTAATTTAATTGGACTTCCCCATCCTTTTTTAGGATCTTTAGTTTTTACAATGATATTTCCCAAACCGCCTGTAAAGGCAGTAACAATCATATAAAAAGTATCGTTGTGAGGATTGTAAGTAATTCCGGGAGCATAAACCCCAGCGCTGATTCCCGTATCATGAGGATTGAACTCCGAAACTTTATTTAATACTCCACCCAAATCGGTCCAGTTTACTAAATCTTTAGAGTGAAAAATGGGCACCCCAGGGAACATGGCAAACGAAGAGCACACCATATAATAATCATCACCTTTTCTTGTAATGGCTGGATCAGGATAGCATCCCTGGAGAATCGGAGAATAAAACTCATCTTCTTTTAACGGATTGCTTTTGTAAATCTGGTCATCTCCCACGTAAGTTGCATTTGAAAAAATGGGGTCTTTACTGCTTTTCTTTTTTTGTATGCTGCTTTCCTGAGCCTGCGTAAGCATAGAGCAAAACAGAACAGCAGCTGATATAAAAATCTTTTTTTTATTACTCATTTTATTTGGTTTGTTAAAGTGCATTCGAAAAATATTGAAAAGCCGAGAGGATTTCTCCCGGCTTGTTTAAAACTAAATTAATAAACCCTAATAAGATAATTTATAAAATTGACCTTATTTGCTTAGCATTAGTTTTTAGAAAAATAAACTTAATATCCCGGATTTTGGTAAACTGCTTTTTCATCAGCAGACATCTCCATTCCATCGATTTGTCCTTGCGGAATTGGTCTTAGGTAATGATGCGGATCAATTGTTCTGGTTACTATTTCTGGCGTATGCTGTCCGTAGTTAGATCCTCCTATAGAATATTTCCCTGCAATTTCATTCCACTTCTGTGTTCTTACCAAGTCATACCAGCGGTATCCTTCGCCAAAAAACTCACGTGAACGTTCAGCAAGAATGTAGTTAATATCAATTACGGCTGGAGTCGCATTGGTCATAGCAGCACTATTATCCTGAATTTTAGCAGTATTGCCATTATTATCCCATTTCCATTTTCCGGCTCTGGCTCTTAGTACATTTACAAGCGATCTGGCACTCCAAGATCCCGTAGCTCCTTTAACAGCTGCTTCGGCTGCAACCAAATATAATTCAGAGAATTTTGCTACTGGAAACGGTCTTGTGCTTCCTGCATTAGGCTGTCCCAATCCTCCTGCATTATCTGTTCTGTATGGCCCAAGTTTCCAGAAACCTGGATATACGATTCTGCTAATGCCTTTTGGAGAAATCACATAATCTGCCCTTCCTGGCAATACTCCTGCACCTACTCCGCTTTCGCCTTGGCCAGAAGGATAAATGATTGCAGTTGACGGTTCATCATTCAGGAAACTTAAAACCGCATCGCCTGGTTTAATTGTCAGGCCATTTGCATTGGCCAGCGTTGCCACGCCCGTAAGACCTGTTCCTTGAAGATTCCAATTCCCTCTGAATACTGTTGTGAAAGTTCCATCATATCTTGAATCGTTCGTCTTATCTGCAAAAGTATTCGTAAAAACTTCAATAGGCGGAGCCATTCTAGTCCACGGACGCCCTAAAAATTGGTTTGCTTCTCTTTGTACTGAAGAAACTGCCGCTGTTCCGTTTTTACTTCTTATAGCAGTATAGTTCCAAGTCACCATCCAACCTGAGAAGTTATCTGGAGCACCGCCGCTTCCGTACGTAAGGCTAGCTCCATTGTAATACTCGCTTTCCTGCGTATGATCTGCAAAAAGCATCACTTCTTTATTTCTGTCATTTGCGCCGGCATTAACATCATAATACGAATCAAGCAATCCATAAGACCCTGGATTATTAATACCTTCTACGGCCAAATCATAAGCTTTCTGAAAGTACCATTGCGCATTATGTCCATCAGGATCAGTTCTCGGAGCATCTGGATAAGTAGGAATGCTATTTGGGTTTTCTAACCACCAGGCATAAGTAAGATATGCCTTTGCCAAAAATAACCGCGCTACAGTTTTAGTTACCGTACCAGTCAATCTAGGCGCATCTGGAAGATCCTTAACCGCTGTAACCAAATCTGGAAAAATGGCTTTTGTATATACCTCAGGAACTGTATTACGTCTAGAGTACCTTGATGGTTGGCTGTTAAATTTTAATTCTCCAGCCCCTAAATCTAATGGCACACCTCCAAAAGTCTGCACTAAAAGGAAGTAATCAAAGCCTCTAAAAAATTTAGATTCCGCAATTAAACTGCTGGCAACTCCAACGGCAGCACCATTTTCGATAATACCGCTCGCAGTATTGATATCATAATAAGAATTATTCCACAAAACATCCGAACGGCTTGAAGTCGGATTAATGATACCCACACCAGATAAATCGTGATCTTTAAAATTTCCGTCTGCACTCTGCGCATAGGTAGCTTCATCTGTTCCTGTCTGGCATGCATTATAAAAGTAAGCCTGTCCGTAAATCCAACGCAAATGTGCATAGTGTGAAGTTAAACCCTGTTTAACGCCTTGTTCGGTTTTAAAATAGCCTGGTTCGTAAAAATCATGAGGTTTTTCCTCTAATATATCGGAACAGCCTGCCAATGAAAGTAAAACTGTTGATCCTATAATTAAATTTTTAAAAATATATCGTTTCATATCTGTTCTGATTAAAATGTTAAATTAAGTCCAAATAAATAATTTCTGGTTGCAGGAGTATTAGTGCCTATAACAGAAAATCTTCTCTGATAAGAGGCAACAGCCTGATTTTCGTCACCCAATGAATTCGTTTCGGGATCCATTCCAGATTTATCATGATATGGAGAAAATAAAACAAACGGATTCTGCACTGTGAAATAAAGTCTTAATTTATCGATGCCTAAATTTCTTGTAAAGTCCTGATCAAGAGTATAACCAAGAGTCATTGCTCTAATCTTCACATAAGAAGCATCAAAGTATCCCATAGTAGACATGTATTTAGGGTTATCACCACTTCTGATGCCTCTTGGGTTAGGGAATTCTGCATCTCTGTTATCTGGAGTCCAGTAGTCAACATCAACGTTGCTTCTACGCCCGTTTAAAAGATTCATATAACTTGCTCCTCCATACAATGTGCTTATTAATACACCTCCGCTTTTAAATGCTCCTACTGCATTAAAATCAAATCCTTTGTAAGTTACATTAGTATTGAAACCTCCCTGAAAGTCTGGATCTGTTTCTATAATCTGGCGATCGCTTGCATTAATGGCACGGGCTGGCGAACCATCTGGTTTGTAATCTCCTGTATATTTCACTTTGATCGATCCTACAACTGTTCCCTGCTCATTAATTCCAGTTGGCCCCGGCTCATAAACTGACATATACGGATCGCCTTCCTGCCAGATTCCAACCTTTTCATAATCAAAGATTGAATTAATATTATATCCAACAAACCAGTTGTTGGCTTCGTCACGGCTAGCACCTGATGCTAAAGACACTAACTTATTTTCATTTTTGTAGAAGTTAACTCCCACAGACCATGTCACTCCCTTAGGATTATCTAAAATAACTCCGTTTAATGAGATTTCATAACCTTTGTTTTGTGTTTCTCCTACATTAGCCACATAACTGCTTACACCAGATGTAGCTGGAAGCCCCACACGCTGCAATAGATTTTTTGTATCTGTTTTATAATATTCAACTGTACCAGATAAACGGTTATTAAAAAATCCGAAATCTAAACCATAATTCCATGTAGTTGAAAACTCCCATCCCAAATTAGGATTTGGAAGCTCAGTAACATATACTCCTGTTGAGTTATTGCTTCCAAAATTGTATGGTCTTGTGCTTAAAGCCCCCAGCGTTGCATAAGGAGATACTGCTTGATTTGAAGTTTCTCCATACCCCGCTCTCAATTTTAATAAATTAATGTATTTAATATCTTTCATGAATGACTCGTTTGAAAGAGTCCAACCAGCAGATACTGCAGGATAAGTTACCCATTTGTTGCCTGGAGATAATCTTGATGAGCCGTCAGAACGAACTGTTCCAGAGATGAAGTAACGGTTATCATACGAATACATTAGCCTAGCCATATACGATGTCAATCCCCATTGCGTATAATCCTGATCTGCAGGGTTAATCACAGCTTCTTCTTCGCTTTGCCCTAAATTATAAAACTGGAATGCGTCAGAAGTAATTCCGTTTCGAGTCACTCTTGAACTCTGTCCGGTATATTGCTCATTTGAATACAATCCGACAAAATTTATGGTATGTTTCTGTGCAAACGTTTTATCATAAGTCAGTAAATTCTCCAACAGCCACTGCGTAGACCAGCCGTTTGTTATGGCCGCATTAGAAAGTGTTGCAGGGTTTACGTCAAAAACTCCCTGACCTTCATAATATCCAGCATTTGATGTGCGTAAATTTAAACCGGTATTCAATCTGTATTTTAAACCTTCAACTCCAGGAATTTTAATTTCCGCAAAAATGTTATTATAAGAACTGAAAGCTCTATTTAAATTCACATAAGCATCCCCTAAATTTTCAATAGATTCTCTAGTATAAACCCATTGGTCATCTGCTGCCATGCTAACTGTTCTTTTCAAAGAGCCATCTGCATTGTATGGATTAGCAAGCGGTGAAGTCTGCAGAATAGTTCCTGTTCCGATATTATCACCATTTGTAATGCTGTAGTTGCTATTGGTATTAAATCCAATGCGAATAGATCTATTAATCTGCTGGTCTAAACCTGCTCTAAGGCTAAAACGCTCATAGCTCTGGCCTGGAAGAACCGACTCTTCTTTGTAATATCCTAAACCTGCATTGTAAGCGCCTGTTTCAGTTCCGCCCGAAACGCTAACATCATGGCTGATCATTTCTCCAGAACCGTACAATGAATCCTGCCAATCTGTATTTACATTTCTTTTCTCGTCAACACCATCTGCATATAAACCTGTATAATCACGAAGAGCAGCAAATTTAGCAGCATCCATCATCGGATATTTTGAGAAAACCTGTTTAATGCCGCTAAAACCATTGTATGAAAATGTAGCTTTCTGATTTTTCTTTCCTTTTAAAGTAGTCACTAAAATTACGCCATTGGCTCCACGAGAACCATAAATAGCAGTAGCAGAAGCATCTTTCAAGATATCTACAGACTTAATATCTGCAGGATTAATATCTCCTATCGAACCCGCAAACGGAACTCCGTCTAGTACTACCAAAGGATCATTACTTCCTGTAAGAGATCTTGTTCCTCGAATCCTTATCTGCATAGCGGCACCAGGTTTAGAAGAAGTTTGCGTCATCTCAACCCCAGCAAGCCTTCCTTGTAAAGCTTGGGTAATATTGGCGGCAGGCACTTCATTTAATTCTTTTCCTCCCAATGAAGCAACCGATCCTGTAACAGCCTCCTTAATTTGAGTGCCATATCCTATTACGACAACTTCTTTTAAATTATTGGAATCTTCCTCCAAAAGCACATTAATCTTTGCTTTTCCATTCACGCTAATCTCTTGGCTTTTAAAACCTATAAAGCTAAAGACAAGAACACCATTTGAAGGAACACTTATAACATAGTTGCCATCGAAACCTGTACTTACTCCGTTTTTTGCTCCTTTTAGATTGACATTCACACCAGGAATTGGACCATTCGCATCCGACACTGTTCCTGTAACTGTTGTTTGCGCCTTAATTTGCATTGAGACCAAAAACAATAGGATCAAAAAACCGAAGCTTTTTATATGCTTTGATTTACTTGTAATAAAAAAATTATTCATAAAAACTGATTTAATTATTAAAATTGGTTTTTGTTGGTTAGTTCTTCAAAATACTTTAACAGTTAAAATAGACCATCAACTTTATAAGTGTATTTATTACAAATATAAAAAAATACCTGTAAAAACACAATCGGTTGCGTTAATTTTTTTTGTCATTTTAAAAAAAATACCTTGCAAAAAAAACAGATTCCTTGTTTATTCTAATAAAATATTAAATAATTATCAATAGCAGGGTTTAATACAACGAAAACGTTAGAGATAATAAATCGTTTACTTCAAAATCTTAAAAAAAATATAAAAAGTTAAAATTTAATATTTTTTGAAAAAACACTAAAACGCTGCAGTAAAACCATAAAAAGATCTTTCAAACAGAATCATCTCAATTCCTTATAAAATAAGAGTTTTCCAATATTACAAACTATAAATCAACAAGTTGAGTGTAAAACAATATATTTCATGCAAAACTAAAAACAAACAATCGGTTGCTTATATTCCATAAAAAAACTCCCTTCTAAATAGCTAGAAGAGAGTTTTAAAACTATAAACATGGAAATAAAAATACTAAAGATTCATCTTCTTCGCATCTTCTGCAAATTGTTTTAAGCCAATATCTGTTAAAGGATGTTTCAGCAGACCTTTAATTGCAGAAAGCGGCCCCGTCATGACATCAGATCCAACTTTGGCACAATTTACAATATGCATCGTATGTCTTACAGAAGCTGAAAGGATTTGAGTTTGATAATCATAATTATCGTAAATTTCTCTGATTTCAGAAATTAAGTGCATTCCGTCTGTCGAAACATCATCTAATCTTCCTAAAAATGGAGAAACATAAGCTGCTCCAGCTTTAGCGGCAAGCAAAGCCTGACCAGCAGAAAAAACGAGAGTTACATTGGTGCGAATTCCTTTTGAAGAAAAGTATCTGCAAGCTTTTACACCATCGCCAATCATAGGCAGTTTCACTACAATTTGGGGATGCAGTCCAGCAAGTTCTTCACCTTCTCTAATCATTCCGTCAAAATCTGTTGAGATTACCTCTGCCGAAACATCACCGTCAACGATATTGCAAATATCTAAATAGTGCTTCAGGATATTCTGTTTTCCTGTAATGCCTTCTTTTGCCATTAAAGACGGATTGGTGGTTACACCGTCTAAAACACCTAAAGCCTGCGCTTCTTCGATGTCTTGAAGGTTGGCAGTGTCAATAAAAAATTTCATAAGTTTTTTGGTTTGTGATTAATTCGAGAAACGCGCTGCAGCACATCTAAATTTTAGTGAGTTAAAAATGTGCATTTCGATTGATTTTGCTCTTCAAAAAACCTTCAATAAAAAACACTCCCTATTATTTTATCAAACTGACCTTTTATTCGTTTCGATTTTCAAAAAATAGCAACTAAACCTTTAATCTATTTTTTTCAAATCTCGATTCAAAAAAGCCATAATCTTAATGCACATTTTCGAAGTTTTCATCTAAAAGAATCCTTTTTTTTTAATATTAACGTTTTATAACTATCATATTTAAAAATTTAGATTCTCTTAATTTATTTCTCACTAAGTTTTTTTAAGAAGCCTAACAGGTTTTAAAACCTGTTAGGTTTGCTATAGAAGTTTACCAATTAAATATACTGGTTGATGATATTTTCAAACAATTCTTGTTTGCCGCTTTGAAGATTTAATTCTCCATTTTCGTGAGCGATTGCATAAAGATCATTCAAGTTTAGTTTTCCATCAGCAAAATCTTTACCTTTTCCAGAATCGAATGAGCTATATCTTTCTTTTCTTAATTTCTCATAAGGAGAAGAAGAAATAATTTTATCTGCAGTCAATAATGCTCTTGCAAAAGTGTCAGCACCGCCAATGTGCGCCAAGAAAACATCTTCTAAGTCTGTAGAGTTTCTTCTGATTTTAGCATCAAAG
>NZ_QJRI01000071.1 GCF_003254565.1 Flavobacterium nitrogenifigens
ACACCAATACGATTTTGACTCCGCTACAGCAATCGGATTCTTGAAAAATTATGGTTTAGATAAAGACTTCAAAATCAATATCGAAGTAAACCATGCTACATTGGCACAGCACACTTTCCAGCACGAATTGGAAGTGGCGGCAAAAGCAGGAATGTTAGGAAGCATCGATGCCAACAGAGGCGATTACCAAAACGGATGGGACACAGACCAATTCCCAAACAACATTCAGGAAACGACTGAAGCCATGCTGGTTTTCTTAAAAGCTGGCGGATTGCAAGGCGGAGGAGTTAACTTTGATGCTAAAATCAGAAGAAACTCTACAGACTTAGAAGATGTTTTC
>NZ_QJRI01000137.1 GCF_003254565.1 Flavobacterium nitrogenifigens
ACTAACTAACTAACTAACTAACTAACTAACTAACTAACTAACTAACTAACTAACTAACTAACTAACCTTCCATAAAAAAATAAATTGGCATATGGCAAACTTAATCCCACCGCTGCCAATTTCTGTATGTTTCCAAGTACCTTTACCACACACAATTAAATCAGGTATTTATACTTAAAAAAAAGAATAGCGCTTTCTGTAATTTAGCATAGTACAGCTGAATTATAAATATCAATTGAAACCAACCTAATAATTATTGATATATGAAAACACTACACATTGCAGTTTTAATCACAAACCTTTTTTTTATCAGTTCCCATAGCCAAAATGCTTTTGAATTAACCATACAGCGCCAATTATCTTCTAAAGTTTGTACAATGGGGTACCTTGTTGCCGATGGTGAGGTTTTATGCTATACCCTTGAACTGCCATGGGCAGACAATCTAAACAATATCAGCTGCGTGCCTGCGGGGAGATACGCTGGAATTCTGCGTTATGACAAATCAGACAAATGGAGAATCCAGCTAGAAAACGTGCCAAACAGAACGGGCGTGCAGATCCACATTGGAAACTATACCAGTGAGATAAAGGGGTGCGTGCTTGTCGGTAAAGAAGCTCAAATTGAGCATTGCAGCGTGCAGAATAGCTCCCAAGCATACCTAAAAATAAAAAAAGCATTTTACGGATCCGATACCCCATCATCGACACCCAACAAACCCATTTTCGTAACCTTTAAATAATTAACTATGAGAAAACATTACATACCGATTTATCTTTTAACTTGTTTTTGGCTCATGCCTGCAAACGGACAGGTTAGTCCAAATTCTAATAAATTTGATGTGGAAAGTTTTATAGCACTTGCCAACAATGGCTCTTATTATCCCTACAAGACGCATGGCTTTTATGAAAATGCGCCATCTGGAGCCAGAACAAAAATATTTCTTCTTCCCATTTTAAGCATTGATTTAAAAAAAATAAAATTCATAGATAAAAGCGGCAAGGAAACCGTCCAAAGCAGCGACAACGTCCGAACTATAATTATTCCGGTCAATTCAGATCTAAAACTTCCAAATGAAAGTCAGAAAGCCGCCATCACCGCCGCTATCGGCAAAAAAACATCGATAGGCGCTTTCAAGCCTCCTATAGCAAGAAACGCTGCCGGCCTTCCAATATTAAACAATGCCGTTAGCACAAATCCAAGCCTGTACAACCAAATTATGACTATGGCCACCAATTATGAAAATGCGGTGATTATTCCCCAGCAGCAGCTTATCAATGAATATAATAATTTATATGATGCCTCCATTGTATCCCTTGATGAGCTTGAAATCATAATTGAAGCGGGAGGCGAAACGGTATACACCAAACGCATGCCAGGCACGACACTTTTTACTGGAGGAAAATTCAATAGCATTGCATTGGAAAGTCCTAATGAATATGTAAAAAATCTGATTGCGGAAGGCAACGCACAAATATTCTTTAGCTATAAATTCAGAGATTCAAAAAAAAGCACTATAAGCGCATCAATGGATGCTTCCCGAACCATAGACCATTTCTTAAACGAATCCTATAAAAGCAGCGCCAAACAAAAATCTGGAGGATGGTCATTTCTCGGTCTTGGAAGCAGCAGAAAATCAATGAAAACATCTTTTGACCAACAGATTAGCGAGCAATATGCAGATAACAGCATATCTAATACCACTATAGAAATGTATGATGCAGATGATTCAATGATACAGACATTTGAAAATATATTTTTCCCTAAACTGACCCAAGACCAGGCCATTGAAAACCATCTCAAGGCGGCAGATAAAGCGGCGGCAGATGGCAATGCAGAACTGCAGAATCTGCACTTGAAATATGTGGAAATGCTGCAGAAAAATGATCCTAACCTCAGTCCCGATATTGAAGCGGCGGTAGCAGCCCTAAACAAAAATGACTACGTAGGATTCATAGCCAATGGCGTAAGATGGGGAAACAATAAATCAGATGCAGCAAATTCTTACAGAAGAGTGCTTAACAGTTCAGAGATGACTTCAAAGACCCAAACTTGGAACCAGAACAAAACCATTTCTGTCCAGCACGCCGTTATACAGCCTATCATAGTACAAGAACCAGTTAATTTTGTCTCATCACTGGGTTTGATTGATGCTATCGAATTCAACAATTCTTTAGCAATCTACAACGGTTATAGCACAAATATGCAGAATATTCAAGGAATCATTCTCGGGCCAATTACAGCTGGGAGCGCTTTGCAGAAGAACAGCATACTGCCAGGCACTCTAATTACCCGTATAGGGTCTTACGATGTGCATAACCCTGAAAGCTATTTAGAGGCTCTCAACCATTATAATCCTGGAGACAAAATCTACATCACCAAAGTGGCCCAAGTAGGCCCCAATCCTAATATCTACCAGAAGCAGAATGTGGAAGTGACATTAGGGGCCTATCCAGAAATAAAATAAGCCATTCAAAAAAATTCTGAACCGCTACTGAAGATTTAACTGCTTTTGAAAATAAGGGACAGCAGATCCAGACATTAGACAAAAGTTTAAACGAATTAAAAACTAAATCTAAAATAATGAGCTCGATATTATATCGGGCTCATCTCTTTTAGATTAAGCATTATAGTTTCAAAACAATATCGAATTCTATAGCAGGAAACCAAATAAAATTTTCTTTAGATTCAAAATATGCAAAAAAAAGCTTCAGAGAAATTTCGAGCTCTTTAGCCGCATCTTTAATTCAAGACTAAATTAGTCTCTCCTTTTTAGGGCCGGAACCCATAAAACCAGTCCAAAAACCTCTAATTTTGAAACTCTTTTATCAACATTAGCTTGTTGTAACCTAGCTGTTATTTCTGCTTCATAACCACTAGAATATACCTATTTAAAAAGATGCTCAAAGCATAAGCAATTACTTAGAACAATATAATGTCAGCTGAATTTTCTGCACTTCCATCTTAAAGGAACCTTTTAAATATACTCTCCCTCCCACCAACCTCCCATTCGCCGGCCAAAACCAAAATAAAAAAAGAAATCAATCTAAAAGAAAAGAAACTAACTAACTAACTAACTAACTAACTAACTAACTAACTAACTAACTAACTAATGAACTTTTAAACAGTCTATCCATTTAAACAAATTCGCTAGCCGAATCAATTTTAGCATCGCCGGCCAAAATCGCAATTAAAAAATCTTGCGAAAGAAAGAAAGAAAGAAAGAAAGAAAGAAAGAAAGAAAGTTTTGCAGCAGCATTTTAAGATCATCAGCTAAAAAACATCGTTCGAGTCCTTTTCCCGCTTCTGAATTTAACTAGCATTTCTAAGAGAACAGGGCATCTTCCTATCGCTGGCCACAACAAAAACAAAAGAAAACAATCTTAAAAGAAGAAGAAAAGAGAAAAAGAACTAAAAACAATCTAGAAGAAAAGAAACTAACTGACTAAATCCCTCAACATTCTTGGGCAATCCATACCATCACCAGCTCTGGAACACTATGCCGGATTCTAACCCATTTTAGCCCATTTAAGGCAACATTAAAACAAAAAAGATGGGCATTACTGCCCATCTTTAAATTATTCATTCTAAAATCTGCTCAAATTCAAAAGGTTAGAATTCTAAAATCTTATGCCGCTGGCTTTGAAACACTGCCCTTTTCTATCTATATCATTGTTTTTCAGACAGCAGGAAATTCTGCCTATTTTTAAAGCTTGTCCAGTCTAAAGTGATGATGTCCTGCAGGAGAGTTTTAAATCCCTGAAATGTGCTCGGCTTTATGGCGTACAAGTCTGCACCCAGCTCAAAGGAGCGATTAATGTTTTCAGGGTTGCCGCTCGTGGAGAGCATCACCACCTTTACTTCGCCTAACTGCCCTGCACCCGCGCGAAGCTCCTCTAGGCATTCAAAGCCGTTTTTTCCAGGCATATTGATATCTAAAAATACAATTTCGGGGAGCTGGTCGGCCTTGCGGAAAAGAACATCCAGAAGCGCCTGCCCATCCTCAACCTGATGGACTTTGACTGGCAGGTTGAGCTCATCCAAGGCATCGATGAACAATAATCTGTCATCCTCATCGTCATCTGCATGGTAAATAATTTTGGTGGAATTCTGCTGTTGGAACATCGCTTTCAAATTTAGTGCAGTTCGCAAGGCAAGAGCCTGCGAATCTGCAAAAGGTTATACTAAAAATCAATACAAGCTTTTGTAAATAGGTAAACGATCGAATTATGTCCGCGAAGCGGTTGGTGAAAAGCAAAGATACAGCTAATTTTTAGAAAAATTACCGCAAACGGTTTAAATCATCGAAAGGATACTATATTCAACCTATTCCCTTAACATAAATTATCTGCTGCTGGCTTGAATCGGCACCTTTAAAGCTTTATAGCGTTAAAAAACGAACTTCCGAAAAGTGAAAATTTTAGGAGGGCTGGAGCAACCGCGAGCCTAAGCTTTATAGAATTCCGGCATGCGCCCAAATCAGAAATGCAGCAGAAAAGCGGGATACGGAAATTTTGTTCGAATCCCGCTTTTATCCCCTTAATAGTGAAGCTGCCTTGGCTTTTGCTAAAATCTAAGGCGGTTTAAATAAAAATTATAATAAAGGAAGCTTGTTTTTTTACTGCAGCAAAATCCTAAGACAGGTGAGCTTTAAACAAGAGTTTGCAGCGGCATATTCCTTTTATCGGCAAAAAAATATTTTTTTCATCATCTTTCACCTTATATTTGCCGATAACGGAATCATATAAAAACATGAAATATCTTTCAGTAGCAGAATTTGCA
>NZ_QJRI01000167.1 GCF_003254565.1 Flavobacterium nitrogenifigens
TAATTGCGCGGGAACAGTGACTGGAACAACGGCAGATCCATTGGCATACAATGCTCAGGGAACTTATATGATTAACTGGACTTTTAATGACGGAAATGGAAATGTAGAAACAGCAGTCCAAAAAGTGATCATTAAAGACACTCAAAAGCCATCAATCACTTGTCCGTTGGCAGTTTCAGTTTCGGCAGATGCGAATTCATGTGCTGTGACAGGTGTTGTTTTAGGTACTCCAACGGTATCAGACAACTGTATGGGAACGGTTGCTGTAACGAATGATGCGCCATCAAGTTTCCCAATCGGGGATACAACAGTGACTTGGACAGCAAAAGATGGAGCAGGAAATATAGAGACTTGCACACAGATTGTTAAAGTAATAGGTGCCATTATTGCAAATGATGATAATGTTTCTTCATCAAATGGAGTATCTGGAGGAATTGTCATCGCTAACATTCTTGATAATGATGTTTTAAATTGTAATAAAGTAAATAGAGGAGATATTGATATTACGGTAAATAGTACTGTGCCTTCAGTATTAATTTTCAATACTGTAAATGGTGCTGTTTCAGTAAAACCGAATACGCCAACAGGTATTTATACTTTTGATTATTCGATTTGTGAAATTGCTAATAGTAAAAATTGCAATACAGCTACAGTTAAAGTTGAAATTGTAAATGATTTAATTGCGGTTAAAGATGATTTCGGAACAAAATCTTCAGGATCAACATCAGCAATTCTCGGAAATGTAAAATCAAACGATACTTTAGACGGAGCATTTGTTACTTCTGGCAATACAGTTGTGACTGTTGGCAGCGACGGACCATTAAGCGTTGATGCAAATGGAGATGTGACTCTAGCGGCAAACACGCCAAGTGGAATCTACAGCATTACATACGAAATCTGTGAGAAAGATGCTAGTCCATCAAACTGTAAGACAGCAATTGCAGAAGTTAAAGTTGCAAATACAATAGACGCAGTACCAGATGCTATTACTCCAATTAATGGAAACATTGGAGAAACAACAGTATCTCTAATTGGAAACGATACATTAAACGGAAACCAAGCCGTAATTGGAACTAATTCGGGAGAAGTAACAATAAATATTGTTGGCACTTTACCATCGGGATTAGCATTAAATGCAAATGGAACGATTACGGTAGCTCCAAATACACCAAAAGGAAATTATAATGTAGAATATGTAATATGTGAAGTAGGTGCAGCTCCTGCAAACTGCGATTTAGTAACTATTACTGTACCAGTAACAGCAGGAAACCTTGTGGCAAACGAAGACATAATTCCGTCAGTTTTAGGATCGAATGTTCCTCAGACATTAGGCAAAAACGTTTTTGACAATGACACAAAAAATGCTCAGCCGTTAAATCCGTCAGATGTTACGCTGAAAACCACAGCGGCAGATCCAAAAGGATATCTGACTGTAGATGCAGACGGAAATATTGTTTTAGGAGCTAATCCTCCAGCAGGAGATTATGAACTGACTTATGAAATCTGCGAGAAATTAAATCTGGACAACTGCAGTTCAAATACAGTGAAGGTAACAGTTGGTACGCCAGTAATCGATGCAGTTGAAGATGTGATAGCTTCAATAAACGGAAATATTGGAGGAACAACAATTTCATTAATTGCGAATGACAAATTAAACGGAAATCCAATCACAGTTGGAACAGCAGCCGGAGAAGTTAAGTTTGAAATCGTCGGAACACTTCCGTCAGGGCTTACTTTAAATTCAGATTATACAATTACAGTTGCGCCAAACACGCCAGCCGCAGATTATAATGTAGAATATAAAATCTGTGAAAATACGAATCCAACAAATTGTGATTCGGTAATTACAGTAGTGAAAGTTACAGGAGGAAATCTTGTAGCAAACGAAGATCTAGTGCCATCAGCAGTTGGAGTAAACGTTCCGCAGAAAGTAATCAATGTTTTTGAAAATGATACTAAAGATGGAAATAAATTAGTGCCATCAGATGTAGATCTTAAAGTAACTCAAGCTGATCCAAAAGGATATTTAACTGTAGATGCAGACGGAAATGTTGTATTAGCACCTAATGCACCTGCAGGAGAGTATGAATTGACATACACAATATGCGAAAAATTAAATCCGAATAACTGTAATTCAAATACTGTAAAAGTTACCGTAGCAGAACCAAAAATGACAGTAGTTGCAAATAGCTATTGTTCAAACAATGTTCCTTATGTTAACTATACAGTTACACCGGACAATTTCACGACAAATAACCTATTAACGGTTAAATGGATTGACAGCAACAACAATGTTGTGGCAACTCAGACCAATCTGCCATTAAGCGGAAATATTTTATGGCCAGGAGCAGAGATTGACAGCAACCAAAATGGAACAGATTGGCCAGGATGGATTTTAAATAACGGAATATGGGCAGAAGGAGCAGACGGATTTGAAGCTACCAGAAATGGAGTGAAAATGGAATTTTCATTAAATCCAACTGTAACAGTTTCTGTTGCTTATCCGTCAGCAACGCCAGATTGTAATGCACGTCCAACATTCAGTATAAAAGCAAATAATGACGAGGCTGGACCAGTAAATGCAAAGAAAGGGGCAAATGCTAACATTAATATTTTTGAAAATGATTTATTAAATGGAGCAAAATTAAAGGCCTCAGATGTTATTTTATCAGTTCCAGTTCTACATCCAAATATTTCATTGAATGCAGACGGTTCAATCAACATTGCTGTAAATACCGCAGATGGAGTTTACGAATTGACTTATCAGATTTGCGAAGCTGCAAATGCATCAAATTGTAGTCAGGCAGTGATTAAGATTACCGTTGACAATGTTGTGGATCCAACTCCGCCAACAGAGAATAAAATTACTCTGAACAATGATAATGATGTTAGTGCCGACGGTATTAATGGTTCGTTAGAAATTGTAAATGTTTTGGATAATGATTTGATAAACGGACAGCCAATAAATCCTGCAGATGTTATAATTAAGCCTATAACAGAAAGCCCATATTTTGAATGGAATGCTGACGGAACGGTAAATGTTAAGCCAAATACGCCAGGAGGAAATTATCCGTTGACTTATCAGGTTTGCGAAAAAGCTAATGGTACAAATTGCTCAACAGCCGTATTAAATGTTTTTGTTGAAGTGCCAGCTATTTCGGTTATCAAAACAGCAGTTTTCAATGACGAAAATAAGAGCGGTTTCGCAAATGCAGGAGAAACAATTACGTACAAATTTACAGTAACCAATACAGGAAATGTGCCTCTTGTTGGAATCACAATAAACGATCCATTGCCAGGAGTGGTAGTTTCTGGACAAGCAATTAATTTGGGAGTGAATGAATCTAACGAGACTAATTTCACGGCGGTTTACAAAATCACTCAAGAAGATATTAATCGAGGAAGTGTGAGTAATCAGGCAACTGTAAAAGGAAGTAGTGTAAGAGGAGTTGTTGTCGAAGATCAGTCAGACGATGCAAGCAATAGCGGAGACAGTCCAACAGTTTTAGACTTAAACGGATGTTCTATTAAAGTAATGAATGCTTTCTCTCCAAATGGAGACAGCAAGAATGCAAGATTCTATATAAGAGGAATTGAATGTTACCCAGATAACACAGTTGAAATTTATAACCGTTGGGGAGTTTTGGTTTTCAGTATAGATCAATACAACAATAACGATCGAGTTTTTGAAGGATATTCTAACGGGCGTTCTACAATTAAACAAACAGATGGTCTTCCGGTTGGAACGTATTTCTATGTCTTAAAATACAAAGACAGTGCTCAAAAGTCTCACCAAGAATCTGGTTACTTATACCTTAATAAATAAAATGGAATACGGCTTAGTTAACTCTAAGCCGTTCTAAAACTTCATAAATGAAAAAATTAATTTTAGTTTTTATGTTTTTTTCGATTGTGTCAAATGCGCAGCAAGACGCGCAGTACACACAATATATGTACAACACAATCGAAGTCAATCCAGCGTATGCAGGTTCAAGAGGAGCTTTAAGCATTTTTGGTTTATATCGTACACAATGGGTTGGACTAGATGGTGCGCCAGAAACCAGCACATTTTCTGTTAATACGCCTTTAAAAAATAGCGATTTAGGACTTGGAGTTTCTTTGGTAAATGATAAAATTGGGCCAACTGTAGAAAATACTTTATCGGCAGATTTGTCTTATACGATTCCGACTTCAGAATCTTGGAATTTATCTTTTGGTATAAAAGGAACAGCCAATCTTTTCAATATTGATATTAACAAATTAAGCTACGAAGATCAGGATGATCCACAGTTTCAGAATTTAAAAAATAAATTTTCGCCAAATGTCGGAGCTGGAATTTATTATCATTCAGATAGAGCTTACATCGGATTATCGGTTCCTAATTTTATAGAAACAAATCGTTATGATTCAGACGACGTGGCTATTTTCAAAGATAAAATCAATTATTATTTAATAGCAGGTTATGTATTTAATCTGGATCGTTTAGAATACATAAAATTCAAACCAGCCTTAATGACAAAAATGGTAGAAGGAGCACCTTTGCAAGTTGATGTTTCAGGAAATTTCATGTTCAATGATAAATTCGTTTTAGGACTTGCTTATCGTTGGAGTGCATCTGTGAGTGCAATGGCAGGATTTCAAGTAACAAAAGGAATGTACATCGGTTATGGCTACGATCATGAAACGACACAATTAAGAAAATACAATTCTGGATCGCATGAGATTTTCCTAAGATTCGAATTCTTCAATAATTACAATAAAATGATATCCCCAAGATTCTTTTAATACAACCTATGAAAGCTATAAAATTAATTTTGATCTTTTTACTGTCTAGTTTTATTTCAACTGTGAAGGCACAAAATCCATTCACAAACATGAATATAAAATATGCAGATAAAAAATACGAAGAGTACGCTTACGCGGATGCAATAAAAGTTTACGAGAGTTTGGTAACTGAGCAGACTACCGACCAAGGAATAATTCAGCGTTTGGCAAATTCATATTATTTTAATGGAGAATTAAAAAACGCATTAAAATGGTATGAGCAATTATTTGTAATAAATGAAAATCAAGATGCTGAATATTTATATCGATATGCACAATCATTAAAATCAGTTGGAGATTATAGAAAGTCTGATGAGATTTTGCAGAAATTCAATCAAAAGGCAACGGCAGAAAAAAGAGCAGACTTAATCAGAAATGAGAAAAACTACTTAGAAGATATTAAAGAAAACTCAGGCCGATTTCAAATTGCAGACGCTGGTGTCAATTCTAGATATTCAGATTACGGAAGTGTTGTTTACAACAATAAAATTGTTTTTACTTCTGCGCGTGATACAGGCGGAGTGGTGAAAGCCAATTTTCAATGGACAAACAGATCGTTCTCTAGATTGTATACAGCAGATTTAATGCCAGATGGAAGTGTTGGAAAACCAGAGCTTTTAGTAAAAAGAAAAAGAGATAATTTCAATGAGTCAAGTCCGATTTTTACAAAAGACGGTCGCACGATGTATTTTACCCGAAATAATTTTACAGACGGTAAAAGACGTGGCAACGATAAAAACGTAACGCTTTTGAAACTATACAAAGCAGAGCTTATCGATAACACATGGCAGAATGTAAAAGAACTTCCATTCAATAGTGATCAATACAGCACGGCGCATCCAGCTTTAAGTGTTGATGAGAAAACATTGTATTTTGCATCAGATATGCCAGGAACGTTGGGTCAGTCTGATATTTTTAAAGTTGCAATTAATGAAGATGGAACTTTCGGAACACCAGAAAATCTAGGGCCTGCTATCAATACTGAAGCAAGAGAAACTTTCCCTTTCATTTCTGGAGATAATGAATTGTATTTTGCTTCTGACGGACGTCCAGGTTTAGGCGGTCTGGATATTTTTGCTTCAAGAATAAAAGCAAACGGGAGTTATGATGACGTTTTAAATGTTGGTGAACCGGTAAATAGCAAACAAGACGATTTTGCTTTTAGCATTGATAGTAAAACCAGAAGTGGCTATTTTTCTTCAAACAGAGAAAACGGACTCGGTTTGGATGACATTTACAGATTTACAGAAACCAGAAGATTAATCTGCGAGCAAAACTTATCAGGAACAGTTACCGATGCAGAAACAAATGAGATATTAGCCAATACTTCTTTGACTTTGTTTAATGAAAAATTTGATCCAGTTGGAACAATCACTACGGACGAAAAAGGGAACTACATTTTTCCTGACTTAAGATGTGGTAAAAAATACACCATTAGAACGGCTAAAAACGAGTATAATGCCAAAGAAGTAGCGGTAACAATCCTGAAAGAAAAAGGAGAAACTACTCAAATGATTGCATTAAATAAAGTATTTAAGCCTCTCACAGCAAAAACTGTAGCGATCAAAAAAACGACAATCAGTCCAGTAAAAGTGGGTTCTATAAGAGTAGGAGTAGATATTGCAAAACTGCTAAATCTGCCTATGAATTTCTTTGATTTGGGTAAAGCAACTATCAAGAAAACTTCAGAACCGCAATTAATGAAAGTGGTTAATCTTTTAAACGAATATCCGACAATGAAATTAGATATTCGTTCGCATACCGATAGCCGTTCTTCTTCAGAAAGCAATCAGATTCTTTCAGAAAAAAGAGCACAATCAACCAAAAAATGGTTAATTCAAAAAGGAATTAGCGAAGACAGATTAACTGCAAAAGGTTATGGCGAAACGCAATTAGTAAACAAATGTGCAGATGGAGTACAATGTACAGAAAAACAGCATATGCAAAATAGACGAAGCGAATTTATTATTGTATCAATATAAAATAACCTTCATTAAAATCTAAAACCCCTTTTCTAAATTTTAGAAAAGGGGTTTTGTTTAGAAATAGTTCCTACGGGACAATGGTTTGGGGTGTGATTAATTTTTTTTCTATCGACCAGCCACTCCTAGCGGAGTGGGTTTCGAATTATATATAATGTGTAAAAAAAACACTCCGCTAGGAGTGGCTGGTCGGTAGAACGCAAATGTTTATCCGTAATCATAATGTCCTGTAGGGATATTTCATCGGTTAATAAAAATCAATTAATAAATATGTAATTTATAATTTATTGTCTGTGCATCAGAACGTTAAAAAATCTAAATTTTCTCAAAAAACAATTCTAAACAAATTCATTCTTTACACTATAATTTTGAAAATCTAATTTTTTGTGTATTATATTTAAAATGAATTGGTTATGGTTTTAAAAAATCGATTTCGCTGTAGATTGTGTTTGTTTTTGTTTTAACTTTATAATCCTAAAAAATTTTCATTATGACTGTAGATCAAATACTTAAAGCAAAAGGAAGAAATGTTTATTCTATTTTCTCCAATTTAACGGTTTATGATGCGTTAAAAGTGATGGGAGAAAAAAACATTGGGGCAATTTTAGTTATGGATGATAATATTTTAAAAGGGATATTGTCTGAAAGAGATTATGCTAGGAAAATTGTACTGAAAGATAAATCTTCAAAAGAAACTTTTGTTCATGAGATTATGGAAAGTCATGTTTTTACAGTAAAACTTTCAGATAATCTTGAAGATTGTATGGAACTTATGAGCGAAAAAAGAATAAGACACCTGCCTGTTTTGGAAGACGGAAATGTGGTTGGAGTCATTTCTATAAGCGATGTAGTGAAGGCAATTATAGAAATTCAGAAAGACACAATCAACCATTTGAATTCTTATATTTCTCAATAAAGCACACCTAAAAACGATAAAAATTCAAACGAGTCCAATTTCTATTGGACTTTTTCTATTTATTCGAATAAATTTTAGGAAAAGAAAACGCTAAAAAGACGCCATTTTAAAACAAGACTTATATCTTTGTAAGCTAGAATAAAAGCTAAAAACAATGAACAAAGAGAGTAAAAGAAGAGAAGCGTTACTGTATCACGCAGAACCAACTCCAGGAAAAATTCAGGTAGTTCCAACAAAAAAATATGCAACCCAGAGAGATTTATCATTGGCCTATTCGCCAGGAGTTGCAGAACCATGTTTAGAAATCGCAGCAAACAAAGAAGACGTTTATAAATATACAGCAAAAGGAAATTTAGTAGCCGTAATTTCAAACGGTACAGCTGTTTTAGGACTTGGAAATATTGGCCCAGAAGCAGGAAAACCTGTAATGGAAGGAAAAGGTTTATTGTTTAAAATTTTCTCAGACATTGATGTTTTTGATATCGAAATTGATACAGAAAATGTTGAAGAATTCATTCAGACTGTAAAAAATATTGCTCCAACTTTTGGAGGTATTAATCTTGAAGATATCAAAGCTCCGGAATCTTTTGAAATAGAAAGAAGATTGATCGAAGAATTGGATATTCCGGTAATGCACGACGACCAGCACGGAACAGCAATTATCTCTTCTGCAGCTTTAATCAATGCGCTTGAATTGGCAGGAAAAAAAGCTGAAGACGTTAAAATGGTAGTTTCTGGTGCGGGATCTGCTGCAATTGCTTGTACCGATTTATATGTTTCACTTGGAGTAAAAGTAGAAAACATTTTAATGTACAACAGTAAAGGACTTTTAACAAAAGATAATCCATCTTTATCAAATTTACAATTAAAGTATGCTATTGATGGAGCTAAAATTCCTTTGGACGAAGCCGTAAAAGGTGCTGATGTTTTCATCGGATTATCTTCTGGAGATATTCTTTCGCCAGAAATGTTATTGACAATGGCTAATAACCCGATTGTTTTTGCAATGGCAAATCCAAATCCGGAAATCGATTATAATTTGGCTGTAGAAACTCGTAAAGATGTTATTATGGCTACGGGACGTTCAGATTTTCCTAATCAGGTAAATAACGTATTAGGTTTCCCTTATATCTTTAGAGGAGCACTAGACGTAAGAGCGACAAAAATCAACGAAGAAATGAAAATGGCGGCTGTAAAAGCCCTAGCTATTTTGGCAAAAGAACCAGTTCCAGAACAAGTAAATGTGGCGTATGGCGCAACAAAACTTGGTTTCGGACAAGAATATATCATTCCTAAACCATTCGATCCTAGATTGATTACCGTTGTAGCGCCTGCAGTTGCAAAAGCAGCAATGGAATCTGGAGTAGCAAAAAATCCTATTACAGATTGGGCAGCTTATGAAGATCATCTTCGTGAGCGTATGGGTAATGATAACAAAATGGTACGTTTGATTACAAACCGTGCAAAATTAGATCCGAAGAAAATTGTTTTTGCTGAAGCAGATCAATTAAACGTTTTAAAAGCAGCTCAAATTGTTTACGAAGACGGAATCGGATTCCCAATTTTATTAGGAAACAAAGAAGTGATTTTGGAATTGAAACAAGAATTAGGTTTCGATGCTGATCTTGAAATCATTGATCCTAAAACAGATGAAGAAGCTGAAAGACGTAACAGATTTGCAAAATCATTCTGGGAAGCAAGAGGAAGAAGAGGTGTTTCTAAACTAGATGCTGAAAAATTCATGCGCGAAAGAAACTATTTTGCAGCCATGATGGTTAACGAAGGAGAGGCTGATGCAGTAGTTACAGGGCATTCTAGAAGTTATCCTACTGTTGTGAAACCAATGATGCAGTTAATTCCAAAAGCTCAAAACGCTTCACTTATTGCTACTGCAAACATGATGCTTACATCTCGCGGACCAATGTTCTTGTCAGATACCGCAATCAACATTAATCCATCTGCGCAAGATTTGATTAATATTGCTATTATGACGGCAAAAACAGCAAGAATGTTCGGAATTGAGCCAGTTATTGCAATGGTTTCGTTCTCAAATTTTGGTTCTTCAACTAGCGAGAGCGCATCAAAAGTTAGAGAAGCTGTTGCTTATTTACACAAAAATCACCCAGAATTAATTGTTGATGGAGAAATTCAAGCAGATTTTGCTTTAAATCCAGAAATGCTTCAGGAAAAATTTCCTTTCTCTAAATTAGCAGGGAAAAAAGTAAATACATTGGTTTTCCCTAATTTAGAATCAGCGAATATCACGTATAAATTATTAAAAGAATTGTACAAAGTGAACTCAATTGGACCTATCATGATGGGTATGGGTAAACCAGTTCACATTTTCCAATTAGGCGCTAGCGTTGAAGAGATGGTTAATATGGCAGCAATCGCTGTTATTGATGCACAGGAAAAAGAAAGCAAAAAGAATAAAATAACACAATAAACGTTCTTACAAGGATTGAACAAATTTGTCGTAGTTTTATGGCATTTTTGTTATATTTGATACTAATAAACTATATTTATGATAGCACAGTTGCAGGGGAGATTAGTAGAAAAGAATCCTACAGAGGTTGTAATTGATTGTGGAGGAGTTGGTTATCAGGTGAATATATCACTTCATACCTTCTCTTTAATTCCAAATTCTGAAAATATAAAATTGTATACGCATCTTCAAATTAAAGAAGATGCGCATACTTTATATGGTTTTGTTGAAAAATCAGAACGTGAAATTTTTAGAATGTTGATTTCTGTTTCAGGAATCGGAGCAGGAATTGCAAGAACAATGCTTTCGTCTATAGAGCCAAAGCAAATTATCAATGCCATTGCATCTGGAGATGTAGGCATAATCCAGTCTATCAAAGGAATTGGAAACAAAACAGCACAAAGGGTTATATTAGATTTAAAGGAAAAAGTTGTTAAATTGTATAATATTGATGAAGTTTTTGCTGTTCAAAACAATAGAAACCGAGATGAAGCGTTATCTGCTCTAGAAGTTCTAGGTTTTGTACGAAAAGCTTCTGAAAAAGTAGTAGACAAAATCGTAAAAGAAGATCCAGAAGCTACTGCTGAAACAATTATCAAAAAGGCTTTAAAAAGCTTATAATTTTCATTTTATATAAAAGAATTCTATGCGTAAAATTTGTATTTTGTTGCTAGTATTACTCTGCGGTAATGTTTTGCGCGCACAGGTTACGCCAGTAACTCAAGATACAACTAAAACTCAATTTTCAGTAGGCAAGATAGATCTCGAAGATCCTCCAAGTGTACTTTCAGCATATAAGTACGATCCTGTTACAGATCGTTATATTTACACCACTTCGGTAGATGGTTTTTCTATCAATTACCCTTTAATCTTAACTCCAAAAGAATACGAAGATTTAGTTCTAAAAGAATCCCGAAGAGATTATTTTAGAAAAAAATCGGATGCTATTGATGGCAAAAAGGCTGGAGCGGAAGCAGCCAAAAAAGATTTATTGCCAAGATATTACATCAACTCGAGTTTATTCGAAAGTATTTTTGGAAGCAATACCATAGATGTAAAGCCCACAGGATCAGTAGAAATGGACTTGGGGTTGCGTTATACTAAACAAGACAATCCATCATTTTCACCAAGAAACAGATCTTCTCTAACTTTTGATTTTGATCAAAGAATCAGTATGAGTTTGATGGGGAAAATTGGAACCCGTCTTGAAGTAAATGCTAATTACGATACGCAATCAACATTTGCTTTTCAGAATTTATTTAAACTGGCCTACACACCTTCAGAAGACGATATCGTTCAGAAAGTTGAGGTAGGTAATGTTAGTATGCCTTTAAACAGTACGCTTATTCGTGGTGCGCAAAGTTTATTTGGGGTAAAAGCACAGCTGCAATTTGGTAAGACAACGGTTACGGGAGTTTTCTCAGAACAAAAGTCTCAAACCAAAAGTATAGTCGCAGAAGGTGGAGGAACTGTCCAAAACTTTGATTTATTTGCTTTAGATTACGATAATGACCGACATTTCTTCTTATCGCAATACTTTAGAAATAAGTATGATGCTTCATTAAAAAATTATCCATTAATAGATAGCCGCGTTCAGGTTACAAGGATTGAAGTTTGGGTAACCAATAAGCAGAATAGAATAACAACAGGAAATAATAACTTAAGAAATATTATTGCGCTTCAGGATTTAGGAGAAGGCCAGGTTTCTGGTGTGCCAGACAACCAAGTGGTTGTAATTACAGACCCAACAGGTTTCTTTAATAATCCTATTGACTCTCCAACTGACAACACGAATAATAAATATGATCCAGGAGCAATAGGAAAACCTGGAAGTTATTTAAATTCAAATATTAGAGAAATTGTAACAGCAAAATCAGGATTTAATAATGCCAATGTATATGAAGGTACAGATTATTCTGTTCTCGAAAATGCAAGAAAATTAACTACACAAGAATATACTTTTAATCCGCAGTTAGGTTATATCTCGTTACAGCAGCGTTTGGCTAATGACGAAATTTTGGCAGTTGCATTTGAATATACGGTCGGAGGAAAAGTATATCAAGTTGGAGAATTTGGAAGTGATGGTGTAGATGGAACTGTAGTTACAGGAAATAATAATGGAAATCAGGCGATCGTAACACAGAGTTTGGTACTGAAAATGCTGAAAAGCAGTTTGACAAATGTGCAGAATCCAGTTTGGAACTTGATGATGAAAAACGTGTATCAAATTCCGCAGGCTTATCAAATCAAACAAGAAGATTTCAGACTTAACATTCTTTACACAGATCCTTCGCCAATCAATTATATAACACCAGTTCAAGGAACTCTTTTTCCAGATGATGATCCTGTAAATCCTGATCCAAACAATTATTATATTACAAAGAAACCATTGTTAAATGTTTTTAACTTAGATCAGTTAAATTATAACAATGATCCACAAAAAGGTGGAGATGGTTTCTTTGATTATGTTCCTGGAGTTACTGTAGATGTGCAGAATGCACGAATTATTTTCACCACCAAAGAACCTTTTGGAGAACTTTTGTTTAAAAAATTAAATACAGGCTCTGGAGAAAATTATAATGATCCAACTACATATAACCCTAACCAGAAGAAATATGTATTTAGAAATATGTATAAGAATACTCAGGCGGGTGCTTTACAGGATAGTGATAAAAACAAATTCTTATTAAGAGGAAAATATAAATCTTCGGGTAGCAATGGCATTCCTATTGGGGCTTTCAATGTGCCACAGGGATCTGTAGTTGTAACCGCTGCAGGAAGAGTTTTAGTAGAAGGTATAGATTATAGCGTAGATTATCAATTAGGAAGAGTGCAAATATTAGATCCGTCACTTCAAGCTTCTAATACTCCGATTGAAGTTTCATTAGAAAACAATTCAATCTTTGGGCAGCAGACAAGAAGGTTCATGGGATTCAATATTGAACATAAAATCTCTGAAAAGTTTGTTGTGGGAGGGACTTTCTTAAAAATGACAGAACGTCCTTTTACTCAAAAATCAAGCTATGGACAAGAATCTGTAAACAATACCATTTTCGGTTTTAATGGAAATTACTCAACAGAAGTTCCATTTTTAACAAGATTAGCCAATAAGTTACCAAATATAGATACAGATGTTCCTTCTAATCTTTCGATTCGTGGGGAAGTTGCATTCTTAAAGCCAGATGCTCCAAAAGCAAGTGATTTTGAAGGTGAGGCTACTATTTATATCGACGATTTTGAAGGTACTCAGACTACTATCGATATGAGATCTGCTTATGCATGGAGTTTGGCTTCAACACCATTTATTAATTCTGATGCAGATAATACTTTTAATGCCAATTCAAATACATTAGAGTATGGCTATAAACGTGCAAAATTGTCTTGGTATACTATTGATCCTATTTTCTATACTTCAAAACCATCTGGAATTTCAAATGATGATTTATCTTTAAATACAACAAGAAGGATTTATAGTAAAGAGCTTTATCCAAATACAGATATTGCGCAAGGGCAGATTCAGGTGATTAATACTTTGGATTTAACCTATTATCCATCAGATAGAGGGCCATATAATAATAACCCTGATTTTACTTTGGGTAGTCCATCAGCTAATTTTGGTGGAATTATGCGTGCACTAAATTCTACTAACTTTGAGCAGGGTAATGTCGAATATATTCAATTTTGGGTATTGGATCCTTATGTTGGTAATGGACAAGCGCAAGGTACTAACAGCGGAAAAATTTATTTCAATTTAGGTGAAGTTTCTGAAGACGTTTTAAAAGACGGAAGAAAACAATATGAAAATGGTTTAGGTCCAGATCAGGTTATGGTAAATCCACGACCAATTTGGGGAGACGTTCCTGCATCGCAATCCTTAATTTATGCATTTGACACCAATCCAGATAATCGTAAGAATCAGGATGTCGGGTTAGACGGTTTGCCAGATGCAAAAGAAGGATCGATTTATAATAATTATGCAGGAGAGCCAGATCCCGCGGCAGATAATTATACTTATTTCTTAAATACAGAAGGAGACGTTTTACAGCGTTATAAAAAATACAATGGAACAGAAGGAAACTCAGCTGTAAGTGTTGATGATCCAAACCGTGGTTCTACAACTCTTCCAGATGTTGAAGATATCAATCGTGACAATACCATGAGTACAATCAATGCATATTATGAATATAGTATTGATGTACGACCAGGCATGCAGGTTGGAGAAAATTATATCACAGATATTAGAGACGTTCAAAATGTAGAACTTCCAAATGGAGGTTCAACCAATGCAAGATGGATTCAGTTTAAAATTCCGGTTTCTAAACCTCAAAACACTATTGGGAATATTACCGATTTTAGATCGATTCGTTTCATGCGTATGTTTATGACAGGATTTAACGAACAGATGACAGTTCGTTTCGGAGCTTTAGATTTAGTTAGAGGAGAATGGAGAAAGTACACAGGAACACTAGATGCAAATGATACCAATCCTGATGATGACGGAACTCAGTTTGATGTCGCAGCAGTAAATATTCAAGAAAACGGTACAAAATGTCCAGTGAATTATGTTATTCCGCCAGGAGTTCAAAGAGAGCAATTGTACAATAACAATACAATCATTAATCAAAATGAACAATCTTTAGCGGTTCGAATTGGAGGTTCAGGATTAGAATATCAAGATTCACGAGCAGTTTTCAAAAATGTAAGTGTTGATATGCGTCAGTACAAAAAACTGAAAATGTTCCTTCACGCTGAATCACTTCCTAATGAAACTCAGCTTTTAGATGACGAAATGATTGGATTTATTCGTTTTGGTAACGATTTTACACAAAACTTTTATCAAGTTGAGATTCCATTAAAAGTAACAAGAACAGGCGGATCATGTACTATCAGTCCAGATCAGGTTTGGATGGACGAAAATAGTATTGATGTCGCTTTAGAGTTGTTGACGCGAATGAAAATCTTAGCAATGAAGATTGATCCTAATGATCCAATTAGGGATGTTAATGGAATTTATTATCCAGACCGAGATCCATCTGTCGAAGGAGGTGACCAAGACAGTAAATTAACTTTAGGTATTAAAGGAAATCCGAATTTCGGTTTAGTTCGAAATCTGATGGTCGGAGTAAAAAGTGCGGCAAACCATAAAGATATTATGGGGGAAGTTTGGTTTAACGAACTTCGTATGTCTGATTTGGAAAACAAAGGAGGTATGGCTGCATTATTGAATGTAGATACCAATATGGCCGATTTAATGACATTATCTGCTTCGGGTAAAAAGAGTACGATTGGGTTTGGTTCTCTTGAGCAGGGCGCCAACGAGAGAGATCGTGAAGATATTCAGCAGTACAACATTGTTACCAATATAAATTTAGGAAAACTGTTGCCTCCAAAATGGGGTATTAATCTTCCGTTTAATTATGCAATCGGAGAAGAAGTTATTACGCCAGAATATGATCCGTTTAATCAGGATATCAAGTTAGATCAATTGATTAAAGAAACTACAGATCCGGCAGAAAAAGAAAATATTAGAACACGTGCGGTTGATTATACTAAGCGTAAAAGCATCAACTTTATTGGAGTAAGAAAAGATAGAGCGCCAGAGAAGAAACCTCATGTTTATGATGTAGAAAATTTTACTTTTTCTCAATCATACAATCAGGTAGAAAGACATGATTATGAAGTTGAAAATTATAATGATGAGCAGTCTAATACTGCTGTGAACTATGCGTATACTTTCCAGCCAAAAGAGGTAGTGCCATTTAAGGAAACCCAATTCATGAAAAAAAGTGATTATTGGAAAATGCTGAGCGACTTTAACTTTAATTATCTTCCTTCAAATGTTTCGTTTAATACTAACATTTTAAGACAAAGTAACCGTCAGCAGTACAGACAAGTTGAAAACGTTGAAGGTATTGGACTTGACCCGCTTTATAGAAGAAATTTTGCATTTAATTATCAGTATGGTTTTGGATTTAATTTAACAAAATCATTAAAGCTAAATTATACGGCAGCGTCTAATAATATTGTTAGAAATTTCTTGAATGACGACAATACACCAAAAGCAGATTTTAATATTTGGGATGATTATTTTGATATTGGTATTCCAAATCAGCATTTACAGCAATTGGTTCTGAATTACGATATTCCAATTAATAAAATTCCAATATTTAGTTTTGTAAAAGCGACTTATTCGTATACAGCCGATTACAACTGGCAAAGATCATCAACTGCTATGTCTCAGTATATTGATGAAAATGGAACGCCTTGGGATTTAGGGAATACGGTACAAAATGCCAATTCAAATACGTTTTCAACAACGTTGAATATGAATACGCTGTATAAATATTTAGGCCTGACACCAGGTTCAAAACCTGCGAAAGTAAAACCAGCAGCACCGCCAAAACCAGGTGAGAAAATTGTAAATACGGCTAAACCTGTTACAAGCAGTAGTCCTTTTTATGATGGCTTGATTGGAGTGTTGACAAGTATTAAAAACGTTCAGATAAACTATACCAAAAACAGCGGAACAGTTTTGCCAGGTTATATTCCTGGTGTAGGTTTCTTTGGTACTTCTAAGCCTTCTTTAGGATTCGTATTTGGTAGTCAAGACGATGTACGTTATGAAGCGGCTAAAAACGGATGGCTGACCAGCTATCAGAATTTTAACCAAAACTTTACACAGGTAAGCAACAAACTTTTGAAAATAACAGCAAACATAGATTTACTTCCAGATTTAAAAATTGATTTGGCTATGGACCGTGCTTATTCTGAAAATTCATCAGAGCAGTATACGGTTAGAGATTCTATCGGAGGGTTGTATTATAAGCCTTTGTCTCCATATACTTATGGAATGTTTTCTATTTCGACGGTATTGATTAAGACTGCTTTTTCAACCAGTACAGAAACTCAGTCGTCTGCATTTGATGATTTTAGAAATAACCGTTTGGTTATTGCAAATCGTTTGGCAGAAGATCATTACGGGCCAGGAGCAGCGATTCCTAGATATGATGCGAGTACATTGCCTCCAGAAAATCCAAATGCGCCTTTGGAGGATCTTTCAAATCCAAAAAATAGTGAGCGTATAATAATCCAGTCAAACGATGGCTATCCAGTGGGTTATAGTAAAAGCAATCAAGCGGTTTTACTTCCTTCATTTATGGCAGCTTATACAGGTGCAGATGCTTCAAAGAGCTCAACAGGCATTTTTAGAAGTTTTCCTATCCCGAACTGGAGTGTGAAGTATAATGGTTTAATGCGTTATAAATATTTTAAAGATCATTTTAGACGTTTTTCATTGCAGCACAATTATAGAGCATCTTATACGATCAGTCAGTTTAGGTCTAATTTTGATTATTATGAAAATCCAGATGGGAAGGATGTAAACTCAAACTTCTTCAATAAAACGATTATGTCTAATGTTAACTTAGTGGAACAGTTTAGTCCGCTTCTTAGAGTTGATTTTGAGCTGAAAAATTCGTTCCGTTTATTGACAGAGGTTAAAAAAGATCGTGCTTTGTCTATGAGTTTTGATAATAATTTGTTGACAGAAGTTAGAGGAGTAGAATATGTTGTAGGAGTAGGATATCGTTTTAAAGATGTAATCATTTCGTCTAGATTAGCAGATAATCCAACTGGAATTATTAAAAGCGATATCAATATAAAAGCTGATTTTTCATATAGAAATAACGAAACTCTGGTTCGCTATTTAGATTACGATAATAATCAGCTGGCAGCAGGACAGAATATCTGGACGTTGAAATTGACAGCAGATTATGCTTTCAGTAAAAACTTAACAGCCATATTCTATTATGATCATTCGTTCTCAAAAGCAGTTATTTCGACTTCTTTCCCTTTAACGAATATCAGATCAGGTTTCACACTTCGTTATAATTTCGGAAATTAAATTTGAGTTTATAAACTAGATTTTATTAGAAGATTATTACATTTGTGGCTTAAATTTTAAACAATCAATTTTCAAACACAACTATTATGAGCATACCAGCAAATTTAAAGTACACAAAAGATCACGAATGGGTTAGCATCGAAGGAGATGTTGCAACAGTAGGAATTACTCATTTTGCACAAAAAGAGTTAGGAGATATCGTGTATGTTGAAGTAGAAACTTTAGATCAGACACTTGATAAAGATGAGGTTTTTGGAACAGTTGAGGCTGTAAAAACAGTTTCTGATTTATTCTTACCATTATCAGGAGAAATCATCGCTTTCAATGATGATTTAGAAAGTGCTCCTGAAACAGTAAATTCAGATCCTTATGGAGCTGGATGGATGATTAAAATAAAAATTGCTGATGCATCAGAAATCGATTCTTTATTATCTGATCAAGCTTATAAAGATTTAATCGGTGCCTAAACAATTCTTATTAATTTGGGCAATTATTTGCTCGGGAATCATTGCTTATTTTTGTCTGACAGATTCGAGTAATATACCAGCGGTTAATTTTCCAAGTATTGATAAAATTGTCCATTTCTGTTTTCATTTTGGATTTACCATTTCGTGGATTTTATTTTTCAAAAAAGAATTAAAAGGAAAAGATGCAGATGACTATAAAGCCTATTTGGTTTCTTTTATATTTTCTGTCTTTTTTGGAATTACAATCGAAATTCTTCAAAGTGCTCTTACAGTTACAAGGGCTTCAGATGTTACAGATGTTTTAGCTAATGCTCTTGGAGCGGTTGTGGCAGTTTTCTCAGCAATAGGATTTAAAAAGCAAATCGATAAAATATAATTTTAAAAACCCACTTCGGTGGGTTTTTTATTACAAGAAAATCAAGCACTTAAAAAGCTATGTTTTTTCAATATAAAATGTACTTTTGTGCTGGTTTTCTGCAACTTCTATCAAAATGAATGTAAAGCAATATTTGGACTCTACGTATTTAAAAACTGCATCGCAAGCTGGTCTTTCGGAGGCAGAAAATACTATTGTTGTCAAAAATGCAATTGCTGAAGCAATTCAGGAAGGATTTAAGTTGATCATGATTCGCCCAGAATATGTTGCCTTGGCAAAAGAGATGATTGTAGAAGCCAATTCTGTTTTGTTAGTTGGAACCGTAATCGATTTTCCAGAAGGAAAGTCAAGTCTGGAAGATAAGATTAAAGAAGCAAATGAAGCCATTGCCAATGGAGCTGATGATTTAGATTTTGTCTGTAACTATGAAGCATTCAAAAATGGCGATCTTGATTTGGTTAAAAAAGAAATCCTGATCGGAACACAGATAGGTTTAGCAAACGATAAGACCGTAAAATGGATTATCGAAGTTGCGGCTTTAACAGATAAAGAAATTATTCAATTATCTGCCTTAATAAAACATGTTGTAGTCTCTAATTTTAAAGAAGATGATTTTGAATCTGTTTTTGTAAAATCTTCTACTGGTTTTTACAAAACAGAAAATGACCTTCCAAATGGAGCAACTATTCCATCAATAATTATGATGCTAGAAAATGCTTCGCCTCTTTCAATAAAAGCAGCGGGCGGAGTCCGTTCATTTGAAGAAGCAGCAGAAATGATTCGTTTAGGAGTAAAACGAATCGGAACTTCGGCTGCAAAAGCAATTGCCAACGGAGAAATTTCCCCAAATCAATATTAAATAAATACCCAAATTTTAAGTGAATAAGTTTTTTTTGTCCCTTGTTTTAATTTTTTCTTTTTTTATTGTTTCCGCTCAGCAAAATGGTAATTCTTCGGTTCAACCCGGTTTCACAGCAGAAATGTTTCCAGTTTTTCCTAACTGTGAAAATTTAGACGGAAAAAAATTAGAAACTTGTTTTTATAAAGAAGTTCAGGATTTTGTATTTAATAATTTTCAAGTTCCAGAAAAATTAAAACAAAGCAATTATAAAGGGGCAGTAAAATTACTTTTTGAAGTAAATGCAGAAGGAGAATTTAAGGTGATTTATGTTTCTGCAGAAACAGAAGAATTGTCTGAAGAAGCAAAAAGAGTATTCGGGACATTTCCCAAAATAAAACCTTCAACTTACAACGGAAAACCAACGTATTCCAAATATACTATTTCTATTGATATACCGCTAAAAAGCTCGGCTCAGATTGCAGCAGAAGCTCAAGCAGCGGCAGAAATTTTAAAACCAATAGAAAAGCCTATGACAGAATTGGATAGTATTGTATACAAAAAATACAATAATCCAGAATTTGATAGTCATTTAAATATCCCGTTTTCGCATAGCTATTATGCGCAGTTTGATGCAGAAATGAATCAAGTTGGAAGTAATAACCATACGGCTTCTAAGCCTTATACTTATGCTGAGGTTTCAAAATATTATAATTTAAGAGCGGTTAATGAGTCATTGCAGAAAAAAACTTCAACTTGGCTGGGAAGAAAATGGTGGAATGAAAATTTAGTTCAGATTCAAGGAGAAGATTATTGGTTTGCCTTAAACCCAATTGTAGATTTGCAAATGGGTAAAGCTTCAGATCTTGATGCGTCCTACACTTACGTGAATACTAGAGCTCTTAATTTTAGAGGAGGTTTAGGAAAACAAATCAACTTTACAACTACATTTTTTGAAAGTCAGGGACGATTTGCAGGATATTTTAACGATTATGCTGAATCTATTAAGCCGTCAGGAGGAAATCCAGCTATAATTCCAGGAGTTGGAATTGCAAAAAGATTCAAAACAGATGCTTATGATTTTCCTTTAACAGAAGCGAATATTACTTTCGCTCCGGGAAAAATATTTGATTTTCAATTGGGTTATGGAAGAAATTTTATTGGTGACGGATATCGATCTTTATTAGAAAGCGATGGAGCAAGTCCGTATCCATACTTTAAAATCAACACTAAATTTTGGAAAATTAAATATACCAATACATATATGTGGATGAAAGATGTTCGTCCAGAGGTAACTGCCGAAAGAACTTACGCGACAAAATTCATGGCAAACCATTATTTGAGCTGGAATGTTTCAAATAGAGTAAACTTAGGTTTTTTTGAATCTGTAGTTTGGACAAATACCAATAACAGAGGTTTTGATGCTAATTTTGTGAATCCGATTATTTTTTACAGAGCAGTAGAATTTGGATCTTCGTCAAAAAGCGGAAACGCACTTTTAGGAATTACAGGAAAATATAAATGGAATAATAGCGTAAATCTGTATTCGCAATTTCTGATTGACGAGTTTTCTGTTTCTGATGTTGGAGCAGGAAATCAAAGCTGGAAGAATAAATTTGGCTTTCAGTTCGGAGCAAAATATTTCAATGCGTTTAATGTAAAAGATCTATTGGTGCAGATTGAGTATAATCGTGTACGTCCTTATGTGTACTCACATAGTGCCGTTATTACCAATTACGGGCACAACAATCAGAGTGTTGGGCATCAGTGGGGAGGAAATTTTAAAGAGCTTATTGCAATTGCGAGATACCACAAAGGGCGTTGGCTTGCCGATGCAAAACTTACAGTTGGAACTAGAGGTTTAGATTTTGATACTGCGGAAGACTCTTATAACTACGGAGGAAATATTTATAAAAGTTATGACGTGAAACGTCCGTATGATACAGGCGTGAAAATTGGTCAAGGAAATAAAACGAATGTTTTTATTGCTGATGTTCAAGGAGGATATTTGATTAATCCGATGACAAACCTGAAGTTGTTTGGAAGTTTGATCTACAGAAATTTTGATCCAACTCAAGAGACGGCAACAACTTTTAAGCAAAGTACGACTTGGTTTAGTGTTGGTTTACGTTCAGATATTTTTAACTGGTATTTTGATTACTAGTCTTTTTAATAAGATTTTTCGAAATAATAGTGTTAAAGTATGCTGAGATCTTAATTTGTAAAGGTTTTATTGAAAAAAATCTATTTTTATAGGTTAATATTCTACAATCTAATTTGTACATTTGCACCACTCAAAAAAAATACACAAAATACAACGGTATTGAACGCTGCAAAAAATACATTATCAATCAAATCAATATTTCTAGATTTTAAAGAGATTACTAAAGCTGGTCTGGCTATTAGTGTATTGTTTTCTTCAATCGCTGGATATTTATTAGGGGTAGATTCTGATCATCCTTTTAAATGGAGTGTTTTGGCTGTTTTGGCAGTTGGAGGTTACTGTATGGTTGGAGCATCAAACGCATTTAACCAAGTAATCGAAAAAGATATTGATTCTTTAATGGATCGTACCAAAAATCGTCCAGTTCCTTCAGGACGTATGTCTCCTAAAGTAGCTTTGTTGGTAGCAAGTCTGCTTACTATTGTTGGGATTTCGCTTCTTTATACTATAAACGCGAAGTCGGCAATGTTTGCTGCAATTTCGATATTCTTATATACAAGTGTTTATACACCACTAAAAACGGTTACTTCATTGTCTGTTTTTGTTGGAGCTTTTCCTGGTGCGATTCCTTTTATGTTAGGATGGGTAGCGGCAACAGGCGAATTTGGTATCGAAGCAGGGACTTTGTTTTTAATTCAGTTTTTTTGGCAGTTTCCACACTTTTGGTCTATCGGATGGTTTTTATATGAAGACTATGAGAAAGCAGGAATTTTTATGCTTCCGACAGGTAAAAAAGATAAAGGAACTGCATTACAGATAATATTGTATACAATTTGGCTTATAATAGCGTCGTTATTACCGGTGTTAGGTTTTACAGGACAATTATTTATTTCTCCAATTGCAGCAGTTCTAGTGTTTTTATTAGGGATTTGGATGCTTTTTTATGCCGTTCGTTTGTATAAGCTAAGAACTGCAAAAGCGGCGAGAACATTAATGTTAGTGAGTGTTTCTTATATCTCACTTTTGCAAATTGTATTTATAGTAGATAAATTTTTAAGATAGTTATGGAAATGACATTAAAAGCAAACGAAGAACAAGTAAGAAAGTCAAAATCGGCTAAATTGATTTTACTTTTTGCGATGGTTAGTATGACCATGATGTTCGCAGGGTTAACAAGTGCATTTGTAGTAAGTAAATCGAGAGCAGACTGGTTGAAGAATTTTGAACTTCCTTCGGCTTTCTATTGGAGTACAGCAGTAATTATTGCATGTAGCGTTACTTTTCACTTGGCAAAAAAAGCAATTCAGAAAGACAATAGAAGCGCAGTTACAGGATTGCTTCTTGGGACTTTAGCTTTGGGAGTTTTATTTGTGGTATTACAATTCAAAGGATTTGGACAAATCGTTGCTGAAGGGTATTACTTTACAGGAGAAGGTAGTTCAATTACTACAACTTTTCTTTATGTGGTGACAGTTACACACTTGTTGCACTTAGCTGGCGGATTAATTTCACTTTTAATTATAATTTATAATCATTTTAAACAAAAATACAATTCGACTCAAACTCTTGGGATAGAGCTAGGTGCGATGTATTGGCACTTTTTGGATTTATTATGGGTATATTTATTTTTATTTTTATATTTCTTTAAATAAGAAAAAAACGTAAATTTGGGAACTTTTTAACGAATATCTTTTATGGGAGCGACAGTTACTACTGCAAACAACGACGAAAAAACTTGGGGAGGCGGTCACAATGAGCCTTTAGGAGCAAGTTATGGTAAAATGATGATGTGGTTTTTTATCGTATCAGATGCCTTAACATTCTCTGGATTTCTAGGAGCTTATGGTTTTTCTAGATTTAAATTTATTGAAACTTGGCCTTTGGCTGATGAAGTGTTCACTCACTTCCCATTTATGCATGGTGTTGCGGCTCCAATGTATTATGTAGCTTTAATGACTTTTATTTTGATCTTTTCTTCTGTAACAATGGTATTAGCTGTTGATGCAGGACACCAATTGAAAAAGACAAAAGTTGCAATCTATATGTTCTTAACTATTATTGGAGGTTTAATTTTCGTTGGTTCTCAAGCTTGGGAATGGAAAAACTTCATTAAAGGAGAATATGGTGCAGTTGAAACAGTTGGAGGTAGTTTACTTCAATTTGTGGATAAAGATGGTAAAAGAGTAGCTTTAGCTGATTTTGCTGTTAAATTGCCAGAACAAAGAGAAGCTTTAACAAGAAGTAAATCAACTTGGTTTATGGAAGATGCTCAATCTCTTCCAACTTACACAGTTGCAGAAGTTCAGGCTGGTTTTAAAGCTCACCCTGAAATTTTAATCAGAACAGAAAAACTTACAGATAAAAAGAAAAAAACTGTTTTATCAAGAGAAGAATCTGAAAAACATTTAGCTAGTGCTAAATATGTAGTAGAAGGTGCTAACTTGATCAGAAACGAGTACGGTAATAAATTATTTGCTGATTTCTTCTTCTTTATTACAGGTTTCCACGGATTCCACGTATTCTCTGGAGTTATTATCAATATCATTATTTTCTTTAATGTATTATTAGGTACTTACGAGAAAAGAAGAAGCTACGAAATGGTAGAGAAAGTTGGATTATACTGGCACTTTGTAGATTTAGTTTGGGTATTTGTATTTACAGTTTTCTACCTAGTTTAATTTTTAGAATTTAATTATTATGTCACACGAGCACGTATCAAATACAAAAAGAATCTGGTTTGTTTTCGGATTGCTTTCAGTAGTAACTACAGTAGAAGTTATTTTAGGTATCTACAAACCTGGAGTATTAGAATTTAATCATTTTGTTGGATTGAATCTATTAAACTGGATTTTCTATATCTTAACAATTTTCAAAGCATATTATATTGTATGGGCATTTATGCACATGGAAGGTGAAAAAAGCAGCCTTAGATGGTCTGTAGTTTCTCCTGTTATCTTCCTAGTTTTATATTTATTGTTTATTCTGTTAACAGAAGGACATTATATTTATGGGGTTTTTAAAGATTCTACTATTAAATGGAATTTTTAACATGATATTAATTCGAAAAGAAGCTCCGATTTGCGGAGCTTTTTTTATTTTTGTACCTCAATAATTCCCCGTTAATACAATGAAAAAAAATATAGTTCTCTTTGTACTTTTTGTATTGCCAATTGTAGCGTATTTATTCTTTGCTTCTGGTGTAAATAGTTTTACAACACTTCCTGTAATAACACCTAAAGTAGCCGACTTTGGAAATTGGAATTCATTAAACGGAAAAAAAATCTCCCTTGATAAAAAGATTACTGTATTAGGTTTTTCTGGTACAAATATTCTGGAAAATAGAGGCAATTATTTTAATTTAAACGAAAAGATCTACAAGCGTTATAACGGTTTTGAAGATCTTCAGTTTGTAGTGCTATGTCCAACTGGAACTGAAAAAGAAGCTCAAAAAATTGTTGATGCTTTATCTCCTTTTACAGATGTTAAAAATTGGAATTTTGTTTTTGCTTCTAAAGAAGAAATTCAGAAGTTTTATGATGGATTACATTTAAAGGAAAAACTGAAAGAGAACCTTGGAACTTCTAATGTTTATATTATCGATAAAGAGCGTAATCTAAGAGGAAGAAAAGATCCAAAAGAATATAAAGAAGGATACGATACTTTTCATCCGTCTGAGTTGAGCAATGAAATGTTGGACGATTTCAAGATTATTCTTTATGAATATCGCGCAGCTCTAAAGAAGAACCATAATGCCACAAAGCAACTTTAAAATCATTTATAATGTTTAAGAACAAATCATATATCGGAATCTCTTTTGTTATTCTGATTTTTGGAATTTACGCCATTCCTAAAATCGTTGATCGAGTTAAAAACGGTGACGTTGTAAAAGGAAATCGTTTGGATAATGTTGGAGTAAAATCTTCAAAAGAAGCTAAACTTTTGACTATTGGACCTGCACCAAAATTCGAATTAACGAATCAAGATAATGCAAAGGTTTCAAATGAAACGTATAAAGGGAAGGTATATGTTTTAGAATTCTTCTTTACAACTTGTCCATCTATTTGTCCAAAGATGAATATGAGTATGCTGGAAATTGAAAAGACGTTTTTTGGAAATCCTAACTTCGGAATAGTTTCTATTACAATCGATCCAAAACATGATACTCCGCAAGTTTTAAAAGATCATGCAAAGTTGTTAGGCGTAAAATCTTCTAATTGGAATTTCTTAACTGGAGACAGAAATGTAATTATGGATTTGTCAAATAAAGGTTTTAATCTTTATGCTGGTGAAAATGATAAAGTAAGCGGTGGTTTTGAGCACTCAGGATTGTTTGCTTTAATTGATAAAGATGGAAACATTCGTTGCAGAAAAGATGAATACGGAAATCCGAATATTTATTATGATGGTCTAGATAAAAAAGGAGTAAGAGATATTCAAGAAGACATTAAAATTTTATTAGCAGAATAAAAATGGAAGATAATACTTTAGAGAAAAAATTTAGCAAATTCATTATTGCGGTTTCAATAATAATTCCTGTTGTGGTGGCAATTTTGTTTGGGGTTAAATTAAAAGATTTTGGTGTTAATGTGGAGCCATTATCGTTTTTACCTCCAATCTATGCAACTACAAATGGTATTACGGCTGTTGTGCTGGTTTGGGCTGTTTTGGCAATTAAGAAAGGAAACCAAAAATTACATGAAAGATTGATGACTTCTGCTATTGCATTGTCTGTTGCGTTTTTAGTTATGTATGTTGCATATCATATGACTTCAGATTCTACAAAATATGGAGGAGAAGGAGCATTACGTTATGTATATTTCTTTATTCTTATAACACATATTTTATTATCAATTGCAATCATTCCGCTCGTATTGATTACGTATGTAAGAGCGCTTGGAAAACGTTTTGACAGACACAGAAAAATTGCTAAGATCACTTTTCCTCTTTGGTTGTACGTTGCTGTAACGGGAGTGATTGTTTATTTAATGATATCTCCGTATTATGCACACTAAAAAAAATAACATTCAAATTTTAAAATCCAAATTCCAAGTTATAGTATTTGGGATTTGTATTTTTTTAATTGGAGTTTCAGCCAATGCTCAGTGCGCTATGTGCCGCGCAGCATTATCGGGGGATTCTAATACTAAAAAAGCAGAAGCAGTAAATGATGGAATTGTTTACTTAATGGTAATTCCATATTTACTAGTATTAATAATAGGATATTTGATTTATCGAATGTATTCTAAAAAGAAAAAAGCAGTGTAATTACACTGCTTTTTCTTTTATTTAAGTCCGTTAACTGACACATTAACCGTTCCGTTTATTTTGATGAAAGCTATAATGGCCTGATTGGTTAGTTGTATTTTATCAAACTGAATATCTTCCATTTTCCCATTTACAAATACGCCTGGCATTGGTGAATAATTCTTTAAATAGCCCGCCATGCTCTTTTTACCTTCTTCGAGATTAGGCTGGATTGAATAACGGCAGCTTTCTTCCATTTTTCTCAGAATAAATCCTTGCGCTAACCAGTTTGCTGTGCGCATCAATTTGCTTTTGGTATCCAAAACATAATCTAGCTTTTCAAAATAAATTTCTTTTGTCTGAGCATTGTATGATGGAAAGCCGTTTAAATAAAGTGTTCCGTCTATAGATCCTAAAACGTCTAATGCGATAACCATTTTGCCATCTTTGTGCCAGATTGATACATTTTTTACTGTGACTTTTTTGCTTCCTGAACCAAATTCCTGACCAGCAAAATTTTTGGTCATAATCTTGGAGGCATCTATATAACTTGAAATTGCTGCAATATTGGCAGAAATTTGATTTGGGATTTTGGCCACGGGTTTCAGAACAATTTTACTGGCATTGTATTTTGATTCGGGCTGTTTGCCAACAATGGTTTCCATGTTGCATTTCATGCCCATATCAAGTAAGAACGAATCGTTTTTAAGTTTGGCATTTGTAGAGTAAATTTCAACTGGAACAATTCGGAGCCAGCTTTCATAAGTGTCACTCGTTTGAAAAGGAGTGCAGATTTTTTCTACAGCTTGAAGTACATTCGGTTTAAAATCCATTGATTTTTCAATTGCTTCATCTATTTTCTTTTCCAATTTACTTTTAAAAATAGAGATGGCAGGATTTATCAAATAAGTAATTGGCATGTTCTTGCCAAATATTGACATGGTTGGGCTCTCATTCCAATCAAGAGATTTGAACTCTGTTTTTGTTGTGAGTTTCCAATTTGTCAGAGCAGTTTCGCTGGAAAGTGTTATAACTCCGTTTAAATTAAATTCTCTAATATCATATAATTCGACTCCAAGTTTTTTTGTGCCTATTCGGTATTTGATATTCGCTTTAAGCGGTAAAATTGTTCGGATTCTTTTATCAAGATTTGACGGATCATTTTGAATTTTGATCGGAGCTTGTTTCCAAATTTTCATTTCAATATCATCGTCTTCGATATTATTGTCTTCGTAAATTAATCCGTTAAGAAGAGAATTAGTCTGATTTTCAATATCGCTTAATTTGATAGTAATTGGAAGGTTTATAAAAGAAGGATTGCTGTCATAAATTAACGGACTTGCATCGTCTGGTTCAGGCTTTAATGTTTCTAATTTTTGAGCCGACGAACAGCTTGATAACACCGCAAGTGCTGTAAACATTGAAATAATAGAACTAAGCTTCATTTAAGATGATTTTTATTACGAGGTAAAATTACGAAAACAATCATATTTTATTGAAAAAGTGTAACAATAACTAAAGAATGCAGTCTTATACCTAATAGGTAACAAAACTATTAACTTTTTATTATCATAAATTACTTAATAAAAACGTTATTATTGTCTAAAAAATTTAACAATACCATGATTGAAATTAAAGATTTACATAAATCCTATAAGATGGGAAGTTCTGAATTGCATGTATTAAAAGGTATAAATTTTAATATAGAAGAAGGAGAATTGGTTGCGATCATGGGGTCATCTGGTTCTGGTAAATCAACACTTCTTAACATCTTGGGAATTCTGGATGAAGCCGATTCTGGAAGTTATATTTTAGATAAAACGCCAATCAAAAAATTGAATGAAACCCTTGCTTCAAAATATCGTAATAAGTTCTTAGGATTCGTTTTCCAGTCTTTTAATTTGATTAATTATAAAACGGCACTTGATAATGTTGCAATGCCATTGTATTATCAGGGAGTTAAAAGAAAAGAGCGTTATGATATTGCAATGAAATATCTAGAGAAAGTAGGTTTAGGTTCTCACGTTCACCACTTGCCAAACGAGCTTTCTGGAGGTCAGAAACAGCGTGTGGCTATAGCGAGAGCATTGGCATCAAATCCGAAGGTTTTGCTTGCAGATGAGCCAACGGGAGCTTTGGATACTAAAACTTCTTATGAAGTTATGGAGCTTATTCAAGGAATTAATGATGAGGGAAAAACAATTTTAATTGTTACACACGAACCTGATATTGCCGCAATGTGCAAAAGAAATGTAGTCCTGAAAGATGGATTAATTATCGATGATAAAAAAGTAGAACAAGTTAGAGCTTCGTCTTATGTTTAATATTGAACGTTGGCAGGAAATATTTGAAGCCATTTCTAAAAACCGTTTAAGAACATTCTTAACAGGAGTTTCTGTGGCTTCTGGAATCTTTATTTTGGTAATCCTGCTTGGTGCAGGTAAAGGTCTTCAGAACGGAATTGAAAAACAGTTCGAACGAGACGCTGCTGGAATTATTGAGGTTTGGTCTGGAACAACTACGAAAGAATATAAAGGGCTAAATCCAGGAAGACAGATTCAATTTCGCAATAGCGATTACAATCAATCAGTGCAGAAATTTGAAGACAAGTTAGATCTCAGAGCTTCAACAAATAATTATTGGGGACAGTCTTTTGCTTATGGCAAAGAGTCGGGGAGTTATCAGTTTAGAGGAGTAAATCCAGATTATGGCGGAATTGAAAATTTAACCATAGTTCAGGGACGTTATATCAATGCTAAGGATTTAGAAAGCAACGCAAAAGTTGCTGTTATCGGAATGAAACTAAAAACTGATATGCTTAAAGATAAAGAGGCAATAGGAGAAGAGATTCTGATTAACAATATCAACTTTAAAGTAGTTGGAGTTTTTACAGATCCTGGAGGAGAAAGAGAAGAAACTCGTGCTTATTTGCCATTAACTACAGTTCAGAAGACGTTTGGTGGAGGTGATAAAATCAGCAACTTGTTTTTTACCTTAAAAAAGACGCAAGATTATGATGAAGCCTTGGCTCAGTCAGAAAAATTTACCCAAGATTTAAAAGATTTACTAAAGAGTAAAAATGTCGTGGCACCTGAGGATGATGGCGGTGTAGGAGTGTATAATTCGGTTAAAGATGCCAAACAATTTTATGATTTAAACTTATATATAAGACTTTTTTTCTGGTGGGTTGGTATATGTACGATTATCGCTGGTGTGGTTGGAGTAAGTAATATCATGCTTATTATTGTAAAAGAACGTACAAAAGAAATCGGAATTAGAAAAGCACTTGGCGCTTCGCCTTTTTCAATTATCACCATGATTCTTCACGAATCGATTTTTATTACGACCATTGCTGGTTTTGTCGGATTGCTGGCCAGTCTTGCTTTATTGGAATTTGTTGGTCCGATGGTTCAGAGCGAATATTTCAGAAATCCTGAAGTAGATTTTAGCGTAGCTTTAACCACTTTGGTATTACTTGTTTTTGCAGGAGCAATGGCAGGATTTTTTCCAGCTTACAGAGCAGCCAAAATTAAACCTATTGTAGCACTTAGAGACGAATAATCATGTTTAAAAAAGATAATTGGGACGAGATTTTACAGGCCTTAACCGCCAATCCTTTCAGGACTATCCTGACAGCTTTTGGTGTTTTTTGGGGTATTTTTATCTTGGTAATTTTACTTGCTGCAGGTAATGGTCTAGAAAATGGAATCAAAAAAGGTTTTGATGGAATTGCAACTAATACCATGTTTATGTGGAGTCAGACTACCTCTAAGGCGTATAAAGGTTTGCCAAAGACAAGACGTTATGATTTTAGAAATAGTGATGTAACAGCTTTAAAAGCAGCATTGCCAGATTTATTATATGTTTCACCACGAAATCAGTTAGGTGATTTTAACGGAACCAATAATGTTGTAAGAGGTACTAAAACTTCTGCATTTACAATTTACGGAGATTATCCAGAGCTGATTAAACAGCAACCGATGGATATCATTAAAGGAAGATTTGTAAATCAGCAGGATATTGAGCAAAGAAGAAAAGTTTGTGTAATTGGAAAAGGGGTTATCAGCGAGCTTTACGGTAAAGAAGAGGAAGCTGTTGGAACCTATATCAAAATTAACAGCATCAATTTTATGGTTGTTGGGGTTTATAAATCTAAACAACAAGGAGGAAATGCAGAGCAGGAACAAAAGAATATTTTTATTCCGTTTACAACTTTTCAGCAGGCCTTTAATTACGGAGATAAAGTGGGATGGATGGCACTTACGGCAAAAGATGAAACTTCTATAACCGATTTAAAGCCTAAAATTTTAGAGATTATAAAATCATTGCATTCTATAAATCCGACAGATGATAGAGCAGTTGGAAATTTTGATTTGTACGAGCAATTTAATAAAGTGCAAAGCTTATTTAATATTTTAAAAGTAATTGCCTATTTCGTAGGAACATTAGTTTTGATTTCGGGCGTAATCGGAATTTCGAATATCATGCTGATTGTGGTTAAAGAACGTACAAAAGAAATCGGAATTAGAAGAGCATTAGGCGCAACACCTGGAGCAATTAGAAGTCAAATATTAACGGAGTCTATATTTTTGACCATTATTTCAGGTATGCTCGGAATTGCTGTTGCCACAGGAATTATAGCAGTTTTAAATATGGCATTAGACTCGATGCCTCCTGATCAAAATACTATGTTTGCCAATCCAACCGTAGATTTAGGAGTTGTATTTGTGGCTTTAATTATATTGGTCGGATCAGGTTTGCTTGCAGGATTTATTCCTGCCCAGACCGCAATCAATGTTAAGCCAGTAGATGCTTTAAGAACAGAATAAATTATCAATCAAAATAAATCGATTAAACCCTAGACAAATGAAAAAAGGAGTAACCGTAACCATTTTAATATTTATCGCAGTTGTTTTTTTTGGCGCGCTGTACTATTTGTATGCTAAAAACCAAGAATCTCCGATTGTATTTAAAACGGAAAAAGCAGAAATCAAGACCATCGTAAAAAATACTATTGCGACAGGTAATATTCAGCCTGATGAAGAGGTTCTAATCAAACCAAATATCTCAGGTATTATTGAAGAAGTGTACATCAAAGCGGGTGAAAAAATCAAAGCCGGCGATATGATTGCTAAGATTAGAGTTGTAGCAAATGTTTCGAATGTAAGCAATTCTCAGAATCAGGTGCAGACCGCTAAAATAGCATTAGATAATCAGGAAAAAATCTATAAAAGGCAGAAAACATTATTTGAGAAAGATGTAATTTCTGCAAATGATTATGACGCGGCATTATTATCTTACAATCAGGCAAAACAAAACTACTTAGCTGCAAAACAAGGTTTAGATATTGTTAAAACTGGAACAACTTCTTCTTTAGGAAGTTATGCCAATACTTTAATTCGTTCAACAGTGAACGGAATGGTATTAGATGTTCCAGTAAAAGTTGGTAATCAAGTTATCGAAAGTAATAACTTCAATGAAGGAACTACAATCGCAAGTGTTGCCGATGTTGGAAGAATGATTTTTATTGGAAAAATCGATGAGTCTGAGGTTGGAAAAATTAAAGAAAAAATGCCAATTGAGATTACAATTGGTGCGATAGAAAATAAAAAGTTTGATGCCGTTTTAAATTATATTGCTCCAAAAGGAGTTACAGAAAATGGAGCAATCCAATTTGAAATTAAAGCACAAATGGTTAACAGAGATGATACTTTTATTAGAGCCGGTTTAAGTGCCAATGCCTCAATTATTTTAGAAAAAGCAGAGAAGGTTTTGGCAATTAAAGAGTCTTTAGTTCAATTTGACAAAAAAACACAAAAGCCTTATGTAGAAGTTGAAACTGCTCCACAGAAATTTGAGAGAAGAGATTTGGTTCTTGGAGTAAGCGACGGAATCTACGTTCAAGTTAAAAGCGGTGTAAATGATACCGATAAAATTAAAATCTGGAATCAGGGCCTAATTAACGAAGGAGATAAAGAAAAAAAATAAGCTAATTTGAAAGCTTAGGGATCTTTTTGGTTTTAAAAATGTTAAATTTGCGTAGTTCGGTTTACTGCGCCTTCATCAAAAGTATATGAAAATAAATAAATATAATAGTCTGGTTATAGCATTGTTATTCGGTTTTGGATTAACTGGACAGGCGCAAACTAAGAAATGGACTTTAGAAGAGTGTGTGAGATATGCACTCGAAAATAATATCACAATTAAACAATCGGAACTGGATTTAAAGAATGCTAGTATTGATAAAAAAGCAGCATTGGGTAATTATCTTCCATCTGTAAACGGAAATGCTTCTCATTCTTGGAATATCGGTTTGAACCAGGATGTTACAACGGGTATTTTGCGTAATCAAACTACACAATATTCTTCTATTGGTTTGAGTGCTGGTGTAGATATTTATAAAGGCTTGCAGAATCAAAATGCGTATAGAAAATCAAAATTAACAATCATTGCTTCACAATATCAATTGTTGAAAATGCAAGAAGATATTTCGTTGAATGTTGCGAGTGCATTTTTGCAAATTTTATCTAATAAAGAAGATTTAAAGGTTAAGAAAGAGCAATTGGCAATTGACGAAAAACGATATACCCGTTCTGAAGAAATGGTAAATGCAGGAACTATTCCGCGTGGAGATTTGTTCGATTTGAAAGCTACTGTTGCAACAGATAAACAAAACATCGCCGTTTCTGAAAATAACTTGTTAATTTCTAAATTGAGTTTAGCACAGCTTTTACAATTAAAGGAATTTGCAGATTTTGATGTAGTTGATGATACCAATGTAGCTGATGAAAATAACATTCTAGCTCAGAGTCCAATTGAAATTTACAATAAAGCTAAAGAAACTAGAACAGAGTTAAAATTAGCGCAGGCCAATCTCGAAATTGCAGAGAAGAATGTTGCTATTGCAAAAGGTGCTTTTCAGCCAACTTTGAGTGCTTTCTACAACTTTAATACCCGAGCAAGTTACAGTGATGTAATAAGAGGATCAAAACCAAATACAGCAAATCCTACTTCACAGATTGGATATGTGGAAGGAACAAATCAGGCAGTTCTTCAGGATAATTACACGCCTGTTTTAGGTAAAGCGGACCCAATATTAGATCAATTTAGTGATAACAAAGGGCAATCTTTTGGATTTCAGCTTTCTGTGCCTATTTTTAATGGTTTCTCAGTTAAAAACAATGTAGAGCGTAATAAAGTAAGTTTAGAAAAATCTAAAATAGATTTAGAGCAAAAAAGTTTAGATTTGCAGCGTAACGTTTATACTGCTTTTACAGATGCAAGAGGAGCTTTGAATACGTACGAATCTTCTACTGTAACTTTAGAAGCGAGACAGCAGGCTTACAATTATGCAAAAGAAAAATACGATGTAGGTTTAATGAACTCATTTGATTTTACACAAGCTCAAACCTTATTGACTAATGCGCAATCTGATGTTATTAGAACAAAATACGATTACATGTTCAAAATTAAAATATTAGAGTTTTATTTCGGAATTCCAATTGTTCCAATTATTACAAAATAGTTTATTATGCAGAAAAAAACAGTTTATTCTTTATTAGGTGCTGCGGTAGTTATTATCGTAGCTTTGGTTGGTCTTTCTAAGGCAGGATTAATAGGGAATAAGGACGAAGGAAAAGAAGTAGAAACTGCAAAAGTGACAGCATCAACAATTGTTGAAACAGTCTCTGCAACAGGAAAAATTCAACCCGAAATTGAAGTTAAAATTGCCTCTATGGTTTCGGGCGAAATTATTGCACTTAATGTAAAAGAAGGACAGGTAGTCAAAAAAGGTGATTTATTAGTAAAGATAAATCCCGATTTATATACTTCTGGATTAGATAGATCTGTTGCAAATTTAGCCGGAACAAAAGCAAGCCTTACTCAATCTGACGCCAGTTTTAAAGAAGCAAAAGCAAATTATGAGCGTAATAAAATATTGTATGATAAAGGGGTAATCTCAAAATCAGATTGGGATAAAGCCATTTCTACTTTTGAAGTTGCCAAAGCAACAAAACAAAGTGCTTATTACAATGTTCAAAGCGCTTCGGCATCTGTAACAGAAGCTCGAGACAATTTAGGACGTACCACAATTTATTCTCCTGCAGACGGAACCATTTCTGTATTAAATGTAGAATTGGGAGAAAGAGTTTTAGGAACACAGCAAATGGCAGGAACAGAACTTTTGCGTGTTGCCAACTTGAATAATATGGAAGTTGAAGTTGATGTGAATGAAAATGATATCGTAAAAATTAAAATAGGAGACGAAGCAAATGTTGAAGTTGATGCCTATTTGAAAAAGAAATTTAAAGGTGTTGTAACTAGCATTTCAAATTCTGCAAGCACTACATTAACTTCAGATCAGGTGACGAATTTTAAAGTTAAAGTTCGTATCCTGAAAGATTCTTATCAAGATTTGTTAGAAGGAAAACCAAGTACATATTCTCCTTTTAGACCTGGAATGACAGCTACTGTTGATATTATTACAACAACAAAAACAAATGTTTTGGCCGTGCCAATTAGTTCTGTGGTAGTAAAATCGGATACTACGGCTGTAAAAGATTTTACGGTTGAAGATCCAAATGAAGATAAAAAAGCGGCTCCAAAAAGCGATAAAAAATTCGAATGTGTTTTTGTAAAAGTTGGAGATAAAGCTAAAATTCGAATCATTAAAACTGGAATTCAGGACGATACTAATATTGAAGTAATGTCTGGCTTAAAACCGGGCGATGTTGTTATTACAGGACCCTATACAACAGTTTCTAAAGAACTAAACTCTGGAGATAAGGTAAAACTTAAAAAAGCAGAAGCTCCAAAAAAATAATATAATACCACAATCATTTAAAATTTAATACTTTGTCTTTTATTCTCAATATCGAAACGGCTACTAAAAATTGTTCTGTATCTATAGCAAAAGATGGTCAGACCATTGCTTGCAGCGAATTGGCAGATGAAGGATATTCGCATGCCGAAAAACTTCATGTTTTTATTGAAGATGTAATCGCAAAAGCTGGAATATCGGCGCAGGATTTAAAAGCTGTTGCTGTTAGCCAAGGACCAGGATCGTATACAGGTTTAAGAATTGGTGTTTCGGCTGCAAAAGGTTTGTGTTATGCTTTAAATATTCCTTTGATTGCGGTTGATACGATGCAGACTTTAGCATCGCAAGCAGGAGTTACAGACGGAAAAATTATACCAATGTTAGATGCGCGCCGTATGGAAGTTTATAGCGCCATTTTTAATTCCGATTTGACACTGGAAAGAGAGATTAAAGCCGAAATTATTGACGAAAATTCATTCCAGGAATATACAGACAAACTTTACTTTGTTGGCGATTGTGCCGATAAATGTAAACCTGTTTTGATTAAAGAAAACTTTGTGTTTTTAGAAAACATAAAATATCCTTCTGCACAAGCAATGAGCAAAATCAGTTTTGATAAGCATCAAAAAAGCGACACTATTGATGTCGCTTATTTTGAACCTTATTATTTAAAAGATTTTATGATTGCTCCTCCAAAGAAACAATAATATTATTTCTGAATAGTATACGGTTGAATTGCAATTCCTGCCTCATCTAATGCTATTTTACAATTCTCTAAAGTTTCAGAAAAAACAGCTCCGTAATTGGCATTTTTTGCCCAAGGTCGAACTGCAAAATCAATAGAACTTGCTGATAGATTTTTTACAAAAACCTCTGGCGCAGGTTTCTTCAATACCTTAGGGTTTTTATTTAAAACATCTAAAAGAATTTCTTTTGCCTTTTTGATATCTGAATCATAAGAAATGGCAAAAGTCAAATCTGCTCTTCTCTCTCCTTGCATTGAGTAATTGATGATATTTCCATTAGACAAAGAACCATTCGGAACAAATACAGTCTGATTATTTGCCGTAAGCATTTTAGTTACAAAAATCTGGATTTCAAGAACTGTTGCAATAACGCCTTGTGCTTCTATCGTATCTCCAACTTTAAATGGTTTGAAAACAATGATAAGCATTCCTCCCGCAAAGTTGGACAGCGATCCTTGTAATGATAAACCAACTGCAAGCCCCATTGCTCCTAAAATAGCAACAAACGAAGAAGTTTCTATTCCTAATTTAGAAATAAAAGTAACAAATAATAATATTCGCAACGCCCATAATAAAATATCGGATAAGAATTTTGTTAATGTTGGATCGAGATTTCGCTGAATCATTATTTTTCTAATAATTCTATTAATCAACCTGATGGCATATAAACCAACAAATAAGATTAAAAATGCGGAAATCAGTTTTGGCGAGTAATCAACTAAGATGTCAATAAATCGACTAACATATTTACTGACTTGTTCTGGACTAAGATTCATGATTTTAAAATAAAAAACCTTCTCAAAAGAGAAGGTATATTAGCAGTGCAAATATAAAAATATTTACATTATCAGAAAAATGCGATTATGCTTTCTCAATGTCGTCATCGGCTAACTCTTTTACTTCAGCAGCGGCTTTTTCGCTTGAATCGGCAACTGTTTCAGAAATGGTTTTTGGGGTTTCAGAAGCCAGAGAAGCTGTTTTTTCTTTAACAGAATCTACGGCATCATTTATCGCTTCAGATGCTTTGTCTGCATATTCGCTTACAGTTTCTTTTGCTTTTTCAGCATATTCTGAAGCACGGTCAATAATAGGTTCCGAAGCTTCTTTTACTTTTTCAATTGTTTCTTCTGCAAAAGCTTCAGCTTTCTCAATATAAGGTGCGGCAGCTTCTTTTGCTTGTTCAAAAGTCTCTTCGGCATTATTTGCCAATTCAGTTACAGACTCTTTGGTTGAGCCAAACAAATTTTTAAAAAATGAAGATAATCCCATGGTTTTTAATTAATTGGTTAAGAATACAATATTAATTAATTTTATAGAATTACTTGTGTTTTTAATGCTAAATAATTGAAAATTAGCAATTAATAATAAAAAAAGCGTCTCGATGAGACGCTTTGTATAATAGTTTTGTAGAACTATGCATTTGATGCTTCTACTTTTATCGCATCATCATTAAGCATGCTTTTTAGCATATTTTCGATACCGCTTTTTAAAGTAAAGGTAGATGATGGACATCCGCTGCAAGCACCTTGCAATAATACTTTTACTGTTTTATCATCTTCATTGTAAGATTCAAAAGCAATATTTCCTCCATCGGCAGCTACTGCAGGTTTTACGTATTCTTCTAAGATGTTAATGATTTGCTGCGATGTAACATCTAGTTTATCAAAAGCCTCATCTTTTGTTGCTTCAGTTTTGGCTTTAGTTTCAATTAAACTTTCATCTAAAACAGTTCCTCCGTTTTCAATAAATTGTTTGATGAAAGTTCTTAATTCTAGAGTGATTTCATCCCAGTTATTGATTTCATATTTTGTTACTGAAATATAATTTTCGTCAATAAAAATTTCTTTCACATAAGGAAACTTGAATAATTCCTGAGCTAATGGAGAAGAAGCAGTCTGGTCAATATTTTTATATTCTACGGCATTGCGAGTAAGCATTCTGCTTACTACAAATTTCAGTGCAGAAGGATTTGGAGTTGTTTCTCCGTAAACTGTAATAGGCTGTTTTTTTGGTTTTGTTTCATCAATTTTAATGATAACACCACCTTTGTCCACAAAAGCGCTTATTTGCTCTGCAACAGCATCTTTTACATCATCCCAATCTACAATGCTGTATCTTTCGATCGCGATGAAATTTCCAGAGATATAAACCGTTTTAACAAACGGTAGATAGAATAATTGTTGTGCTAGCGGAGAAGCTTGTGCCTCATCGATATTTTTGAACTCAAAGTTTTGATTCTGAGTGATGAAATCCTCAAATTCAAACTTTAAAATAGTTGGGTTTTGAGTTTCTTTTATAGTGATTTTAGTCATGGTAATATATTTTTCGCAAATTTACTAAAGTTATTTTCTACTAATAGCTATATTTGATTTTTTAATAAAATAATTAAGACTCTTTTCAAATAAATCGTGTTAAATTGCAAGAGTGAAAATTATATAGAAACAATATTGTCTTTATGAAATTAAAAATCAAGGTTTTATTAATTTTTCTCATTACAGCTTTTCACTCTTATTCTCAGGAGGGAATCCCAGTTTATTCCGATTATTTATCTGATAATTATTACCTAATTCATCCTTCTATGGCTGGCGCGGCTAACTGTGCTAAAATACGATTAACAGCCAGAAAACAATGGTTTGGAGAAGAAGAAGCTCCATCGCTACAGACTTTAAGTTTTAACGGAAGAGTCGGAGAACGTTCTGGAGCTGGGATCATTCTTTTTAACGATAAAAACGGATATCATTCTCAAAAGGGCGTGAAATTGACTTACGCACATCATATTATGTTTTCGAGAGATGAACTGGATTTAAATCAGTTGTCTTTTGGTATTAGTGGAGGATTAATACAAAGCCAATTGGATGAAACAAAATTTGGAGGAACTTTTGATCCAATTGTGTTTGGATCGATTCAGAAAGATTCTTATTTTAATCTTGATATTGGAGCTTCGTATAATTATTTGGATTTCTATGCGCACGCAACAGTTCAAGGATTGCTAGAAACTAGAAGAGATCTGTATACAGATTATGAAAGTGATAATCTTAGAAAATTTTTATTTAGTGCTGGATATGTGTTCGGAAAAAACAGTAGTTGGACTTGGGAGCCTTCGATCCTTTTTCAGCTATTTGATCAAACAAAAGCAAAAACGCTTGATTTGAATATGAAAGCCTACAAAAGCATGGATTTTGGAAGTCTATGGGCGGCTTTATCTTATAGAAGAGGTTTTGATGGCGCACAATATATTTCTGGAAGTGGAGTATCATCTCAAAAAATACAATACTTTACACCAATTGTCGGGGTTAATTTCAAGAACTTTATGTTTGCTTATACTTATACTCAGCTAGTGGGAGATGTTAAGTTTGACACAGGCGGCTTTCATCAAATTACTTTAGGAATTAATTTATTCTGCAAAAAAGAACGTTACGACTGTAATTGTCCTGCAGTTAACTAAAATTATTATTATGCTTATTAAATCTGTAAACGGGAAATCGCCTCTTATTCCAGAGGATTGTTATGTTGCCGAGAATGCTACTATTGTTGGAGATGTTACGTTTGGGGAATCTTGCAGCGTTTGGTTTAATGCTGTTGTGAGAGGAGATGTTCATTTTATTAAAATTGGAAACAAAGTAAACATTCAAGATGGTGCAGTAATTCACTGTACATATCAAAAACACCCTACGATTATAGGAAATAATGTTTCAATAGGCCATAATGCAATTGTGCACGGTTGCACTATTCATGATAACGTTTTAATCGGAATGGGGGCAATTGTAATGGATAATTGTGTGGTAGAAAGCAATGCTATAATTGCTGCTGGAGCCGTAGTTACTCAAAATACGGTTGTAACTGCTGGAAGTATTTATGCAGGGGTTCCTGCCAAAAAAGTAAAAGACATTGATCAGTCTGATTTTGCTGGAGAAATTGAACGCATTTCAAATAATTACGTTATGTATTCAAGCTGGTTCAAAAACGAAGAATAAGTTTAAAATTCCAATTATAAAAAATTCCAAATTCCAAAGCTTGACTTTTTTGGAATTTGGAATTTTCTTTTTTGAGATTTTAAAAAATTATAGGTTGATTTTTTCGAAGAAAGTGCTTTTATAGCTTTCGCTGATGGGAATTCTTTTATCGCTTATTAATACCTTGTTTTTCTGAATCGATTTTACATGTTTGATATTGATAATATACGATCTGTGAACTCTCGCAAAACCTTTGCTTGAAAGCAGATTTTCAAGTTTGATTAAACTAATTAATGTTAGCGTAAATTTATTATCTGTAGTATAAATTTTGACATAATCTTTAAGGCCTTCAATAAAAAGAATATCGGCAAAATTCAATTTTACATTTTCATATTCAGCTCTAACAAACATAAAATCCTGTTCGATTTCTGGTGTATTATTGCTTTCTGTAAGTGCTTGAGTTGACACAGGCTGTAAAACTTGCTGAGCACGAACTACAGCTTTTAAAAAACGATGAAACGGAATCGGTTTTACTAAATAATCGACCGCACCAAGATTGAATCCTTCTACAGCATAATCGGAATAAGCGGTCGTAAAAATAACCAGAGGTTTTTTCTCTATAGTATTTAAAAAATCAATTCCGGAAAAATGAGGCATCTGAATATCCAAAAAAATCAAATCAACATTATTCTGATTGATAAACGAAACGGCATCAATAGCATTATTGAAAGTGCTAATCAGCTCCAAAGTATCTACTTTTTTGACAAAATCCTGTAGTAGTTCTACAGCCAAAGGTTCGTCATCAATAATTACACATTTCATCTTTTCTGAATTAGTTTTTTAAAATTTATTTTGCGGTCAAAAGTAGTTTGAAACCAGTAAATTAAGTTTTAAAATTTTCATAAAATACTGGTTTTTACAAATCAACATTATGCGTTAACGGTTATCGTTTTTGTAAGCGTATAACCATCTGTTAAGTTTCCTGTAAGTGTAGCAAGTTCATCGGCTAGACTATCGGCAAAAACATTGTCTTTTGCATTTGCAGTATCTGCCTGTCCATGCGCAGCGTAATTGGTGCTTGAATAAACTTGACTCGAAACGGTTTCTGGAAACGCAATCTGAGTTACAAGTAATGAAGTTCCGCTACTCGACAAAACCTCTACATGTACGTGTGGAGCTCTTCCTTGATACCAGCCAGGATAAATTGAGATAAAAGAAACTTCTCCGTTAGCGTCTGAAGTTTGTCTTCCTCTCAAGAAATGAACAGAAGTATAATCGGTTTGCTGCATTTGCGTGCCACCATATTCAGAATAATTTCCGTCTTTGTCACAATGCCAGACATCAACTAAAACTCCAGAAAGAGGTTCGCAATTATTCTTTTTGTTTTCGATTTTTAAATTAATCAATAGCGCAATTCCAACACGGTCAGATTTGATGTTTTCTAAAACCAGCTGACTTGGCGTTTTAATAGGGAACGGACCTTTTGTTTCTGAAGGAGAAACCGTGCAGCTTCCGTCTCCAGAATTGCTTGATTCGGTATCATCGTTGTCACTTTTAGAACAAGATTCTAAAAATTTTGAAGCGGTTGCCAATGAAGCAATGCCCAAAATACCATTTCGGATGAATTTTTTTCTGTCCATAATCAGTTTTCTTTAGTGTATTGCAGTTTTAATTTCGTCTAACTTTAAATTCAAATGAACTCGGTAATAGTTATCATCTTGTGTAATGGTCAGTTCGTGTGCATTTGGATAAAGCAGATCAAGACGGTTTTGGATATTTACCAATCCAATTCCTGAATTTTCAGGATCTTTCACGTAATTTTCAATGGTATTTTCAATCCAAAAGTCAAGATTGTGATCTGTAATTAGGATCTTGATTTTTACGTGAGCAGCGCCTTTATAATCAGTTCCATATTTAAAAGCATTTTCTACAAAAGAAATCAATAGTAAAGGCTCAATAAACTTGTTTTTAGTATCACCATGAACATTGATTACAATGTCTTCAATATTGTTTAATCGCAGCTTTTGCAATTCGATATAATTCTGAATATAATTGACCTCTTTTTCTAAAGCCACCGTTTTGTTGTCGGTCTCATACAGCATATACCGCATAAGCTCAGACAAGGTTACGATGGCATCAGGGACCAAATCAGATTTTTTGTGTGCGAGAGAATAAATACTGTTTAAGGAATTAAATAAAAAATGCGGATTGGTTTGTTTACGCAAATAAATCAATTCAGTATTTGTTCGATGAGTCTCGGCAATCAGTTTATTTTGCTGATTATTGTAAAATTCAGTCAATGTTCTAATAATGGCTGAGATTGTAATAATCAGAATATAGAAAAATGAAGGAGCAATTTTAAAAAAAAGTGGCTGTCTCATTTCTATTCTGTGATGCATTTTACCATCTCTTGGTAAAAAATGGGGGTCACGAATAATGGTTTCAGAATGCATCATTTTCTCGGGTCTTAAATGTCTGAATTCAGGAACAAAATAATTTAATCGTATTGCCATAAATAGTGCAATCAGACCAATAGCAAATGCGCCGTAGAGCCAATATTTTTTTTGCAGCAGATAATTTGGAACCAAATAAAAATAGTTCAGATAAAACAATAAAATTCCAGAAAGCCATTGGGCGTAAAAATCGTTGTCTAGCTTAAATGGACTTTCGTAAAATTGAATTAGAGAAGTCAAAATAAAGAAAATCCATATCATAAAATGGAATAGTATTTTGTTGTAGCCTGTATTTTTAATGGTATCGATCTGCATTTACAATTTTATTTTTAATAAAATTAGTTCATTTTTGGTTACCGTTGGAGATAAGTTTTGTTTGAGTTTTTGCTTTACTAAATCAGCAACTTTCAAAGCATCGCTCTCTGTATCAAAACTTTTAGTGTCACTTATCACTGGAATGATAGACTGTTTAATTACAATTTTTTCTTTGTAAGCTATCATATAGCCCCATCCAGAATTTGTTTTAAAAGATGCGGTTGTTAAAGCTTCTTTTTTTGCGCAGGCAGTAAAAAGTAAAAAAAGTGCAAGAACTATTAAATTCTTCTGGATAGTATTCCAGAAGAATTTTTTAATTTTAGTTATCATCATCGCTTTGTTCGTCTAATGGCTTGAATTCCCAAGCATCATCAAAGTAAGTGGAGCCAATTCGTCCTAGCATGTAGAATCCGCGGTTATTGATGGCAAAACCAACAGCATCAGTTCTTGTAGCGCCTTCCATTGGAGTTCTTTCTGTCCATAAATCAGTTGATGGATTATACTCCCAAACTGTTTTGATATTTTCACCTCCTACAACATATCCTAAGCCATTCATAGAAAAACTAGAAGCATTAGAACGCACAATAGCATAATCGTCATTGTAGCTGTAATCGTCATCTGTATCTTTATCGATATCACGTTTTCTTGTCCAAACATCTGTTGCTGGATCAAATTCCCAGAAATCTTCTTGATAAACGCCATTGTTCACACCAGTTACCAAATACGCTTTGTCTGCAATTGTAAATACAGTTGCATTACGTCTTTTGTTACCGCTAAAGCCATTTACAAGTGTCCAAGTATTGGCCTGATCATCGTACTGATAAAAATCTTTTAAATAATTTCCGTCATAACCTGTTCCAAAATACGCTTTGCCACCAACTTGAAAACCTACGGCAGCGTAACGAGCTGTTCCTGCAAAATCTGTTTTTTGTGTCCAGCTGTTTGCAGAAGGATCATATTGGTAAAAGTCTTTCAGTTTGTTTGTTCCATCATAACCAAGACCTACATATCCTTTTTCGTTTAATGAAAAACTAGAAGCAGAACTTCTTCCAATACCACCAAAATCAGCTTTCTGTTCCCAATAATCTCCATTTGAGTTGTAAACCCATAGATCTTTTAAATAAACATCGCCCGTATAACCGCCAACTACATAAGCATAATCTCCAATAACAAAACTTGTGGCACTAGATCTTGCAGGGCCATCAAAGGCCGATTTTTTAATCCAGTTTCCTACCAAATCATCATCGTCATCGTCATTGCTGCAGCTTATAAAAAAGAGGCTTGAAAAAAGCGCTGCGAATAAAATTCCTTTTTTTAGATTAATCATAGTGTATTTAATATTTATTGTTTGTATTTGATCCCGATTCCTAAAACGTAACCATTTCCGGTATTATAGTCGTATATTTTATGGTTGTTGCTGTCAAGTAAATTGTACTTTTTGTTGAAATCATAACCGGCTTTAAAATGTAAAAACCAATTGCCTCCAACATTTCTTTCGTATTCTAAGGCCGAAGTCATTTGCGATAAAATGGCTTTTTCGGCATTGTCATCTATACTGGATGTTTCGTCTAAATGATAAAAGTTTCCATTAAAACTATTTGTCAGACTGAATTTGTTTCGATCATTGTTTGAATAAGAAATTTTCGAATCTGGGAATCCAATTCTAAAATCGGTTTTCTCATTCATTTTATAATCAAAAGCAACAATCGGCGTAATCTTTGGTGCTCCAAAAATTGATGTTCGGCCAGCTCCAGCAGTTACACTCAGTTTTGAACTAATCTGCTGACTGATTTCTAAACTTCCTAAAACAGTAACATCTGAAAAATCCAGTTTACTCTGAAAATTTGCTGTTGGAATAACTGAAAGCTTCCATTTTGTTTTTTCTGCTATTTCAGATGAATATTCGAACTTGTTTTGAACTTGATTGAATTTGTCCTGATCGACATAAAAATTATAGGAATTCAATTCGTAATTCACCTTCAGATTAGAATATTCTAACGTGTTCGCTATTTTGCTTTTTGGTCCTATTTTTTTCTGATAAAAAACAGCAATGTTTGTTTCGCTAAAATTTATCTTTTCTGTTGGCTCAGTTTTAAAATTAACAGCTGCGCTAAAATTTCCCTGAGCTTTTAAACCTAAAAATGAAATCAAAAAAAGAGAACAAATTAAAAACCGTACTTTCATTATTTATTTTATTGGCTCAAAATTAGATGGATGGAGCCCTTAAAAAAAAGAAGATATATATATGACGTGTTTTGATAGACAAAATCGTCGTTTTTACGGTCGAATTAAAATTTTAGAATAGAATTTAGATTATAGATTGTTTTATGCAGTTTGTAGCCTAAAAAAGCACAGTAGTATATGTTATAGTGTGTTGCCAAAGTGTGCAATTTATATTTGCTCAAAAATTAGATTATGCACAAGTTTATATTGATACTGCTTTTTGTACTGACCTTATTTTCATGCGGTACAGATACAGACACTGGAGAATTTACTGTTGGGTCAGATTATTTGGCTTTAAGCAATAAAGTGATTTTGATTGATACGGTGACAGTCAATATGTCAACAATTAATTTTGATTCATTGGCAACTTCTAGCCGAGGTAGAATTCTAATAGGAAATTACGATGATCCTATTTTCGGAAAAGTAAAATCGGATAGTTATTTTCAGCTTTCTACTAGTAATTATGCTTTGTCTAGCGTGGGTTCAGATACAGAATCGGTGAATTATGTTTTTGATTCTATTTCTATGATTCTTAAGTACGATAAATATTATTATGGAGATACTACTAGAGTCCAGACATTTAACATTTATAGATTAACTCAAAAAGTTAAGCCAAACAAAGACGATAATAATTTCTATAATAACTCAACGCTGACTTATAGTCCAGAAAGTTTGGGTACGATATCTTATAAACCGAGGCCGAGGGAAAAAGATTCGATCAATATTCAAATGAGTAAAGAATTTGGAGAAGCTCTTTTTCAAAAAATAAAGAAAAGAGAAGTGACAGATTTTGACAGCTTTACAGAATATCTGAAGGGATTTGTATTGGTTCCAGAAAATTCAAGTTCTTCCAATGTTATCGGATTTAGTGCTTCTGAAAGTAAAGTTCGATTGTATTATTCGAAGTATCAAACAGACAATGAAACGCCATATATAATCGATTTTTCAATTTTAGATGCCTCTAAGCAGTTCAATTCTATTTCGCTAGATAAAACAGGAACGATACTGCAAAATCTACCAGTATCCACGGGAACATTATCCAGCACATTGCTCAATAATCAGGGATTTATACAATCTGGAACAGGTGTTGCTTGTCGGGTCGATTTTCCAAATATAAAACAGTTTAAGAATATTTCGGCAAATGGCGCTATTGTCGATGCAGAATTAATTCTCAAACCAATTAATAATACTTATTCAGAGAAATATCCTCTAGCTGATTCGCTAACTGTTTATGTGGGAGATAATTTAAATAGAATAAGTGGAACACTTCTAAATGCCGCTGGCTCTTCAGTTTATGGAAAGCTGAGCAAAAGCACCGATGAATTTAACGAAAATGTGGCATATTCAATTTCAGTCGGAGCTTTTCTTCAAAAGGAAATGCTAAAACAATCTGATTCAAGGTCATCGCTTATTTTGACATTGCCTGGAATTGCACAATCTGTAAACAGAATCGTTCTAGGTGATCAAAAACATGTCAACAATAAAATTCAGCTGAAAATTTATTACATCTCTTATTAAATGAAAAATAAAATTGTTTTATGGAGCTGCTTCCTTTTGATGTCGCTGACTTCGTTTTCTCAAAGTATTTCAAGTTCTCCGTATTCGCTTTATGGCGTAGGCAGTCTGTTTGATTCAGATTTTGGCTATTTGTCTTCAATTGGCGGTTCTGGAATTGCTTTACCTTCAGATACTTTTATCAATAATTTAAATCCCGCTTCATTAGGCTTCATGTATCAGAATCATTTTCTTTTTGATATTGGAGGAAAAGCGATCACCACAACTTATCAGAGCGGTAATCGTGAAGAAAAGCGAAATAATTTTCAGTTTTCTCATTTGGCTTTTGCTTTTCCGGTTACGAAAAATTCGGGTTTTAGTTTGGCACTTAGGCCCTATTCTAGTTCAGTGTTTAAAATTTCTAATTTAAAACTTCCAATAGCCGACAGTCAGGAATATTATTATGTTACAGCGCAAGGTTCGGGAGGTTTAAATAATTTAGATTTTTCTTATGGATATCGATTTGGGAAAAAATTGACCGTTGGAGTAACAGGAACAGTACTTTTTGGAAATACGGTTGATGACCGTTCTTTTTTAATTTCGAATGCTATTACTACCATTCATAAGCAAACAGATTATAGAGGAGTTCGTGCTACATTAGGAGGTCAGTTTAAAATAGATTCTACATTTACAATTGGAACAACATTCAAAGTTCCTACAAGAATAAATGCTTCCAAAGTACAATCTGTAACAAGTATTGCAGATGAAGTAGAATCTTCTATAGAAACCGATAAGGCTTCAGATACCGACGATTATTATATGCCATTAGAAATTGGTTTTGGGGCTAGTAAGCGATTTAAAAATAATCTGAATTTGACTTTAGATTACGAAAAAAGCTTTTGGAAAAGCACCAATCAATCTGAACTTTATGGGGAATTTGTAAATCAAGATCGTTTTGCACTAGGATTAACTTATAGCGCCAATAAGAATGTTAGAAGATATTGGGATAGAGTTGGGTACGCGGCAGGTGTGAATTTTGATAACGGTTATCTCGAAATTGACAAACAGCGTGTAAATAGTGCATCTATTTCTGTTGGATTAAATCTGCCAATTGACAACACGTTTTCGTCACTTAACATTTCCTATTCTTACGGGCAGAAAGGGAGAATCGCAAATGATTTAATAAAAGAAAACTACCATAAAATATCACTCAATTTATCATTGGACGGAATTTGGTTCGTCAAGCGAAAGTTTGAATAATAATTTAAAAATCTTTTATTATTACTGGATATTTATATTCTAATATTGACTCTAAAACTTTAGGGTTAGAATTAGCATAAAATATAGGTTCAGTATCTGCACTTTCAGAAAAACCAACTTTATCTTTAAGAAGATTTTTAGTCTGGCGCGCAACAGCTTCTCCTGAATCTATTATTTTAATATGATCTGGGAGAATTTTTTTTATCTGAGGAATTAGGTAAGGGTAGTGGCTGCATCCTAAAACCAAGTAATCAATATTAGCTTCAATCATGGGCTGAAGATATGATTCTAACAATTGTGTCATTTCTGGCGAGTACAAATTACCATCTTCAATAAGCTGTACAAGTCCGTGTCCGACCTGTTCAATGATTTTGGTGTTGTGAAACATCTCTGCAGTTTTATTAAATAGCTCACTATTAAGTGTTCCTTTTGTAGCTAGAATTCCGATAACTTGAGTTTGAGAATTGTTTGCGGCTGGTTTGATAGCAGGCTCAATTCCAACAAACGGAACATCATAATCTGCACGCAGTTCTACTATAGCATTTGTTGTGGCCGTATTGCAGGCAACAACAATAAGTTTGCAATTATTCTCTAGTAAAAACTCTACGTTTTTTTTGCTTAATGCAACAATCTCTTCTTTGCTTCTTTGGCCATAAGGCGCATTTTTATTGTCAGCCAGATAAATGGTTTTTTCATTTGGAAGAAGTTCATGGATGGCGCTCCAAATGGAAGTTCCGCCAATACCAGAATCAAAAACACCTATAGGATTATTGTTTATCATAAAGCAAATTTAATATTTTTTAATAAAAATTCCATATTCTAAGTTAAGTGAAATCTTGAAATAATACCAAAGATTAGGTTTATTTTTTTGTAAAAAAAAACTGCTCAAATTATACAAATTGAGCAGTTTAAATTATGGGATTTAATTTCTTAGAATCCTAAATCTTTTTTAACGTCAGCAGTGATGTTTGGACCATCAGCTAATAGTAAAGTAGAACCGTCTAAAACGTATTGGAAGCCTTTAGCTTTTCCAACTTTTTGGATAGAAGCTCTAACTTTTTCCATTAAAGGTTTTACGATATCTGTTTCTTTTTGTTGTAATTCTTTTTGAGCATTGTCTCTGTAATCAACAATTCTCTTTTGCATATCTTGCACTTCTTTAGAACGCTCACCGTTTACAGCATCTGTTACAGTTGCAGCTTCAGCTTCGTACTTTTTAATTTTTACTTGATATTCATCAACCATTTTTTTGTATTCAGCATCATATGTACCACTTAATTTTTGCAGTTGATTTTGAGCATCTAGCATAGCAGGCATTTTCGACATGATCTCGCTTACATCAACATGGGCTACCTTCGCTTGCGCGTTCATTGTGTTACTTGCTCCTAAAATAAGAATTGCAGCAATTAGTAAAGTTTTGATTTGTTTCATCATTTTTAAAATATTAATTAATTATTGGTCGTATTTGTTTTTTGCGTTTGGGCTTCTTTTGCTTTTTTAGCCGCTTCTCTTTCTTCTAAAATTTTCTTTCTTCTTTCTTCCAATTCTTTTTTACGCTGTTCGTAAAGTAATTGTCTTTCTTCTGCTTTTGTCATTGCAGGCTGTTCGCCGGCAGGTGTTTCTCCTGTAGCGGTAGGCGTTGCAGTTTTAGCAGTCGAGCTTGTTTTGGCAGCATCTGTTGTTGCGGCAGGAACTGCTGTTGCAGGAGCTGTTCCAGAAACCGTGCCATTCTTTTTAGCTTCTCTTTCTTCTTGCAGCGCTTTTCTTCTATCGTCATATTCTTTTCGCTTCGCTTCCTGCTCTAGTTTTCTGTCCTGAATTAGCTTTTCTCTAGCAGCTTTTTTCTCGTCAAGTGCTTTTTGGCGATCGGCCATTGCTGGATTTTCGTCAATTGCATTTTCAATGTTCTCTTTAGCCTCTTGCTCTTTCAATTGTTTTTTAGTCAGCTGCTCACGTTTTTCAGTACGGTTTAGGATTCTTAAAACCTGATCGCTGATATCAAATCTTTTATTGCTAAAAAGCATGGTTAGATCTGATGATTTATCAAAAACAAAATCATAATTTTTTGCTTCTGCTATATCTTGCACAGCAGTAAAAACTTGATCTTGTATAGGCTTTGCCAAAGCTGCCTTCTGTCTCATTAGATTTCCATCAGAGCCAAATTGCTTCTGCTGGTAGTCCATCATTTCTTGTTCAAGAAACTTAATTTCTGTTTCTCTTTCTTCTATTAATTCTTTTGTAAGTAAAGCTTTTTCTGTTTTTAAGCTTTCTTTCAAATTATTTATATTTAATTTTTTTGCTTCAACTTCTTGTTTCCACTTTTGAGCTTTTTGCTCTAATTGTGATTTGGCTTCTTTATAATCGGAAACATTTTCTAAAATATATTCCATGTCGATGTAGCCAATTCGAGTAGTCTTACCTTGTGCCTGACTTGTATTTGCTACAATCAAGGCTAAAAATATAAATAAAAATTGTTTTCTCATAACATAACTTTATTTGATGATTTTTAACCAAACGTTATTTCACTAAAATTGTTGCCCAATGATAAAGTGTGTTTCCCATCCATTAGGTTTTGTTTGTCCTGGAAGAGCGTCAAATCCGTAACCAAAGTCAATACCCAATAATCCAAATGCAGGCATGAATACACGTAAACCAGCACCAGCAGAACGACTTAAGTCAAATGGGTTGTAATCTTTAAACGTCGGATAGGATGAACCTGCTTCTAAGAACGTTAAGGCAAAAATAGATGCCGATGCCTTTAATGTAATTGGGTAACGTAACTCCATAGAGAACTTGTTGTAAATTGTTGCTCCAATTGCATCACCATTTGCATTTACAGGAGTCAAAGAGTTGTTTGGATAACCTCTCAACTGAATAGTCTCTCTACCATCCATTGAGTAGTTGGCCATACCATCACCTCCTAAGTAAAAACGCTCAAACGGAATTACACCTCTATCTTGGTTATAAGCTCCTAAGAAACCAAACTCTGTAAGGGTTCTTAATACTAGTTTTCCATAAACTTTAGTATACCAGTCACCTTTAAATTTAACTTTATAATATTCTAACCAGTTATATTTTTTCTGATCGACTTTTGCTACATCTGTATCAGCGCTTGCATAATCAGAACCAACACTCATTATTTTCCCTGAACTATCAGTTTTGTAATAATCCCCATTATTAAGAGGTTGTTGATAATCATCTGATCTGTTTTCACCGGTATATTGTGTTTTATATTCTTTTTGGTTTTTCAAATCGCCATAATCAATACCATTAAATAATGAATATGGAGGTGTAACTTTTGCAGTAATACTAAATTCTGAACCGTAAGTTGGGAATATTGGGTTTACCCCTTTATTGCTTCTTGAAAGTCCGATAGTATAAGCTAAGTTTCTAGATGCACCATTACCAAAAGTAAACAAACCTGTGTTATAATTGTTTAGGTCGTAGTGCTGATAACTTAAAGATTGTGATAATACAAAGTAGTCATCTGGCACTGTTAATCTTTTTGCTAAACCAACTTGTACTGTAAAAATATTAAAACTTTTGCTTTTATCAACAGTTCTGGTAATATAATTGTTAAGAAATTGCTTACTGTATGAAATAGATGAGCTAAATTGTACTGGTTTCTTTCCTCCAAACCAAGGTTCTGAGAAAGATAAGCTATAGGTTTGGAAATAGGTGCTTCCTTGTAAACGAAGTGCTACTTTTTGTCCGTCTCCCATTGGTAAAGGCTTGTAAGCTTCCTTGTCGAACATTTTTCGTGCGGAGAAGTTGTTAAATGAAAGTCCTAATGTACCAATGAAACCTCCACCGCCATAACCTCCTTGAAGCTCGACTTGGCTAGATCCTTTTTCTACTACATTATATTCAATATCAACTGTTCCAGCTCCAGCATCAACGTTCTTAAATTTAGGGTCTATTGCCTCAGGATCAAAGAAACCTAATTGACCAATCTCACGAATTGTTCTAACCAATTGTTCTTTACTGTATTTTTCTCCTGGTTTAGTTCTTAACTCACGATAAATAACATGGTCGTTTGTTTTGTCGTTTCCAACAACAGTAATTTTGTTGAAATAAGCGATAGGACCTTCTGTTACTCTAATCTCAAAATCGATAGTGTCATTAACTGTTTTTACCTCTACAGCATTAATGTTTGAGAACAAATAACCATTATTTTGGTATAAATTCGTAATATCTTCTGCGTCTGGTTTTGTTTTATCAGCGATTCTTTTTTCAAGTAAAATTCCATTATAAGTTTCACCTTTTTTGATTCCTAAATAACGGTTTAATAGCTGATCTGAGTAAACTGTGTTTCCTAAGAATTTAATATTTCCGAAGTAATATTTGTTTCCTTCTTCAACATTAATCTTAATGGCAAGTGTATTTTTTTTCTTATTATATTGTACCGAATCGTAAATAATACGTGCATCACGATATCCTTTTTCTTTGTAGGAAGCGATTACTTTCTCTAAGTCAGTTTTGTATTTCTCAGGAATAAATTTAGATGCTTTAAATACGCGAATGAAGTTCTTCTGTTTGGTATCTTTCATTGCAGCACGCAACTGCGTATCTGTAAGTTGCTTATTTCCGATAAAATCAATATTGCTGATTTTTACCTTGTCTCCTTTGTCTATTCTAATAAGCATATTAACTTGATGCCCGTTGATAGTATCAGGAGTATTGGTTATAGTAACTTTTGTGTTATAAAAACCTTCTTTTTTGTATTTGTTTTCGATATAATTTTTGGTGGTTGTAATCAAGTTTTCGTTGACAATTTTATTCTTTGTCAGGTTATTATCCTTAATTAAACTTTCGACTTTGCTTTTTTTGACACCAACGATTTTAACCTCGTTTAATTTAGGGAGCTCAATGATATCTAAGTCTAGATAGATACTGTCGTTTTCTATTTTGTTTACATAGAAAGCGATTTCGTCAAAAAGTCCCAGTTTTCCTAATTTTTTAATTGCACTACTGATTTCTTCTCCAGGCACAGTAATTTCCTGACCTTTTTGAAGTCCTGAAAAGGTAACAACAGTCTGTTCATTGAAGCTTATTTTACCAACAACAGAAACTTTAGCTAGAATATATTTTTTTCCTTGATCAAAAGGAACTCTTTCTTGTGCTTTAATTTGTGAAAAACTACCCAAAAGTAAAAGGGTAAGGACTATTTGTATTTTTTTTTGCAACACTAAAAAATTATTTAATTTGTTCACTGGTTTTTCCAAATCTACGTTCTCTTTTTTGATAACTAATAATAGCCTCATATAAATCTTGGTCTTTAAAGTCTGGCCACAAGACATTAGTAAAATACAATTCTGCATAGGCAATCTGCCACAGCAAAAAATTACTTATTCTATGTTCTCCACTTGTTCGTATTAATAAATCTACGTCTGGTAAATTTTGCGTGTAAAGATGCTCATTTATAATTGAATCGTCAATAGTGTCTATTGAAATTATATTATTTTTAACTTTATCACTAATTGCTTTTACAGCATTTACTAGTTCCTCTCTGGAGCCATAACTTAAAGCTAGGGTAAGGGTTAAACGAGTATTATTTTTAGTCTTTTCCATAACATCCAAAAGTTCTTTTTGGGCTGTTTTTGGTAATTTATCAAGATTTCCAATTGCATTAAGTCTGATATTGTTTTCTTGTAGAGTAACAAGTTCTTTTTTTAATGAATTGATCAATATTTTCATTAATGCCTGAACCTCCAATTTTGGACGATTCCAGTTTTCAGTAGAAAAAGCATATAGGGTTAAATACTCAATTCCAAGTTTGGCTGAGGTTTTAATGATTTCTTTTACAGATTTTGTGCCATTTTCGTGACCAAAAGCACGCAAAAAACCTTGTTGTTTTGCCCAGCGTCCATTACCGTCCATGATAATGGCAAGGTGTTTAGGTAAGTTGGTGTGATCTATTGATTCTATTAAATTCATTTTCTAGTATGCGCAATAGCATGGTTTTTTTCCAAAGGTATATGTTAAAGTCATACCAGAAAAAATATACCAGTCATTATTATTTAAATTTCCAAATTTCATAATATTTGGATTGCTTGTATTTGGATTGCTTCCGTCTATGTTATCTGTAAAAGTATAACGTGCACCAACTTCAGCTGCTAGTATAAAGCGTGGCGATATATTCGATTTTACACCTAATATAATAGGTATCGCTACAGAACTGCGGTTTTTTTGAGCATATATTACGTTTGGGCTTGAAGTGTATCTGTATAAGTTGTCAAAAACAAAGAGATTCAATCCTGTAAAAACATAAGGCGTTACTTTTGTATGATAATCGTGTAAATTAAAATCGAAAAAATTGAATTCTAATCCTGCAGAAAGCTCTTTTATGTCATTGTCAAAACGGTAGCCTCTTTGGTTTCTCCCTGTTTCGTCTGATTTAACGTCATTTCCGCTAATGTTAGATTGTGTGTAAGAAAATCTCCAGGAGTGTCTCGGACTTCTATTCCATTTGTAAAGAACACCAAAAGCTAGTTTTTCTGGGGCGATATAAGTTGTTTTTCCAACATCGCCTACAAAGTTGCTTCCGCCAAGAAAAACACCAATCTCATTTATCTGAGCATTTAGTGTAATAAGAGGGAAAAAACATAACAATAAATTAAAAATTTTCTTCATTTAATTCAAAATTGCGTGCAAATATAATAATTATCGATACGAATCAAAGTTCCTTTAGTTAAATGTGCTTTTTTTTCAATTTACGTTATGATTTTGAGCCATTTAATGATGATTCACTACATGCAGAACGAGAAAATGTGGTATTATCGTATAGTGAAGAATCAGAAAAGAGTTTTAATTTCTTTTATCTTCTCCCCAGAGCAGTTTGTTTCTTAAGGTTTTTAAGAAGGTTTCGCCTGGTATTTCAACCATTTTAATTTTGTAATCTGTTTTTTTTATTTTTAAAACAGACTCATTTTTTACCGAAGAAATTCGTGAATCTAGGGAAACCAAATATTGGTCTTCTCTTCCTGTTACTCGCAATGTGATTTCGGTATCGTCAGGAATAACAAGAGGTCTGGCAGTTAAATTATGAGGGGCAATTGGCGTAATAACTAAGCTCTTGACATCTGGTGTTAAAATTGGCCCTCCACAGCTTAAAGAATATCCTGTAGAGCCAGTTGGTGTTGAAATGATTAATCCGTCAGCCCAATATGAATTTAGATATTCGTTATTCAAGTACGTTTCTACTGTGATCATCGATGTGGTATCTTTTCTGCTCACGGTAACTTCGTTCATAGCGAAATTAAGCTCTTTGAAAGCTTCATTATAAGGTTCACATGTGATTCCTAATAAAGTACGCTCTGAAGTTGTATAATTTTGATCGATAACATATTGAAGTAAAATATCGATATTTTCCTTTTGAACTTTGGCTAGAAAACCTAGTCTTCCGGCATTTATACCTAATAAAGGAACTCCCGAATTACGAACAAAAGCGGCAGCTCTTAAAATTGTACCGTCGCCACCAATACTAATAAGCATTTCGAAACTATTGTCTAAAGCAGTACTTGGAGAAAAAGTTTTGTATTCTTTTTTTACAAGCTGTTTTTCATAAAGCATATTCAGGAAATTTTCTTCAATTACCATTTCTACGTTGTTGGCATTAAAGAAATTGAAAATGTCTTTTATAATAGGTTCAGTGCTATTCTGATAGTATTGTCCGTAAATGGCTATTTTCATTCGTTGTTAAATTAGAGAATTTGTCAATGTGTTAATTAGATAATTGGGGAATGCGAAAATCATTTAATTAACTAATTTTCCCATTGGCATATTCATAACTTATATATTAAGGTATTTGTCTAAGTAATCTGATCGTTCTTTTAAACTGTTGATGTAGGTGTCTTCCTGATGTTCAGAAATGATCTCATAACCATATCTTCTGTAAGTCTGAATGATTTCATTAATTGCTCCTAGACCAATTTTTACAGTAATCTGAACATTTTCTGTATCGGCCTCAGAAACAAAACATCCTAAAACTTTTCCATTATTACTTTCTACAATTTGTGTAACCTCGCTCATAGAATAATCCAAAAGGCCTTTTTGAACAATAATAATGGCGCCAGGTTCTTTTAAAAATGGAGTTTCTTGAAAAAACTTCATGATGTCTTCCATTTCATAATAACCTATGTAGTTATTATTCTCGTCAAGAATTGGGAGAAGGTTGGTGTGGTTTTTTGCAAAAACTTCTAGAACATCTAGCCAAATCATCGATTTTCTAGCAAAGAAACGTTCTAAAGTATATTTGTAATCAATTGCTTTTTTTTCAATGTCAAATGTTTCAACATCGTCAGAAGAGATGCTTCCAATAAAGACACCATCTTCTAAAATCGGAAAATGAGAAAAATTTACATCGATAAAAAAGTCCTGAATCGAAGCTATCGTTTCTTGACTGTCAATCGCTCTGAAATCGTTTGTGATATAGTTTGTAATTTCTGTCATAAATCAATTGAGGATATTTGATGCAAAATAATCAAAAAATACCGAAAACCGCTCTGTTTTACTTTGTATTTTTGTCGTAACAAATATAAGATTACTAGAATTAATATCTATTTATATGACAAAATTAAGTGTTAATATCAATAAAATAGCAACGCTTCGAAATGCTCGCGGCGGAAATGTTCCCGATTTATTAAAAGTAGCTGTCGATATTCAGCGATTTGGCGGACAAGGAATTACAATTCATCCACGTCCAGACGAGCGTCATATTCGTTATCAAGATGCACGCGATTTAAAAGCAATTGTTACTACAGAATATAATATTGAAGGAAATCCGCAGCATAATTTTATTGATTTAGTTTTAGAATGCAAACCAGATCAAGTAACGTTGGTTCCGGATGCAATTGGCGCCATTACATCTTCGGCAGGCTGGGATACCATCAAAAATCAAGATTATTTAACTGAAGTTATTCAAGAATTTCAAAGAAACGGAATTAGAACTTCGATTTTTGTTGATCCAATTTTAGAGATGATTGAAGGAGCAAAGAAAACGGGTACGGATAGAATTGAATTATACACAGAATCTTTTGCGCATCAATATAGTTTAGGGAATGAAAAAGGAATTGATCCTTATGTTGAAGCTGCAAAATTGGCAAACGAATTAGGTTTAGGGATCAATGCGGGCCATGATTTAAGTTTGGATAATATCAAGTTTTTTAAACAAAATATTCCTGGATTACTAGAAGTTTCTATTGGTCATGCTTTAATTTCAGAGGCGCTTTACCTTGGTCTAGATAATACTGTCAATATGTATCTGAATAAATTGAAATAATATTCAAAATTAAAAACAATTATAACCTGAGATAATTGGGTTATAATTGTTTATTTTCGCACTTTTCTTATTAAAATCAAGTGCCAAAATCTATTGTTTTCTTTTTTTTATTTTCCTTTTCGGGCCTCTTTGCACAGACCGTAAAGCTATCTGGAAATATAAAATCTTCTGACAGCCAAAATCTTGTTGGAGCAAATCTTTTTTTAGAAGTAAATAAAAAACAATGGAATGTTACTACTGATGTTTTAGGAAATTTTTCAGAAAACATTTCTTCTGGCAGGCTTGTTATAAAAGTCAATCATTCTGATTTTATCTCAAAAACTATTCAGTTCGATATCCTAAAAGATACTGTGATTACTGTAGTCTTAGAAAAAGATATTTCTCAGTTAAAAGAGGTAATCGTTTCAAGTGGTAAAAAAAATCAAATCAAAACTTTATCTGGCGGAAGACTTTCTTTTAACTTAAAAGAATTAAACACTGTTCCAACACTTTTAGGAACAACAGATGTGATCAAACTTTTGCAGTTAACGCCTGGAGTGCAAAACTCTGGAGACGCAAATGGTTATTTGTATGTTCGTGGTGGTGATCCGGGTCATAATGCGATTTTATATAATGAAACTCCAATTTATGGAATTTCGCATTTATTAGGGATATTTCCTTTTTACAATACAGATCATATTAAAGATGTTGAATTTGATAAATCGAGTTCAAACTCAAAATATGGCGGACGTTTGAGTTCTACAACACTTTTAAATGCCAATAAAAAACTTCCTTCTGAGTTTTCTATTCAAGGGAATGCTGGAATTCTGGCATCGCAGGTAACTTTAGCAGTTCCTATAACTGACAAAAACGGATTCTATATTTCTGGACGAAAAACCTATATTGACGAAGTTGTGGGGCCATTGCTAAAATCTGATTCAAGCAATGATGTTCAGGATATGAAATATGGTTTTTCTGATGCGAATGTTACTTTTTTGTATCAAATCTCTGAGAAGAATTTATTTTCTTTAAATGCTTTTTACAGTTCTGATAAACTCAAAATAAAAGATGAAAATTTTGCCCTTACTACCGATTTGAAGTGGAGTAATTTTACAGTATCTCCATCTTTAACAACAGTGTTTTCGTCTAAGGTAAGTATGTCCAATACGGTTTATTTCAGTCAATATTTGAATGATTTAAATATGGAGCAGGCAACAATTCAGTTTGGAGTTTCTTCTTATGTAAAGGACTTAGGGGTTGCAAATTCAGTAAAATTTTCAATCCATAATATTCCATTCGAATCGGGATTGCAATATGTTTATCATGATTTGCAACCTCAAAAAATAAATGTCGAAAATCTGGCAACAAGCGATAATTATTCTCAAAGAAAAATTGATGCAAACGAAGCAGCAATTTTTGTGAGCGCTAAACCGAAATTATTTGAAAATCTAATAGCCGATTTAGGACTTCGAATGAATTACTATATTTCGGGATCAGATTCGTATTTGCATCTTCAGCCGCGTGCAGTGTTGAATTATTATGCAAACGAAAAGTATTCGTTTTATGCTTCTTACAATAAACAATATCAATATTTGAGTCTGATCACAACTTCGAGTGTTGGTATTCCTACTGATTTTTGGATTGCGAGTTCTGACGGAATTAAACCCCAGTCTTCTAATGAGTTTTCTATTGGATCAAATCAAAATATTAGCAGAAATTTTTCTTCTTCTTTTGGCGGATTTTATCGTTCGATGAAAAATCTACTTGAGTATCCTTATGGAATCACTCAGTTTAATGAAATTACAACTCTAAAGAATGATTTGTATGTTGGAGAAGGCAAGGCGTACGGATTTGAAATGATGTTAAAAAAGAGCAATGGGAAATTTACAGGCTGGTTAAGCTATAGCTTAAGTTGGTCAGAGCGAAACTTTGATGAACTGAATAATAGTAATACGTATTTCGCAAAATATGACCGACGCCATAATCTTTCAGTAGTTGGAATGTATGATTTGAATAAAAAATGGAATTTTGGAATAACTCAAATATTTGGTTCTGGAAATAGATTTACAATGCCAACCTTGTGGTATTTTGTAAATAATAACCCTGTAAAAGAGTATTCAGGATATAATAATGCTCAAATGCCAAATTATATCAGAACAGATTTTTCTGTAAATTACTATTTCATAAGAAGTGCAAAGAAAGAAAGCGCTCTAAATTTTTCGGTTTACAATGCTTTCAATGTTTCTAATCCTATTTATGTTGTTTTGGATGTCGAGGTAAATGAGGATAAAAATAAAGTTGTAGTAAAGCAAGATGAGAAAGTTTTATATAGAATTCTTCCTTCAGTTAGCTGGAGATTTAAATTTTAAGATCTGATGAAAAAATATCTATTGTTTGTTTTTGGGTTATTAGCAGTCAGCTGTTCCAGTGATAATTTCGATGAACAAAAAAATATGGAATCTAAAATAGTGGTAGAAGGATGGATTGAAGAAGGTGATTATGCCAATGTTTTACTGTCAAGCAGTATTCCAGTAGCAGATGTTATTGATTCTACAAACGTTTTAAATCATGTCATTAGATCTGCAAAAATTACAATTTCTGATGGAGAAAATTCAGAAATTTTAAGAGTGAAAAACGATAAAAACCGTATTCCTCCATTTGTATATTTTGGCTCCACATTGATGGGCGAGGCAGGAAAAGAATATTCGATTAAAATTGAATATTTGAACCGCGTTGTTGAAGCAAGCACGGCCATTCCGAAATCGGTAAAACTTAGAAATGCAACATACATAAAGCAAAGTGCGACAGATACGACTGGATATGTTTTTGTCAAATTTGATGATCCAGTATCTGAAAAAAACTATTATCAAATTGCAACAAAAGTTGAAGGAGAAGAACCTATTTTTGTTCCTTCTTTTTACGGTAATTTAGATGATAAAAATTTCAAAAGTCCTACAATTGAAATGCAGATTAACAGAGGAATTTTATTGTTCCCTAAAACTAAATTTACACCGAATTTTAATGATGGAGATTTGATTCATGTAAAATTACGAACTCAAACCAAAGAATCTTTAGATTTCTGGAATAGCTGGCAAAACGAGATTGTTAATGCCAAAAATCCAATTTATCCATCAAATACAAGTTTAAAATCGAATATAAAAGGAGGAATAGGTATTTGGGCAGGATACGGGCAAAGTAATATAATTGTTCAAACACCTCCTAAAAAAACAAAACCGATTTGAGACATTCAAATCGGCTTTGTTTTTTGTTAAAATAGCTTATTACTTATTTTTTGTTTGAAAAGCACTTGTGAAATCTGTAAATTTAGAACGTAGCGCATCAAACCCTTCAGAGAAATAAACGCTCAAAGCAGCTTCTGTATTATCATTGAATTTCAAATAAATTACTTCGTCAAGATAAGGTTGTGCAAATAGCTCGCCATTAGAGCTCCATGTCCAGTATTTTCCTTGATCATTCCAAACAGGCAATCTAACAAGATAATCATCTCCAGCTTTTTGCGAGCGTAAAACAATATCGGCAATTTTAGTTCCATCTTTTTTAGAAACTAATGATAATTTTGTATTCTTGTTAAAGCTTGCAGCCTCTCCTTCAGAGATTTTTTTCTCATATGCATTCAAGGCTGTATAATAAGCTTTGAAATCACTATTAGGATTTAGACCGTCAGGATGTGCTGGACGAGTGTTATTTTTGAATAAAGCTTCTCTATCGGCAGCATCAGCAGTCAAATCTGTATTACCAATAATAATAAAGTTATCCATTATTGAAATCAGGGTATTTGCTTTTCCTTTATATTGGCTTAATTCAATGTTTTCAATTAATTTATCGATTTCAGCACTACTTGTAACATTAAAGTTAATTAAGTTTTTTCCATTATAAGTAAATAATGCATTCGAAGTGGTTTCTACACCTTTTTTACCACTCATTTCCCAAGTGTAACCATCATTTAAGGTTAATTTATAAGTGTAATCTTCAGGAGATTTGTTTTGGCTTGAGTATTTTGCATTTGAAGTAAATGTAGCAGCTTCAGTACCATTAATAGTTAAAAGGCCATCTACAGTTGAAGGTAAATAGAACCAATCTTGCACAGAAGGTGTAATAGGTCCATATTCCCCAGTTTCTGAATTGTAACCCCAGTCAGAATAAGTGTCAACATTTGAAAATTTAATGTTTGAAGACGTGCTTTTGGATGTTAATACCGCATTGTTTGTAGTTTGTCCTTCTTTTGCAGGGAAAACGAATTTCAATTCTGTAGTCGAAGCAGTTTTAATCCATGTTTTTTTAGCATCATCCCAAGTGTATATACCATAAACACCAGAAATGTTTAAAACTTCTTCTACACCATTTTGACTTTTTCCGTCAAAAAGATCAATATGTTTAAGGCTAAACAAACGGCCTAAGTTTTTAATAGCTTCGATTGCTCCAGAGCTTTTGCTTTTGTCCAATTGAACAAGCATTTCATTAGCTTCAGCTTCAAATTTATTTTTTTGCTGTGCAGGAGTAAGATTTGAATAAGGCTGTTTTAATAATGCAGCAATTTGTTCTTCTAGTGTTAGCTCCTTTTCTGGTTTTGGTTCTGGTATGATTTCGTCACTGCTATTGTCGCTAGAACATGAAACCATAAGTTGAGTAAGAACCAATGATGATAAAAATAGTTTTTTAATCATGATTTGGTGTTTAAATTAGTTTGTTAAATCAAGACTTTAATGCTTGATTTTGGTGCGAAAATAGTTTTTTTAAAACGTATTACCTTACGGAAAACCGTAAAAAGTAAAATATTTTTGTATTAAATATCTTACAATGTGTTATAGCTATGTTTTTGACTCTTTTTTGCTCAATAACTTTTTTACCTTTGTAAAAGATATTAATACCAATACAAATGTTATATTCAAAAATAGAAGGCGAGGGAAAGCCATTTATCATCATGCACGGATTTCTTGGAATGTCTGATAACTGGAAAACTCTTGCTGGACAATATGTAGAAGCTGGATTTCAAGTTCATATTTTAGATTTACGAAACCACGGTCGCAGTTTTCATTCAGACGAATGGAGTTATGAAGCCATGGTTCAAGATGTTTACGAATATTGTCAGGCAAATAATCTAACCAGAATTGATATTCTAGGACATTCTATGGGAGGAAAAGTGGCAATGCTTTTTGCAACAACTCATCCTGAAATTGTAGATAAATTGATTGTAGCAGATATTGGTCCGAGATTTTATAAACAGCATCATCAAGATATTTTAGCAGGATTAAATGCTGTTGACTTTTCAGCAAAACCAAGCCGAAATGATGTAGAAGAAATAGTGTCACAATATGTTCCGGATTTTGGAACACGTCAGTTTTTGCTAAAAAATCTATATTGGAAAGAGCCAGGACAATTGGCTTTTAGGTTTAATCTTGAAGCATTTAATAATAATCTCGATGCGATTGGAAAACCTTTGGCAGATCATTTAGTTTTTAATAATCCGACATTATTTATTAGAGGTGGGAATTCTGGATATATTCAAGATGCTGATATTGATGAAATTCGCAAGCATTTTCCAAATTTAAAACTGGAAACTATTCCAAACGCTGGACATTGGCTTCATGCAGAAAATCCGAAAATGTTTTTTGAATTGACGGCTACGTTTTTAAAAGAGTAGTCGTTTTTGATAAAAATTTTATTACTTTTAAATAAATTTTAAACCTGAAGAACTATGAAATTATTACTTAGACTCCTTGTTACTGCAGCCTTGGTTCTATTATTATCTAACATTTTGACTGGGGTTCATGTTGCTAGTTTTGGTACGGCTGTAATTGTCGCAGTAGTTTTAGGATTGCTGAACGTTTTTATAAAACCAATTTTAGTGATTTTAACCTTGCCGGTTACTTTTGTTACATTAGGCTTATTTTTACTGGTAATCAACGCTATAATTATTTTATTATCAACTAAGATCGTAGGCGGTTTTGTAGTAGATTCGTTTTGGACGGCATTAATTTTCAGCATTATTTTGTCTATACTTCAATCTCTTACTTATAAAATACTTGGAGACGATAAATAAAACAAATGCAGCAGATTAAAACTGCTTCAAATACAATAGATTAAAAACTTGGTTGGGTTGCAAAAATTTTATAATTTTGCAACCCAATTTTATTATGTAAATTAAAGAAGAAGATGGATATTAAAAGAGTAGCAATAGACGCTGTAAACGAGACAATCGTTATGAACGTTGTTCATATGGATTATAAAGGTCAAGTAGCAAAAAGAATTAACGAAAAAATGCCTTTAGCGCAAGTAAAAGGATTTAGAAAAGGGGCAGTGCCTAAAGATCTTGTTGAAAAACAATACGGAAAAGCTATTAAGCAAGAAGAGATCAAAAAAGTAGTTGATTTGGCTTTAGAGCGTTATATTCAATCTGAAAGATTAAATCTTTTAGGAACTCCTCTTGCTAAAGTAAACGAAGATTTTAACTGGGATGCTGAAGAATTAACTTTCGAATACGAAATTGGTTTAGTGCCAAACTTCGAAATTGATCTTGAAGCTAAAAATAATATCGTAAAATACATCGTTACTGCTGACGATAAATTAATCGACGGACAAGTTGAGCGTATCCAAAAACAATTTGGAAAAGCAGTTCCTCAAGAAGTTTCTGATGCAAAATCTGACTTAACTGGAACTTTCTCAAACGAAGCAAACGGAATCAATAATACAACTACAATTTCTGTTGATACATTCAGCAAAAAAGCTCAAAAACAATTCACAGGTAAAAAAGTTGGAGATGTTGTTACAGTAAGCACAAAAGGTTTATTTGAAGACGATCACCAATTAATGGATTACTTAAAAGTTGGTCACGAAGGTGTTCACGGTTTAGATGTTGAAGTAAACTTCACTATCAGCGCTATCAACGGTTCTGAGCCAGCTGAATTAAACCAAGAATTATTCGATAAACTTTTTGGTGAAGGAAAAGTAGCTTCTTTAGAAGATTTAAAATCTAAAATTAAAGAAGATGCTGAAGCGCAATTCGCTCAGCAAGCTGACCAAAAATTATTATTAGATGTTCAGGATTTCTTAATCGAAAACACAAAATTCGATTTACCAGCTGAATTCCTTAAAAAATGGTTGCAAACTGTAGGTGAGAAAAAATTAACGGCAGAAGAAGCTGAGGTTGAATACGCAAGATCTGAAAAAGGATTACGTTTCCAATTAATCGAAGGAAAAGCTTTAGCTCAAAGCAATATCCAAATTACATTTGATGACTTGAAAGAGTTTACATCAAACGCAATCAGACAGCAAATGGCTCAATTTGGTCAAACAAACCCAACTGACGAAGAAGTTCAAGGAATCGTGGCTAGAGTTTTATCTAACCAAGACGAAGTGAAAAGACTTTCTGAGCAAGTTGTAGCAGCTAAAATGTTAGACATCTTCAAAGAAAAAGCTAACCCAACAACTAAAGAGGTTACTTACGAAGAATTTATCGCTGCTTCTTACGGAGAATAAATTTAGTCTGAAAGTCAAAAGTCCTAAAGTCGAAAGTTAAGAAGTATACTTTTTAAAAATTAAGATTTTATTACAGAAACTGAAAGATAAAAATAATTATATTTGAACGTCAATGGAATTTTCTTTCTGTTGACGTTCTTTTTTGTTTCAAGTTTCAAGTTGGTAAACGTTTCTTAGAAAAAAAAACTTAGAACCTTAGTAGCTTAGAATCTTAGCATCTTAAAAAAGAAGACAAATTGGCATCTCTTGTAAAAAGGTACGAACTTTGTTTAATTCGTTTTAGTCAATTTCTGACTATAGACTTTCAAACTTTATAAACTAAAAATATGAACTACGGTAAAGAATTCAAAAAATTTGCTACAAAGCACCAAGGAGTAAACGCAATGTATTACGATAAAATCGTAGCTGCAATGACGCCAACAAACATGACTCCATATATTATTGAAGAGCGTCAGTTGAATATTTCTCAATTAGATGTTTTCTCAAGATTAATGATGGATAGAATTATCTTTTTAGGAACTGGTATTGACGATCAGATTGCTAATATCGTTCAGGCTCAGTTGTTATTTTTAGAAAGCGCTGATGCTTCAAAAGATATTCAAATTTACTTAAACTCTCCAGGAGGAAGTGTTTATGCAGGTTTAGGAATTTATGATACCATGCAGTACATTAAACCAGATGTAGCAACAATCTGTACAGGAATGGCAGCTTCTATGGGAGCAGTTTTATTGTGTGCAGGAGCTGCAGGAAAACGTTCTGCATTGCCTCACTCAAGAGTAATGATTCACCAGCCATCTGGAGGAGCACAAGGTGTTGCAACAGATATGGAAATCAATTTACGTGAGATGTTGAAATTAAAAGACGAATTATACAACATTATTTCGCACCATTCAGGACAAACTTTTGACAAAGTGCACAAAGACAGTGAGCGTGATTATTGGATGATCGCTGACGAAGCTAAAGAGTACGGAATGATTGACGAAGTATTGAGAAGAGGATAATTTTTAAAGTTTAAATTGTTTCAAGTTTCAGGTTTCAAGTTCCGTAAATAACGCGCCAACTTGAAACCTGAAACCTGAAACTTGAAACAAAAAATAAAGACTTAAGCTGCAAAGAGCTAAGTTTTTAAGTTTTAGGTCAAAAAGCTTAGAAACTTAGTATCTTTGCAGCTTAGTAACTAAATATAGAATGGCAAAAGTAGTATTAGAATGTTCGTTTTGTGGAAGAAAGAAGCCAGAAACTAATTTATTAATTGCAGGGATCAATGCACATATTTGTGATAAGTGTATTGAACAGGCACATGGAATTGTTTTAGAAGAATTAAAATCTAGCGGAAGCGCAAAACTAGTTGGGGACTTGATTTTAAAGAAACCAAAAGAAATTAGAGCTTTCCTAGATCAATATGTTATTGGTCAAGATCAGACTAAAAAAGTAATGTCGGTTGCGGTTTATAATCACTACAAGCGTTTAATGCAACAGCAATTAGACGATGAAGTTGAGATTGAAAAAAGTAACATCATTATGGTGGGGCAGACAGGAACTGGAAAAACATTAGTGGCAAAAACTATTGCTAAAATGTTAGACGTTCCTTTGGCCATTGTTGATGCTACAGTATTGACAGAAGCAGGTTATGTTGGAGAAGACGTTGAAAGTATTTTGACTCGTTTGCTTCAGGCTGCAGATTATGATGTAGCAAAAGCAGAAAGAGGAATTGTATTTATTGACGAAATTGATAAAATTGCTCGTAAGAGCGATAATCCATCAATAACTCGTGACGTTTCTGGAGAAGGTGTTCAGCAGGCATTATTAAAATTGTTGGAAGGAACAGTGGTAAACGTACCGCCAAAAGGAGGACGTAAACACCCAGACCAAAAATTTGTTGAGGTAAATACTCAAAATATCTTATTTATTGCTGGTGGAGCTTTTGATGGAGTAGAGCGTATTATTTCTAAACGTTTAAACCGTCAGGCAGTTGGTTATTCAACTTCTAAAAACACTGACAATATCGATAAAGATAATTTATTGCAATACATTATTCCAAAAGACATTAAAGACTTTGGTTTGATTCCTGAGATTATTGGACGTTTACCAGTTTTAACGCACATGGATCCTTTGGATAAAGCAACGCTTCGCGCGATTTTAACGCAACCTAAAAATGCGTTGATAAAACAATATCAGAAATTATTCTTAATGGATGATGTTGAGTTTACGATTACCGATGAAGCTTTAGATTTTATTGTAGATAAAGCTTTAGAGTACAAATTGGGTGCTCGTGGATTACGTTCATTATGTGAAGCGATCTTGACAGATGCGATGTACGAATTGCCAACATCTGATGATATTAGTTTGACAATCGATAAAGAATATGCAGAACATACGTTAAGTAAAAACTTATTGAAGCGTATGGAGATTGCTTCTTAAATATTAAAAGTATATTTTCTAAAAACCTGTTCATTTTTTGAACAGGTTTTTTTATTGTCTTTTTCGTTTAGTTTTATGAAAACAAAAGTTCTGTTTTGTGCCTGATTAAAACGGGATTTTAGACAAGTTTTATTGTAGAGATGCACTGCAGTGCATTAACCTATGTATGTATTTTTAGATTATTTTTAAATCAATTGTTAGACGCACTGCGGTGCGTCTCTACGATAAAAATTACTGCACTCTAAATTTCTCGCGATACTCAATTGGTTTCATTCCTACCATTTTATAAAAAACCTTTCTGAAAGCTTTAGGATCGTTATAACCAGTTTTTTCTATAATTTCTGAAATGGAAAGCTGCGTTTGCTCTAGGTATTTCTTCGAACTTTCGACTCTAATATTTTGCAAATATTCAATTGGAGGAATTCCTGTCACTTGTTTGAAACGGCGTGTCATGTTTCTGGTACTTGTAGGGATATCTTTTGTGATTTCTTCCAGTTTTTCGATAGAATGGTATTGATTCTCAATTTTTTGCTGCAGCATGGCAACTAGAGAATCGTTGTGTAAATGGTTGGGTCTAAAAGTGCTGAAATAGCTTTGTTTGTATCTGTTCAGGTCGATTGAGAATATTTTAGCAATTTTGACTGCCATTTCGTTACCGCAGAATTTCTGAACCAAAAGAATCAACAAATGAAAAGTTGAAGTTGATCCGCCGCTGGTGTATAAACTTCCGTCTGCAGTCAAAGTTTCTTCTGGTTTTAATTTTACCATCGGAAAAGCTTTGGTAAATGCGCTACAGGCATCAACATGCGTTGTAGCTAATTTTTCATTCAGTAAACCAGAGGCAGCAAACAAAAAAGCTCCGGTACAAAAACTGGCTAATTCTGCTCCAGCTTTATGCTGTTTTTGCAACCACGGAATAAAACTTTTATTCTTTTTGATCATCTCGCTCATATTATCTGTCGTAAAAGCGGGAATTAAAATTAAGTCTAGAATACTATCTGAAGTTTCGATTGCGTTGCTTTTATATCCAAATAAATTTCCTTGATCGTTTTGCTCTTGCGATTGAAAAATCATAATTTCAAATGGTTTTTCGGTTCCAGGAGTAAGTTTGTTCGTAGTTTCGAATACCTCTAATATTGCCGCGATGCTCAGTAATTTATAATCGTGAGGTATGATTAAGCCTAGTTTCGTGCTCATGATATTTTGGTTTTTTGGAATTGCAGTATCATACAAAAATAAGCAAAATGTCTTAAATGCCCCTAAAAATGACTTTTATTGACGTTTTTAAGTAATCTTAAAAAATTAAATTTGTTTTAATTAATTCGTAATTTTATAAAGATGAAAACAAAAATCTTCTTAAATCTTGCTGTAAAAGATTTAAACAGGGCAGTGTCTTTTTATAACGGACTTGGTTTTTCGACCAATCCAAAATTCACAAATGAAAAAGGAGCTTGTTTGGTTATTGATGAAAATATATTTGTGATGATTTTGGCAGAAGAGTTTTATCAAACCTTTACCAAAAAACAAATTTGTGATTCAACAACAACTAGTGAAGCTATTATTGCTATTTCTGTAGACACTCGAGAGCAGGTTGATGAAATGATGGAAAAAGCCATTAAATCAGGCGGAACAGATTATAACCAGACAAATGATTATGGCTGGATGTATCAAAGAACTTTTTTGGATGTTGATGGACATCATTGGGAAGTTTTCTTTATGGATGAAAATCAGATTCCAGAAAACATATAATAATTAATGCGAAACAGATCAAACAAACCAAAAATATTAAAAAGCTATAAAAATGATAACAATTAAAAACACGGTGAATGCATCTCTTGACAAAGTTTGGAACTTTTGGAATACTCCAGAACATATTACAAAATGGAGCTTTGCTTCTCCTGATTGGCACACACCTTACGCAGAAGCTGATTTGAGAGAAGGAGGGAAATTCAAATCGACTATGGCGGCAAAAGATGGAAGTATGAGTTTTGATTTTGGAGGGGAATTTACTCTTGTAAAACCAAACGAAGCACTTTCGTATGTAATGGGAGACGGAAGAAAAGTCGAAATTACTTTTACAAAAACAGCAGACGGTGTTGAGATAATTGAAAGTTTTGACCCAGAAACACAAAACCCAGAAGAGATGCAGCGTGCTGGTTGGCAAGCAATCTTGGATAATTTTAAAAGTTATGTAGAAGCTAATTAATTTTAGGTTCACAGGCTCAAAGTAACAATGGTTCAAAGATTACAAACTTAAATTTGCTTATATCTCTTATATGGTTTAAAAAGAAATAAATATCTAACCCAACAAAAAAACAAAAAATGACAAAACAAATATGGTTGAATCTTCCTGTAAAGGATGTGGCAAAAGCGAAAGACTTTTTCTGGAAAATTGGTTTTTCGTTTAATGAACAGCATGATACGCCAAGTTCGACGTGCATGGTTGTAGGTGAAGGACATTTTGTAATAATGCTTTTTGAAGAAATGCTTTTTTCAAGTTTTTCTCAAAACAGTATTACCGATACGAAATCAAGTTCAGAAGTCTTGATTTCGATCGACGCAGAAAGCAGAGAAGAAGTTGATGAATTAGCTGAAAAAGTCAAAGAAGCCGGCGGAAACGTTTTTGCTCCTCCAGCAGAAAGTCAAGGCTGGATGTACGGCTGCGGCTTTACCGATTTGGATGGTCATCGTTGGAATGTTTTATTTATGGATTTTAGTAAATTACCAGATTAAAATGGAAAAATTAGTGTTTAATATTGAGATAAAGGCTTCTAAAGAAAAGATTTGGAAAGTCTTATGGGACGATGAAACGTATAGAAAGTGGACAAGCGCTTTTTGCGAAGGAAGTTATGCAGAATCGACATGGAATGAAGGAGACAAAATTTATTTTTTAGGTCCTGGCGGAGCAGGAATGAATAGTCTTATTGAAACTAAAATGCCGAACGAATATATGGCTTTTAAGCATCTTGGTGAAATCAAAGATTTTAAAGAAGTGCCGCCAAATGCGGAGACGGAAAAATGGAGTGGTGCAATGGAAACTTATAAACTGACTCAAAAAGGAGATGCTGTAAATCTTCATGTTGAGGTAGATGTAATTGAAAAACATATTGATTATTTCAAAGATGCCTTTCCAAAAGCGGTGGAATTGATTAAAGAATTGTCTGAGAAGTAAAAGCAAGAGAATAGAAGAAAGAAGAGCAACTAATAATTTAAAATTTATAATTAACAATTAAAAAAAATATCATGGCAACAGTAAATCCTTATTTATTATTTAATGGAAATTGCGAACAAGCATTTCTATTTTACAAATCCGTTTTTGGAGGTGAATTTCCATATATTGGAAAATTTAAAGACATGCCAAAAGAAGAAGGATGTGATCAAGTTTCTGAAGCAGACGCTGAAAGAATAATGCACGTTTCCCTTCCAATTGGAGATACTATTTTAATGGGAAGTGATAGTTCGACAAGATTTGGCGATTTGCCTATTGGAGAAAACTTTTCCGTTTCTATTAATACAGAAAGCACAGAAGAGGCAGATAGAATTTTTAATGGACTTTCTGCAGGAGGAAAAGTAGAAATGCCAATGAACAAAACTTTCTGGGGAGCTTATTTCGGAATGTTTAAAGACAAATTTGGAATCAATTGGATGGTAAATTTTGACGAAAACATGAACAAGAAATAACATAAAAGTTATGTTATTTTAATAATAAAACAGAAATGTTAAATTACTCGAAAAAGCACATGGAAATGTGCTTTTTTGTTTCAAAAAAACAATGATTATTCTTTTTTATCAACAAGAGATTGCCGATTTTTGTCGCTTCATAATCAAGAAAGAAAAATGGCAGCAGAAGATAAAGAAATTATTTTATTAAAAGTTTCTGGACACGATAAAATTGGAGTTACAGCAGGTTTAACAGCTGTATTAGCAACGTACGACGCTAATATTTTAGATATCGGGCAAGCTGATATACATGATACACTTTCCTTAGGAATTTTGTTCGAGATTGCTGCAGGATCTTCATCTGCACCCGTTTTAAAAGATCTTTTGTTTAAAGCATACGAATTGGAAATCAAAGTAAAATTTATTCCGATTTCTATTGAAGATTACGAAACTTGGGTAAAATCACAATCAAAACAACGTTATATCATCAATATTTTGGGAGAAAAACTGGCAGCTTCACAATTGTCTGCAGTGACCCAAATATTGTCAGATCAAAATTTAAATATCGATTCAATTATCCGATTAACAGGAAGAACTTCTATTGTAGAAAAAGAAGAATATCCACGTTCTTGTATTCAATTGTCTGTAACGGGCGAAATTGTAAACAAGATTATGATGACGGCAAGTTTTATGGAAATTTCCAGAACGCTCAACGTTGATATCTCTTTCCAGGAAGATAATATTTACAGAAGAAACCGCCGTTTGGTTTGCTTTGATATGGATTCGACTTTAATTCAAACTGAAGTAATCGATGAATTGGCAGAATTGAATGGAGTAGGAGATCAAGTTCGCGCCATTACAGAATCGGCTATGAACGGTGAAATTGATTTCAACGAAAGTTTCAAAAAGCGTATGGCTCTTTTGGAAGGTTTAAGCGAAGAAGTGTTGCAAAACGTTGCGATTAATTTACCAATCACGCAAGGCGCACATCGTTTGATGAAAGCTTTAAAATACTATGGTTATAAAACCGCAATTCTTTCAGGAGGATTTACATATTTTGGAGAATACCTTCAAAAAGAATTAGGAATAGATTATGTTCACGCCAATCAATTAGAAATAAAAGATGGTAAACTAACCGGTAAATATATCGGCGATATCGTAGACGGTCAGAAAAAAGCAGAATATCTAAAAGCAATTGCCGAAAAAGAAGGAATCCACATCAACCAGACAATCGCAGTTGGTGATGGAGCAAACGATTTGCCAATGCTAAACTTAGCAGGCCTAGGAATTGCTTTCCACGCTAAACCAAAAGTAAAAGAAAGTGCTTCAACTTCAATATCAAGTTTAGGTCTTGACGGTGTTTTATACCTTTTAGGATATCACGATAGATATATTGATATGATGTAATTTACAAGTTATCACCCCGAGCGAAGTCGAAGAACCCGACCCATTTTTTGTCATCCCGAGGAACGAGGGATCTCCGCAAGTAGCTCGACAATCAAAATAAAAAAAAACAAACCTCAGTCTTTTTTAATAAAGAGCTGAGGTTTTTTATTTGGGCATGTCCCGCCAGAAAAAGGCGGGTCGGGCTATCCGTTTCAATCTTTTATGCCGAACCCCGGCATAAAAGGATTTCCACTCCTATCCCTCATGCGGGTTTAGTGGAATTGTTGGTTTGGAAATTGTAGAGTTTCTTGGCTTCTCTAAATTTATAAATAGAATTATAAATATCTTCATTTCGTCCTTTAACTAAACTGATTTCAGTTTTTATAGCGATTTCTTCAGGATTTGGAAGTTTAAATAAAATTTTTGAAAGAAATCCATCTAACTGTTTGGCATATTCAATTTTATCTTTCAGAATAAAATTTACATATGTATTTCCTCTGATAGAAATTACACTTAATTTGTCAATATTGTGCCAATAAATTTTAATGTTATTTATATGATCGAAGAAATATGCTCCAGTAAGTTCAATTGCGGGTTGATTTTTTAAGTTTCGATATAAATTTTTAATTGTTCTCTTTATGCGATTTTTAGTTAAGACAATTAAGAAAAAAGCTAAAATAATCCCAAAAGGTTGATTGTTGCTAAATAAAGTTAGTAAAATCAACAAAAAGGTAATAATCAAAAAAATAGCCGAATCAGTCCATAACTTAATAGAATAATATGGATAGAGAACATTATTCACGAGATTCTAATTCTCGTTTCATTTCCTTTAAATTCTTCAGATTCAAAAAAAGAATAGGCAATAACGCAACAGGAATAACATTCATGGCACTAAACCCTTTCATAAAAACAATGAATATATTAAGAATGAATAACATAAAAAGAACCACGCAAAAAATAGTATTCACGGTTTTTAATGTCTTCTGATTTTTAATCAGTTCTTCAGTGGTCATTTCGCTGAATTTTGTGTCTTTCATTTTGCAAGTTGTTATTAGCACATTTCTTTCAATTGTTCCAAATAATCTCTCTGATTTGAAAGTCTCGGAATCTTATGCTGACCGCCCAATTTATCTCTTTCCTTTAGCCAGTCATAAAATAAGTTCTCTCTGGCAACATTGACCACCAAAGGATTTAAAGTCATATTGTTGTAGCGTTTCGCTTCGTAGTCGGAATTTAGGGTTTGCAAGGTTTCATCTAGTACTTTTTGGAAAAGTCCCACATCGGCAGGATCTTTCTTGAATTCGATCATCCATTCATGAGCACCTTTTTCTTTATCGTGCATAAATATAGGCGCAACCGTATAATCGATAACTTCAGTTTGAGTCACCTGACAAGCTTTTGCAATTGCTTGATCAGTATTTTCAACCATTAATTCTTCGCCAAAAACATTAATATGATGTTTGGTTCTTCCCGTAACTCTAATTCTGTACGGATTTAAAGAAGTAAAACGAACCGTGTCGCCAATTAAATAACGCCACAAACCAGAATTTGTAGTAATAACAATAGCGTAATTTTTATTCAATTCAACATCTGCCAGACGAACCACTTTTTGGTTTGGAGTTCCAAAAGTATCCATCGGAATAAATTCATAGAAAATTCCGTAATCCAGCATTAATAATAAATCGCTCGAATTGTTTAAATCCTGAATCGCAAAAAAGCCTTCAGAAGCATTGTATATTTCGTAATATCTAAAATCTTTACTTGGCAATAGTTTTTTGTACTGTTCTCTATAAGGAGAAAAACTTACACCTCCATGAAAGTAAACTTCCAGATTTGGCCAAAGTTCCAATAAGCTTTGTTTGCCTGTGTTTTCAAGAACTTTATTCATTAAAACCAGCATCCATGACGGAACTCCTGCAAAACTGGTTACATTCTCATTTTTGGTTTCGTTGATAATGGCTGCAATTTTCGTTTCCCATTCGCTCATTAACGAAGTTTTACTGCTTGGAGTACTGCTGAATTCAGCCCAAATAGGCATGTTTTCAATCAAAATTGCCGATAAATCTCCAAAGAAAGTATTATTGTTTTCGTAAATCTGAGAACTTCCGCCTAAGCGAAGACTTTTTCCTAAAAACAGCTCAGAATCTTCATTATTATTTAGATAGAGACATAAAAGATCTTTACTGCCCTTGTAATGGCAATCTTCCAGAGCTTCGTTACTTACAGGTATAAATTTACTTTTGGCATTTGTTGTGCCACTCGATTTGGCAAACCATTTAATCGGACTTTCCCAAAAAACATTTTGTTCGCCCAAACGAGTACGTTCAATTAGAGGTTGTAATTCTTCATAAGTGGCAATAGGAACTCTTTCAGCAAATGTCTGATAAGAATTAATACTCGAAAACTCATATTTTTTTCCAATAACTGTATTTTCAGATGCCGTCAATAAGTTATGCAATAATTCTTCTTGAACTTCATTTGGGTATTTTAAAAAAAGCTCTATTTGATGAATCCTTTGTTTTAGGACCCAAGATGCAAACGAATTGATAATAGATAAAGGCATGAATCTGTTTTTAAGTTAACTGATTTTAGGTTTTAAATCTTACAATCTGTGTAAAACAAAAAAACTTAAAATTTGAATATCGAGAGACAAATAGTAACTTTGTCTTCATATCAAAAATAATATTTTTTTGTAAAAAACAATTCTATTTGAAGTAAAGATTCTATCTAATTAAACGAATTTTAACACAAAAAATTTTAAATCTTTTGATAAATCGAAATCAGCAATTATAAATAAAAAGACGAATGCAATATCAAGGTGTACTGACAAAAATGCAAACTGAACTAGGGAGTCCAATTCAATACTATTTGGTTTTTGAGGATAATTTTCTGAATGTAAACCAATTATTAGATAAAGAAATTGAAATCAATTTTGTAGGCACCCAATGCTTAAATTGTGGTAAAAAGAAAAAAATATACCGACAAGGTTTTTGCTACGAATGTTTTTATTCTAGTCCAGCAGTTGGAGATTGGATTATGAGGCCAGAATTGAGTACGGCACATTTAGGAATTGCTGATAGAGATTTAGAATACGAATCAAAGGCTCAGTTGCAGCCACATATTGTGTATTTGGCTTCGGCGAGCGAAATAAAAGTTGGCGTAACCCGTAAAGCACAGATTCCGACACGATGGATCGATCAAGGTGCTTCTCAAGCGATTGCAATTGTTGAGGTTCCAAACCGCTATTTGGCAGGAATAACAGAGGTTGCGTTAAAAGATCATTATACAGATAAAACAAATTGGAGAAAAATGCTGCAAAACTCTGTTGAGAGTTTTGATTTAATTGCTGAAAAAGCCAAAATTGAAAGTCTTATTCCTCAAGAAGTTAGAGATTATTTTTATGCTGAAAAAAATGATGTTTACGAACTTCAATATCCAGTTTTAACCTATCCTGCAAAAGTAAATAGTTTAAACTTAGATAAGACACCTTCTTTTAGCGGAAAATTAACGGGAATTAAAGGCCAGTATTTGTTATTTGAAAATGGAACCGTTTTTAATGTTCGTGGTTCTGAAGGTTATGTTGTAACAATAGACGTCTAAATTTATTTGGGATCTGTCGATGGTTTTTGTATAACTGTCTATTACTTTGTTGATTAGATAATAATTTATTGTAATTTTATATCAATTCCAAAAACAAAAAAATGTAAATATTGATACATTTGATTACAATTTTGTAACAAATGCTTATTGGAAGAATTTATTTTTAGAAAATAAAAGAAGGTAGATTTGAAACTGCCACTGTTTTTAAAATTAATCAAGATTTATAATCGTAAATTATTCCATAAATGAGTGTTTTAAACAAAATAAATGTGCACAGACGTAGCATAATGCGAAGCCTCACAAAGAATGTTGGAAAGGCAAATATGCAGGATGATTTTATTTTGGTCGATAAGAACGAAATCAAAAAAGTTCTGATTTGCAGACCAAATGGAAGATTAGGAAATCTCTTATTGATTACACCACTCGTTCAGGAAGTGTCAGAAATGTTTCCAAATTGTAAAATTGATTTATTTGTTAAAGGAACATTGGCTCCCATTATTTTTGAAAAATATGAGGTAGTTGATAAAATAATTCATTTGCCTAAAAAGCCATTTAAAAATTTATTAGCTTATTCAAAAGTTTGGATTTCGTTAAAAAAAGCACACTACGATTTGGCTATTAATGTTGATCAAAACTCCTCTTCAGGCCGATTAGCGGTTCAGTTTTCTAATGCTAAATACAAATTTTTCGGAGATTCAGGTGAGGAATCAACAGAGCAGAAAAGTGGCTTTGAACACATTGCAAAATATCCAGTTTATAATTTTCGAAATTATTTGTCAAAATTAAGATTACCAACAAACAGTAATAAAATAATTCCTCCTTTAGATCTTAAATTATCAGCTTCTGAAATTGCAAAAGGCAGAAAAATATTAAACGAATTGGCGAATAACGATAAAAAAACGATTTGTATTTTTACTTATGCCACAGGAACAAAATGTCTTTCAGAAGATTGGTGGGAAAAGTTTTATTCGATGCTTACCTCAGAATATAAAGAGTATAATATTATTGAAATTTTGCCTGTAGAAAATGTATCTCAAATCGGATTTAAAGCGCCAACATTTTACAGTAAAGATATTCGCGAAATAGGATCTGTTATTACAAATGCCGATTTATTTGTTGGCGCCGATAGCGGAATCATGCATTTGTCAAGTGCCGTACATACACCAACTATAGGACTGTTTTCTGTTTCTAATTTAAAAAAATATGAGCCTTATGATAATTGCAGTGTCGGCATAGATGTAAATCTCTACACGAAAAAGAAATACATAAAAACTATCAACACAATTTTGAATAACGGTAGATTGAACGGCTTGTCAAGGGCAATTTAAAAGCAAAAAATCCTGTTCATTTGAACAGGATTTTTTGCTTTTAAAGATGCTAAGCTTCTAAGGCGCTGAGGTCCTAAGCTTTTTTTTAGCTTTAGAAAAGCTTAGCACCTTAGCATCTCAGCATCTTTTTTTATGGATTCTTTTTCTTGAACAACCCGTTCAATAAATCACCAGCTTTTTTCGTCACTTCTTGAGTTTTCTGCTCTTTTTCAGTTTTAGCTGCCTGAGTGGTATCTTTAGCTTTAGTGTTTTTGTTGATTAAATCAGTAAGTGCTGAAGTGCCTTTTTGAGTCAGTTTGTCCTTCTGCTGATTTACCAATTGTGTAGTTAAATTGCTCACTGCAGCTTTCATGTCTGTGCTGATTTTCGGATTCGAAAAATTACCAGTCAAAGAAGCATTAATTGGAATATTATCCAGTTTTGCAGCATCAGCAGGAGACATTTTTGCAATTAAGTTGTTAGCTTCAGTTCCCAAATATTTGGCAGGAACATCAAATTTTAGATTGTAGTTCATCGTTTGATCAAAACCATGAGTTCCTCCAACAGTTACTTTAATATCTTGGTATTTAATGTCAAAAGGTTTAACATTTACTTTTCCATTATCAAAAGTTAAAGCTGCTTTTATGTCATTCAGATTCACTTTATTCAAATCGATAAACTTCACATTTGAACTTAGTGCAGTAAGCAAAGTAGAGTTTTTTGAATTTACAGTAGTAGACAGTAATTGACCAATCAAATCTCCTGAAATAGATTTAAGATCTGGAGTCAACTCTTTTGCATCCAAATTACCATTCAGTTTGATAGTCGAATTCAGTTTTCCGTTAATGATTCCAGCAATCGGAGCGATTTTTTTCATCATATCCAATTGTGTAAAAGTCTGTGCAATATCAACTTGATTAAAGCCTAAGTTCATATCAAAAGTTGGCACTTTTTCTTTTGTAGAAACCGCTCCATTAAGACCAATCTGTCCTCCGAAAATATTTGTTTTAAAGTTTTCTAGAGTTGCTTTTTCATCTTTAATAAGCAATCTTCCAGAAACATCTTTTAGTTTCAGGTTGTCATATAAAACCGTTGTTGCTTTTGCGTTCAATGTACAATTCAAGAAAGCAGGAATCTTCATTGCATCAGCAGGTTTTGCTGGAGTTTTGGTTTCTTCTTTTGCAGGTTCGCCAGCAGTCATGAAATCATCAACAGCCAATTGGTTTGAGCTCATGTTAAAGTTTCCTTTCAGTTCTTGTTTTTTAAACATAAAACCATAGAAGTTTTCTAGAACTCCATTAATGCTAATATCACTTTTTCCAGTCGTAGCATCAAATTGCTTCAAGTTAATTTTACTCGGATTGAATTCAACAAGCGCTGTGCTGATGTTCATCGATTTGTTGTTTTCATCAGTATATTTAAATCCTGACAAGCTCATTGTACCAGCATTTTTGATGTTTTGGTACTGGCTTTTTTCTACAGAAGCCATATCAAAATTGGTAGTAACGTCAGCTTTTAAAATACCTGCCAAAGGCTTATCCATTTTAATTGGATACGCTTTTGAAAGATTAGCTAAATTGATTGTTCCTTTTAAAGCCGCATCAATAATAGGATTTACCGTTATGTTTTTAATATTCGCTTTAGCGTTGAAAACATCCTGATCAATTCTAAAAGATAACTTATCTAGGTTGACATAAGTATCATTTAAAATTCCTGTCTCGTTAATGATTTTCGTATCAATTACAATATTTTGAACTGATTTTGGAAGGTTAGGATATTGAAATGAAGCATTGTTAGATGCAATTTCTATATTGAATTTCGGAACAGTTGTATCTGTCAGTTCTCCTTTTGCAAAACCATTTACTGTAAAATCTCCAGTAGTTTTTACGCTATCTAAACCAGCAGCATAAGCCGAAGGAATTAAACCTAAGAAATTGGTAAAAGATGAAGTAGGAGTTTTAAACTTTAAATCGTAAATCTGAGCTTTCTCTGCCATTTGAATGAATCCATCAAATTCTAATGGCAATTGATTGATTAAAGCTTTGTTTTCTTTGAAAGTATATTTGCTCTTTTCTAAATCAATTCCAAGAACGGCGTCAAGAGTTAGTTTTACATTTTTCATGTAGTTTATCTTGTCCATGTCCAATGAAACTTTTGCAGTAGATTTTGTAGCCAGATCTAATTTTGAATTGGTAAAATCTCCAGTTCCTTCGTGGTTTAAACTGTCAATTACCATTTTAATTTTAGAACCTTGATCGATGTATCTAAAAGTAAAATTCTCAATTTTATAGTTTTGAATTTTCAATGCAAGTGGTTTGCTTGCTTCGTCTTTCGTGTCTTCTTTTTTGTCTTTTAAAGCAATATCGAAGTTTCCGACACCATCTTTGTTGAAGATAATATTTACTAATCCATTTGTAGAACTAATTCCCTGAATGCTTAAAGGTTCTTCTTTTCCTTTGAAAAGTTCTTTAATACTCATTTTTAGGTTTAATTCTCCTAGCGAAACCAAAGTATCGCCTTCAAAAGGAGCTTTGTTAATGATAACTAATTTTTCGATTCCAACTGTCGCGTTTGGAAAATTCTTAAATAAACTTAAATCAGCATCTGTAAAACTTACTTTGGCATCAACACTTTCGTTGATTGCTTCGACAATTTTAGCTTTGATTTGGTCTTTAAACAAAAACGGAATGGCAAATAATGCCGCAACAAATACCACAATAACTATGGCACTTATTTTTAAAACTTTTTTTAGCATATAAATAGATTTGAGGGTTTACATTTTAAAATCGACTCCTGCAAAAATAGTTTTTTTTACTAGAGTTTAAAGATAAAGTTTTCTTAATTGTGTAAGAAAAATATTAAAATTGTTAAATAAAAAAATCCGTTGAGAACTATTTTCAAAACGGATTTTTTAGGGTATTTATTTTATTATTTCTGAATAAATGAAACTATTTTTTCAATTAAGACCTCAGAAATTGGAAGTGTTTCATTATTATAACTAGCCATATTATCTTCCTGATTACCATCAATGATTTTCATGATGTGATTCATCTTGTCAATAATCTGCAAGTCTGCATTTTTGTTTGCCTGTTTTAAATTTTCAGCGTCTTTTACTGCAATCTGAATATCATTGTTTCCCTGTAGTATTAAAACAGGAATTGTCAGTTTTTGTATTTCGGTCTGTGGATTGTATTTGAACCAAGAAATGAGATAAGGCTGAACGCTTGGCCTGAAAAGAGAATTTAGCATCGGGTCAACTTTCTTTACCTCAAATCCGTTTTTTAAACTATCAATAATTGGGAAAGTCATGTCATTAAGCTGTTTCATTGACTTTGCTCCAATCTGTGTTTTTAGAATCTGATCTGCCGGTTCGCCTGCTCCTGCAATAGAGATAAACTTATCGGCTTTTGCACTGGCAACCATTCCTATCAAAGAACCTTCGCTGTGACCGATTATAATTATTTTAGAAAAACGTTTGTCCTGTTTTAAATAATTAATCCAGCTTTTTGCGTCCTGGATATAATTTTCAAAAACCAGACTGCTTTCAGATCCGCCGGCAGCTTTACTTTCTCCGATTGCTCTTTTGTCGTATCGTAAAGACGCAATTCCGTTTTTTGCTAAAGCTTCTGCCAGCATTTTCAACGAATTGTTTTTCATCATCGGATTATTTCCGTTTCGGTCCGTTGGCCCAGAACCCGCAATGATTAAAGCAACTGGAAATTTTTTGGTTAAATCGGGTGTTGTCAACGTACCAAAAATCTGATCGTTATTTATCTTTAAGATCGCTGGTGTTTCCTTAAACGTGATTTCTTTTTTGGTTTGGGCGTTTAAGAAACTCCAAAACAAAACTGTTAGAAAAAGAATTGCTTTATTCATCTTTTAATCCGAATTAATAAATATTGATTCCATAAGGCAATATGGCTTGTACTCCTTTTTGTTTTTGGAATTTTTTCACCTGTTCAATAAGAAGATAATTTTCTTCTCCGATTTCTTCTTTTATAAATGCCTCTTTCGATTTTGCAAAAGGAAGGTTACCCAACAAATCGTTTAAAGTCTTTTCGTATTCAGGATAATTCTGAGTGCTGTATTTTTTTACTTTAGCGATTTTTGCTGCTTCAGCAATTGCATCATTTAGTCCGCCTATTTTATCAACTAAGCCAATTTTTAAAGCTTCAGTTCCAGACCAAACTCTACCTTGAGCAATAGAATCTACTTGTGAAAAAGTCATTTTACGACCTTCGGCAACGTGAGTCACAAAAGTGTTGTAGATTTTTTCAACCCCTTCTAAAGTAAACGCTTTGAATTTTTCATCGACAGGTAAAAACGGACTGTAGTTTGCAGCATTTTCATGTGTTTTAACCTGCTCAGAATTGATTCCTAATTTGTTGGCCAATGGGCTAAAGTTTGGCAGCATTCCGAAAACCCCAATAGATCCTGTAATAGTATTGTTTTCGGCAAATATTTTATTGGCGTTACAAGCAATATAATAACCGCCAGAAGCAGCATAATTACCCATAGAAACCACAACTGGCTTCACTTTTTTGGTAATTTCGATTTCTCTCCAAATTAAATCTGAAGTCAAAGCGCTTCCGCCTGGGCTGTCAATTCTAAGAACGATAGCTTTAACATCGTCATTTTTTCTAGCTTCTTGAAGAGAACGTCTCATTGAACCTTCCCCAATAGTATTTACATCTCCTTCGCCGCTTCCAATTTCGCCTTGAGCGTAAATAATGGCAATCTGATCTGTTGCCGTATTAGCTAATGCTGTTGTAACATTGTTTTGAGTATAATCTGAGATTGAAATTTTATTATAATCTTCGTCTTTGTCTACTTTCAGCGCTTTTCTAATGGCATCATGATAAACATCTTCGTAAGCAATAATATCAACCAAATGTTGTTGTTTGGCCATTTCTGGAGTTCTTGCCAGAAGTCCGTTTGCAATTTCGTTTAATTTAGGCAACGGGATATTTCTGCTTTTTGAAATATCAGCAGAAACGGTAGCCCAAATAGAGTTCAAAAGTGCAGTGATTTGTTCTCTGTTGGCATCACTCATTTTATTTTCTAAGAAAGGTTCAACGGCACTTTTGTATTTTCCGTGACGAATAACTTCCATGTGAATTCCTGATTTATCCTGAAAATCTTTGAAGAACATAATTTCAGAAGAAAGACCTTTAAAATCAAGATCTCCAGCAGGATTTAAATAAATAGTGTTGGCTACAGAATTTAAATAATATTCTTTCTGAGAATAAGTATTGGCATAAGCCCAGACAAATTTTCCAGATTTTTTAAAGCTTTCTAGAGCATTTCTTAAATCTTTATATTGCGCAAGACCAAGAGAAGATTCATCATTTAAAATCGAAATTCCTTTGATGTTGTCGTCTGTTTTTGCCGCTTCAATGGCATTGATAACATCAGTCAAACCAATGCCTTTTTTGTCTGAAAAGACAGTTACCCAAGGATCTTTATATTTTCCTGCGTAATCATTTTTAATTTCTTTTAAATTCAATTCAATAACCGAATCCGATTTAACAGAAACACTGTCGTCTCCGCCAAAAATGGCTCCAATAAAGATTACTCCAAAAAAGAAGAGCATAATAAATACAAAAATACCAATTACTGTGGCAATTACATTTCCTAAAAACTTCATATGTATATTTTTTTAATAAGTAGCGAAAAAGGGCAAAATGTTACAAATTAGACTTCTAAATTTATGTTTGGATTTGAGACGTCGTTTCACAAATATATTGGTTAATTCTAAAATAGTTTTAGTTAATTTGCATTAATTATGAAATTACAGCATCAAGTCGTTTTATCGATAGGCAGCAACCAAGGCAGCAGACTAGAAAACATTCAGAAATGTATTGATTTAATACACCAAAATGTAGGGACTGTTATTGAGGTTTCAAAACTTTACGAAACTCCTGCATGGGGTTTTGAAAGTGATGCTTTTTATAATTGTGCGCTTCTTTTGCATACCTATTCTTCTGCACAAAAAATACTCAATCAGATTTTAAAAGTCGAAAAAGAACTGGGCAGAATCCGCTTGAACCAAGAAGGATATCAGTCTAGAATTATTGATGTTGATCTGATTGCTTTTGATACTGAAATAATTGATACAGAAAAACTTCAAGTTCCTCATCCATTAATGCAGAATAGAAACTTTGTTTTACTGCCAATGCAGGATTTAAAGTTAAATTGGAAACACCCGATTTTGCAGAAAACAGTTTCGGAACTAATTGCCATTACTCCAGATGACAGTGTGTGCACGGTTGTTCAGGATTTGAAAAGTCCGATAAGAGAAATTCCATTAAACCAATTTAACTATGTTGCTTTTGAAGGAAATATTGGTGCAGGAAAAACTACTTTGGTGCATAAAATATCGGAAGATTTTAACGGGAAAACGGTTTTAGAGAGATTTGCAGATAATCCGTTTCTTCCAAAGTTTTACAAAGATCAGAACCGATATGCGTTTCCTTTAGAAATGTCTTTTTTAGCCGATCGCTATCAGCAATTGGCAGATGATTTGGCGCAGTTTGATTTGTTTAAGGATTTTATAGTCGCAGATTATCATATTTTTAAATCGCTGATTTTTGCAAAAATCACGCTTGCTGAAGATGAATATCGTTTGTATAGAAATCTATTTGATATTATTTACAGAGAAATGCCAAAACCAGATTTGTATATTTATTTGTACCAAAATACAGATCGCCTTCTTCAAAACATCAAAAAACGCGGGCGAGTTTATGAACAGAATATAGAAGCTACGTATTTAGAAAAAATCAATAACGGTTACTTAGAATATATAAAATCTCAAACCGATTTGAATGTTTTAATTATTGATGTTTCTAATCGAGATTTTGTGAAAAACCATGAAGATTATCTTTATATTTTAAATGAAATTAAGAAGAAGCTTAATTAATTGAGATAATGAGAAAATGTGTCAATTAGAAAATTTTCTAAACAATGGTTTGAATTATCTAATTATCAAATTGACATATTCTCTCATTAAAAACTATCTTTTTAGTGTAAAATGTCCTCTTAAAACAGGCATTGAATCATCTACTTTTAAAGCATACCAATAATCTGAAGCAGGAAGCGGAACTTGATTTAAAGTACCGTCCCAGCTCATTTTGAAACGAGTTAATTGCGCTACTAATTTTCCATATCGATCAAAAATTGTAACCACGGCCTGAGGATAATTTTCCATTCCTGTTACTTCCCAAATGTCATTGTAGGTGTCATTATTTGGTGTAAAGAATGGAGGGAAAACCAATACAACAAATTGTTTTTCAGCTTCACCGCAATGGTTTTTTTCTCGTGCATACGCAGTTTGTAATCCGCCAGGGACATCGTAAAAAACAGTTGAATCTTGATAATGAACGCCATCAACAGAATACTCAAAATAATCTTCTGCTTTTACAGGGTAAATGATGGCTCTTGTTCCTTCTACATCAACACGTGCAATTTGAGGAATCATATGTTCTTCAACCATAATTGTTTTTGTGCTCGAACAGTTTTCAGGACTTGTTACAACAACGGTATATTTGCCTCCTTTACTAACTGTAATTTGTTGTGTAGCTTCATTAGCATTTGACCATAAATAACTCATTCCAGAAATTCCTGCATCTAATGTAATAGACTTGAATTGGCACAAAGGCAAAGTTTCGTCTGTAACAGCTGGAGGTGTGTTAATTACAATGTTTACAGGGGTTCTAGTTGTATTTTTGCATCCATTATTTGATGCTTCAGCATAGTACGTCGTATTGGATGAAATTATTGGAGTTGTAAAAGTTGTTCCTTGAGATATAATGGTTTGGTCAGTTGCTGAAGCATACCAGTTTATAATTCCAATATTTGAAGATGCCTTAATTGTTAGAGATCCTGCGCCACAATTAGTATAGGTGTCTTTTTCTGCTATTGGAGTTGTAGGAGTTGCATATATAGTTGCTTTTACTGGTTTTCGGTTAGATTCGCAGCCCGCATCAACATAATAAGTTGTAGTTGCAGTTAGTGGTAGTGTAGTGTAAGTTGGTCCTGTTGCCAATAAATTTCCACCAACAAGAGCGTCAAACCATCTAATGGTTGCTCCAGCAGTTGCAGTTGCGTTAAAGGTAAAACTTCCAGAATCGCAAACTGGGGCTGGGTCAGTAGCTGGCATTGCTACAGGAATCGTGATTTTAGTGCTCGCAGCAATTTCTAATAGAGTTTCGCCTGGCATTCCGCCATATTCTACAATATATCCTTTTGGCTGATAAGGATCTCCAGAGGTAAGTGATCCTGTATTTGATAAATCATTCCAAGAGCCTCTTGTTCCGATGCCTGGTTGAGTGATGTGGGCATAATCTTCATCACCTTGCTGGTTCGGTTCGCCTGTGTTCCAAAAAGCATAATTAGGTGTTGAACCGTTTGCGTTGCCATTCCAAAAAATAGTTCCTGTTTCTGGGCCAGTAACCCATTTCCAGACACCTTCGGTTTCGGCATCACTTCCGCCAATCCATCCAGTTCCAGAAGCTTGTTCACCAATTAATTTGGCTTCATCTGCAGATAGAATTGTTGCTAAATAACCTTGAAGACCATAATAGGTGCTTGAAGCTGCCAAATCTCGTGCATTTGTCCAAGTAACACCAACATTCGGAATAAAGAGATAATAATGCCCAGTAGAAGGTAAATAATTAGCTTGTCCAATTGTAATTGAAAATGTTCTTGTTCCGCTAGCCGTTGCGGAAGAATTAGTAAATACAACATCTTTTACTGCTGAGACAAAATCAGCATAAGGAATGTCGGCTGAAGTTGTTCCAGACAATCTTAGTTTTCCAGATGTAGCGTCCCAGCTGGTTATGATATTAGGATGCAATGTCGGATTTGTTAGCTCTAATCTGTCTAAGCCACTTGAATATCCAGACGAAATCTGGATGTAAAGCACTTGTGTTCCGTTTTCGGCAATATCATGATCAATTCTAAAGTCGGTTACAATGTTAATTGATGTCTGTGGGCAATAAAATTGGTCTCCCTGCGCAATAAGCTTTGGAGGGTCAATTACGAAACTACTTTTCTTTTGTTTTTTTATATTTGAATTTACGCTAGGTTTTGAGGAGTGTGTATTCTTTTTGTTAAAAGTTTTCATATTTTCATTGGCATTAGAAAAATTAAAACTTAAAACAGAAAATAAAAAGAAAAAGGTTGCTAATTTGATATTCTTCATTCGCTAAAAATATCAATTAATTGAGAATAAAAAAATAAATTTTTACTCAGGCCAATTTATTTTTTGAAATAAATCCCAAACAACAATTCCGGCACTTACAGAAATATTTAGAGAGTGTTTTGTTCCCAGCTGAGGGATTTCAATACATCCGTCGCAAATGGCAACAGCTTCTTGTGATACACCATAAACCTCATTTCCAAAAACCAAAGCATATTTCTGATTTTTTTCAACTTTAAAATCTTGAAGAAAAATCGCACTTTCAACTTGCTCAATAGCCATAGTCAAAACATTTTCTTTCTTTAAATTTTCAATGACTTCCAAAACATCCTCATGATGTTCCCAAGCAACAGTTTCTGTTGCACCAAGAGCAGTTTTGTGAATTTCTTTATTTGGAGGAGTTGCAGTAATACCGCACAGAATTATTTTTTCGATCAAAAACGCATCAGCTGTTCTAAAAACAGAACCAATATTATGCAGACTTCTAATATCGTCTAAAACTAATATTAAAGGGGTTTTTTCCGATTTCTTAAAATCTTCAATTGATTTACGGTCTAGTTCGCTGTTTTCGAGTTTTCTCATTGTTTTAAATTCTAGTAATAAAAAAAGCTTCCAAAGGTAAGGAAGCTTTTTGATTATTTTAAATGTTTTTCAGATTAGCTTTTTACTGGATCTGGTAAAACAGTACCTTTAATAGTAAGGATTTTTGTTGGTTGTCCTTCTGCATTAGAAGTAACAGTTACAGTTTTTGTAAAAGCACCAACTCTGTCAGTAGCATATTTTACGCCAATAATACCTTTAGCTCCTGGAGCGATTGGTTCTTTTGGAGTAGTTGGAACAGTACATCCGCAAGATCCTTGAGTGTTTGTAATGATTAATGGTTTAGTTCCATTGTTAACAAAAACAAACTCGCGTTTTCCATCAGCATTGTGAGCGATAGTTCCGTAGTCAATAGTTTCAGTTTCGAAAAGCATTCCTGCTCCTTCAACTTTAGCAGCTTTAGCTTTTTTAGTTGTTTGTGCATTTGTAGCCGTGATACCAGCAACAGCCAACATAGCGAATAAAATTATTTTTTTCATCTTTAAGGGTCTTTTTTTAAATGATAAACAAAGCTATATAAAAAACTTAAATCAGTAACTAAAAATATCTTAAAATATTTTAATTTTTGAAGCTTTCGATATGCGACCAAAAAATCATAAATTCGCTGTCTTAATTTTTTCATTTAAAATATAATAATTTGGCAGCTAAAGAGAAAGTGGTGAAAGAAACACCTTTAATGAAACAGTACAACGAGATCAAGGCTAAATATCCTGATGCATGTCTGCTTTTCAGAGTAGGAGATTTTTATGAAACCTTTGGAGAAGACGCCATTCGAGCTTCTAAAATTTTAGGAATAACCTTAACTAAAAGAGGAGCGGGGTCTGATACCGAAACAGCATTGGCTGGGTTTCCGCATCATTCTGTAAATACTTATTTGCCAAAATTGGTAAAAGCTGGACTTCGTGTAGCGATCTGCGATCAGCTGGAAGATCCAAAAATGACTAAAACTATCGTAAAAAGAGGTGTAACGGAGCTTGTAACTCCAGGGGTTTCTTTAAATGATGAGGTTTTACAGTCAAAATCGAACAACTTCTTGGCATCCGTTTATTTTGCTAATAAAAATATCGGAATTTCATTTTTAGATGTTTCGACAGGAGAGTTTTTGACTGCTCAAGGAAATGCAGAATATATTGATAAATTGCTGCAGAATTTTAATCCAAGCGAGGTTTTGGTTCCAAAGAATAATAAGAATGATTTCAAAACTGCTTTTGGAGAAGATTTTCATAGTTTTTACTTAGAAGATTGGATTTATAAAGAAGATTATGCTTTAGAAACCTTAACAAAGCATTTCCAGACTAATTCGCTAAAAGGATTTGGTGTTGAGGAATTAAAAGAAGGAATTATTGCTTCTGGAGCGATTTTATACTACTTGTCAGAAACACAGCATAATCGTGTGCAGCATATTACAGCGATTCAGCGTATTGCAGAAGATGCTTACGTTTGGATGGATCGCTTTACGATTAGAAACTTAGAATTATATCATAGTTATAATCCAAATGCAGTTACGCTTTTGGATGTTATCGATAAAACGCTTTCTCCAATGGGAGGACGTTTATTGAAGCGTTGGCTGGCTTTGCCATTGAAAGATGCGAACAAGGTAAAAAGCAGACATGAGGTTGTGGCTTATTTGAAATCTAATCCTGAAATTCTGCACAGTATTCAATATCAAATCAAGCAGATTTCAGATTTAGAACGTTTAATTTCTAAAATTGCTGCGGGGAAAGTTTCTCCTCGTGAAATCGTGTATTTAAAGGAATCTTTGGATGCCATTATTCCAATTAAAACTCTTGCGTTAGAAAGTCCGCAAGAAGCGGTAAAAGTTATTGGAGACAGTTTGCATGCTTGCGATTTGCTTCGTGAAAAAATTAAAACTACACTAAATCAAGATGCTCCAGTTGCCATTTCAAAAGGAAATGCTATTGCGAGCGGAATAAATGAGGAACTGGACGAACTTCGTGCGATTTCAACTTCAGGAAAAGAATTTTTAGAAGGAATCGAAAAACGTGAATCTGAAAGAACTGGAATTTCGTCATTGAAAATTTCTTTTAATAATGTTTTCGGATATTATATCGAAGTTAGAAACACGCACAAAGATAAAGTACCAGAAGAGTGGATTCGTAAGCAGACCTTGGTAAACGCAGAGCGTTATATTACCGAAGAATTAAAAGAATACGAAACTAAAATCTTAGGCGCTGAAGAGAAAATATATAAAATAGAAAGCGAGCTTTTTGAGCAATTGGTGGCGTGGATTTCGACATACATCAAACCAGTTCAGATGAACGCGTATTTGGTTGCGCAATTGGACTGTTTATGTTCGTTTACGCAAATGGCTGTCGAAAATCAATATGTGCAGCCTGAAATCGATGAGACTTTCGAATTAGACATCAAAAACGGAAGACACCCTGTAATTGAAAAACAATTGCCAGTCGGAACGCCGTATATCGCCAATGATGTTTTCTTAGATAGAGAAACGCAGCAGATTATTATGATTACTGGGCCAAACATGTCGGGTAAGTCGGCGATTTTAAGACAAACGGCTCTAATTGTGCTTTTGGCTCAAATGGGAAGTTTTGTTCCTGCTGATAGTGTTAGAATGGGAATTGTCGATAAGATTTTTACCAGAGTTGGAGCTTCAGATAATATTTCGATGGGAGAATCTACTTTTATGGTAGAAATGAACGAAACAGCTTCTATTTTGAATAACTTATCAGATAGAAGTTTGGTATTGTTAGATGAGATTGGAAGAGGGACAAGTACTTATGACGGAATCTCTATCGCTTGGGCAATTGCTGAATTTTTGCACGAACATCCAGGCAGAGCAAAAACGCTTTTTGCAACACATTATCATGAACTGAATGAAATGACGGAATCGATGCCGAGAATCCAGAATTTCAATGTGGCGGTAAAAGAGTTAAAAGATACCGTTCTTTTTGTTAGAAAGCTGGTAAAAGGAGGAAGCGCGCATAGTTTTGGAATTCACGTGGCAAAAATGGCCGGAATGCCTCAATTGGTTATTTCAAAAGCGCAGAAACTTTTAAAGAAATTAGAAAAGAATCATTCGAGTGATGCTTTAAACGGAATAAAATCGGCAAATGAAGAAATGCAGATGAGTTTCTTTAATCTGGATGATCCTTTGTTGGAAGAGATAAAAGAAGAAATTTTGAATCTCGATATTAATGCAATTACACCAGTAGAAGCATTGATGAAACTGAATGAGATCAAAAGAATGCTGGTTAAAAAATAAAATTCAAAAATTTTTCAAATTTAAACTTTAGGTTATCAGAAAGTTATAAAATAAGTCGATTTTTTTTTGAAAAAACACTTGTGTAATTGAATAAATGTCCTAAATTTGCACTCGCAATACGAAACAAATCAAGTGTTGCGGTTCTTAAACAGAATTTGAAAATGCGAAAATAGCTCAGTTGGTAGAGCGCGACCTTGCCAAGGTCGAGGTCGCGGGTTCGAGCCCCGTTTTTCGCTCTAAGACCATACAATGCTCGGATGGTGAAATTGGTAGACACGCTGGACTTAAAATCCAGTGAACAGCAATGTTCGTGCGGGTTCAAGTCCCGCTCTGAGTACTAAAGCCTCTTCTTTTGAAGAGGCTTTTTTTATTTGCAGACTTGCAGGTAATAAATTTACGCAGTAAATTTATTAGAATCTCAGAATCTCAGAATCTCAGAAAAAATCAACAATCTAAAATCTAAAATTTATAAATGGGTGCTTTTGTAATTAGCAAGCGATTTAATGATGAATATAAGTTTACGTTTACTTCTCGAAAGGGGAAAGTGATTTTTACAAGTTTGAGTTATGAATTGAGGTTTGAGTGTGAAGAGGATATTGAGAAGTTTAAAGCGAATATCGATCTTGCGAAATTTTTGAAATTTAAAGGCTCAGGCGGGAAGTATTTTTTTAAATTGATGTTGGGTGAAGTTCATTTTGCTACAAGTCGAAAATACAGCACGGAATTGCTTTTGCAGAAAGGGATAAAAGAAATTGTAACTTATTCTTCTAGATCGGAAATTTTGGATTTTTCTTCTAGTGAGTCGATTTTTGGTGATGAGGGATCTGAGGAAGAATTGGAAGAGGTGGCTGAATAGAGAAAAAATATGGATAACAATAAAAAAAAAGCGTTCGCAATTGCGAACGCTTTTTTTTTATTGTTGAAGTGGATTAAAGGAAAAATTAATCACAAAAAAAACCATCTAAAAAGATGGTTTTAAAATCGTTAGAACTTAGGTTCTAATTATTTTTTTACTTCTTCTACTTTAGCAGCAGCAGAATCAACTTTAGCAGCAGCAGAATCAACAGTTGCAGCAGCAGAATCAACAACAGCAGCAGCTGAATCAACAGCAACAGCAGTAGAATCTACAGCAGGAGCTTCAGCAGCAGCGTCAGCTTTTTTACAAGATACAACAGTTAATACAGCAACAACAGCTAAACTTAAAAATACTTTTTTCATCTTACTTTATTATAAAAGGTTAATTATTAATTCGTGGCAAAGATATAAATTTTTTAATATGTAAAATATTTTTTCACTTTTTTTTTAAAATATTTTCCTTGCTCACGTTTATCTTATTTATCAAAGAATATGCCAAAATTATAAATTTTTCTTAAATTATCTAATTTCTAGTCTAAATATTTTTTTATTGAATAATCTCTATGAAAATCAGTTGTTTAGTTTTTCGGATTTAGAGTTTATTCTGTTTTTTAAGAGTATTTAGATGAATGCTTTTTTTCTTATTTCTTCAAATTTAACACTTTTATCAGGTCAAAAGGTTATGAGATGAGTTTCATGATTGTTTCAGTAGCTCCTTTATTGTCTTGAATAAACGATTTGCAGATTTTGCTTTTTTCTTCTAGAAAGTTTTTGTCATTCAATAATTGGTCAAAAACGGCCTTAAGTTCTGCGCTCGTTGAAATTGTTACGCAACCACCGATTTCTACTAAAGCAACAGCTTCTGCAAAACTCGAATAGTTTGGACCAATTACAATTGGAATTCCAAAAGTAGCAGGTTCTAATATGTTGTGTATTCCAGGATTTCCGAATCCGCCACCGACATACGCTATGGTTCCGTAACTATAAATCTTAGTAAGAATTCCAATCGTATCAATTATAAAGACATTATAGGTTGATAGGTCTTTGTTTTCTTTTTCGGAAAATAAAATGGTTGGTTTTGTAATTTTTGATAGAAGATCTGAGATTTGATCTTGCTTAATATTGTGCGGAGCAATGATAAATTTTACATAATCGGGTGCTTGATTAATGTATTCAGCAATTAGAATTTCATCTTTTGGCCACGAACTTCCAATAACTATCGTTGGCTGGTTGTTTTTGAAATTTCCCACATAATCCAATCGGTTGTCTCTTTCTAAAATAGCATTTACACGATCAAAACGAGTATCGCCAGAAACAATTACATTATTGAAGCCAAGACTTTCTACCTTTTGTTTTGATTTTTCGTTTTGAACAAAGAAATAAGTAAAAGCATTTAGTGCTTTTCTGTAGAAACCGCCATACCATTTAAAAAACATCTGATTGTCTCTGAAAATCCCAGAAATTAAATAAGTTGGCGTTTTGCTTTTTTCTAGTTCCTTTAAATAGTTTAGCCAAAATTCATATTTAATGAAGAATGCAAGTTCAGGATGAACTAGTTTTAAAAAATTTTTAGCGTTGCTTTTAGAGTCAAGCGGTAAATAAATTGTTACATCGGCAACTGTGTTATTTTTACGCACTTCGTATCCAGATGGTGAAAAAAAGGTTACAACAATTTTATGGGAAGGGTATTTTTCTTTGATTTTTTCAATTACAGGAAGTCCTTGTTCGTACTCGCCTAGAGAGGCAGAATGAAACCAAATAGTTTTATCTTCTGCTTTAATCTTTTCTTCTAATGTTGAAAATACATTTTTTCGCCCTTCAACAAAAAGCTTAATTTTCGGACTAAATAGCGCTATGATTTTTAAGAAAAATCCTGCTATGTAAATGGTTAGATTGTATAAAAAAAGCATGTAATTTTTTTTGCAGCTAAATTACATTTCTTTCGACTATTTTCATTGGTTTGAAGCTATTAATAACTATTTTTGTTCCTCCTTTTAGAGATTTCTGTTAAAAATAGAGTCTTTAATTTTTAAATATTATTCGAAATGAAAAAAATACAAATGGTTGACTTAAAAAGTCAATACGAGAAAATAAAATCTACTGTAGATGCTTCAATTCAAGAAGTTTTAGACACAAATACTTACATCAACGGGCCTTTAGTTCATCAGTTTCAAAAAAATCTTGAAGACTATTTAGGAGCAAAACATGTTATTCCGTGTGCGAATGGTACAGATGCGTTGCAGATTGCCATGATGGGATTAGATTTGAAACCAGGTGATGAGGTAATTACTGCCGATTTTACTTTCGCGGCAACTGTTGAGGTTATTGCTTTACTACAATTAACTCCAGTTTTGGTTGATGTAGATTTGCACAATATGAACATCGATATTGATGCGGTTAAAAAAGCAATAACACCAAAAACAAAAGCGATTGTTCCAGTTCATTTATTTGGACGTGCGGCGAACATGGACGCGATTATGGAAATTGCAGCAGAACACAATTTATATGTAATTGAAGATAATGCACAAGCAATTGGAGCAGATTATATTTCGAAATCTGGATCAAAAGTGAAAGTAGGGACAATTGGTCACGTTGCGGCAACTTCATTCTTCCCTTCTAAAAACTTAGGCTGTTATGGAGACGGAGGAGCAATTTTTACAAATGACGATAAATTGGCGCACATCATCCGCGGAATAGTAAATCACGGAATGTATGAGCGTTACCACCACGATGTTGTAGGTGTAAATTCCCGTTTAGATAGTATTCAGGCTGGAGTTTTAAATGCAAAATTGCCTTTGTTGGATGAATATAATAAAGCACGTCGTTTGGCGGCAACTAAATATAATGCAGCTTTCGCAGGAAATGCAAAAATCATTACTCCTGATTTTGATGCAAACGAAAATGATCACGTTTTTCACCAATATGTATTAAGAATTTTAGATGCTGATAGAAATGCTTTAATGCAGCATTTGTTAGATAAAGGAATTCCTTGTGCAATTTATTATCCAATTCCGCTTCACTCTCAAAAAGCATATTTGGATCCTCGTTACAAAGAAGAGCAGTTTCCTGTTACGAATCAATTAGTGCAAGAAGTAATTGCTTTGCCAATGCATACTGAGCTTGACGACGAACAAATTAAATTTATTACCGATTCTGTTTTAGAATTTCTAAATAAATAATTAAAAGCCAAAATAACCACAAAACAACCAAATAAAATGAAAGTATTAGTAACAGGAGGATTAGGGTTTATTGGTTCTCACACCGTAGTCGAATTACAAAATGAAGGCTTCGAAGTTGTGATAATTGATAATCTTTCAAACTCTTCAGAAGATGTTTTAAAAGGGATAACAGCCATTACAGGAAAAACACCTTTATTCGAAAAAATTGATTTAAGAGAGAAAAGTGCCGTTCGGGATTTTTTTAAAAAACATAATGATGTTACTGGTGTCATTCATTTTGCCGCTTCAAAAGCGGTTGGTGAAAGTGTTGAACAGCCTTTGCTGTATTATGAAAACAACATTAGCAGTTTGGTTTATCTTTTACAAGAATTACAGCAAAAACCTGAAGCAAGTTTTATTTTTAGTTCTTCTTGTACGGTTTACGGTCAAGCTGAAAAAATGCCTATTACAGAAGATGCTCCAGTGCAAACTGCAATGTCTCCTTACGGAAATACAAAACAGATCGGAGAAGAAATTATTACAGATACAGCTAAAGTTACCAACATCAGCGCTATTTTATTGCGCTACTTTAATCCAGTTGGAGCACACGAATCTGTACAGATTGGTGAATTACCATTGGGTGTTCCTCAAAATTTAGTTCCGTTTATTACACAAACAGGAGTAGGATTACGTCAGGAATTATCGGTTTTCGGAAACGATTACCCAACGCCAGACGGAACCGCAGTTCGTGATTATATTCACGTAGTGGATTTAGCAAAAGCACACGTAATTGCTTTACAGCGTTTGTTGAATAAAAAGAATTTAGCAAAAGTTGAAACATTCAATTTAGGAACAGGAAAAGGAAGTTCTGTTCTTGAAGTCATTCACAGTTTCGAAAAAGTCAGCGGTAAAAACTTGCCTTATAAGATGATGCCTCGTCGCGAAGGTGATATTACTGAGGCTTATGCAAATACAGATAAGGCAAATAATGTCTTAGGATGGAAGGCTGAACTAAGTTTAGACGAAGCAATGGCAAGTGCTTGGAAATGGGAACAAAAAGTGAGGAATAAGTAATTTTTAATAAAATTATAAATTTTTAAGATCCCAGATTATAGCAATATAGTTTGGGATTTTTTTTAGCTATTAATTATCATGAAACAAAGTTTAGATTATAAATTAATATTTGCCTTAGCAGCAGTTGGAATTGTTTGGGGGACAACGTTTTTAGGAATTCGTGTTGCAGTTGAAACTATTCCGCCTTGGTTTGTAACTTCAATTCGTCAAGGTCTTGCGGGATTCATTATGATGACCATTTTATTGTTTAAAAAAGAATTAAAATGGATTGGTTGGGGAAATTTCAAACAACAGCTTATTGCTTCGGTTTTAATGCTTGTGATTGCAAATGGTTTTACGACAATTGCAGAGCAGAATATTCCAAGCGGATTAGCATCAGTAATAAATGCGCTCACTCCGATTCTTATTTTCTTGGGCAGTATTTTGTTTGGATTGCAAAAAATGAGCTTAAAGGGATTTATAGGTGTAATTATTGGGTTTTCGGGAGTAGTTTTTATCTTTAAAGATGGACTAGGATCTTTTCTAGATGCTAATTATAGAACAGGAATGATGTTTATGGGATTTGCAATTTTGGCTTGGGCGGCTGGAACAATTTATACCAAAACGCATGCTAATAAATCGAAAAATATAACACTCAATTTGTTTTACCAATTTACAATCGCATCTTGTATTCAGTTGGTTTTGGCTTCAATATTCTCACCAAATCCAGATTTTAACTCGTGGAGTTCAAAAAGCATTTTTGCGGCTTTGTATTTATCAATATTTGGATCTGTAATTGCTTTCTTTTGTTATAATTATGCATTAAAACATGTTACAGCAGTTCAGGTTTCTATTTTGTCCTATATTAATACAATAATAGCTGTTTTCTTGGGCTGGTTGCTTTTGGATGAAGTAATTACGATTGATTTTATTATTGCTACAGCTTTAATTATTCTTGGGGTTTTTATTGTGAATTACAAGAAGAAAGAAAAGAAAGTCGTGTAAATTTTGATTCGTTTTATTTTGTAAATTTGTAAGAATTAAAAATGTGGGAATAATGAGCTTGGATAAAGAAGATAAAAAGAACAAGGTTGAAGAGCCAAGAGTAGAATACGAAGTTCAAAAACCAAGGCGACAAGGTATAGATCTCGAAACTTTTGATTTTGATGCTGAGTTTGCGAAAGGATTGACTCCTGAGCAAGCAAAAGCAGAATCTATTAGAAGAATTAGAGAATGGTGGGGGAAATAGGAGTTATTTATACGCCAGAAGTAATACGATATTTAGACGATTTGGTAATAACTTTATATAAAGAAGATTATTTTGGCTTCATAGAATCTGCGGAAGAATATGTTTCTAATATATATAATGCTGTTTCAGAAAGAATAAAGAAATTTCCTCAAAAGAAAACTCCGCATTCGTTGCAATATTTAGGAGCTAATTATATTTTCTATAAAACTAACTCAAGAACAACTTGGTATATATTTTTTGAAAAGAGTAATCAAAATTATCTGATTACTGGAATTTTAAATAATTACAACGAAGAAGCAAAAGAATTATAAAATAAAATCCTCATAAACCTATTAAAGCTTATGAGGATTTTTTTATGCGTATAGTTTTTAACTTATCACTAAAAACTGAACACTGAAAACTAATTAAGCATTTGCAGTAGCAGCTTCTTTATCAATTTTATTAATCAAACCAGTTAAAACTTTTCCAGGACCAACTTCAGTAAACAAAGTAGCACCGTCAGCGATCATTTGCTGTACAGATTGTGTCCATCTTACAGGAGCAGTCAATTGAATAATTAAGTTCTTTTTAATTTCATTAGCATCAGAAACCGCATTTGCAGTAACGTTTTGATATACTGGACAAATCGGAGTAGAAAAAGTAGTTGCTTCAATTGCAGCTGCCAATTCTTCTCTTGCAGGTTCCATCATTGGAGAGTGGAAAGCACCTCCAACAGGTAAAATTAAAGCACGTTTTGCTCCAGCAGCTTTCATAGCTTCACAAGCTTTTTCAACTGCTGTAGTTTCACCAGAAATTACTAATTGTCCAGGGCAGTTATAGTTAGCTGCAACCACAACTCCGTCTATAGAAGCGCAAACTTCTTCCACAACATTATCAGCTAGACCTAAAACTGCAGCCATTGTAGATGGAGTAATTTCGCAAGCTTTCTGCATTGCTAAAGCACGTTGAGAAACTAATTTAAGACCATCTTCAAAAGATAAAGTTCCGTTAGCAACCAAAGCCGAAAATTCTCCTAAAGAATGTCCTGCAACCATTTCTGGTTTGAAATTTTCTAAAGTTTTAGCTAAAATAACAGAGTGTAAGAATACTGCAGGCTGTGTAACTTTAGTTTCTTTTAGTTCTTCGGCAGTGCCTTCAAACATGATATCTGTAATTCTAAAACCTAGAATTTCATTAGCTTTTTCGAATAATTCTTTGGCTAAAGCCGAATTTTCATAAAGGTCTTTACCCATTCCTGTGAATTGTGCACCCTGACCCGGAAATACGTATGCTTTCATTTGTCTAATTTGTTTTTTATTTTTTTGAATTGAAAATTAGCTTCAATTGAAAGGCAAAAATAATACTTTTTTATTTCGAATAATCCTTAAACATATAAATCCATGCTAATCTGGAAAATCGAAGGTTAAAAGGTGTGAGCAAAGTGATAGAAACTGCAATAATTGGAAGGATTCTTAAATCGAAATTTTTCTCAAAGAAAAACTGCGCAATACAATACGTTGCAATTCCTTGGGCTACAGTTAATCCGTAGTTTACATACATAGCGCCAAAGAAATAACCAGGTTCTTTTTGAAATTTATAATTGCAATGACTGCAGTATTCATTCATTTTTGGAAAACTGAAATTTAGAAAGATATTCTTGTCTGTAAAAACTTTTCCCTTATGACAAACAGGACATTCGTTTTTTAAAATATGAGTTAATGCGCTTGACATGATATTGTTATTTTTATTTAAGCAAAGGTAATTCAGGGCATTATAAAAGTCTTTTTAGTATCTTCGCTTGTTATAGCACAATAAAGACATTCTTGATTTAAATTTCAAAAGAATAAATTCCAAATTCCAAAATGAAAAAATATCCTATTTATAGTGTTCAGAATTTCAGCTGTAATGATATTCACCGCGATTTTTATGTAAATACTTTTACAGAACATTTAAAAAATCATAGTTTCGTTGAAGAACCACATCGGCATGACTCTTATTTAATGGTCTTTTTTACAAAAGGTTCTGGATTGCATGAAGTCGATTTTGACCAGTTCGAAATCAAAAGAGGAAGCCTTTTTGTGCTGCAGCCAGGACAAATGCATCATTGGAATTTATCTGAAGATGTTGAAGGTTTTGTGATTATCTTTTCGCAGGAATTGTACAATCTGTATTTCGGACAGAAAAAGATCAACGATTACAACTTTTACCATTCTATTCAAAACCGCCCCGAAATGGTTTTTGAAGAAAAAGAAATTCCAAAAATCCTTCCATATTTCGATTTGCTGATTCAAGAAAATAGCCATAACAACAAATTTCAATTAGACAAATTGTTGAATTTGCTTGATTGCATTCATATTGAAGTAGCCAGAAAATATGGCGAAACTTATTCGCATCAAACCCATTCATACAATATTAAGATCAATAAGTTTGAATCGCTTTTAGAAGAATATTTCAGAACCCAAAAATTGCCTTCTTTCTACGCAGAAAAATTAAATATCACGCTAAAACACTTAAACAGAATCTGTAACGAAATCCTTCAAAAAACAGCCACAGAAGTTATTACTGACAGAGTAATTCTAGAAATAAAACGAATGCTGATAGATAAACAATTGGCTGTAAACGAAGTCGCCTTTAAGGTTGGTTACGAAGATTACTCGTATTTCTCTCGCTTCTTCAAAAAACAAACAGGAATGTCACCAACAGAATTCCGAAATACTGTACGTTGATTTTTTTTAGCCACGAATTCACGAATTATTTTTTTTTCGTTTGCCACAGATTGAAGGATTTTTACAGATTTAATCCTAATAATCATTTTAATCTGTGGCATTAAAATTTCTGGCATTTAGGAAAAATGAATTCGTGAATTCGTGGCAAAAAAAACAACCCCTTGCGTGAGGACGCAAGGGGTTCAATAACCAACCAATTAAATCTAAAACCAAATAGATTAGGCTTGTTTTACAAATTGTAATTCAATGTTCAAACGAACTTCTTCTCCTACTAAAACACCTCCTGTTTCAAGAGCTGAGTTCCAGTTTAAACCCCAATCTTTACGATTAATTTTTCCTTCTATACTTAAACCAACTTTTGTATTTCCCCAAGGATCAGTCATAGTTCCGCTAAATTCTACTGGGAATTTTACTGTTTTAGAAACACCTTTAATGTTTAAATCTCCAGTTAACTCATAATCACCAGCATCAATTTTTTTGAAAGATGAAGCTTTGAAAGTCAATTTTGGATTGTTTTCTACATCAAAAAAGTCAGCACTTCTTAAATGTCCGTCTCTGTCTGCATTTGCAGTATCGATTGAAGCAATATCGCCAGAAAATTCGATAGTGGCATTTTCGAAGTTGTCTCCGTCTGTAGTAATTGTAGCGTCATAAGTTCCAAATTTTCCTGAAACATTTGTAAACATCATGTGTTTAACTTTAAAACCAATTTCTGAGTGAGTTGGGTCAATTGACCATTTTGTAGTTGCCATAATTTTATTTTTTTAAATAATTAATTTGTTTCATTTTGATAGGACAAAGTTACGGTGACAGTTGTCCTAGAGCACTTAACCTAGATTAAGAAATAAAAATGTGATAATTTTTTGGTTATCACATTTTGTGTTTTGTTGTCTCTCTGAGTAAAGTCGAAGAATTATTTTTTATCATTCATATAAAATGTCAGCGCTCCCGACGGACATTTATTAACAGTAGAAATAATTTTCTCAGTAGTAGATTGTTCTGGAGTAATCCACGGTTTTTCTTTTGGACGAAAGACATCAGGATTGTTTTTAACACAATTAGCAGAATGAATGCATTTTCCAGATTGCCATACAATCGTGACTTCTCCGTTTGTATATTCTTTAGTGAGGTTATTTGGATTCATGGTTTAAAATTTTAAGGATTAGTTTAATTTTAAAGTCAGACCAATTTTTTTACTTATAAAGGTAGTCTTTCTTTTTTGAAATGGAATAAAAAAAGAAACGATAATAATCTGATTTTCAGGATTATTATCGTTTCGGCATTCAGGTATTTAATTGTTTTTGTTTGAATTAATAATTCATCGGAATGTCCATTAATAAAAACTCAGCATCTGTATTGGCTTTAATATTTAAAGTATCAGTTCCTGAAATTCCAACTGCATCACGAGAGTTTAATTCCTGACCGTTGATGGTTACATTTCCTTTCAAAACGAAAGCATAAACTCCGTTTCCTTCTTTTTTGATTTTATATTCAGCAGTAACTCCAGAATCGAAATTCCCCATATTAAACCAAGCATCTTGGTGAATCCAAACCCCTTCATCATCTGCATTTGGAGATAAAACCTGAGATAATTTATTATGTCTGTCAGCAACATCCAAAGTAATCTGCTGATAGCGTGGCGTAACATTTCTTTTGTTCGGAAACAACCAAATCTGCAATAACTTAGTCTGCTGATCTGCATTTGGGTTAAACTCACTATGCTGAATTCCAGTTCCGGCACTCATTACCTGAATATCTCCGTTTTTGATGATTTCAGTATTTCCCATACTGTCTTTATGAGCTAAATCACCTTCCAATGGAATCGTAATAATCTCCATATTATCGTGAGGGTGAGTTCCAAAACCCATTCCGGCAGCAATTGTATCATCATTTAAAACACGAAGCGCTCCAAACTGAATTCTATCCGGATTGTACCAGCTCGCAAAACTAAAGCTATGATAAGCGTTCAACCATCCGTGATTTGCATTTCCTCTTGATTCTGCTTTGTGCAATACTATATTTTCCATGATTTTGTCCTTTTGTTATTTTTATAGTACAAAGATACGGTCGATGTAGACGAAAAGCACTTAATCTAGGTTAAGAAAGGTTTTTTGAGGTGCAAAGGGTCAGAGTTTCAGAGGTGCAAAGGTTTTTTTTATGCAGTTTGTCATCCTGAGGAACGAAGGATCACACTCGGAACTCGACAAAGATTGGCGATTAAGCAGATGGAATTTCTTGTGCGATCCTTCGTTCCTCAGGATGACAAGATTATGATGAAATTATGTGATGTAAAGTCTAGAGAAGCGTGTGCTATTTAATCCTAACCAATTTCCCTTTTCCAACTACAACATCAAGGTAATTCGCAACTGGACTTTGTTTGTCATGCATAAAAAATGGAATTGTATCTTTTTCAATCTGATCTTTTGGAATACTTATAATCAAATCGGTATTAATGAAATTATCCAATAGTATCACATTACCATAAGAAACTTTCCCTTTTGGCAGAAATTTATTATCAAACTTAAAAATACTATCGCCAAAAGTAATTTTATCTTTTAAAATATAAGCGCCTTCATCTTCAATTAAATATTCGTAACGGCCAGTAAGTTTATCTGTTTTCTGGTTGAAGTTAATAAAAAACAGAGTGATTAGTAAAGCAAAATATTTCATGGTATTCTAACTGTATTGATTTATAAACTGCTGTACAACAGTGTCTGTATTTTGATGTCGTTTCTCTTTTTCCAAAACTGTCGGTGGAGCACTTCGTTCCAAACAATCTTGTACAGCACAAGTTTCGCAAGTTACACCAACAATTCGTTTCACCAAAGGTTTCCCATCAATGAATTTGAATTTCTTTTTCATCGTCGGATTTATTAAAATTCCAACCGAAATGCTTCTAATATAATTTTCTGCAAAAGGATCTTTTGTCGCCGATGAAAAAACCAAATATTCGTTTCCGCTATTGGCATAACTCGAAATTTGAGCATCAAAAAAATGAGATTTGTTTTGTTTAATGGCCTCATCAATTGTTTTAACCGAAACCCATCTTCTGCAATAATGCTCGTTGGTTTCATTGGCATGTGGTTCCTGTTGGTGCGTGATGTGTAATTCTTTATTTATCTGGTAAAAATCAGAACCAATTTTATGGGATAATCTTAAAAAGAATAAGTTTTTTAGCTGAAAATCTTTTGGTAATAAATTGGTCAATCGCTGATAAAAAGATTCTGGCGAAACCTCAAAACTTTCAATTAGCTGGACAAATTCTTCTGGTTTCGGATTTTCATTTTCCAAAAAAGAATTGATTTTGTCTACCACTAATTTCCTCGGCAATAATAAAGCACCTGCAAAATAAGAGGCATAAAAATTATTTAAAACTTGGTCGAAATTTTCAAACTTAATCCAGCTGAAAGTCAACAGACGATCGGAAATTTTCAAATAATTATAGGCGATTTCTTTAGCTAAAATAAAAGCTTTCTGTGGAGCGTCGAGTTCTGTAGAAAGCAATAAAGTTCTACTTTTTGGAACATAAATCGAACGCAAATCATCTAAAGCTTCCTGATCTGTAAAAGCAATTTCTTTAATGTTGTATTCGTATTCTTCTTTTAAAATTGATTCCAGTTCTTCAACGCTGATTTTAGAATCCAAATTGATTTGAAATGACTTAGAAAACGTAATTACTTTTTCTTCTAAATCTTCAAAATAATTGCTGTGCGCTTCCTGATACGAGCGTAAAGCAGCTAAAAAGAAGCTCTCACGGCTTAAATTATAATGCTGTGCAATTTCGATAATGGTACTAATGAATGCATTGACTTTGGCGGGAGCATTCGCAATAATATCAATCAAATCGGCTTCCTGAATTCCGAAAAGCTCTAGTGGAATTTCTTTTAAAATTCCTGATTTCAAGATTTCGCCAATAGGAGCGAGGTTGTTATCGAGTTTTAAAGACACCATTTGGTCGTAATTCACGTCCAAATGTTCGCATAAAAGCAAAATTTTATCGGTTTTGGGATATTTTTTTCCCTTTTCAATCTCGTTTAAATACGATTTTGAAAGATTAGTCAGTTTGGCCAAGCCAAAAAGAGACAAGTTTTTTTGTGTACGAACTTGTTTCATTTTTAGCCCAAAAATCAGCTTTATATAGTCTTTTTCGATATCCATAATCCAAATGTAGGTAATCTAAAAATAATCGCCAAAAAAATATTTTTAAAATTTAGCGAACGTTCGCTTGTTTTGTAAAAAACTTTTTTATAACATTGTATCGTTGAAACTTATTAATTATGAATTAGTTATGATTGAGTTGTTTTGATGAAATGAAAATAAAAAACAGAGAATCTGTTTTTAAAAATTAAAAATAAAAATCTGCAGCTATGAAAAACCAATTAGAGACCACTGAAATGGCTATAGAATTCCTAGCCGACAAAAAGCTTGCTTATCCAAAAATCTGGACAGAAGAAGCAACTGCGTTTATTATCGAATTGCACAAAAAATTCGAATCGCAAAGAAAATTATTGCTTTTGCAGAGGGAACAGAAACAAGTCACTTTTGATCAGGGAATCATGCCGGTTTTTATTCCAGAAACCAAAAGCATCAGAGAAAGTAATTGGACAGCTGGAGAAATTCCGAAAGATTTACAAGACAGAAGAGTAGAAATTACTGGACCGGTTGACCGAAAAATGATTATCAATGCTTTGAATTCTGGTGCTAAAACTTTTATGGCAGATTTTGAAGACAGCACTTCACCAACCTGGCAAAACTTGATGGATGGACAAATGAATTTAATAGATGCCGTTAATAAAACCATCACATTTACTGATTTGGTTAAACAGAAGTCCTATCATTTAAATGAAAAAACTGCAACATTGATTGTTCGTCCAAGAGGTTTGCATTTGCCAGAAAAGCATGTTTTGATTGAAGGAAAAGAGGTTTCAGGTTCTTTGGTAGATTTTGGTTTGTATGTTTTTCATAATCATAAAAGACTTTTGGAAAACAATTCTGGACCGTATTTCTACATTCCAAAATTAGAACATTATCTGGAAGCAAGATGGTGGAATACTGTAATTGATTTTACCGAGGATTATTTGAAGCTAGAAAGAGGAACGATAAAAGTGACTGTTTTAATTGAAACCATAACCGCAAGTTTTCAATTGGATGAAATCATTTATGAATTAAAAGAGCATATCGTTGGCTTGAACTGCGGACGCTGGGATTATATTTTCTCTTACATTAAAAAGTTTAGAAAAAATCCAAAATACATTGTTCCAGATCGTGATCAGGTAAATATGACTTCGCCTTTTATGAATGCGTATTCAAATCTAGTAATTCAAAGATGCCATAAACGAGGAATTCATGCGATTGGCGGAATGGCTGCACAGATTCCGATTCGAAATAATGAAGAAGCAAATGCTGTCGCTTTCGCAAAAGTAAAAACCGATAAAGAGCGTGAAGTTCGAAACGGTCATGACGGAACTTGGGTGGCGCATCCAGATTTGGTTGCCATAGCAAAAGAAGTTTTTGATAAAGGAATGCCAACTCCAAATCAGATTCACGTAAAAAGAGAATATCGAAAAATTACAGAAACCGATTTAATCGAACCGCCAATTGGATTGATCACAGAAAATGGCGTTCGAAAAAACATCAACGTTGCGGTTTTGTACTTGGCTTCATGGCTAAACGGACAAGGCGCTGCTGCTTTGCATAATTTGATGGAAGATGCCGCAACAGCCGAAATTTCGAGATCACAATTGTGGCAATGGCTTCAGAATAAAGTGATTTTGGATAATGGCCGAAAATTGGATTTGGTGTATTATCATGAATTGGCTTTGGATGAATTTAGAAAACTCAAAGAAGAAGTAGGAGCAGAAAATCACGAAAAACAGCAATTTCCATTAGCTGAAAAATTGCTAGAAAGATTAGTTGTAAACCTGCATTTTGTGGATTTCCTTACTCTTCCGTGTTATAAATATTTATAGACTTTTAAAATCTGCTCAATCTGCCAGATCTGTGGGCTAATATTTTTTTCTCGCAGATTTAGCAGATCAGGCAGATACAATGAAAATCAAACTTAGACTTAAATTGTTTAAACACATAGAAACATAGATTTTATTTTTTCTGTAAAAAGAGAAAAGAAAAAAACTGGTTTTTCATGCATAGATAACTATGTGTATTGAAACAAGTGAAACGCCTTTAACCACAAAGTATAACTATGTTTCTATGTGTTTAAAATCTTGGTTCAAACTGAAAACTGAGAACCGAGACTGAAAACTTTATTAACGAACCACTTTAACTAAACTATATTATGAAAACAACAGAAGACAGAATTCAGGAATTGATTAACGATTGGATTACGAACCCAAGATGGAAAGGCGTTGAGCGTCCTTACACTGCGAGTGAAGTAGTAACGCTTCAAGGGTCTTATAAAATTGAGCATTCTATTGCGAAAATGGGTGCAGAGAAATTATGGAGAAAGTTAAAAAGTCAGGATTATGTTGCGGGTTTGGGAGCGTTGACTGGAAATCAGGCGATTCAGGAAGTCGATGCGGGTTTAGAAGCGATTTATTTAAGCGGATGGCAGGTTGCGGCTGATGCAAACTTGGCAGGAGAAATGTATCCTGATCAATCGCTTTATCCAGTAAATAGCGTTCCGATGGTGGTTAAAAAAATCAACAACGCTTTATTGCGTGCTGATCAGATTCAGACTGTAAATAATATTGAAGATAAAAAAGATTATTTAGTACCAATTGTAGCCGATGCCGAAGCGGGTTTTGGCGGAAACCTAAATGCTTTCGAATTAATGAAATCAATGATTGAAGCGGGAGCTTCTGGAGTTCACTTTGAAGATCAGTTAAGTTCTGCAAAAAAGTGTGGACACTTGGGCGGAAAAGTTTTAGTACCAACTCAAGAAGCGATTAACAAATTGATTGCAGCGCGTTTAGCTTCAGATGTTATGGGAATTTCGACTTTAATAGTTGCTCGAACAGATGCTGATGCAGCTAATTTATTAACAAGCGATGCCGATCCAAGAGACAGAAAATTTCTAACAGGAGAAAAAACGGCGGAAGGCTTTTTCTACGTAAAAAACGGAATCGACCAAGGAATTGCAAGAGGTTTGAGTTACGCGCCGTATGCCGATTTAATTTGGATGGAAACCAGTAATCCCGATTTGGATTATGCGAGAAAATTTGCGAAAGCAATGAAAAAAGAATTTCCAGATAAAATGCTGGCGTATAATTGTTCTCCGTCTTTCAATTGGGCTGCGAAATTATCAGTGGCAGAAATGGAAACGTTTAGGGAAGATTTGGCTGCAATGGGTTATAGTTTCCAGTTCATTACTTTGGCGGGATTCCATGCTTTGAACACAAGTATGTTCGAATTATCTAAAGCCTATAAAGAACGAGGAATGGCTGGGTATTCTGAATTGCAGGAAAGAGAATTCGCTTTACAGAAAAACGGATTCAGAGCAGTAAAACACCAGGCTTTTGTTGGAACTTCTTATTTTGATGCCGTTCAGAACACAGTAATGTTAGGAAAATCAGCAATAACGGCGATGGAACATTCTACAGAGGTTGAGCAATTTTAATTCACTACACACGGTTCATTTTTGAGCCGTGTTTTTTTTAGCCACAGATTTCACAGATTGAAAGGATTAAAAAAATGTCGCCACGAATTACACAAATTTTCACGAATTTTATTTCAATCTAATTCGTGAAAATTTGTGTAATTCGTGGCGAAAAAAAATCTTTTTAATCTGTGGCAAAAAATTATTTTTTCAAAAGACGGGCTTTCATTTTACTGAAAAATTCTGGTGTTACACCAATGAAAGAAGCGATTTGTTTTTGAGGAACTTTGTGAACTAATGTTCCGTATTTTTTAGTGAATTTTTCGAAACGTTCTTCCGCAGGCAAACTCAAGTTATCCATTAATCTCTGCTGATTTGCAACTAAGGAATTTTCAATTAAAATCCTGAAAAAACGTTCTAGCTTCGGAATTTCAAGATACAATTGTTCCTGATTTTCTTTAGATAACAAAACCACTTCAGCTTCTTCCAAAACTTCAATAAAAAGCTGTCCTGGTTTTTGCGAAAAATAACTGTACATGTCACTCATCCACCAGCCTTCACACGCGAACGAAAGAACATGTTCCACAATATTATCATTGATATTGAAACTTCTTAAAATACCTGAATTTACAAAATAGGAATGTTTACAAACTTCTCCCGCGTTTAATAAAACAGTTTTTGCTTTATAAGTGTTCGTCTCTAATTTAGATAAAAAAAGCGCCTGTTCCTCTGGTGTCAGAGAAACGTGTTTAGCAATATTTTCGAGAATTAATGCCATTATTTTTTATCGTCTATTAAAGTAAATGAAGTTGCTTTGAATCTGTCTCCTTTGATTTCTCCCGTAACTAAAGCTTTACTGATTGCATTGCAGAAACCTTTTTCAGCGTGAGCATCACCGTGATCGTGAATTGTAGTTCCATCAACAAAATAGCTTTTTCCGTCAATACGAACAGCTAAATCACAGCTTTTGCCTTTCATTCCGAATTGGCATTCTCCGCAAGAAGCTTCAACGACTGTTGGTTTGTCAAATTTCTTTTTGTCTTGTGCCTGTACTGCGATTCCAATAAAAAGGAATGTCGCTAAAAGTATATTTTTCATAGTTAAGAATTTATAGTTAATCTGTTGTGTGTATGTAAACACATAGAATCATAGTTCTGCTTTGTATATAAAGGCGTTTCACTTGTTTCAATGCATCCCGATAGCTATCGGGACTATGTGTGAAAACTTGTTTTTTCTTTTCCCTTTTTTATTAGAATTAAAATCTATGTTTCTATGTGTTAAAGAAAATTTTTAATTTAATTCTACGAATTTACAGTTACTAATTTTGCTGTTTCTTTGGCGCGTTCTGTTACTTCGTTAATTGGAGTCGAAAGTGTATCATGGCTTAAAACAACTCCCATTCTTCGGTAAGGTCTTGAAGTTGGTTTTCCGAAAATCCTGAAATCGGTTTTGGGTAAAGCTGCTACTTTCTCAATTCCAGTAAAAGTTGGATTTGTAGAATCTTCTGATGCCAAAATTACAGCACTTGCTCCAGCTTTTTCTAAAGTGATTTCGAAAATTGGAAGACTTAAAATCGCTCTTAAATGCAATTCAAATTCATTGAAATTCTGCGTTCCAGCCAAAGTTACCATTCCAGTATCATGAGGACGAGGAGAAAGTTCAGAGAAATAAACGCCTTCTTTCGTTAGGAAAAATTCAACGCCAAAAAGTCCAGCACCGCCAAGTGCTTCAGTGATTTTTTCGGCCATATCCTGAGCTTCGTATAAATCTTTTTCTGAAACCAAAGCAGGTTGCCAGCTTTCCTGATAATCGCCTCTTTCTTGTCTGTGTCCAATTGGCGCACAAAACAAAGTTGGATTATTATTTTGAGTAATCGTTAAAAGTGTAATTTCAGAATCAAAATTGACAAAAGCTTCTACAATCACTTCGATAACATCGCCACGCGAGCCTGCAACGGCATATTGCCAAGCTTTTTCAATATCGCTTTCTGTTTTGATAGTCGATTGCCCTTTTCCAGATGAAGACATTAATGGTTTCACGACACAGGGAATTCCAACTTCTTGAACGGCTTTTTGAAGTTCTTCTGCTGAGGTTGCGTATTTGTATTTTGCAGTTCTTAATCCTAGTTCTTTTGCTGCTAAATCACGAATGGCTTTACGATTCATAGTAAAGTTTGCTGCTTTCGCTGAAGGAACAACGGTAATGCCTTGTTTTTCATAATCGTAAAAACGTTCGGTGCGAATGGCTTCGATTTCAGGAACGATAAAATCGGGTTGATGTTTGGCTACGATTCGGTCAAGTGCTTCACCGTCAAGCATGTTTATGACTTCAAAGTCGTGAGCGACTTGCATGGCTGGTGCATTTTCGTAACTGTCAACTGCAATTATGGTTTGTCCGATTCGTTGTGCGGCAATGACAAATTCTTTGCCTAATTCGCCTGAACCTAGGAGTAGTATTTTCATTTTGGAGTGTTGTAATGTTCTATAAACAAAAGTAGTTAATTCAATTAAATTTTGTTGTTCAATATCGATCGAAAAGCTTAACGGATTTGTTTTTACTAATGATCAAATCCTTCAAAAAGTTTGCTTTTTTTCATGATTTTGTACATTATGAAAGTAATTATAATTGAGAGAAGCCAAAGTAATGGCACTTTTGCTTTTTGATAAAATATTTTTTTTGCTGGAAGCATTTTATCTTTTTTCATAGCAGGATAAGCAAAATCGATCCCATTTCTATGCCATACATCCATGTGAGCATTTCCCAAACTATCTATTTCGCTCTCCTCATTTCTGTTTTTATCAAGTAAAATAATTGTTTTATAATTGTTGAGGTCTTTTGAGTAGCCATCAACTCTTGGTTTGTCATTACCATCAGTATTCAGATAAGTTAAAGAATCAATAACAATATGTTTCTTTTGATATTTATCGTAGTGAATGTAAATGTCTTTATAGTACAGAATAGTGCCAATATCTCCTATGGCAGGAAAGAAACCTATTAGCGCAAAGAATGTAGAAAAGGCTCCTATTAATCTTACCCATCTTCTATAATATACATTGTTACTGGTCAAATTTTGAGCTTTTTAGGTTAAGTTTCATAATTATTAAACTGCTTATAAAAGCTAAGGTCATTAATACAAATGATAGGAATAAAATCATTAGTATCGAAAACATAATTATATATGGAATTTGTGACTTTAATACAACAGATAATCCATTAATAAATAGTCCGATTATATAAATTGTAAAAAGTGATAGTATAAGTTTAGAACTTACTCCAAAAGAAAACTGAGAACAGGCTTTAAAATAAGTTATTTGATTTAATGAATAGTTTAATTTTTTAGCAGTATTCCAAAAAATAAAAACAATGAAAATTGGGAATAAGATTCCCTAGAAAAGTGGATTCCAAAAAATACCGAAATCACATATTTGAATACATAAATCGACGAAAAGGGTTTTTGAAAAAAATAAAAGTGGAAAAAAAGCGGTCACAAAAATCCCACCAATAATTGCGTGTTTTTGAATGTTGTTTTTGGCTTCCATTTAAATTTAGTTTGGAGAGTAAAGATAAATAAATGGAATTTATTCCCATGTAGATTTTGGAAATTCGGCAGATTTGCTTTTAGATACGTTAATCATACAGTTTGTCAATTTCGACGAAAGAGAAATCTCCACGAGAAGCTCTACAAAGATTGGCTTGTTGGAACGGAGTTACTTACGAAGATTTGCTTCGCCTGTTCGCTATCGCTTGAGTCTCCTTACGTCGAAATGACAATATTGCGGAAATAGCAGAATATTTAACCGCAAAGAATTACGCAAAGAGCGCTAAGTTTGATTTTAAGTTAAAAAAAAGGTTCGCAAAGATTGGTTTAAAATCTTTGCGAACCTTTGCGTAATTCTTTGCGCTCTTTGCGGTAAAAAAAACGTTGCGGTTAAATATTATTAATGAAAATGATCTTCTTCAATCTCAAATTCAGCATCTTTTTCCCAGATTTCCATTTCGCAGGGTTTGCAGTTGAATTTTAGTTTGTATTCCAATTCTCCTTGTTTTAAAACTAAAGGTTCTTTTACTTTAACGCCCACTATATCTTTTTGGTGAATCGGGCATTTTTTTAATTCGTATTTAATGCAATATTTGGTTGTCATTACACGAGATTTTCCTGGATCCCATTGTAATTCGAATGCTTTTTCGATTTCGGTAACACCGTGGCGTTCGTAGAATTTACGAGCCGTTTTGTTTGAAACATTGTACATGAAATCCAGTTTGGTTTCTGGATATGGATGTGACGTTTTTACCAATTGGTGTTCTTCACGAACGTAATTTGCCAAACGAATTTCGGTCAATTGATCGTAAACAGTTCTTCTCATTTCATTGATTTTTGAAATAGGAAGGAACCAGTTTTGAGAAAACATGATAGTAATTTCATCAGCTGTATAAGGCGTAAAACCTGTTTTTGCTAATTGCGTTTTGATGTTTTCTTCTATAGATTCGCCTGTTTTTGTTTGCTCTTTTGGGTGTTCTAAGTTAACAGTACTTACATTTCCATCTTCATCGGTTGCGATTAATTCGAAACCAGTTTCAGTTTCAGTAAGCAATAAAGTGGTGCTTAATTTACGAACAGCACTGTCTTCTCTTTCTACAATTTTGATGAAAGCAGCGTCGTTATTTCTGTATATGAAAGTTCCGTCTTTTATTTCTTTTAAAACGTTTGGATAAACTTTTCCGTTTTCGGCTTTGTTTACGTAGATTCCATCGGCTTCGTTATTTTCGTTAATGAAGCAAAGTCCGTCACCGTTGTTTAATAATTCGCCATTTTCGATTTCGTAAGCGCCGCCAACAGTTCGGATTAATTTACCGATATATTGACCTTTTGATTTTGGGCTTTCCCAAGAACCAATTGAGCTGTGTCTTTCGTTAACGAAATAATCGGTATAACCACGGTTAAAAGTTCTGTTTAATGCAGAATCGAAGGTATATGTACATTTTCCAGAAGAAGCTTTTGTGTATTTATCGCTTCCAGGACCTTCTAAATAACTGTCTAATTTCTGACGAAGATAAGATACGTTGTTTTTAACGTAGGCTACGTCTTTTAATCGACCTTCGATTTTGAAAGAAACGATTCCTGCTTCGATCAAATTCGGAATCTGATCGGAAATATCTAAATCTTTAATAGAAAGCAAGTGACTGTTTCTGATTAACGTATCTCCGTTTCCGTCGATTAAGTTATAAGGTAAACGGCAGTTTTGTGCGCAAGAACCACGATTGGCACTGCGTTCTCCGTTTGCCACACTCATATAGCAGTTTCCGCTGAAAGAAACACATAAAGCTCCAGTTACGAAAAACTCTAATTCAACATCAGCGTGATCGTATATAGTTTTAATTTGATGCAAGTTTAATTCACGTGCTAAAACGACACGTTTGATACCAGCATCTTTTAAGAATTTAATTTTATCAGCATCACGATTATTAGCTTGTGTGCTGGCGTGAAGTACGATAGGAGGCAAGTCCATTTCCATAATCGCCATATCTTGAATAATCAAGGCATCGACACCAATATCGTATAATTCCCAGATCATGGCGCGACAAGTTTCTAATTCGTTATCATATAAAATGGTATTGATAACTACAAAAACCTGAGCGTTAAATAAGTGCGCATATTTTACAAGTTCAGCAACATCTTCGATTGAGTTGTTGGCATTTGAACGTGCTCCAAATTGCGGTGCGCCAATATAAACTGCATCGGCACCACTATTTATAGCAGCGATTCCTCCAATTAAATCTCTAGCAGGAGCTAATATTTCGATTTTCTTCTTCATTTCTAAAACTTTAGACTTTTGTGGTATTCCCGAAAAAAAGTGTGCAAAGGTCTAATAAATATTCCGAGTTTGCTAGTGATGAAGCGATTTTTTTGAAATTGTTAACTTAATATGGAATGATGATGGTTAAAATGCATATGGTTATATTTTAAATAATTCTTTTATATGTCTCAATTATCTCTTCCCCTATTTTAGTATTCGGTTCTTCATCAATAGTATTTGAATAATAGTAATTTGCAAATTCTACATCTTTACTTTTTCCAGCAAGTACGTAACACAAATAAAATAAGGAAATTCCCTTGTCAAAACTTCCTGGTATTTTGTCTTTAAGCCATTCTGATGCAAAATTTATTATCTTTTCCTTATTTTCGATTATTTCTTCTTCTAATTTTTTAATTGTATCAATATTTAAAAAAAGTAGTCTTTTAACATGATTTTCAATGTCAATATTTTGATGGTTTGCTAATTTACATCCTGAGACTTCACATATTTTTTCGTCAATTTCTTTCACATCTTTATTAGATAAAATAAATGATTTGAGTGAAGTAGCATTTATCTCAACATTTTCGGGATCTCTTTCAATACTGCTAGCAATATTTGTCTCATAATTTTGAAGACCTTTTTTTATATTGACAAATTCAATATCAGCTGTTTCTAACAATGCAGCAACACGATAAAAATTTCGTTTAAATAGAGTTGGTATAGCTTGCTCACTTTTATAGCCAATATCATGTTCAATTTCTGCCCAAGCATGTTGCAAAATTGATCTGATTTGTAACTCAATCTTTATGTCTTTAAATCGTTTATATTCTGTCAAGTTTTTTCTTTCATTTGTTAATGATATGACATAGTGTAAAGAACGATAGCCAAATTTGTCAGAGTCAAGCATTCTTTTATCAATTGAATTATTATGATCAAGTGTAAACTCTTTTGATATAATATCGGCTACCTTATCTACGTCATCTTCGAGATACGTAATAACTCTTACACCAACTAAGTCCGTGATCTCGTCTAATGACGAGTATTTTTCATCTTTTCGATATATTTTTTCATCTAACTTACTTATATCTTTTATTCTTGATTCAATTTTATGATAGTTTAGATTGTTTTGAATTAATAGTTCAAGTATTAGATTTTCTGCTTTACGCTTATAATCCTCATATTTTTTAATTGCTGATTTATATTGTTGTGTTAATTTGTGCATAATAATTTTTGGTAATTAGTTATTATTTTATGGAAGTTTTAAAAATAAGAAAATATGCTACATATTTAGAAAGAAATAGAATTAATTTAGGCTATAATTTAAACAAAAAAACTGCTCAATCCGAAGACCGAGCAGTTCTCAAAAAAAAGCATGAATCGTTTAATTCACTCTCATTTTAATTTGTGACAAAGTGTTTTGAATACTGTTTAATTGTTTTGAAACAATGTAAACCTGACTGTGTTCAAGATGATTTTCTTCGAGTGCTGCTTTGTATTTTTCAATTGCAGCTTCTTCACCCGTAACACAAGCGTTGATAATTGCTTTAGTGTCGCCTCCTGAAAATGATGATTTGATGTCAATCCAAGCTCGGTGTAAAGCGCCTAATGGCCCACCGCCCGAAGTATCTGTTGATTTACCAAGTTTATTGATTTCGTCTTGCAGTTCTACAATGAATAGGGCACGTTCGCGGGCGTAATCAAGGAAATCGGCTTTCATGGCTAGATTTTCGACATGTTCAGCGGCGTTTGTATATCCTAGTTTTCCGTCTTCAAGAATTGAAATTAATCCGTTTAGTGTTTTTACGGTTTCATCTGTGTTTACATCTGTATTTGTCATGACTAATAGTTTTTTAATTAATACATTACAAAGTTGATGATTTCTAAAACGTTATGTTTTACAGGATTATCGTTGAGGTTTTATAATATTGTAGAATGGGAATTTTGAAAGTGTTTTTTTTTGCTCTCGCAGATTTTTTTAGATTTTTTTCTTTTGAAAATGAATTTTCTCGTTTACCGTTTTGCGTGAGGGATTGAGGCGGTATCCTTTTATGGAGCGGAGCGGAATAAAAGATATAGCCGAAAGCCCGACCCGCCTTTTTCGGCGGGACACGCCAAAAATAACTTCATAAAAAAACAGCTTAAAGTATAAAAGTGATGAAACTTTTGAACCTTAAGCCGTTTTAATAAAACTTAGAATATTATTGTTATGCAGTCAAAGCTTCTTTGATTCTGCGTAATGCTTCTTTTAAAATATCGTTGCTTGTTGCGTAAGAGAAACGAATACAGTTTGGATTTCCGAAAGCGTCTCCAGTTACTGTTGCAACATTAGCTTCAGCTAAAAGATACATAGAAACGTCGTTTGCATCTTTAATTTCGTGTCCTTTTAAAGTTTTTCCGAAGAAAGAAGAAACGTCTGGGAATACATAGAATGCACCTTCTGGAACGTTGATTTTTACTCCAGGAATTTCTTTTAATAATCCAACCACTAAATCTCTACGTCCGTGGAAAGCCTCAACCATGTGGTTTAAAACGCTTGGGTCAGCATCTACTGCAGTGATTGTAGCTCGTTGTGCTACAGAATTTGCTCCAGAAGTTACTTGCCCTTGAATTTTTGTACATGCTTTTGCAATAAATTCAGGAGCTCCTATATAACCAATTCTGTATCCTGTCATTGCAAATGCTTTTGCAACTCCGTTTACAGTAATTGTTTTTTCTAACATTCCTGGAATAGAACCGATACTGCAGAAAGTTCCTGAGAAATTAATGTGCTCATAAATTTCGTCTGAAACTACATAGATATTTGGGTGTTTTTCTAAGACTTTTGCCAATGCTGTTAATTCTTCTCTGCTGTAAACAGAACCTGAAGGATTACAAGGAGAAGAGAACCACATCATTTTTGTTTTTGGTGTAATCGCAGCTTCTAATTGTTCTGGCGTCATTTTGAAATCTGTTTCAACAGAAGTTGGAACTTCAACTGGAACTCCGCCAGAAAGTTTTACGATTTCAAAATAAGAAACCCAGTAAGGTGCTGGTAAAATAACCTCGTCACCGTCGTTTAACATTACTTGCGCGATGTTGTATAAAGATTGTTTTGCTCCTGTAGAAACTACAATTTGGGTTGGTTTGTACTCTAAATCGTTGTCTCTTTTGAATTTTCTGCAAATTGCTTCTCTCAATTCAAGGTAACCTTCTACTGGAGAATAAGTGCTATAATTTTCGTCTACTGCTTTTTTTACTGCTTCTTTAATGAAGTCTGGTGTGTTGAAATCAGGTTCACCTAAACTTAAGCTGATAATATCTTTTCCTTGTGCTTTTAATTCGCGGGCTAAAGCAGCCATTGCTAATGTTTGCGAAGTCGCTAAGTTGTTGATTCTGTCCGAAAGAATATGATTCATTATAAAATTTTTGAATGTCCTTAATTTGCTGTGTTGATTAAGGAAGGTTAATTATTAATAGATTTCTTTTAGTTCTTAAACTGCCAATTCCGGTTTTATTCCCAATTCGCGTAAATGTTTAAAGTGAGCAATAACGGCACTTCTCATTGTTTTATATTCGTAATAAGGCAAATTGCATTCTTTTGCTGTTTCTTTTACAATTTTAGCAATTTTACCATAATGAATATGACTGATATTTGGGAAAATATGATGTTCTATCTGATGATTTAAACCTCCTGTATACCAGTTTACAATGGCATTTTTTGGTGCAAAGTTAGTTGTGGTATACAATTGATGAATAGCCCAAGTATTATCCATTTCTCCTAATTCATTTGGAGTTGGATTTGTAGTATGATCAACCACGTGCGCTAATTGAAAAACGATACTTAAGATTAATCCAGCTGTGTAGTGCATTGCAAAAAATCCAACAAGCACTTTCCACCATGTAATTCCAATTACAATTGGTAAAACAATCCAGATTGAAACATAAATCATTTTAGTGATGATAAGCGTTGTCCATAAAATTTTAGGATTTTTTGGCTCACCATAAGATAGTTTTCTCTTCAAATAGTTTCTCATCTGCTTAAAATCGGTTGTTAAAGCCCAATTGAAAGTCAATAAACCATATAAGAAAACAGAGTAGTAATGTTGAAAACGGTGAAAACGATGCCATTCTGCATGTTCTGTAAAGCGAATAATTCTTCCTGCATCTAAATCTTCGTCATGACCTGGAATATTAGTATAAGTATGATGCAATACATTATGCTGTACTTGCCAGTTATAAACATTTCCGGCAAGAACGTAGATTGTTCCGCCCATAAATTTATTAATCCAGTTTTTAGTCGAGTAAGAACCGTGATTGCCATCGTGCATTACATTCATTCCAACACCAGCCATTCCAACACCCATTACAATTGATAAAAGCAACATAACCCAAAATGGCATGTTAAGCGTGAGAATTAAAAAGTACGGAGTTAAAAAAACAGCAAATAGAATAACAGCTTTTAAGTGTAACTTCCAGTTTCCGGTTTTTTTGATATTATTTTCTTTAAAGTAATTGTTAACGCGAGAGTTAAGCGTTCTAAAAAACTTTAAATTGTCTTGCCGTGCAAAAGTTGGAGCAGTGTTATTCATAATTAATTTAAATAGATTTCAAAGGTAATTATTATAAATTTTCAATTTGCAAAATTGAGTTAAATATTTCAATCGTAAAGTAGTACTTTTGTTAAAAATTTAGAGCAATGGATGAGATATTGAAATATTTTCCAAATTTGACCGATCTTCAAATAGAACAATTTCAAAAATTAGACTTTTTATACCACGATTGGAATGAAAAAATCAATGTTATTTCTCGTAAAGACATCGATTCATTATATACAAAACATATTTTGCATTCATTAGGAATTGCTAAGGTTATGAAATTCGAACCTGGAGCAACCGTTTTAGATGTTGGAACAGGAGGTGGTTTTCCTGGAATTCCGCTAGCAATTCTTTTTCCTGAAACCCGTTTTTATTTAATTGACGTTATTGCCAAAAAAATAAGAGTAGTTCAGGGTGTTGTTGATGCATTAGAGTTAAAGAACGTAAAGGCGGAACAAAAACGTGCTGAATTAGTAAAAGGGGATTTCGATTTTATTGTAAGTCGAGCCGTTACTAATATGCCTGATTTTGTTTCATGGATTAAAGACAAAATCAAGAAACAGCACAAACACCTATTAAAAAATGGAATTCTTTATTTAAAGGGCGGTGACTTAGCCGAAGAACTAAAAGATTTTCCAAATGCTACTTTATATGATTTAGCTGATTTTTTTGAAGATGAATTTTTTGAAACGAAAAAAGTGGTTCATCTTCCGCTAAAATTTAAACCTTAATAAGAAATAACCCGATTAGGAAATTCTAAGCGGGTTATTTTTTTTTGAACAAAACTAAACAGTTTAAAATTAAGAAGCCTTTTTCGGAAGATTTAAAAAGCTATTTGCTTTATGGTCTAAACTATCAATGAATCCATGAATTGCATTCTCTGATGCCTCAACTGAATATTCGAATTTTTCGTCAAAGAAAAACTCCCTACAGATTACAGGCTCATTTGACGAGTCATATACCGCTTCGTCACTTTCATCTAATTTATCTTTTTTGTAAGGATTAGGATGAGAATGAGTCAGTTTCATAATAGTTTGTTCGAACCAGCTGTCAAAATTTTTCTTTTTTGGTGTAATATGACGAGCTAGTAGAACCAATCCCACAAGATCATTTTGTAAAAAATAGGAGCCTTTTCTATATCGAGCGTCTATTATTCTAACATTCATTAAAGCAATCCAAAGAGCTCCATTGACAGAACCACTGGCAGGTATTTCAAATTCTGTATCAAATAATAAAGGGTTTGTCTGTACGCAATTATTAATAGAGCACCAAAGTGCTTCAATACGTTTTTGTGTGTCGTGTGTAGCTTGGCTATAACCTGTAAAACGCCAATATATCCATTCTAATAATGCAGCTGTCAATCCCATAGAGCCTTTGTGGTTAATCTGCATTAGAATGTTCTCAAGGTCGTCATTTCCTTCTACGCAATCTAAAAGTTTATTTATTTTCTTCTTTGTCCATTTGTAATTAATAGGGTGCCCTATACTTTTAGATTCCAGAATAACTTTAGGAACATTGTTTAAATTTCTCATACTTATGCTATTTATTTTGTTATATCTATTAAGGTCTTCTAATATTGAAACAAATGTATAAGGATGTATGTTTTTCGAATGGAGCAAAAAGTTTTTTAAGTATTAAAATAAGGTATTTAAGAGTTTTAAAGCGTTGATTCTTAAATAAATAAGAAAAGTATTACAAATAATAAAAAGAATTAATTGTTGATGTGATCTGCATTTTGATGAAGTATTTTTTTGTTACAAAAACAAAAGCCGGAATTTCAAAATGAAATTCCGGCTTTTTTATATTGACAGATTCCAAAACTTGAAACCTGAAACTTGAAACAAAAATTAACCTAAGAAAGGATATCTGTAATCTTCTGGAGTTACAAAAGTTTCTTTGATAGTTCTTGGAGAAGCCCAACGCAATAAGTTTAATGCAGAACCTGCTTTATCGTTAGTTCCAGAAGCTCTTGCTCCACCAAATGGTTGCATTCCTACAACAGCTCCAGTTGGTTTGTCATTGATGTAGAAGTTACCAGCAGAGTTTTGTAATTTAGTTGTCGCTACTTCAATAGCATAACGATCTTGGCTGAATACTGCTCCTGTTAAAGCATACTCAGAAGTAGTGTCAACTAATTCTAAAGTCTCTTCCCATTTAGCATCTTCATAAACATAAATAGTGATAACTGGTCCGAACAACTCAGTTTCCATTGTAGTATATTTTGGGTTTGTAGTTACAATAACTGTTGGCTCAATAAAGTAACCTACAGATTTATCGTAATTTCCACCAACGATGATTTCTGCGTCAGCATCTTTTTTAGCTTGATCAATATAACTTGCTAACTTGTCAAAAGAACCTTCGTGGATAACTGCTGTAATGAAGTTTCCGAAATCTTCTGGAGAACCCATTTTCATAGATTTTACATCAGCAATCAATTGTTCTTTTACAGCTGGCCATAAACTTTGTGGAATATAAGCTCTAGAAGCAGCAGAACATTTTTGTCCTTGGAATTCGAAAGCTCCACGAGTAATTCCTGTAACCACTTGTTTTACGTTTGCACTTGGGTGAGCAATGATAAAATCTTTACCCCCCGTTTCACCAACGATTCTTGGGTACGTTTTGTAGTTGTGAATGTTTGCTCCAATTTTAGCCCAAATATCTTTAAATACATGAGTTGATCCTGTAAAGTGAACACCAGCAAAATCACGGCTAGCTAAAACTGTATCTGTAATCATTAAAGCATCTCCAAAAACTACGTTGATAACTCCGTCAGGAACTCCAGCCTCTTTGAAAACTTCTAAAATGATTTTTGTAGAAAATACTTGACTATCACTTGGTTTCCAAACCACAACGTTACCCATCATTGCAGCACTTGCAGGAAGGTTTGCAGCGATTGCAGTAAAGTTAAATGGAGTAATAGCATAAACAAAACCTTCTAATGGTCTGTACTCTACACGGTTCCAAACAGAAGAATCTGATTTTGGTTGATCGTTGTAGATTTGAGTCATAAACTCAACATTGTAACGTAAAAAGTCGATTAATTCGCAAGAAGCATCAATTTCTGCTTGGTGAATATTTTTAGATTGACCAATCATTGTAGCAGCGTTAATACGAGCTCTGTATGGTCCAGCGATAAGTTCAGCAGCTTTTAAGAAAATAGCAGCACGCTGTTCCCATGCTAAGTTTGCCCATGCTTTTCTTGATTCAAGTGCATTTGCAATTGCTTTTTCAATATGTTGTTTTTCAGCTAAATGATATTTTCCAACTACGTGCTGGTGATCGTGAGGAGCTGTAATGTTTCTTGTATTTCCAGTTCTAATTTCTTCGTTTCCAATATACAAAGGAACGTCAATTTGAGAATTCCACATTGTGGTGTAAGCAGCTTGAACAGCAGCTTTTTCTGGTGAGTTTGGTGCGTAGCTCTTTACAGGCTCGTTTACCGCTTTTGGTACATGGAAAAATCCTTTAAGCATGTTATTTAAAATTTTGTGAATTAGACAATTTAAAGTTAGACGATTTGTTTTGTTACGAATAATCTAACGTTGCACAAAAGTACAAAGGATAAATTAATAAATTGACAATTTTATGATTAAGATAACGATAAAAGCAATAGTTGTAAACTATATCTTAATTTAATGCAAAAGGAGCACACATTCTAAAAGTAGGAACAATTACTTTGAATGTTTTTGTTGTAGTAAAGTTGATCATATTAAAATGACCTTTCATTGCGCCGTAAGGAGACGATAATAAACAGCCAGAACTGTACGTATGGTTTTCACCAGGTTTTAGAACTGGTTTTTTACCAATTACACCCTCACCATCTACAACTTCTAAATCATTTAAAGAATCAAAAATTTCCCAGTGGCGAGAAGTTAATTGTACAGAATCTTTACTATGATTTTCGATGGTAACTACGTAGCTAAAAGCAAAATGAATCTTGTAGTTTTTGAAGTATGTACCTTCAAAACTAGTCAAAACAGATATTTTTATGCCTCGTGTAATTTGAGAAACCATACTAACGCCGTATATATGTGAGTGTTATAGAGGCAAAGCTACAAAAAAAAATCGTTTAATCTAAAACCTTAACATTGTTTTAATTGACTATATTGATAGAGTTTGCATTTCCTTTTCCAATTACACGCTGATAACGGTCAGTAGCTTCTTTGTAATAAACCAAGATGGTGTACTCGTTTTCAGTCTGATAAAAGTTTCCGTCAATGGCATTTTCAAAATCTACAGCCCCTTTTTTGTCTGCAACAGTGTACTGAAAATTAGTAAAACCTTGTTTGATCATAATGGCTTTTTCAAAAACTCCTTTGTCATTATTGTAATCCATTTTGTACTCTGGCGAAAGGCTGTAGTTGTTAAACATTCCAGTAATATAAATGTCTTTGTTCATTCTAAAAGCAGGAGCAGAAAGGCTAAAATAAACCCAAGCATAATCGGCTTCAATGTCATTATTAGAACCGTTGATGTTCTTCACAACAAAATTTCCGTTTACATCTTCATAATTAGTGTAAATCTGATTTCCTCTTGCGGCATTGGTGTACAAAAACGAATTGTAAATATCATTGTTCGAACCTACTTTGGCCACATTATTACTGGCAGCTCTAATGTCTTTGTTTTCAAAATACAAAAACTCATTTCCGCCCCAAAACTGGGTTTCTTTGTCATATTTATAAACCAGCTGATTACCAATTGTGTATTGGGGAACAACATTTTTTATTTCGGTATGAAAGTTTCCGTTTTGCAGTAAAAGCACTTTTACATTTTGCAATGGAGTTTGAAACACAATGTCATTGGATAAAATAGCAAAATCAAGATTCTGTTTGTAATCAATATTACTAAGGTTACGGCTTCTTTTTACTTGCACGCCAACAGTACAATGATTTTCGTGTAAAATAAATTTTCTTGAGAAAACAACTTCTCGGTCTTCATTAAGAATTCGCAACATATAATTGCCTGAAAGCTTTAATAATTGCGTAAACTGATTCGGAAAAGAAAGCCTATAATGTGTATAAACCTGAAGTGTATTGAACGAATTGGAGAAATCTGTAATTCGCTGATTATCCATACCAAAAATATAGTCAGTTTTTGGAATATCTGTTGGAAACCAGTTGTAATCGCAATGAATAACTTCAAAGTAATAATTGGCTTCATTACCAAACAAATCATCAAATTGAAATGTAAATGGAGAACCTAATTCGAAAATTGGCGCAACATTACTGCCATTCTGAATAAAAGAAGCAGTTTTAATGTTATAGGGAGGATCGATTTCTTTTTCTTGAGCTTTCGCTAAAGTGAAAATGAAAAGAAAAATAAAGCTTGTATATAAAAATTTCGGCATCTTAAAACGTTGTAAGATTGTAAATATAACAATTTTATATAACGAAAAAGATGCCATTCTATTGGATTTAACGATTAATTTCCTAAAATATACTCTAAGTTACCTTCAATTTCATCATTGATATAACTTTCTTCTAAAAGTGAGTCAGACAATAATTTTTTGTTTTCCTGCAATTTGATGATTTTTTCTTCGACTGTATTTTTAGAAATAAAACGAATCACATTTACTTTATTCAATTGTCCAATTCTGTGCGCACGTGCGACACCTTGTTTTTCTGCGAAAGGATTCCACCAAGGATCTAAAAATAAAACATAAGAAGCTTTTGTAATATTTAAACCAACACCTCCAGCTTTAAGCGAAATAAAGAATAACAACGGATTTTCTTTTTCCTGAAACATTTTAACCTGCTGTTCTCTTTTATCTGATGGAGTTTCACCTGTAATTTCACAGAACTCTATTTTGTTTTCCTTACACCAATCGGTATAGAAATTTAAGTTGGTAACAAACGAACTGAAAATGATTACTTTCTGTTTTGCTTTTACTAAGTTCTCCAAATAATTGGTTACAGCAATATACTTTCCAGAATCAACTTCAGATTCCTGATCAACCATTTTTGGGTGATTGCTCAGCTGTCTCAACTTCATCAAAGTATTTATAATATTGATTTTATCTGGGCCAGATCCATCAGTTTTAAGCAAGAAATTACGAGCTTTAGATTTCTCTTTTTCGTATAATTTTTCCTGTTCTGGATCCATGTCGCAGTAATAAATCTGCTCGGTCAATTCAGGTAAATCTTTTAAAACCTGTTCTTTAGTTCGTCTTAAAATATAAGGAGCGATGAGGTTTTTTAATTCCGTTAAAACCTCTTCATTCTGGTTTTTCTCAATCGGATTTTTGAAATTTTCCATAAAGAAAGCATAGCTTCCTAAAATCTCTGGATTGATAAACTGCATTTGCGACCATAAATCGTCAAGCGAATTTTCGATCGGCGTTCCACTCAATGCAATTTTATGTCCTGTGCTTATTTTATTGATGGCTTTAAAAATCTTAGAATTTTTATTTTTGATGTATTGGCTTTCATCCAAAATCAGATAACGGAAATCGTATTTTTCTAAAATTGAAATATCTCTGTGAATGATGCTGTAACTTGTAAAAATCAAATCGGTTGAATTGATTCTGCTTGCTAAAGATTTTCTTTCATTGCCAACATATTGCATTTTTGAAAAGTGAGGCGTAAACTTTCCTGCTTCATTAAACCAGTTAAAAACCAATGAAGAAGGTAGAACAATCAAAGCTTTCAACGGTTCTCTTTCGATAGTGGTTTCGTTAGCAAACAAATCAAAATTGGTGGTTTTGGTCGTAAAACCTAATTGTTCTTGTACAGAAACCAAAACAGATAAAGTCTGTAAAGTTTTTCCAAGTCCCATATCATCGGCCAGACACGCACCCATATTGGAATTGAAATGGCCTAAAAGCCACTTTACTCCATCAATTTGATACGGTCGCAAAGTTGCCTTTATTAAGTCAGAACCAGTAAATTCAGCTTGATGAATTTGATCTAAATCACTGTCAATTTCTGAAATTCCGTCTAAAGCTGTAAAGTTACTTTTACGCAACAAAAGAACTCCATTTTCTGTTTTTGCCAGCTTTGCCAAAGAACCATATTTACTGAACCATTCTAGCGGAATTAAAAAGTAGTTACCGTCAGGCAATGCAAAAAGTCTTTCTTTGCTTTTTATATTCGGAATTATTTCACTGAAATTGATCTTATAATTGCCAACCGTAATGATTATTTTAATATCAAACCAATCGCCAGTTGTTTCTTTTGAAGCAGAAATAGTATAGTTTTCTGTAATGATTTCTTTGCTTTCCAGTTTTAGGTTATCAATTGTAAAACCTAAGTTTTTCAGTTCTTCTTTATGATCAATAATCAGCTGAATATTGATAAAAGGATCTGTATTTTCAGCTTCTGAATTTAACCCAAATAATTCATTTTTGATTTTGGTTAGACCAATTTTATTTAATTTTTCAATGAATAAATTTTCGTTTGGATTTCTTTTAAACTGAATTATTTTAGGTTCATTAGCAATGCTGAAATCCACAAAAGAATGTGTTTTTTTAGTCTTGCTTGCATCAAATGAATATCCGTTATAATCAAAATAAAGATTGAGATAATAACAGTTTTTAAAGAAATCATGAATTGGCTGAATCGTACAAGAAATAATTTTATCTCGAAGTTCAATTTCAAAACCAGTTGCTTCAATATCAATTTTTTTCGCTATTTGCGGAATAAAACTTTTAAAGTAATCATCAACTAATTTTGATGGTATTTCTATAGATTTTTTCTTTAAAAAAGGCATTAGCTTTTTAGAGTTCAACTCTTTTAGCTGCCCCAATTTTTTATTGATGATAAGCCAGCCTGGTTCGTCTAAAAGAATATCAACTTTGCTGTCCATTGGAGGGAAAATAGTTTCATTTTCTTTTAAAGAAAGGGTATAGGTGATTCCTTCAGCATGCTTGTCAAACTGAATCTGAGGTTCAAAATCAAGCGGATCAATGCTAACTCTTGAACGATAAAAATCTTTTTCGGGTCCAAGATTTAAAGACAAAGGAAATTGTTCTTTTACAATTAAATCGTAAAATGAACTTAAATTGAATTTTAAATGTTGACGAATGGCAAATTCAATTTTCGAATCTTTCTGTAAATCAGCAATTGTTTTGGCTGACTTAATTTTAGCACCGAATTTTTTAAAAATAAATTCGGGTTTAAGAGAATCGCAAGCTGTTAATATTCTTTTTGAGTTAGAATCTAAATTGTCAAAAGTGACTCCGAAACTTTCAAGTACATCTGGACTTGCTTTTTTGTCTAAATATTTGATTTCGCTAGTATTCTCAACAATGTATGCGGTTGGAATATAGACATTCAGATTTTTTTCCAAACTGATGTCAAAACAGAACTGAAATGATTTTGTAGGTTCCAAGGTTTAGGGATTTGGTTAGGCTTATATTTTGGGAATTGGGCAAAAAAATAAAGAGTTTTCAAATCTAGTATTTTGAAAACTCTTTATTAAATGAACTTATATGGTGAAAAATTAGTTTTCCTGTTTAAAGCAAAGCGGAATAATCTCGCCTTTTGCCAAACAGTATTTTTCAACCAATTCTGGTGCAATTTTATTAGTATAATCTTCTTCAATTACAATAAATCCAATACTTCTTAATTTATCGAAATAATCGCGTCCGTAAACACGTACGTGATCGTATTGTCCGAAGATTTTTGCGCGTTCTTTCTGGTCTGTAATAGAATCATCGGCAAAAGTAACTTCGCGTGATAAATCCTGAGGAATCTGTAAAATTGCCATTCCGCCTGGTTTTAAAACTCTGAATAATTCCTGCATTGCTTTTGTGTCGTCTGGAATGTGCTCTAAAACGTGATTACATAAAATAACGTCATATTCGTTGTCTTTGAAAGGTAAATTACAGATATCTGCTTTTACATCTGCCAATGGCGAAAGTAAATCAGTTGTTGTGTAATCTAAGTTTTTCTGCTTGCGGAATCTCTTGTAAAAAGCTTGTTCTGGAGCAAAATGCAATACTTTTTTTGGCGCTGTAAAAAAATCAGTCTGATCGTTTAAATATAACCAAAGCAAACGGTGTCTTTCTAAGGAAAGTGTACTTGGAGAAAGCACATTATTACGCTGTTTTCCATATCCGTAAGGCAAAAACGATTTAAAACTTTTTCCGTCAATTGGATCTGTAAATTTATCTCCTTTTAAAGAGAAAGCTAAAATTGGACGCGCTACATAACTCAAACGAATTAATATTGGACGCGGGATTGTATTTAAAACTAATTTGAAAAGTTTTTTCATGGGGTTATTTCGCAGAGTTACACAAAGTTTGCACAGAGCTTCACAAAGTGTTTATAAATCTTTTTATATTGTTTTTTAATATTTTTGAATCAAAATTAATAAGCAATCCTAATGGATAATTTCCTAATTTTAGGTAGGTCAATATTTGAGCAAAATGGACATCTGTAAAAGCTTCAACAGTTTTTAATTCGATGACAATTTTATTTTCAATCAGCAAATCTATTCTATATCCGTGATCTAATTTTATGTCTTTATAAATTATTGGTAAAGCTTTTTGTTTTTCAACAATTAAACCGGAATTCATAATTTCATAATACAAACATTCCTGATAAGCAGATTCTAACAAACCTGGACCAAGCTGTTTGTGAACTTCAATTGCTAAACCAATAATTTTATACGAAATAGCATCTAGTTCATCCTGTGAGACTAAATTTTGAGAATACATTTTAAAGGCGTATAAATAATTTTTTGTGAATCTTGGCGTATATCTCTGTGAATCTCGGTGGAATACCTTACAGCACCAAAGGAACTTGTCTGAATTCGTCTTCTTCGTTGCTTTCGATTCCTAAAGCTTTATAGATGTATTGGAAAGTCGATAATAATTCAGGTTTTCCATCGATTAAAGCTACATCGTGCTCAAAGTGCGCACTAGGTTTTCCGTCAGCAGTCAAGATTGTCCAGCCGTCTTTAAGTTGTTTGATGTTTCTAGTTCCCATGTTGATCATAGGTTCGATTGCTACAACCATTCCTTCAACAAAAAGTTTTCCACGTCCACGTTTTCCGTAGTTTGGCATCTCTGGTTCTTCGTGCATTTTTTGCCCAACACCATGTCCGACCAATTCACGAACAACTCCGTAACCGTGAGCTTCAGTATATTTTTGAATCGCATTTCCAACATCTTCAACGCGATTTCCTGCTTTAAATTCTCTAATTCCAACGTAAAGAGATTCTTTAGTTACGCGCAAAAGTTTTTTAACTTCTGGTGCAACTTCTCCGATTTCGAAACTGTATGCGTGATCTCCGTGGTAACCATTTTTAAAAGCCCCACAGTCAACCGAAATAACATCACCGTTTTTAAGAGGAACATTGTTAGGAATACCGTGAACAACCTGAGCGTTTGGACTCATGCAAAGCGAATTCGGGAAATCGTACAATCCAAGGAAACTTGGAACAGCACCGTGATCACGAATAAATTCTTCGGCTAATTTGTCAAGATATAATGTTGTAACTCCTTCTTTTATTTCAGAAGCAATCATTCCTAATGTTTTTGATACGATTAAAGCACTTTCGCGCATTAATTCTATTTCCTCTCTAGTTTTTTGGATAATCATATTTTTTCCATTTTCAGTTGGCAAAAGTACAATTTTTATCTCATTTTTTGAGTAATTTTTTTTCGCCACGAATTCACGAATTTATGCAAATTTAAATTGGTGAAATTCAATTTCACCAATTTAAATTTTAGAGATAAAAAAGAGGAAATTCGTGAATTCGTGGCGATTAAACAATAGTTAGAGTAGAGGGGTTTCGGAAAAAAGACATAAATTAGTAGTGCAAATGCTTATAATTATGGAAATTTCAACTGATCAAGATATAGCCAAAGTAAAGGCATTAAAGAAAATGAAAGCAACAGCTTTGTCGCTTTTAGGTTTTGCTGTGCTTCTTTTTATAATTGCCATTTACTTCAAAATCCCAATGCTTCAGGCTTTTAGCGAAGCCGCAATGGTTGGAGGAATAGCCGATTGGTTTGCTGTTGTGGCGCTATTTCGCCATCCAATGGGAATTCCGATTTGGCATACGGCTATTATTCCGACTAAGAAAAATGAAATAGGAGAGAACCTAGGGAATTTTGTTTCTGAAGAATTTCTTGACCGAGAAAAATTAGAAGTAAAATTGGACGAATTTAATTTTGCGACCAAAGGTTCAGATTGGCTTTTGAAGGAAGAAAATGCCAATAAAATTGCCAATGCAGTAGCTGTAAATATTATTCCAGGAATTTTAAGAACAATAAAAGATGAAGATGTCAGAAGATTTATTCAGGTTCAGTTTAAGGAAAAAATTGAGGCAATAAATTTTGGCGATTGGGTGGCATTGGCATTAGAACCTTTGCAAAAAGGGAATTTAAAAAATCAGATGCTGACAAATTTGCTCGAAGTAATGAGCACTGAATTAACCGACAATAAAGATTTAATTAGGCAAAAAGTAAAAGCTTCGACACCACTTTTAAGTTTTGGGTTGGCTGATAAAAGCATCACAGAAGGCGTTTTTAATGGTTTGCAAGATTTTCTAAATGAAGCGAAAAAGCCAGAAAGCGCAGTACGCGTAAAAATTGACGAATACATTTTTAATTTCTTGGAAAAAGTAAAAAACTCAGAAGAAATGAGAGTTAAAATCAACGATATGATTTTGGGTTTTGTTGGACAAAAAGAGGTTCAGGATTATATCAATAGCATTTGGGATGAAATTAAATTGTCCATTACAAATGATTTGAATAAAGGCGATGATTCTTCAATAAAAAATAGCATTTCAAATTTAATTCAGACTTTCGGAAACGGAATTAAAGAAGATCCTGTTATGATTGACAAAATAAACGGTTTTATTAAAAACGATTTGCTTTCGATGCTTTTGAATAATAAAAAAGTAATTGGAGATTTGATTTCGTCAACCGTAAAAAGCTGGGATGGAAAAGAGGTTTCTGAAAAACTGGAATTAGAAATAGGGAAAGATCTTCAATACATTAGAATCAACGGGACTTTGGTTGGAGGGGTTATTGGGCTTGTGATTTATGGCGTTGAGCAACTTTATCATTTTGTTTTTTGAACCATATAAGTGATATAAGTAAATATAAATGTGCATTGCTTAATTTAAGAAGTAAAAATCATATAAGATAAAAGCTGAATTAAGCTTTGCATTCTAGTATAAAATAGTTCTCGCAAAGTCGCAGAGACGCAAAGTTTTATAAATTTCTTTGCGACTTAGCGTCTTTGCGAGATTTTTTTAAGTTCTATTTAATGAACTTATATAACTTATATGGTGAAAATTATAGAAGTGAATGACAAGTCATTGCATTTGGTTGCTGAACGCCCATTAATTCTAAAATAGTAGGAGCAATGTCACCTAAAACACCATCTTGAATGTTTTTTAATTCTTTGTCAACCAAAATAATCGGCACTGGGTTTGTTGTGTGTGCAGTATTTGGAGACCCGTCAGGATTGATCATCGTTTCGCAGTTTCCGTGATCGGCAATTACAATTGTAGTATAATTGTTAGCAAGAGCTGCTTCGATAACTTGTTTTGCACAAGCGTCAACAGCTTCACAAGCTTTAATTGCAGCTTCCATAATTCCAGTGTGACCAACCATGTCTCCGTTTGCAAAGTTTAAACAAACGAAATCAACTTCACCTTTATTTAATTCAGGAACAAGAGCATCTGCCAATTCGTAAGCGCTCATTTCTGGTTTTAAATCATAAGTTGCTACTTTTGGAGAGTTTCTTAAAATTCTTGATTCGCCTTCAAAAGGAGTTTCTCTACCTCCCGAGAAGAAGAAAGTTACGTGAGGATATTTCTCAGTCTCTGCAATTCTGATTTGTTTTTTACCTGCTTTTTCTAAAACTTCACCAAGAGTTTCAGTGATATTGTCTTTATTGTAAACTACCTTTACGTTTTGGTACGTTTCGTCGTAGTTTGTCAATGTTACATAATATAGGTTTAGTTTGTGCATGTTCTGCTCGTGGAAATCTTGCTGAGAAAGTGCTTCAGTAAGTTCACGGCCTCTATCTGTTCTAAAGTTAAAGAAGATTACAACATCACCTTCTACAATTGTAGCAAGAGGTTTTGCATTGTCATCAACAATAACAACAGGCTCGATAAATTCGTCAGTAACATCTTTTTCGTAGCTAGACAAAACACTTGCAACGGCATTTGTTGATGGAGTTCCAACACCGTTAACAAGAAGATCGTAAGCCAATTTTACACGTTCCCAACGTTTGTCGCGATCCATTGCGTAGTAACGACCAACGATCGAAGCGATTTTTACAGGAGTATCTTTAATATAATCTTCAAGATCATGAATATATTTTGCTCCAGATTTTGGATCAACGTCACGTCCATCTGTAAATGCATGAACATAAACTTGATCTAAACCGTATTCTTGAGAAGCATCGATTAATCCGCGAAGGTGTGAAGTATGTGAGTGAACACCACCATCTGAAACTAATCCTAAAAAGTGTACTTTTTTATTGTTGTCTTTAGCATAGGTAAAAGCATCAATTAAAACTTGCTCTTTTGCTAAAGTTTTGTGTTCTACAGCTAAATTTATTTTGGCTAAATCTTGGTATACAATTCTTCCTGCGCCTAGATTCATGTGTCCAACTTCGCTATTTCCCATTTGCCCTTCCGGAAGACCAACATTTAATCCGTCGGTTCTAAGCTGTGCGCTTGGGTAGTTTTTATAAAGACTGTTTATAAAAGGAACATTTGCATTGTCTATTGCAGATACTTTAGGGTCAGGAGATTTTCCCCAACCATCTAAAATCATAAGGATAACTTTTTTGTTCATTGCATTTTTGTTTTCTACAAATATAAGGCATTTCTAAAGTTTGAAACCTGAGCAATGTTACATTTATGTTTAATAAAATGAACTGTAAAAAAAAATATTGATTTAATTAAAGAAGCCTTCGTTTTTTAAAATTAATTCACGCTAAGCTCTCTTTTCGACTTTATTTTTGACGTCATTATGGCTGATAAAACATTTTACACTTGTATAAATATATGTTTTCATGCTTAATAATCATTCTTTTATAGAAATGACAGGTTTAATTTGTTCTGCTTGTTGCCGTTTACTATTCAAAATTTTTACTTTGTTTTTCTTTTTTTTAAGAAAACGGTTAAAAAGGTTATGATTTTTAGCGTAAGATAAAATCTTACATAAAAAGCAAATTTGTGTTAATAATGTTAAAATTTAAGCAAAAAAGCCTTGAAAATCAGGCTCATATTTTGCAAGGTATGATTTTTTTATATTTTTGCGATACCCAAATTTTTGTTTAACCTAAAGAAATTCAATGATTTACAAAATTTATCCGTTATTTGTGTTTTTGCTATTGTCTTTTGGAAAAGATTCAAAAAACACAGCAGATCTTAAAAAAAATGCGACTGTAAAGGCGATTGCTAAAGTCGAAAAAGTTACAGTAGATTCTAAAATCGAAAGCGTTTATAATTCATTAAATTCAAACAACTTTAAAATGCCTGAGCTTAAAACTTTCTCAGAAGCTTTAAAAGGATTTTATTTGTTGAAAGAAAGAGGAGTGATTAAGAAAAACATCTTAACACTGATTGATTTCAGTTTGTCATCAAACACAAAACGTTTGTGGGTGATTGATTTAACTAGCAATACAATTTTGTTTAATTCTCTTGTAGCTCATGGTAGAAATACTGGTGAAGAGTTTGCTTCAACATTTTCAAACCTTAATTCATCATTTAAAAGCAGTTTAGGTTTTTATGCAACTGGCGAAATTTATCAAGGAAAACATGGTGCTTCTTTGCGTTTAGATGGCTTAGAAAATGGCGTAAATGACAATGCTCGCGAAAGAGGTGTTGTAATGCATGGTGCAGATTACGTTTCTGAATCTTTCATTAGAGATCATAAAAGATTAGGCAGAAGCCAAGGCTGTCCAGCAGTTCCAGTTGAATTGACAAATGAGATTATCGAATTAATAAAAGACAAATCGTGTTTATATATCTACCATCCGTCAAGAAGTTTTGCGATGGAGGAGAGGCTAATTTCTTAATTGCGCATATAAATCCGAATCTAGATCATAAATATCAGCTCTGAAAATGAGCTGATTTTTTTTGCTCCAAGCTGTCCAATACCATTGGTATAAAGCGTACTTTTTGGTAATCTTGAAACTCATTGTTGTTTTACTCGCAATAATAGTGTCAATTCTGTCTTGCGGCCAGTTCCCGTCAACATCCAATATATGTTGGGCCAGTTCCAGCGGATTTTCAACACGTACGCATCCAGAACTCATAGAACGGTTATTGCGACCAAAAATGTTACGATGATTGGTGTCGTGCAGATAAACACTATGGTGGTTTGGAAATAAAATTTTCATTAATCCCAAAGAATTGTCATAACCTGGGCTTTGTACATAACGATAGTTGTTTGGTTTGTTTTCATTCCATGCCATAGGAGAAACTACCTTTCCGGCAGTATCGTAAATCGTAATATTCTTATTGGCCAAATAATTTCGGTTTCTTTTCATTGCAGGAACGACATCTTCTTTCAGAATCGTTGGCGGAACAGTCCAAGTCGGATTAAAAACAACCGTTTTTAAGTACGAAGTAATAATAGGTGTTTTTCTTTTGTTTGTCCCTACCACAATATTTCTAACCAAAGTGGTGTCTTTATTTTCGACAACATGTAAGCTGTAATCGGGAATGTTTATAATGAAATAGTTTTCGGCTAATTCTGACGGATACCATCTCCAACGCTCCAAATTGGCAATTATCTGTTTTTTTCTGTCTTCTTTAGAATAGTTTAAAGCACGAATAGTTCCCGCTCCAATAACTCCGTCTGAAGCTAAACCGTGCCTTTCTTGGAATCTTTTAACGGCTTCAAAAGTTTTGTGGTTGTAAATGTTAGAAAGACTGTCTTTTCCTTCCATATCGTTCCAGTACAAAAGCCTTTTTTTAATGTTTGTTAAGGCAGGGTTAGTGTCGTTTAAAACAATTTTATCAGCAGATTCAATAGTTTTTACATTGTCATCTGGAAAAGTGTTGATGATTTCAAGAGCTTTTAGCAGTTCTTTATAGATTTGTGTTTTAGGCTGAATGTTTTCAACAATACTATCTAATTTATTCTTGTTGAAACCTTTAATTAAAACAGAATTTACATCAAACTCTTTTTCATCCAAATCCCAATTGGTGTACAATTTTTTAGGATCTAGTTTTCCTTTATATATATGGTTTAGATATTTCTCAAAATTATAAGTCAATAAAATATCATACGTAACCAAGTCTTTATCACTAAGTGAAGCTGCTTTGCTTTCGAATTTTTTTAGTTGAGAGATTTTGTAATCTTCTGGTTCTAGACCTAGTTCTTCTGATTTTTCTAACTGAGATAGAACAAAAGTTCTTTTTTTAAGATTACCCCATACAGTTTGATTTTCAGATGCAACGTAAAATTGCTTTAAGGTTTCGCTTTTAAAAGTTCCTATTAATGCGGTATCAATTTCGACAGTTCTCTCATCAGTAAGTATAATTGCTGGTTCCTTTTTTTTGACAATAGGTGCAGGTTTTGGGCTTTCTTTTTTACAGCCCGCTAAAAGGCATATTACTACTAAAGAGTAAAGTATTCTCATTTTATAATTTTTTAAACATCAAATAATGTTCGCCAACATCTTTAATCTCAAATGCTTCTCCTAGTGACTGATAGTTCATTTTTTGATAAAACCCGACGGCAGCAGTTCTGGCATTAAACCAAATCAAGTCGATTTTGTTATTATGGCAATACGTTTCACAATGTCTTACCAAAGCCTCGCCAATTCCTTTTTTCTGATGGTTTTCTAAAACAGCCATCCCTCGAATCTGTGCTTGATTTTGAGCGGCAAATATAGGGTTGATTTTTTCAAATAATGAAATAATTCCTGTTAAATTTTTACCCTCAAATAAGCCGAAATGATGAGTAGATTCTAGATTGTCTCCTTCAAAGACGCAACTTTCTATAGGTTTTCCTTTTCTTAAAACAGGTTGACGAACGGCATAAGTTTCTTTTGATGGAATTTCTTTAATTGTAATCATGATTTTTTGAAAAAATATTGCGTTTATAACTTTTTAATTTTAAATAAGTTATAAAAAAATGTTGATTTTTATTGATTTTTTTTGCCCAAAAGCTTGTTTTGAACTGAACTTTCTTTCTATATTTGCACAACCAATGCGAAAGTAGCTCAGTTGGTAGAGCTCCAGCCTTCCAAGCTGGTTGTCGCGAGTTCGAGCCTC